>JBJEPS010000068.1:0-44574 GCA_051881355.1 Candidatus Fimenecus sp. | reverse complement strand
GGTACAGCCAAAGCCAAAATCGGCAAAACGGTAAGCCACAGCGTTTTGAAACGCGGATTTTTCTTTGCCCCAAACAGCACGCCGTACAGTACCGCAAGTAGCAAAAGGAAGGACAACACACGGTTAATCCAAGAGAGCAGGTCTGCTTCAAAAAAAGAACCGCTTATGATGAGCCCGAGATAAGCAAGGCATTTTGAAACCAATACAACGGCGCACAGAATTTTCAGGCGTTTGTCTTTGTCTACCCCGTCCGCTCGCGCAGCGGTGTCTAACAAAAAGGCTAAAAAGAAAATTCCCATTGCCGCACTAAGCAACGAAAAAGTGAAACTGAACCCAACAGAGAAAGCCATACTCCACATCGAATCGGCATCGGCCCAGAGTTGCGCCGTGTGGGGAAGCAGACCGGTAAGCAAACCGCCGACAATCCCCGGCAAATACGGATATAGAAATTCATAGTCGGCAATACTGCCGCGGAAATTGGTCTTTTTGATGATGTGCGAGCCGAGGTAAATCCCCGAAACAATTTGGACAATACAGAGGCAGATTGTTTCTATCATGAGTAAATTGTCACTGACTGTATAGTTTAAATAAACAGAAACCGCCGACGGCAAGGTCAGGAGATAAAACACCAATCCCACCAGCAATTCCCAGATAAATCCGACTTTTAAAAAGTACGCAAACGGATTTTTCGGCTCGTACCGTTCTGCCGCCGCGGCGAGCACAGCCGCACGCTCTATATCTTCGGTAAAATAATTTTCGGGAAGCGCATATTTTTCCGTCAAAAATTGCGCCGCATCTTCGGGCACCTCGCCCGTCAGTTCCAAGCGTTCCAGTTCCCCTTCACGCAAGTGAAGTTCTTCCGCCAAATCCTTGCGCCAAATATTATGTTCTGCGCGAAAATCCGCAAGTCCTCTGGTTTTCATCGTATACCCTCCGTCCCGTATATCGGTTTATTTTCAATATACCATATTTCGGCAGTACTGTAAAGCAAGATGGTTGCAAAATCCGCCGAAATTATATATAATACTGTTTGGTGAAGCTCACAAATTTCCAACTGAGAAAAAACGAACGGAGAAGCTATGCGCACTTTATATATTACAGATTTAGACGGTACATTTTTCGATAACAGCGGCACGGTTTCCGAAGAGAGCCGCTGCATTATCAATACCCTTACACAAAAAGGGATGCTGTTTTCAGTTGCCACCGCACGAAGCAGTTTGACGGTAAAGGACCTACTGCAAGGGCTGCATATTCCCGCACCGCTTGTTTTAATGAACGGTGTATTTTTATATGATTTGGAAAAAGACGAAATCGTTTCCTTTCACGAAATTGCGCCCCGCGCTTTTTCGGAAGTTGTGGCGGCGTTTCAAACCTGTAACAAAGCGCCGATGCTGTTTTTATATGGAGATGACGGGCAGATTTCCGTGCAATACACAAGGCTTGATTTGCAAATCAATCGCGATTTTTACCACGCGCGCAAAAAAGTGCTCGGCGAGCGATTTCGCCGTGTCGACAATCTGCATATTCCTGAAAGACAGCACGCAGTGTATGTAAATTTGGTGGACACCTATGAAAGTCTCAAACCGATTACCGAGCTTTTAGAGAAAATCGAGGGCATTCATTTTTCCTTTTACGGCGACACCTACACCGAATACTGGTTTTTGGAGGTTTTTAGCGCCGAAGCGTCGAAAGCGAACGGTGCAAACGAGGTAAAGGCGTTGGTGAACGCCGACAGACTGATTGCATTCGGAGACAATTACAACGATGTAACGCTGTTCGCCGCCGCCGATGAAGCCTATGCTGTGGAAAATGCCGTAGATGAGCTCAAAGCACAGGCAACCGCCGTGATAGAGAGCAACGAGCAAGACGGCGTGGCAAATTTTTTGCTTCGGCAGTTTTCCGATATGACGGAGAAAAAGGTATAGAACAAAAGGGGAGATTTTTTCAAAAATTGATTGACATTGTTAGGCAATCGTGCTATTATATTGGAGCGTCAAGCGGACTTTTCGGTTTGGCGAAAGCGGAAAAAGCAATATGCGGATATGGCGGAACTGGCAGACGCGCTAGATTCAGGTTCTAGTGAAGGCAACTTCATGCAGGTTCAATTCCTGTTATCCGCACCAAAAAAAGCACTTACTTTTGTAAGTGCTTTTTTATGCATATTTCCTGCGTTTTATGCTTCTTTTAAGATTTCGCAATCTAAAATATATCCCGAAGTGTACGAAGATTCAAGTCAGCTGTATTGGCTTTTGCGGCATCACCAATGGCAACGGCATAAAACCCGTCGCGCTTTGCCGCTTCAATGCCGCTGTGCGCATCTTCCGCGGCCGCACAGTCCTGCGGCGGCAAGCCGAGCATCGCCGCCTATAAAAACACTTTCGGTAAAGAACCCCACCGGTATTTGCCGGTGGGGTTTGTTGCAGACATTTGCTTTTATACACAGGATACGGGTTGGTGCCGTAATTTTCGGTTTGCCCGTTTTTTGCAACATGCACAAACAGACTTCGGATTATAGCTCTCTTGCCCCGCTTGCCGCCTGTAAAATCCAGCGGGCGTCCACAGCGCTCACTTCACCGTCACCGTTGACATCAGCTGCCGCACATTGCGCATCACTTAATGTCCGCAGCCCCGTCGAAGCCTGCAATACCCAGCGTGCATCCACGGCAGTCACAAAGCCGTCATTGTCAACATCGCCGGAAATTTTGGCAATTTGCAATGTCCAAGTTCCGTCTGTCAGCGAAACCGGCTTGTCGTTTGCATCCGGTGCGGTCGCTTTTGTCACCTGTAAAGTCAAATCCGTAGCACAGGGCTCTGTTGCTAACACCTCAAAAGTCAGAACAAGTACTTTGCCGCTCTTGGTGCTTTCACTGTTGTTCGTGCAGGCAACCGTAATTTGAGAATTCCCCTGTTTGCCGACGGAAACCATGGAAAAGGCTTCCTCACTGTATGAAACATAGTTCAATTTTGTCGCATCAAAAGTTACAGTGAACGTCAGTGTTCCCAATTCCGCATCGTCTAAATAAACGGGAATATTCACCTGCTGTCCGACGCGCGCTGTCGGCATTTGGACTCGCAATGCACCGGGTAAAACGGGTGCGTTGACGGTTATGGCAAACGTTGTTGTTTTCCCGTCATAAGTAACTGTAACGGTTTTCGTGCCCGCCGTAGTCATATCAGGCGAAGAAACAGAGAAACCGCTTGCAACAGTTTTGATTGTACCGTCGCTGTATGTCACCTGTATCGATAAGCCGTCGGCAGAGAATGTCTCGTTTTGCTCGTAAACGGTTTTGTTGGGCTTTGAAGCAACCGAAATTGCCGTGACCGTCGGATCAGGATCGGGTGTCGGCTCGGGGTCGGGAATCGGCTCGGGGTCTACCGAGGTGTCGCCCGGTAAACGGCAACGCTGTTCCGGCAAATTGTCATACAGCGGAATCACGAATACAAAATCATTGTTTATCATATCGTTATTGACATAACCATTATAAGTGATATTTGCCTCACTGCACGCGCCCACCACATTTGCCATATACTGATGCCAATACAGTTGTCCGTCAGAATTGTCCACATCAAACTTTTGCAGATAATTCGTATTCTGCCCCTTATTGATATAACCATTCGCAATCCACTGTGCACCGCCGACAATGGATTTATAGGGGCTTGTCCACGGTCTGCCGTAACTGCCGCCCTCTTGCGACGCCCAAACCAAACCGTTTTTCACGGGGTCGGTGCCTGCGGTTGCCTGAATGTTGTAATAATTATAATAGCCGCTTAAATCCGTACCGTCTTTGGCGATATAGGTGCCGCTTGTGGAGCCGCTTCCGCTGCGCGAGACTTCCTGAATAATTTTTGACGCTAAAAAGTACGGACTTGCGCCGGAGAGCTCGCCTGCCTCATAAATTGCCTGCGCGTAAGTCAAGCGTCTGCCGTCGTCAGCGGTAATATAGGTATTCTCCATAAAACTGCCTTTGATTATGCTTTCCACCCCTGCGACAGTTTGCAGATTTTCATTAAAGCCTTGCAATTCAAACTGAAAAATACGGCTTTCCGTCATTAAATTGCGCGGGTCCATATAATAGGCAATCACTTCATCGGAGGCTTGATACCACTTGCCGCCCCCACTCTCTCCCGAGTCCAAATAATTGCCGTTTGCGTCTTTATAGCGATATTCTTCTCTCAAAGATGCGCTGACTACATTGCGGAACGGTGCACCGCGGTAGCACTCGTTATCCATGACATCGTTCCAATCGAGCCCCGTATCGACAAAAGTGAATTGCCAATTCGGGTGTGCTTCCATTAACGGTTTTAAATACGGACGATAGGCTTCGGGAACGGCGTAAATATCAATATCCTCGCCGGAAACAGGCGGCGTGGTGGTTTCGGGGTCTAAGGTGATATATTTCGCCGAGACATAACCTGTCACGCTTGTCCCGTTAAAGGTTGCCGTGATTTTATACCAAACGGGATAATTGGTTGTGTCGCCCTTGTCGCTTTGATATGTACCCAAGACAGAAACCGGCGTGCCTTTCGGCAGCTGTACGAGCTGCCCGTTTTGATACAGCAGGTCATAGCCTGTGCCGGGACCTGTTCGCACGCGCAAAGGGTCAGAATTCGTCGTTACCGTGCCGGTCAAGGCAAGCACCGGCAACACCGTCACGCATAAAAGCAGTATCACCGACACAACGGATATGGCGAGTTTTTTGGCTTTCATTCAGAACACCGTAATCCTTTCTTCTCTTTCGAATTTATTGCTGACAATATAAAAGAATGCCGCGGGCAATCGCATCCGCCATACTTTCCTGCACGGCAGGTAAGCAGAGCTGACTGCATTCCGTACCGTTGGAAAGATACCCGCATTCTATCAATACCGCGGGGCATTCTTCAATGCGTGTCACCTTAAACGGGTAATAGCGCACACCGCCGTCCTCGGGCACAATGCGCGACTGCATATAGTCGTCATTTGCATATATGCCTTTCCACGCGGTCACCAACTGCGCGTGAATGCTTGCCGCAAGCGGTTGAGCATACGCGCGGTAATAATAAACCTCCGTGCCGCTCAAAGAGGCACTGTTGTTTGCGTTACAGTGAATGGAAACAAACGCGTCTGCACCCGTTTCCCGCCCAAGGGTACGGCGGGCTTCGGGGTCCACATATACATCCGCCGTACGGGAGATAACCACGCGCACGCCTGCCGCTTCTAATTTTTGCTTAACCAGCGCCGCAATGCGCAGATTCAAGGTGGCTTCATACACACCGTTCGCACCGATGGCACCGCAGTCTCTGCCGCCGTGACCGGGGTCGAGCAAAATCACGGTATCGGACAAGGTTTTCGGGTGATTGCGGAAACTAATTACCAAACGGTTATCGCTCGCATAATACGCGCGGTAGCCGTAAAACTTCCCGCTGTTTCGCAAATAGACCCGCAGGGTGGTTGTCCCATCTTGACCGACATTGACCCACTCGGCGCTCCTCACCGTATTGCTACCGGAGAAATCAAACGACCCTTCGGCGGCGTTGGTATAGTAAAAGGTAAAATCAATATATTCCGCCGTGGAACTCGTCACATTGAACACCCTGCCGGTATACCCTTTGTAATATGCCTGTTTTTTCAGCTCCGAAACAAACGGCACTTTCCAATTCATTGTGAGTACGGCAGTGGTTTCGCCGTCGGTATAAGACTTATGTACCGAAATTGTATTCGTCGGCAAAATATAGCCGTCAAAGCATTCGCTTTGCGCCTGCTCGATTTTATAGCCGGATTTTGTGATATAGTAGTCCGTCTCCCCGAAGTGCCCCTCGCCGACCACATAATCGTATGTGCCGCGCAAAAACGGCGTACAAAGCGGAGAGGATTTATCGTCTGCGGTATTGCCCGGGCAGGTTTCGGCATAATCCGCCGTGATTTTGAGCATCCGCGCCACGCCTTTCCCGTAATCGGTATCGGGATTTAGGGTTTGCACAAGCCCGTCGCCGGAGACAATCGGCGCTGTGACCGCACCCTGCCCTGTTTCAATCGGAATGTCGGCATACGTCAGCGCCTCAATTTGCACACTGCCGCCCGCCACCGTTTGGCTTTGCCCATCCAAGGTTGCCGTAAATCGAATTTTACCGAGTTTTTGCACCTCAAACTGTGCAGCCGGAAGCGTCATTTGCCCACTGTATTGCACAAAACCGTCCGGCAAAGCGTTGTCCGTCGTCGGAGAAAGCGAAACAACCTGTCCCGAAAGGGAGGCGGTCACTTTGGCACCCGCAAGTGCTTCGCAGGAAACCTCCAACAGCATACCGCCCTGTGCTGTAACCGTTTTGGAAGGCGTTACCGCGCGCAAGAGCGTGCGCGAATATGTAACCGTCAAAACAATTTCTTTTTCCGTATTTGACACCGTTACGGTGTTTTCACCGACCAAAAGCGGGCAATCGTAAGAAAAATGCCCGTCCGCCGCTTTTTCCACCGCTTGTCCGTTCACAGTAAGCGGCAAATGCGGCGCACAATATCCGCTGATATTGACTGTCGGCGTTTCCACAGTACAGGGATTTTCAGACGGTGCAGAGAGAATGAGGCTGTCCGCCGCCGTGGTTGTTTCGGGGACAGGAGGCGGCGCGGTAGTTTCGATGACTTCGGGCACGCTGTTGGTTACAATCGCTGTCACCACGCCCTGCAACGCCACCAAATATACAATCGGCACCGTCAAAATAATCAGCACCGCCATACAAATCAAACGTTTTCGCATATCCCGCATTTTCCCAAGCTCCACAAAATTTACAAGTTTTCTCAATTATTTTCATTGTAACATATTTTTGAGATTTTTCCACTCTTTTTTGACATTTTCCTCCGAATTCTGCTGGTAAATGCTGGAATACGTAAAAAATGCAAAGCCGTTGCAGCACGGCAGTTCGCGGCAGAACGAAACCTGCCGTGCCAAAATATCGGTATGCTCCGTCCATTCCATTGCCCCTGCACCCGCATAAGCGTCCTCCTTTCCGCATTTGTACGCGGCAAGCCCGAAGCAAAGAGAAACTGTATCTGCATACGGTAAATTTGCCCATTCCGCGGCGGTGCTTTCAAACGGCTTCTTCTCATTTTCAAAGCCATAGTAAAGCTGCGGCAAAAGTACATCTACATACCCCGGTTCCCGTGCCCAGCGCGCCACATCGGCATACAGCGTATTGTAATTGCGTTCCAAATCCCCGCCGGGGCTTATCACAACCTGCACCTGTGGGTTGACCGATTTCACCGTCGAATACAAGGCGCTGATAAATGTGCTGACATTTTCGCGCCGCCAATCGTCCTGCGAAAGCGTACCCCCTGCCGCACAATAGCGTGCATAGCTGGTCGCATCGACTGAATACTCGGTGGTCGGATAAAAATAGTCGTCCAAATGAATAGCGGATACTGCGTAGTTTTCCAAAATTTCACGCACACCGTTTAAAAGCAGCGTTTGCACCTCGGTGCTCGCGGGATTTAAGTAAATGCCCTCCCCCGTCAGCAACAGATTTTCGGTTTGCCCCGCTTCATACCATTTGCGCGCAGGATTGTCGGCGGACAGTAATTCCCAATCGGTAGACGGCAACACGCGGTACGGATTGATCCACGCCTGCACTGAAAGATTTTTTGCCTGTGCGCACTCTATGAACACCGCAAGCGGGTCATAGTCGACCGCCTGCCCCTGTGTGCCCGTAAGGTACGCGCTCCACGGAAAAACCTCTGACGGATAAAATGCGTCGCAAAACGGGCGCACCTGCAAGATCACGGTATTCAAGCCGTCGGCGCGGATATTTTCGCACATTTGCGCCGCTTTTTGACGAAAATCATTTTCCGTGCCGCCGTTTTCGTATGTTTTCATCGACAGCTCATTATAATTCACCCACACTGCGCGCAATTCCGGACCGGCTTGTGCCGTTTCGTTTTGCTGTGGTTCGGACGGCTCAGTATTTGGGATATCCGATTGCACGCAGCTGTATGCCCACAGCCCGCAAAGCAATGCGGCAACACAGAGAAGTCCGATCCAAATCCGTTTTTGCATAAACAGCCTCCCATTGACAAATGACGATGATTTTCATACAATACAAGCGGTGATGGAACACAATGCGTGACACATTCATACTGCTCTGGTTTATTTGTATTTCGGCAGTCGGGGTACTTATGACTGTTTATGACAAACTTGCGGCTGTGCACAACGGAAAAGGGCAAACAAAGCACAAAAAAAGAAGAGTCCCCGAACGAACTCTTCTGCTGATTGGTTTCTTGGGTGCGGCAGCGCCGATATTTTTTACGATGCTTTGTATTCGCCACAAAACGCGGCATAAAAAATTTACGGTCGGTCTGCCGTTGGAAATCCTTTTACAGGCAACAGCTTTCCTCTGCTTTTATGGGTATTTATGATTCCGTTTCTTCGTCGGTTTTGACTTTGTCAGAACCGATTTTTCGTTCTTCGCCCTTTATAATCCGTTTGATATTGGAACGGTGCATGAAAATGATAAGCGCCGCCAAAAGCGCCGTACCGACCGTAGGCACGAGCGTGGGCTCACCTTTGAAATAATAAATGCAAAATGTGACTACGGGCAACAGCGCGCCCGAAATAATCGACGCCAGCGACACCATTTTGGTGGTCAGCACAACGATGAAAAACGGAATCATCACGAATGGGAAGGTCAGCGGTTGGAGCGCCGTCGTCGCCCCGAGCGCCGTTGCCGCGCCTTTGCCGCCCTTGAACCCGAAATACACAGGGAACATATGCCCGAGCACGACAAAAAAAACGGCGATATAAGCGCACAGCACGGGGTCTTCTGTCCCACACAGCACATACTTTGCCAAGAGCGCCGCCGCAACGCCTTTGAGCGCATCAAAAATAAACACAAACGCCGCCGCACCTTTGCCGAAGGTGCGCAGGGTGTTGGTCATTCCCGCATTATTGGAACCGTAATCGCGGATATCCTTTTTATATTTTGCCTTTGATAAAATAATGCCGAAGCTCAACGAGCCAAGCAAATACGCGACCACCGCCGATAAAAGCCAATTTAACATTTCGGAATACTCCTGTTTATAAAATCCAATGTAAGGGTATTATAAACAGACAAGCGCATTTTGTCAACGCAAATCCCGTCGAACAAACGAAATCCCTCTTGAAGAAGTTTCAAGAGGGATTTTTGCAGTTACGCTTGCCTGTTCTGACGAATCCGTACCCGCTTATTTCTTTTTGTTGGTATCTTCAAACTCCACATTTCCCATATTTTCCGCTGCGCCGGAAAGGGCGTCCGGAGATTCTTCCTCGCCGGTACCCATTTTGCCGCCGTTGACGACAAGATTGGTAAGGATACCGAAAATCAACGCCGTTGCAAGCGCGGTAATGGTAAGCAGAGGACCGCCTGTTGCGGAGTTTGTCCCGAAGTTCAGCGACAAGCCGCCGATACCGGTCACAAGAATGGAACTGACCACAAACAGGTTTTTATTGTTGCCGAGGTCCACCTTTTTCAGCATTTGCAAGCCGGATACGGCAATGAAGCCGTAAAGGGCAACGCAGGCACCGCCCATCACGCATTTCGGAATAGAGTTAATCAGCGCAACAAAAGGTGTGATGAAAGAAAGCAACATACAACCGACGGAAGCGGTGATGATGGAAACGATAGAAGCATTCCCGGTAATGGCAACACAGCCGATGGATTCACCGTAAGTGGTGTTTGCCGCGCCGCCGAAGAGCCCGCCGACGATAGAACCGAGACCGTCACCGATAAGCGTTTTGTCAAGACCGGGGTCTGCAATCAAGTCTTTGTTGATGATAGAGCTTAAATTTTTGTGGTCTGCAATATGCTGTGCAAGCTCCACAACCGCAATCGGCACAAAGGTCATTGCAATGTTCCCCAAAGCCGCACCGTCAATCGGAAGCACGCCTTCCGGATGCTCGGTAATCGCCTTTAAGAATGTGAATTTGGGATAATCAACAATGGAAGTAAGACCAAAGGGCACAAACGCTTCTTTGAAAGCATCAAAGCTCAAAATCTGAAGCGAAGGGATATCTGCCGCCATACCGATTAAGGTAAATGCAAGCGCAAGCAGATAGCCGACGCCGACACCGATGATAAAGGGAATTAAGCGAAGGGTTTTGGAACCCTTCACGGAGACGAGCACAATGGTCAGGAAAGTGACCGCACCGATGAGAATGGTCAACAGGCTGTAATCACTGCCGCCGTTGCCGGACATCCAAGAGGTGGCTGTTCCGGAGAGCGACAAACCGATTAAGGTAACAATGGGTCCAATAATGACTGCGGGCATCAATTTATTGACCCATTTAGAACCGACCAATTTAATGATGACAGCAAGCAAAACATACACAAGACCTGCAAACGCGATACCGATCAGCACGCCCCAATAGCCGTAGTTCATACCGATTACAGAAGCGTACGCACCGAGGAAGGTGAACGAAGAGCCTAAGAAAACAGGGCTTCTGCGCTTGGTGCAGAAAATATAAACAAGTGTTCCGATGCCTGCACCGAAAAGCGCGGCGGCGGGGTCAAAACTCAAAGTTTCGCCGTTGCTCATCGCGTAGGTGGACATCAAAATTGGGACCAGCAATGTTGCCGCCATGATTGCAATCATCTGCTGGAACGCAAAGATCAGCGTTTTACTGAACTTTGGGCGGTCGCTGATGTCATAAATAAGTTTCATGTGGATACTCCTCCTTGTTTTTCCCGGCAATGCAATAAAAAAACCTTGTCAATATTGACAAGGTTCATATGCAACATAAAATAGCCCTATTCAGATATGCCACACATGCATCTTGTCGATATCTCTGTATCGAATTTAAAGATTGCCGCGTTTATTTGTGTGCAGTATAGCATAGAAAAGCGGTTTTTGTCAATCCTTTTCTAAAAAAGGCGAAAAAAGATTTTATTCGCCGAGAAAGGATAAAAGCGCGCCGATTTCGTTTTCGGTAAACACCCGAATTGCAGACGCCGCAAACAGCTTTGCAGTCACGCCGTCGCCTGCAGTTTTTTGTCCCGTAAACGTGCCGTCATAGATAATTCCTTTCCCGCAGGAGGGGCTGTTTGCTTTAAGCACAGCGGCGTTGGCACCGACGGTTCGGGCAATATACAGCGCGGTTTGAGCGCCTTTTGTGTATTCGTTTGTCACATCTTTTCCGGCACTCGACACCACCTTGTCCCCGCAAATTTCGGCAGGGTCACGCGGCGTCGGAAGCCCGCCCAATTGCTCAGGGCAGACGGGCACAAGTGTATGCTGTTTTGCAAGTGCTAACAGTTCTTCATTCTTGCAGTTGTCGCCCTTGTATCGACAGTCACAGCCCATAAGGCATGCGCTTACCATAATTTTTGCCATCGTTTTCCCCTTTTTTCAATCTCGAATCACTTTACAAATATCCACGCCCGTTTTGCCGTCCGTAGCGTCAATATGCACTTTAATCACCTCGGAAAGAGAGGTGGGAATGTTTTTCCCCACATAATCGGGGCGAATGGGCAATTCTCTGTGCCCGCGGTCCACCAAAACCGCAAGGCGGATTTTCCCGGGTCTTCCCAAAGAAAACACAGCGTCAATTGCCGCTCTTGCCGTACGCCCTGTATAGAGCACGTCGTCTACCAGCACAACCTCTTTGCCGTTAATATCTTCGGATATCTTTGTATCGCTCAGCTTCGGGGACTCATCAATCTTTTCCAAGTCGTCGCGGTAAAAGGTAATATCCAAAGACCCCACAGGAATTTCGACACCGCTGTTTTTTTGAATATTTGCGGCAATCATCTGTGCAATGGGAACACCTCTTGTACGGATACCGACCAACACAAGATTGGATAAATCGGCGCATTTTTCAACAATTTCGTAGGAAACTCGCATCAATGCCCTTTTCACTGCCGCCTCGTCCAACACCTGTACCTTGGGTTCCAAACGGCTTTGCCGATTCTCCATAAAAACACCTCTTTGCTGTGAAAATTATAGCATAGGCAAAATTTTATGTCAACCAAGGTATACCTGTGTCCGGCTGCATTTCATGTACTTGTCAACGATAAAAAAATGTGCTATGATTGAAAAAATAAAAAAACGAGGGACCGATATGGAAGAATTTACAAAAAACTTAACAAGCTTCGACGACCACCCTTTAGTAGCGCATAAGGTCACACACCTTTGCGACATCAACACAGGCTCTAAGGAATTCTGCGAAATTGTGGACGAGCTCACCATGCTGATGGGCTATGAAGCCTTAAAAGATTTAAAAACAAAAGAAGTCCCCATTCAGGCGCCGCTTGCCGATTTTGACTCTCCCGTTCTTGCCGAGGATTTTACAATCGTGCCGATTCTCCGTGCAGGCTTGGGCATGGTGGAGGGGCTTCGCCGCCTGTCCCCGACGGCAAAGGTCGGGCATATCGGGCTTTACCGTGACCAGGAAACCTTAAAGCCGGTGACCTATTACTACAAAATGCCTGTGGACATTACCGCAGGTCCTGTCATTATCGTGGACCCTGCGCTCGCGACCGGCGGCAGTGTGGACGCCTCGATTGACTACCTGAAAAAAGAGGGTTGCCAAAACATCAAAGTGATGTGCATTTTTGCTTCCGACGTCGGCGTAAAACTGTTATACGAAAAGCACCCCGATGTAAAAATTTACGCCGCGAAATACATTCCCGGCGGGCTCAACAAAGACGGATATATTGTAACTGCGGCAGGCGACGCGGGTGACCGTATTTGCGGCACTTGCAGTTATAAACCTGCGAGACAGGCGAAACCCTAATCGGAAGAATAAAATACATTTCAAAAGCAACAAACGGGCTATATGCAGGCTTTGTTTGTTGCTTTTATTTTTCTTTTCGGAAATGCATAGACGAACGGCGGTTTTTGTGTTATGATGCAGAAAGAAAGTACATCGTTTTTCGGAGGTGCGTTATGGTACAAACCATACAAAACGATTTTTTGCGTATTTCGGTGCAAAATTTCGGTGCGGTGCTTTGCAATGTGCAAAGTGTAAAAACCGGGCACGAATTTCTTTGGCAGGGCAATCCTGCTGTGTGGAATGGGCAGTCCCCCGTTCTGTTCCCGATTATCGGCAGGCTGCTCGACGACAAATGCTGTATTGACGGCAAGGATTACGAAATTATTCGCCACGGACTTGCACGGCATCGGGATTTTACCTGTATTACGGCAACGGAGAATATGCTGACCTTTTTACAAACAAGTGATGAACAAACAAAACTGCATTATCCGTTCGATTACGAATTATATATGCAGTTCACAATAGATAAAAATTGTCTAACCGTGACCCATAGCGTAAAGAATCCAAATACAGAAACCATGTATTTTTCGCTTGGCGCGCATCCCGCGTTCAACTGTGCGCTCGGCGACACGCTTGTATTTGACGAAAAAGAGACGCTGTGGAGCGAACGCATTGACCATGATTCTCTTTTAACACATGCAACAGATTTGATTTTGGAAAACAGCGACACGCTGACGCTAACCGCACATTTATTTGACAAGGACGCGCTGATTTTTTCCGATGTGCGATCAAAAGGCATTACGCTTTCTTGCAAACAGGCAAACACAAAAATGCACTTCACGTTCGGCGACGCGCCGTTTTTGGCGATTTGGGCAAAACCCGCTGCGCCGTTTGTTTGCATTGAGCCGTGGTACGGCATAAATGACGGGTATCAAAAGGTGACGGATTTTTCACAAAAGCGCGGCATTGTTGCTTTGCCTGCCGGCGAAACCTTCCGTTTTACGTGGAAGGCAGAATTCTTTGAAAATATTGAAAATTAAGGAGCTTATTACATGCATATTCCGACTTGTGAAACCGGGGAAATCGAGATTTTGGATTTTACGCCCGCACTGCAAGCGTCTTTGGAGCCTGCCGCAGAGTATAACATTAACGAATGGCTGTTTGTACCGAACCAATACGATGAATATCGTTACATACTCGGCACGCGCGGCAATAATCCGTTGATTTGTTATGGAATCAATCCCTCGACTGCCGCGCCCGACGCGCTCGATAACACCTTGAAATCCGTAGAGCGTATCGCGCTGTTTAACGGCTTTGACAGCTTTATTATGCTCAATGTTTATGCCCAGCGCGCGACCAATCCCGACGATATGGAAAAGCATTTTAACGCGCATTTACACGAGGAGAACAAAAAAGCATTTGAATACGCATTAAGCCTTTGCAAAGGCGAGCGCCCAACGGTTTGGGCGGCGTGGGGCAATATTGTGGAAAAGCGCAAGTATTTGAATTTGTGTTTGCGCGAGATTATTCAAGTTGGGAACAGGCACAACGCGTATTGGGTTTCAGCGGGAAAAATTTCAGTCAAAGGGCACCCGCACCACCCGCTGTATCTCAAAAAAGACAGCCCGTTAGATGCATTCGATATGGAAAGCTATCAAAAGCGGTTTGCGGAATAACAACGAAAACGGACGCCGAACAGCGTCCGTTTTTCTTTACAGTATAGTTCTTTGTATGAAGAGATAAATTTTAATTTAGCGACGTAGGGGTCGGCGGTCGCTTGGAAAAAATACAGCCGCAATCGGTTTGACGGTAGAGGTCGAAATCCTTAGAAAGGGCGATGGAGCGTTTGTAGCCCTCTTTCTTTTTAAAATCCGACGGTAAAAACTTCACACCGTATTTTTCGCCCAAGTCCGCACCGATTTCGTTGAGTAGTGCAGCATTTTTATGGGGACTGACGGTCAGCGTGGTGGTAAAATAATCGAATCCGTGTTTTTTTGCTGTTTGGGCAGTTTGTCGAAGCCGCAGTTGAAAGCATTCCGTACAGCGCGCTCCACCCTCCGGTTCGTTTTCCAATCCCTTTGTGACAGCAAAAAACATCTCGGGGTCATAGGGTGCATGCAACATTTCGACCGACTCGCAAAACGGCGCTTGCAACAGCTTCGGAAACTGCGCAAGACGTTTTTCATACTCTGCCTGCGGGTGGATATTCGGATTGTAAAAATACACCGTCACTGCAAACGTTTTTGTAAGGGTTTCCAAAACCGCACTCGAGCACGGCGCACAGCAACACTGCAACAAAAGCCGCGGGCGGGTATTCTTTGGCAAGCGGGCAAGTTCCTGTTCCATTTCGGTTTGATAGTTGATTTTCATTGTACTTCCTCTTTTCAATTCCCACTTAGTGTAAGCGGTTTTACAGCGTTTGTCAATATATCGCAAAATCTGCAAAACACAAAAATTCTCGTAGGTGTGGATTTTTTCGAGTATAGCACCGAACCGCACGAGCAAGTTCCCGCTCTACCGATAAACAAATCCACATTATGCAAAATCATTAGTTGAAATTATGCGAATACTGTGTTATACTATTAACAATCAGTGAAAGAATGGTAAATACGGCGCATTTTTCCGTCTTTCGCTCTTTGAATGTCAAAATTTGGAGGTAGATGTATGAAAGTATTTATGATTGGCGGTACAGGTCTTTTGGGCTGTGAAGCTGCCAGAATTCTCATTGAGAGAGGGCATGAAGTGAAGAGCGTTGCGCTCCCACCCCTGCCTGAAGGCGCTCCTATCCCGGAAGAAATGGAGCTTATCTTCAAGAACATCAATGAAATGTCAGATGATGAAATTCGCGAAATGCTCAAAGGCTGCGACTGCTTCGTGTTTGCGGCGGGCATTGACGAACGCAAAGAATGCCCCGCGCCCGTTTACGATTCCTACTACAAATTCAACATTGCGCCGCTTGAAAGAATTCTTCCTCTCTGTAAGGAAGCCGGCTTAAAACGCGCGGTTATCCTCGGCTCTTACTTCAGCTGGCTTGCCAAAGAGCGCCCCGATATGCCGATTTGCGAAAAGAATCCTTACATAAAAAGCCGTATCGACCAGGAAAAGGTCTGCGAAAAATATGCCGATGAAAACTTCGATGTTTCCGTTCTGGAACTGCCTTACATTTTCGGCACGCAGCCCGGCAGAAAGCCTGTTTGGGTTATCCTGATTGAACAGATTGAATTTATGGACAAATGGCCCTTCACGATGTATCCGAAGGGCGGTACCACAATGCTGACCGTTCGTCAAGTCGGTCAGGCAATTGCCGGTGCATGCGAAAAAGAAGTCGGCGGCTTCCGCGCATACAAAATCGGTATGTATAATATGACTTGGAAAGAATTCCTCGCCATTGTTTATGAAGCCCGCGGCATGAAGGGCAGAAAGATTTTGGGCGTGGCGCCGTGGATGATGAAAATGGGTATGGGCAAGGTCATTAAAGACTATGAAGCCCGCGGTGTAGACAGCGGTATGGACCCGCTCTATCTCCCCTACATTATGGACATTAACATTTTCACCGAGCAGAAAGACTGCTTGGAGCTGGGCGTCACCGAGGACGACATCAAAGCGGCGATTTTCGACTCCATCAAAGTCAGCGAAGACTCTTACAGAGGCAAAGTCAAGCTGTTGGAAATGAAAGGCGAATAATCGACTGCCATATGTACACACAAAAAGCGATGCGACAGAGAACTCTGCCGCATCGCTTTTCTTTTAAATTTATCATCATTTCCGTTTAGCGAGCGCATACACAATCCCGCCTGCTACCGCAACGCCTGCGGCAATACCGACTTTTTTCAATTTCGGCAAAACAGATTCCACACTCGGCGGTGCATAGGAATATAAAAGATATTTCGGTTTGTTTTGAATATCGTGCGCCGTAAACAAATCCCCGTACAACAAGGTATGTGTTTCAAATTCGTGTAAATTTTCAACATTCAAATCAATCAATCGCACGCCGCGATTCAGCTTCGGACCGTATACGTTGAAGCCGCACCCTTGCGTATAACCGAGCAGCATGTTTTGATAGCGGCTGACAAAGCTGTTGTTATGGTCGTGCCCAAAGAACATTGCCAATGTGTCGCCCATTTCGGCAACGGCTTCAAATTCGCCCGAATTTTCGGCAGGCGTTGCAGGGGTTTCCAACAAGAAGTCGCAATTTCCCTTTTGCAAAAACCGTTCATCGATGTCATAGAATTTGCCGGCATGCGCGCGGAAGCCCTCGGCGTGCGGCTTATGGGATTTCGGAACTTCCTTGAGCACGTCCCACATTTCAGGCACGGGAATATGCTGAAAAAGAATCGAGGGCACATAGTCCCCGGTTTGCGCTTTCAAGCTGTCGCGCACGGTGCAATACCATTCGATTTGCTCTTTGGAAACGCTTGCGCATTTTCCGTCCAGCGTGGTAGACAGCGAGTCTACCAAATACAAATTGAATAGGATTTTTTCACCGTCTGCCGAACGCAGATTTATGTATTGATTGCAAAGTCCCGGCAAAGCAGGATCCCCCGCCACGGCAATACAATTTTTGTGTGAACGGTACATTTCGAGCTGTTTTTCTTTCGAAATGCCGAACGCTTGGTCATCGTGATTGCCAAACACAAAGGAAAACGGAATCCCCCGTGCCTCTAACGGGGCAATCAGATTGTCAATTGCGCGTTTATAATTCTCTTCACGATCACCGAGCAAGAAACTGACACCGTACCCCTTAAACTGATCGCCCGTAAAAATAACCAAATCGGGTTTTGCTTCGTCCAAAGCTTTTTCGAGAAATGCAATCGTATCTTTCGAGGTCACCTGCGTGTCTTGCGTGTCCGCAACCTGCATTATTCGGAATTTACCGTCCGCAGAGAAATGTAAATCCGCAGTTTTACCAAGAGGAAATGTCATATTCACACCGCCATACTAAACTCATTCCGCTTTTGCGGCTTTTTCTTTTTTCTGAAATTTCTTTGCAAAAAACGCATCAACCTTTTGCCCGACGGCACGGTCAAACGGCGGATACACATATTTTGCAATCAAGAAATAGGCAAGCACGGCATACAAAACCCCGAACAGCGCGCCGAACAACACATCGGTTGGGTAATGCACCATCAAATAGTTGCGCGAAAAGCCGATAAGGATTGCCAGAATCAATGCAGGCACGCCTGCTTTCCACTTTTTGTTGAGCAAAATAGCTGTTGCCGCAGCAAACGAGCACGAGGTGTGCCCGGACGGGAACGAATAACTCGACGGCAGAGAAGTCAGCAATTCCGGCTTGCCGTTTTCCCCGATAGGAAATGCCGCATACAAATCGGCAAACTCCGCAAAATTAAACGGACGCACCCGCGCAAAGATATTCTTCAAAATCAAATCGTTGAGAACCAGCATCAGAATGAGCGCAAACGCCATCGTAACACCTGATTTGCGATATTTTTTCATAAAGAGGAAAAGCACCGCCACGACAATCCAAAACCAGCCGCCTTCACCCAAAATCGTGATGACGGGCATAACAGCATCTAAAAACGGACACCAAATGTTTGCCTGAATCCACGCAAATATTGCATGGTCAAATGCGGAAAAAGCGCTGAAATCCATAATGATAACCTCCTAAACATTAACTAAATGAAAACAACGTCACGTTTAATGCATCGACGATATACAACGCGTTTGCCAATACCGCTGTTACCGTCAGGAAATTCGTAATATCCTTACGGCAGGAAAGGGACGGCACGCGCATAAGCAGCAAAATCATCGGCAATACGGGAATGATATACCGTGTTTGCAAGCCGACTACATACGATTCGTTACTCGGCGTCCATAAAAACGCCGCCGCGCAAAAACCGGCGATACACAAAAGGACAGCCGCACCGAGAAACAGCTTGTCGGTATTGCGCATTTTCGGTTCCTCTTTTTCACTGTAACGAATACTGCCGGCAACCAAAAGCGTAATAAAAACAACTGCCCAAGACTTTTCCACCTTTAAATTCACCCAAGCCATATTCGAGCCGAACAGAGAATAGAACCAAGTTTCTTTCTCTCGAAAATAGGTATTCGCCCACAGCTTGACAAAACCAAGCGGATTTTCAAACAGATATCCTAAAGTATAATATTCGGTCTCATCTCCGACGTAACCGGTCCCACCCAAACGGTTGATGTTAAATACAGCCAACCAAACCAACGCACAGCAGGCGATGCCGCATAAAAGCCCTATACGCTGTTTTTTCGGCAACTTCTTGTTGAACAGAATCACGGGCAGCAACGCGATGAACACGATATATATACCTGCCTTGGGCGCACAGAATACCGCCATACAAAGCACCAACTGCACAATATCCCATATGCGGATTTTTTCAGCGGTATACGCCAAATGCGCACACTCTGCAAGATAATAAAAGGCAAATGCGATAATCACGGAGTCATAAGAGAACGATGCCACTTGTTGCAAGGTCAGCGGCAGCAGCGCCGCGACAAAGAAAATATTTTTACCAAACGGTATTTTTTTGACCGCACATGCCCCCAAAAATGCAAACAGCAACAAATTCATAATTCGCCCGAGGTACAGCGTGAGTGCCGAGGAAAGGTGCAGAAGCTTCCCAACGGCAATTCCGAGTCCGGAAGCCGCATAGCAAACATAGTTCCCGCTGATAAATGCGCTGGACAGCTCGATTTGCTCTTCACTTTCCCGGACGCCCAAAAGATTGTTGACCTCTGTTGCATAAGTGGCTATCGTCGGAACATAGTGTTTGCCGTAGAAATTGCACAGCCGACCGTCATAATCCGTATCACAGGCACGCACATACACCGTTTGGTCAGGTGTTTCGGTTTGCCCTGTCCCGGTTATCACATTGGCAAAACGGTAAGCCGTATAATAATGCACGGTTTCATCAGGCGCGGCAAACGGCGTAATTAACGCCGTATAGCCCAATCCCATAATCAGTACGGTTACAAAAAACAGCATATGTTTTTTGACTCGGAATACATAAGCGCAGAAATACACAATGGTAAACGCTGCCAAAATCCCCACAGAGAACGCCAAAAACAGAAGCCGCACCATCGTGTATATCGGCGACATCACATAAAATGCCAAATCCGCCGAAATCGGCATATCGTTTTCATAAAGCTCGCCGTCAAGATAGTAATCATGGTCACTGATTGTTAAATAAAGACCGGACTCTTTCGGAAACGCGCCGGTAATTTCGAGCGTATAGGTCTGTCCACGCACATTCCCGGAAACCAGTGTATCAAAGTTGTGAACAATTCTGCCGAAATACCACGCTTCATTTAACTGCGCGTGGTCTAAGGCATAATCGTCCAAAACATTCCCGCTGCTGTCAAGCAGACGAATGCGCAATTGACCGCTTATATCAATCCATTCGCCGTCTGCGGACTGCGCCGCACGTTCGGCGGTCTTTTCTTCGGTGAATCCGACAAAAATGATATACCCACTCAATGCATCCTTTGCCGTAAAGCTCTGGCGCACGGTAAATGTATCGGTCGAGCACGCATATCTTGCTTTTCCGTTTTTGCAGCTCACGGAATAGTACCCCGCATGGTTCTCTGCTGCTTTCGGTGTAATATAAAATTGAAAAATTACACCCAAAAATATCGACAGCACCAAAAAAATTGCCGCAAAAATGCACAGTACCTGCCAAAGCGGTCTTTGCTTAGTCTTTTCCATTCGCCCTCTCCCCTTTTGCAAGTTCTTCCAATTCTTTTTCCCGAATGGCAACATTCTGAATGGTGGATTTCAGTTTTTGCTTTAAAAGGGACACTTCTATAGACAGCGAAAACAGCTTTCCGATCACCAAAAATATTACGGCAAGGAACACAAAGTTCGACGGAGACTGAATCCCGAGCAAGTCTGAAAAGAAGTCCGGAATTTGCGGAAAAATACTGATAATCACCAATACAATGCTGACGATAATCCAATAAATCGCATCATCAATTTCCATCTGCGCACGGCGGATTTTCCGAAGCACATACGCACATGCCACCACGCAAACCACAATTAAAGCGATGCGCAAAACAATACTCATAGCTTATTCCCCCTGCAAATCAATGGGTTTACGAAACCACTGGATAAAAAAGATGGACATGCACATTCTGAGCATATACCGCATGGAGCGTGCGAAATTCAAATAGCTTTTGCCCGCAATGCGTTCGAGCATTTCCACCTGCACCTCGCCGATTTTCGCCCCGCTGCGCGCAAGGTAAGCGAGCGTGTCCGGCTCCGGTCCGAATTCGTACATGCGCGCATGACGTTTCATCATACGGCGATTATAAAGGCGCATTCCCGAGGTCGGGTCTTTGATAGTTTTTCGCGTTGTCAACTTAATTGCCGCAGAAATCAAATTACTGCCGAGCATCCGCAGGGTTTTCGGCTTTTTCTGCTCCACAAAACGAGAGCCGATCACAATATCGTAATTGCCTTGCTCCATTAAAGCGACCATATCGGCAATATACCGCGCATCGTGCTGCCCGTCGCCGTCATACTGCACGGCACAGTCATAGCCGTTATAGTAGGCGTATTTCATGCCTGCCTGAAACGCACCCGACAGCCCGACATTTTCCGGCAAATCCAAAAAATTAAAGCCGTTGCGCATACACACCTTCGCGGTATTATCCGCAGAGCCGTCGTTGACCACGATATAATCATACTGCGGATAATTTTCCTGCACATTGC
Source organism: Candidatus Fimenecus sp. (assembly GCA_051881355.1). Lineage (GTDB taxonomy): Bacteria > Bacillota > Clostridia > Oscillospirales > Acutalibacteraceae > Fimenecus. The sequence goes on along the minus strand of JBJEPS010000068.1, from coordinate 23,169 downwards.
GCACCACGCGTTCAATATTTTCCCCTTCATTATAAGCGGGAATAATCAAAATAGGTTTCATACCGTCTCCTCGCTGCTTTCAAATATTTTCACAAGCCGTGCGGCGGTTTGCGGGAAGGTACAGCCGCAGGCGATATAACTTTCTTTTGCGCGTGCGGCAAAATCGGTTCTGTTTTCAATCGCAACCGCACGCAAAATGCCGTTTTCCACCGCTTCCTCGCTGTTTTCCGATAAAATAATCCCCGAAATGCCATCCTCTATAATCGGGCTGACGCCGGGCACATTGGTGGCAACCACCACGCTGTCACACACAATCGCCTCCAAAACCGAGGTGCAAAAGCCCTCGGAGTCCGACGGCAAACAATAAAAATCACTTTCTTTTTGCAAACGAATTGCGAAGGCATACGGAATTTTCCCGAGGAAAATCACATTGTCCTGCGCGTCCGCTTCCAAACGCTCACGCAAATAGCCGTCCCCTGCTAACAGCAAATACATCTGCCGGTCGGTTTTTGCACACGCACGGCAAAAACCGTGCACCGCGCTGTCCGCGCCTTTTTCTTTGACCAATCGACCGATAAAAGAAAATACAAGTGCATCATCGGGAATGTTGTATTTTCCCCGAAAAGACGGCAAATCCGACTGCAAAATTGTCTCAATTTCCGGCTCGGGCACGGCGTTATACAAAATACCTTTGGCGGAAATGCCGAAATGGGAGAGCCATTGGCACGCCGCGTCGGAAACACCGTAATAATTCTGACAGTACCGCTTTAAAATCGCGGTCACAAAATGCTCATACCACCCGCAAAGTATGTTTAAGGGCTTGCTGCCCATTTGTAAATGTGCCGAACCATGCTCAATCACCAAAGACGGTAAACCGCGCTTTTTGGCAAAGCGCGCGCCGATAAGCGAATGAAAATAAAATCGGGTGTTGATGACTACTGCATCAAAATCGCAGGTATACAGTTCCCGCATCAATTTGCGGAAGGTGCTGTTTGTCTTCGGCAACGGCAACCGTCCGCCCATCAGCGGAAAACACGGCAGAAAAAATACGGCAATCCCCTCTTCGGATACCGCATAATCCGCCGTACCTTCGGTATTGCAGGTCACCACCGTCACGCGATGCCCGTTTTTGATGAGTTCCTTCGCGAGATTCAGCGTATAGCGCTCCACCCCACCCGGGTGTGGGACATACAGAGCGGAAAAAAAACAAAAATGCTTACCCATTTTCGTCTGCACGCTCCTTTTCTTTCTGTTTTGAAACCAGAACACCTACAAAAACGCAAACAAACAGGACGCATAACACAGCCACCGAGAGGAGATATGTATAGGAAGCACCCATCAGTCCAAACGCTTGCACCAAACGATCCCCCGCAAAATACGCGGTCAGCGCCGCAACGCCGTACCCGATTAAAACATATTTTTGTCGGCGCATCACGGTAATCATATAGTAAAGCAGTACACAAAGCGCATTAAAGCCGCCGCCGACCAGCACAACCATCAATTCCGGCTTATACGCCGACAAATCCGTACCGTACAAAAGAGATAACACAGGGATACCCAACAGCCAGCCTGCTGTCAGCGCCGCTACAGTGACAAATACAATCCACAAAACCAGTTTGCCCACCGTACGCAAAAAAGATTTCCGCTGATTTTCATTCCACATTGCCGTAAGCTTTGTTAACAACGGACGGAAGGCGAACAAACTAAACAGATTGATAACCGACGCCGGCATAAACAAAATCCCATAATAGGTTTGGTATTCATCGGAAAGATATGCATCTACTGCAAATTTCGGCGCATTGTTGATATACATCATCAAAAACGACGCCAAAAACAGCGGGAAGCACGCTTTAAAAAGTCCGATGACAGCAGACTTTTGAAAATCCAAGCTGCATTTTCCAAAGTATTTTCCGGTTTGCACATCAAAAACCAAGAGCCAAAGCAGTGCAAGGACCACCATGACACCGCAGGAAAACAGCAGGTTCCGCGTCAGCAGCAAAGAGAGCAGAAAGCCGACGCAATACACACAAACGCGGACAGACAGGGAAAAGCCTGCCACATCCAAACGGTCATTTTGCTGGGCTTGTCCGTTGAACACGTCACAAACCGCTTCCACACATTTTAAAACGCACAACAGCAAAACAACCCACGCTTTTTCTGCTGCAAATCCGTTGAACAACACATAGCCGACAGAGCTTGCCAGCATCAAAAGGCAGGTCAGCAGGCGTAAGGAAAAATATTGTGGGAAAGTAAACTGCTTATATATATCCGTAGACTGGAACGGGCGCACCTCAAATGCGCCCACTGTATACATCATCAAGCTTACCGAAAAGCCAAGGGAAAAAATCCCCGCACGTTCGTCGCCGAGGGTACGTGTGACCATCATCAGCAGGACAACCGAAGTGGCAGCATTGACTAAACTGCCCATCATATTCCAAAACGCAACGGATTTGCCGGAGGGCGTTTTTTGCATCCATTTTTTGAGCATCGTTGCAAAACTACGCGGTAAAAAAACACCGCGTACCTTTCTGTTTCATACAAATTTATTAAGTAATTGTACCATAAAAGCAAAATATATGCAATATTTTGTCTTTTGATATTTTCCTGCCTTTTTTTGGAGTGAAAGCGAAAAAATCGCAAATACTGAAGAAAGAAGGAGTGGTTCAATGGAAAACGAACAAAATCGGCACCGAATTCCGACGACGGTGCGAGATCGACTTTTGCGTGCATGGGAAAATTCCATGGAGATGGCGCGCGATTTTGAAGGCTATGCCGATGAATACAGCGAAGAACCGAAATACCGTGAAATTTTTTCTAAATATGCTGTTGAAGAGGCAGAGCATGCCGCGCATTTGAAAGATTTACTGCATGCATATCAGCATGAGCACAGCGACCGCACACCGTTGTAAGGAATTCCGTATCACAAACAAAAATCACCTTCGTTTTGCATATATTGAAAACGGAGGTGATTTTTTTGTATACATTTCAACGCGAAAACGCGGACTTGGTACACATTGCATCGTCGCACAAGCCTTACGCCGCCGCCTATGTGCGCGGCAGCGAAGTCTACCCGGACGTTGCGGGACGGATTTTGTTTTACCCCGCGGGAGAACGCGGGGTTTTGGTTGTCTCCAATGTACGCGGACTGCCCATCAGCCCCGAAAAATGCAGCTACGGCATTTTTGCTATGCATATTCACGAAAACGGCACATGCAAAGACGGCGCTACAGACGCGTTCCTCAGTGCGGGTGGACACTATAATCCCGAAGTTTGCCCACACCCTGCGCATGCGGGAGATTTGCCGCCGTTGTTCGCTACCGAGCACGGTAAGGCGTGGAACTGTATCCTGACAGACCGCTTCGGTCTTGCGGAAATTATCGGCAGAAGCGTGATTATCCATCGAAATCCCGATGATTTTAAAACGCAACCGGCGGGTAACGCCGGTGAACGCATTGCCTGCGGAACGATTGTGAAAGCCATACGCGGCAGATAAAGGATAAACACTACATTGCACATATCGGCGAAATACCGATATACAAATCAAAAACAGCCCCATACCGCATGGTATTGAGGCTGTTTTGCCTATTTCTGTTTTAATCTCTGCGCAAGGCTTCAATCGGGGGCATTTTTGCCGCTCTGCGCGCAGGGTACACGCCGAAAATCACGCCGATTGCCGTCGAGAACCCAATCGCGATTGCCACGGTAGAGGGCTTGACCTCCAGCGGAATACTCATCAGGTGCGATACAACCGCCGCACCGAACACGCCGAGCAGAAGACCAATCAGACCGCCGATCAAACAAAGAATAATCGACTCCGTTAAGAACTGGAACAAAATCGTAGAGGTTTTGGCACCGAGCGCCTTGCGGATACCGATTTCGCGCGTGCGTTCGGTAATGGAAACCAGCATAATATTCATAACGCCGATGCCGCCGACCACCAAGGAAATCGCGCTGACTGCCGCAATGAAAATCGTAAAGATATTGATAACGGTATCCAAAAGGTCGATATAGGTTGCCATATTGGTAACAATATAGCAGTCTCGGTCTCCGTTGTTGTGCCGCGCGCGTAAACGGTTGAGTGCGGCATTCCCTGCACCTTCCAAATCGTCTTCGTCATTCGCCATAATGTAAATGGTGTCAAAGCAATCCGACGAACCGGTAATTTGCGAAGAAAGGGTACTGGGCACCATCAGCATACCGCTGGACATCTGTGCCCCGCCCATCGCCTGCATGGAATCCAAAAGCTCTTCCGAATCCATGCCGAACGAGCTTGCCATATCCGTGACGCCGACGATTTTAATGCGTGTAACCACATCATTAAATGTAAAATTGACATACTTGCCGACCACATCGGCAGTGCCGAACAACTGGCGCGCACTGGTGGCGTCAATCACGCCGACAGACCTGCCCGCCGCATACTCCGCTTCGGTAAAGTATCTGCCGTAAATGCAGTCGCCGCTGGTAACATACCGCAAATCCGTATTGCCGCCGATTAAGATACCGATGGCGTTTTTTTCATTTGCCGTCATCGAGCCCATGGTCATGACATAGGGGGATACATAGTCCACGGTATCCAGCGCCTTAATCGCCTCGACATCGTCCATCGTAATATAATCGGACGGCTGTGCAGTCTGCGCATCGACCATGATGTTAATCGCGCTGTTGCCCATATCTCGAATCATACCGACAATGTAATCACGGCTGCCGTTGCCGACGGTAATAATCGCAATTACCGACCCGACACCGATAATAATACCGAGCATCGTTAAAAGCGAACGCATTAGGTTGGTACGAATACTGAAAATGGCTATGCGTATATTTTCTCGAATATCCAATACGCCACCGCCTTATTTTACTTGAATTTTGTCGCCGTCCGTCAGCGCGGTTTTGGGATTCAAAACCACCTGCTCGCCGACCTGCAAGCCCTCAAGCACCTCATATGCCGTATCGGAGCCGATGCCTAAGGTCACCACACGTTTGGAAACGGTTTTCTCTTTCTCGTTATACACAAACACACAGTTTTCCCCGTCATTGGTGGAAACCGCCTCAACGGGAATGGTAATGACATTTTCCAGTTTGTCAGTATCAATGCTGATGTCTACATCAAAGCCGATAACCACTTTTTCGTCCGGATTGTTGATTTTGACCTTAATCGGTGCGCTGTTGGAAGAGGAAGAGGAGGAACTGCCTGTCAGAGACGAGGTAATGGAACTGATATCCAAACCGCTGCCGGCAGTCGCTACTGCGCTGACATAGATAACCTCGCCCTCGTATTCTTTATCCAGTGAAGTGATTTTTGCCTTTTGCCCGACGTGCAAATCCTGCAAATCATATTTACCGACGGTAAAGCTGGCATAAAAATCGCCGTAATGCTCCACAACCATACCCGTTCCGACGGCGGTATTCGAATTGTTCGTGGTCGAGAAAATATCGGTCAGTGTGGCGGCAACATCGCTGTTCCCCGAAGCCATATTCATTAACGCCGATAAATCCATTCCGCTGCTTTGCTCGTTGCTCGGTGTGAATGCCTGCCCCGCTGTTATGTTCACCTCGGTCACAATCCCGTCTGCAGACGCCGTCCAGCCGTTGGCAAGGGAATCCACAAGCGCCTTGTAGCTTTCATATTCCTTTTTCTTTTGTTCCATAACGGATTTATAAAGGTCTGCTACGGTTTCGTCCGTTTGCGCCTCATAAACGCTCTTTTGCGTTTCCAAAGACGAAAGCTGTGCCTGTTTCTGCGTCAGTTCCGCTTTTTTGGCAGCGGTGGAATTGGCAATTGCCGTTTCAACATCTATTTGCCCTGCCTGCGCTTTCAAAGCAGAAACAATTTCATCGATTTGCGCCTGCGTCATGCCGCCGGCTTGCAGCTGTTGCGCCAGCGCCTGCAGCTCTTCTTCAGAATAACTCGGCGCTGCCGGCAAATTCGTCTGCGTATTTTCCGCTGCGGCAATCTCAGTTTCCAACTGTGCAATTTCACGTTCCAGTGTGGAAATTTGCGCATTCACATCCGCAAGCTTCTGCTTCGCGTCGGAAACACTCGCGGCGGATTTCTCGTAAGAGGCTTTAGCTTTGCTGTAAGCCGTCTGATAATCGGAAAGCGTACCGTTTAAAGAGCTGACATCAAAGGTGGCAAGCTGCTGCCCCTCGGATACGCGGTCCCCGACGGCAACATTCACCGAAATCACTTTCACCCCGCTTGCGGCGGAATAGGTTTCGGTACTGCCGGACTCCACAACGCCCTGTGTGTCAAAGGTGGACTGAATATCGCCCTTTTGCACCTCGGCAAGCGTATAAGTCGGTAGTTCGTCCGGCTTAAAATTAGCATAGAGAATCGAAATTACCAAAGCGGCAACCACGATCACCAATATCGCCACCGTTGTTTTTTTCTTTTTGCTCCAATTCTTTGTTTTCTTAAACAAATCATCACCGCTTTCCAAATTTGTTGAGGAATTTCAAAATGATTACGGATAATTTTATAATATTTCGCCGTATTTTGCCATATATTTTTGTAAAGAAAATATGAACAAAAGGTGAACGAACAAAATGAGACTGCAAAAACAACTTTTACGCACGGCAACAGTGCTTTTGTTGCTGATTTTTTGCCTTTCCGGCTGCACAAAACAGCGGAATATGGATATACCGGAATTCTGCAAACGGTTTAACACGGCACAAAGCACAGAGGTTCTTGCCCCCGAAAACTTTTTTTGCGAACGGGCGGATACGGTACGGGAATATAACTGCCATTTGCCGATTGCAACGGACCTCACCGCACTTTTAAGCCTTACAACAGACGAAAGCGGTACTGTCACCGCCGTACAGCTCACCTGTATTCCCGAAAGTGAAACATACCCTGAAGAAGCCTTCCGCGCGCTGTATGAAACATACACAGTGCTGTGTGCCGTGCTGACTGTCGAGACAGCCGATAAAGCAGAAGAATCTATCCGCACGGCGGGGATTCTACCCGAAACCCTCGCGTTTACGGAATACGGGTTTGTCGGCGAAACAGAAAAACACCGTTATTCGGTTTTTTCCGGCGAACAGTATTTAGCCCTGTTTTGCGAAAGAATATAAGTATTATTCTGTTTTCGGCTGTCGAAAGGCTTCCAGCGCCTCCAATGCCGCAGGATATTTCGCCGTTTTTTTGCGTGGGCGGCGGATTTTGCGGACAATCTCCTCCGGTGCCTTTTCGAAAAGCGGTTGTGCCTTCTGCAAAAGGGAATCCGCCAAATTTTCCCACTCTGTCTCTTCTGCCTTTTCCGGCTCTTGTTCGGCGGCAAGAAGCGAACGCATAAAACGGTTCTGTGTATACACCGTTAACCGCTCCACACCGCGCTCGAGCGCCAAGTCCTCTAATTCGGTACAAGCCTTATAGCCGTAAAGCATCTGCATTTTTTTATATTCGGCAGGTTTGAAATAGTATTTCTGTCCGCTCAAAACACCGAACGCCTTTTTTGTATCAAAATAACCCATTTGCATGCGCATTTCCGTCTTCGCACGGTCAAATTCAAAGGATTCACCAAGCTCCTTCGGGTCATTCGGGCGAATGTAAATAATATCGGCACACGAAAGGTCGGTTTTATGTCCGATGCCCTTCATACTGGAAATATCCACCACGATAAAACGGTTAATCCCGCGTTTGCGAAGCATCCCGACGGGTGCGTTGTCATACACACCGCCGTCTAAATACTTCGCGCCGTCCGGACTTTCGTTCTGCAATCCCGGAAACCGCGCCGAGAGCATCAAATAATCAATCAAACGCCCTTCCTCAATTTCGTCTAAGAAAAGCTCCACAGGCTTCATAGACGAAAGCTGAAATGTCACAAGCCCCAGCGGAATGCCGGACGCTCGCACTGCGTCCTCGTGCACATAGCGTGCGATTAAATCGCGGGCAGGCGTGACATCCACGCCGCCGTTTTTGATGACCTCGTGAAAAATCTGCGGCAGATTGGAAAAGCTGAACAGATTTTCCGGCGCTTTCAACTGCGTGTCAATATGAATGCCGTCCTTGACTTCCACATTGTTCCAAAGCTCTAAGGTACTGTCAAAATCGCCCTGCGCAATGAGCGCACCGTTGATTGCACCGATGGAAACGCCGGCAATCGCCTCAATCTGCACGCCCAGCTCCCGCATGGCGCGCCAAGCGCCGATCTGATACGCGCCTTTTGCGCCGCCGCCTGCCAAAATCAACCCGTAAGGTCGCATAAAAACACCTCGTTTCTATCGTTATCGAATCTGCGTTGTGTATTCGGAAGGTGTGTGCATCGTGACACGGTTGTCTTGAAACACCGACACAAGCAGAAAAATTGCCAAAACCACCAAGGCAAATGCCAAAAGCGCTGCCGCTATCCGATTCTTCAGCATACGGATACCGCTTCCACCCCGCGCCCTACCGTTTCACACAGCACGGTTTCAGGGAATTGTTTTTGCAGTTCAGCAGCACAGCATTCCGCGCTTTTGCGGTCAGAAAACAACCCATACACCGTAGGACCGCTGCCGCTCATCAAGGTCAAATCCGCGCCGTGGCTGCGCATAACGCCCTTAATAACAGGGCGTGCCGGCACTTCAATCACCTGTTCAAACACATTGTCCGCTTTTTCGCACAAGAGCTTATAATCCCCCGTGTGCGCGGCATACAGCATCGCGTTTTTATCCGCATGGCGTAGCCGCTTTGCTTCGTCCAACAGGCGATATGCAGAAACGGTGGAAACATCTATTGGCGGTTTGCAAAGCACAACAAATTTCCCTTTGAGCGGCAGAAGCGGTGCAATTACCCCGCCTTTGTCCATACAAAGCGATGTGCCGCCCGACAGCGCAAACGGCACATCGGCGCCGACACACTCCCCTATGCGTTGTAAATCCTGCATGGGCAAATTCGCGCTAAACAGCGTATTCAGGCAATACAGCACGCCTGCCGCGTCCGCACTGCCGCCTGCGAGCCCCGCCGCCATCGGAATATGCTTTTCAATCGCAACGGAAATCCCCGTATTTTCCATTTCGGTCGCCGCAAAAAACGCGTCTGCCGCTTTATAAGCAATATTTTTTTTATCTTTCGGGACGCGCTCGTCGTCTGTCAGAATTTCGATTTTGCCCGTATCGGTTTTTTGCACTTCCACAAAGTCATAACAGCTCACTGACTGCATCACCATAAACAGGCTGTGATAGCCGTCCGGTAATACGCCGAGCACATCAAGCATCAAATTGATTTTCGCCGCTGCTTTTACTTTCATTCGGTTTCCTTTCTGTTCCTGTGGACAAGTCCTTAACGCTTACTCAATTTTCAACTTCAAAGGTGTTCTCTGCTGAAACATGGTCAGCTCCGTAAAGCCCGCCGCAAGCATCGCATCATACGCTTCTTGCATACCCTTGCCGACATCTTCGGCATAATGCGCGTCAGAGCCGTAGGTGACAAATTCACCGCCGAGCTCGCGAAACCGTTTAACGGTTTCCAATTCAGGCGAGAGCTTGCCAATCGGCTGGCGAAGCCCCGCGGTGTTGATTTCAAGCGCTTTGCCTGTTTCGGCGATGCGTTTTAGAATTTCGTCGATTTGCGTTTTGTATTCGTCTAAATTTACGGATATCCCCGATTTTGCGTAAAAATACCGCAACGGGTATGTAAGATGTGCCAGAACATCGAAATTGCCCCACGCAAGCAAATTTAACAGCTCGTCAAAATATTCCGTCAACAGCGCGTGCACTTCCTGTGGGGTGAAGCTGTCCGTAAAATAGAAATCCTCGCGACCGCGCAAGTTATGCACAGAGCCAATCACAACATCGTATGCCCGTGCCGACAAAATTGCATCGGCGGTTTTTACGTCATAATGCGGCTGCCCAAGCTCGACCCCGCGCAGCACAAGCACCTTGCCGCGAAACGCAGACTGCGCTTTGGAGGCTTCAAAATACGCCTGTCGCACGCGTTTGTCATACCGTTCGGCTTTGTAGACATCTACCTCACAGTGGTCGGTCAACGCAATGGCACGCATACCGTCAAATTCGGCGCGTTCACAAATAAACATCGGCGAATGATTGCCGTCGGGGGAATTGTCGGTATGCACATGCAAATCGAGTTTTCTTTGGTACATTTTCGGTACGCCTCGCTTTTGTTTCAGCAATATATAGATATTTTATCATAAAAGTGTTCAATTTTCAAGGTCTTGCAAGTGGCTTGTTTTCAATACTTTGTACGATTTTGAACACTTGCAAAACTGCTGAAAATCTGTGCGGTTAGTATCTCATTAGTAACAGGTTAGCATCAAACCTTCTTGACATAATCAAGGGAAATCCAACCTGCACCGGACTTCAACTTGCCCCATCCTTTTGTTGAACCCTGACCTTTGGATTCAGCAACTATGGTGTAAGTTCCTTTGTCCTTGATGACACCAGTCACTGCAAAGTTTGTTCCTGCACCCTTGCGGATATTCAAGGCAGATGCAGTGACCTTTGCAAGATAAGACTTGAAGGTTTCAGTCTTGGGTGTTTCTGCCTTTGCACCGTCAACAGTCAGGAACTTCACATTGATTGGACTGCAAATGGCATTCTTGCCATCCACAGATTTGTCAATGACCGCCCTGTCACCACTGACAGAAGAAACAATCCATTTCTTCTTTCTAACCCATGCCGGAACCTTCTTCACACCGTCATAATAGGTTGCATCATCAGCAATGGACACCACATCACCCTTCTTGATTGCAGAAGTGGTTGCCGGGGTTTCAACCTTTGGTTCATCAGCACCAAGTCTTTTGTTGACTTCGGCAGCAATTTCACCATGTCGGTCATAAAGGTATTTACCCGGACAGGACTTGTTTGCATAGTCCCTGTGAACCGTCATGTTGCATCCGTTTTTGTGGTTTACTCTGTCAGACTTATTGGTTGACCAAACCAACTTCTTGATGCCATTTCTTTTGCAGATGTCTGTGACAAGGTCAAGCAGAGCAGCAAAAACATTGTCCCTGACTGCATAAGGTTCAGTTGTGTCACTTGCAACTTCAATGGTGATTGCCCTGTGGTCATTGGCTGCGGAAGAAGTACACCAAGAACGGTTCTTTTCTTCAACATACATTCCAATTCTACCATCAACACCTACACCATAGTTGGAAGATGCTTGTCTTGAAGTAGGTGCAAAGATGTTTCCAAGGGTTTCAACCGAACACTGACCCACCACACAGTGAATGGTGATGGTGTCAATTGCGTGATTTCTCTGTCCTGAATGATTAGGACTTAATTTGGTATAGGATACCAAAGGACTGTTTGTGAACATTATTCTTCACCCTTTCCATTTGATAATTCATCAACAGTTTCTGCGGTGATTTCTTCACCTTCCGGAAGTTCAAAGTCAAGGTCAAGAACCTTCTTTTCATCTGCCATAATTATTCACCGTCACTTTCATCATTGTTGGTGTTGTCAGTTCTGTTTGCATCAACAAGACCTTCACCGATAATGTAAGCAATCATGGATGCACCTGCCATGATGACACCTGTCACCTGTGTTGCAACTGCTTCACTTGCACCAAAGGCAATAATCAGGGATGTGACAAAGGTCACAACTGCCACCCAAAACTTTCTGCTTGTCAACTTTGCTTTCCAATCAATATTCTTCATGTCTTTTCATCCTTTCTTATTTGTGATACTGTTCAAGGTCTGCAATTCTGTGATTGATGACCTTGATTTCTTCATTCTCAACCGCATCTGACTGTTCAAGTTTATAGACCCGGTCAATCACTTGGTTGTGCTTTTCAACCTTCTTTTCCAACTGTTCTATGCGGAAGTTCACCAACTTGGAATTGACAATGATTCCGGCAAATGTTGCAAGGAAACTTCCAAAGATAGACAGTAATGAAACAAGAACTTCTGATGTCACATGAAATCACCATTCCTTTCTGTAAATAGTAACCGCCCTGTAAGGCTCACATTTGCCCTACAAGGCGGTTTTGTGTTCAAGGGTATAATTCTATACCCCAATGGAAGAAACACTGTCCTGTGGTCACTCTGTGACTAAATCACCGCATTCAAGGTCAATCAACACCTGCTTCACCTGTTCCTTGATTCTGTCAGGAACATCAGCATAGTTCTTTTTGCCCTTGATGATAAGGGTTGCATATACAACTGCCATTGTTGCCACATCCTTTCTTAAAAATATGTTTATGAATATCCAAAACAACATCAGGAATCACCATCCAAAATTGCTTGGACTTCATCCCTTAACTGTTCAGGAACATCATCAATGGTTTTCAAACCCTTTCTGATAAGGTCTGCATATACCTTTGCCATAACCCAAACACCTTCCTTTCTTAAAGCATCATTTCATAGACTTCCACCAATGCCATCTGTGTATCAGTCACCTGACCTTCAAGTTGTGCATTGCGGTCATCAATCATTTTGATGTATTCATCTTTTGAATACTGGACTTGATTGAATTCATATTCAGTGTGAATATCCCCATCATGGTCAACCTTCACTTCCTGAATATCGGTGTTTACCCAAACACTGAATTCATCAATGACCTTTGGTTCCGGTCTGACTGTGCTTCTGATTCTTCCGTATCCATAGAACATATTGCATCCCACAAAGTGCAACTTTCGTTGCCGATTGGATGACTGTGTCTTTTCATATTTATGGATTCCTTTTGTATGCACTTTCAAACTGAACCTTCAAACGGATTCAAAATCCTACCAATACAGTTCAAAAATTTATTTTTGTGTTTTGCCATGTGGCAGGGCAAACAAGTTCACAACATTGTGGGTTTTAGTGCATTTAGTAAGTGACCGCTGATATTCCGATTACGATTGCTGACACTGTTATTACAATTCCAATAGAAACTGCCTGCATTACTGCCATTATTCCAATTACTGCCTAATTGAGCAACTAAAATAATGCTTTTTTACAGGTAATCTTTCATATCAGTTTTTGTTTGCCCATTGATTTTCAATTAAACTGTTGCACTGGGTACATACAGCAGGCGACCGCCGAGAGTCCGAAAACGAAAGCCGACACCGTAAATACAAACCCAACAGAAACCGCCCGCATGACCGCCAGTAGTCCAACCACCGCCCAATAGAGCAACCCTGTAACCGTTCAGATTTGCGGTCACATAGGTATAGTCACCAACAGGAAGTGCGGATGTACCACCGATTTCAGAAGGCATCAGCAACCAGTCAAATTCTTCATTGCCATAACCCATTGCATTGATATAACCACTTGCATTGGCAAGGGTAAATCCAACCGGTTCATAGTTGTCAGAATTCTTGGATTCATTGAAGGTGAAGTTGTTTGCAATGTAAGGTTGACCACCACACATTGTTCCATCACCCCAAATGTTGACACCCTGAATGTGCTTCCAAATGTTTCCCCAAGGATTTTCAACACCACGATAGGAAACAGAAACCTTTCCTGCGGTTGTGTACGGTGTTTCAGCACCACCAATTTCATTGATGGTTTCTGCTGCCTGTCCTGTACCATTGCCAAGGTCAGCAGTGGAACCGGTAAGACTGGAACAGTTATATGCAGAATTATCACTGATGGAAGTGACACCACTTGCAATGCCTGTCTGCGTGTTCATTGTTCCAAGTTCAATAATCATCAGAAGCTGATTTGCACTTGTTGCCTTGATGGTTTCAAGATGCCAACCATCACCCCTGTTCTGTGACATCAGTTCAAGGTTTGCTTTGTTTAGATTCTTTTTCAATCCGGAAATAGGTTTCTTTCCGGCAACAGAACAAAGAAGGTCACCGGTTTCAATTGCGGTGTCAGTGTCAACACCGTCATTCACATAGACTGCACCTGACACATCATACATACTGCCTTCATAATTGTGACCACTGCATTTCATTGACCAACCTTCAATTTTAACCTGTGCATCTCTCATATTTTCCACCAGTCCTTTCAATGTTTGGGTGATGTGATTTTTGTGTGGATTTCTAATCCACAATCAGATTATAGCACCTTGTGGATTATTTGTCAACCCTTTTTAGAAAATTTTTTCAAAAAACTTGATTTTTAATCTACAAAGTGATATAATGAAGGTGCAATCTAAAATGCCACAACCATATTTTGAAAGGGGAACAGTGATTTTGAATACATCTAAACAACATAGCAAAGAAGAAATTGGAAGAAGAATCCGGGAACTTCGCATCAAGAAAGGAATGTCCCAAGAACAACTTGCAAAAGCAGTTGGTTATACTTCTGATAATTCAAGGTCAACCATAAACAAAGTTGAACAAGGGCAAAATGACATTGTTCAATCAAAATTGAAGGCATACGCAAAAGCACTTGATGTCACTGTTGGTTATCTATTAGGAATTGAAGATGCTGATGGATTTGATATTGCCTATGAACCGGAAGAACGCAAATCAGAAGTCAATGCCTTTGAAGTGGTTCAAAATGCCTATGGTAAAGATGCGGTTGAACTTTTGAAGATATTTGTTCAACTTAATGAACTTGGTCAGCAAAAAGCATTAGAACAAATCAGTGACCTGTTTGAAATAAAGAAATACATAAAATAAAGGAACAAGGTAATGAAGAAAATCAAAAGAAGAACTTTTGAAATCATCCAAGCTGCAAACAACCATGATGTACCAAGTAGAATATTTGATATTGGAATTCTGATTCTAATTATCATCAATGTTATACTTGTTATTGCAGAAACATTTGATATATCACCCACAACAGAAAAAGTCTTTTACTATATTGAAACAGTATCAGTCATCATCTTCACAATTGAATATCTTTGCCGGGTGTGGACTGCTGATTTGCTATATCCAAATTTGAATGGTTTCAGGTCAAGACTAAAATACATATTTTCCTTTATAGCACTGATTGACTTGTTTGCAATTTTACCATTTTACATTCCATTCATCATTCCGGTTGACCTTCGTGTCCTGCGAATGTTACGCATAATCAGATTGTTCAGAATCTTCAAACTGAACCGATACACAACCGCATTGACCACAATTGCAGAAGTTTTCAGAAAGAAAAAGAATCAATTGATTTCTTCAATCTTTGTTGTTCTTCTGCTGATGATTGTTGCTTCTGTTCTTATGTATAATATTGAAAGTAAAGCACAACCGGAAGTGTTTGACAATGCGTTTTCCGCTCTGTGGTGGTCTGTTGCAACATTGACAACTGTTGGTTATGGTGACATTTATCCAATCACTGCAATGGGTAAAGTTTTAAGTGCAATTATTGCACTTCTTGGAATTGGTCTTGTTGCCGTTCCAACTGGTATCATTTCATCAGGGTTTATGGAAACCATTGACCATCAAGAAGATGATGAAAAAGAATATTGTCCGTACTGCGGAAAGAAATTGAAATGAAAGGGGAAAAGTGATGTTTATTAGTTTATCAAGGGTATTTGGAAAATTCCGTATTGGTGCCGGATTGCGTGTGACCAAGAAGAATGCTGCCTATATGATTTTTGTGCTGATGATTTACTGGATGTTATTGTTATGCTTTTATATGGTGGTGTTCTGCTTTTGGTTGATGTATGCTTTTTGCTATGGCATATATTGGTGCATCAAGAAGTTGGTCACTGCTCTGAAAGGTAACAGGTAACAGGTAACAGGTAACATTTCTTTATTATCTGAAAATTCGATTTTTAGAATGATAAAAATTTTGATACATCCATAAAAATAAGAAAATAAAGAAGTTATGTGTTACCTGTTACCCTGTTACCGATAAAAAGAAAGAACCGGTCAGTGCTGCAACACCAACCGGTTCAGATAAAACCCAAATCCACAATGAAAACACGAAAAAAGAAATCAAGGTGAATTTGTACCTATATTATAGCACATTTCACCTTGAAAATCAATGGGAAGGTGAAATTTTATGAAAAATCCAAATGGATATGGTTCTGTTGTGAAGTTATCAGGCAACAGAAGGAAACCATTCTGTGCAAGAAAAACATCAGGATGGAATGACAAAGGTCATCCAATATACTTGGTCATTGGGTATTATGCGGAAAGACAAGAAGCAATGATTGCACTTGCAGAGTATAACAGAAACCCATTTGACATTGACCTTTCAAAAATAACAATGAAGGAACTGTTTGAAAAGTGGTCTGCAAGGGATTTTCAGAAGATGTCAAAGTCATCTGCATCCAGTCACAAATCCGCATTCAAGCACTGCACAAGCCTTCACAATCTACCTTATAAAAACATCAAAGCATATCAGATGCAAGAAATCATTGACAACTGCGGATGTGGATATTCAACCCAAGGTGCAATCAAGAACCTATTTGGTCAACTGGATAGGTTTGCAATGGAATTGGATGTCATCACCAAGATGAATTCATCATTGATTTCTGCTGCCCCAATCCCACCATCTTCAAAACTTCCTTTCAGTGAAGATGAAGTTCAAGCGGTTTGGAACATCAGCAGTCAGGAATGGGTTGACACTGTTCTGTTCCTTTTATATACCGGATTCAGAATCAGTGAAATGCTGACCCTTGAATCAGACAATGTTGAACTTGAACAGATGACCATGAAAGGTGGTATCAAGACCAAAGCAGGAAAAGACCGTCTTGTCCCAATTCACCCAAGAATTGAACCATTTGTCAGAAAACACAAAGCAGAAGGACACAAATATCTGTTCACCTACAATGGAAAGAATATGTCAGCTTCACAATACTATATATTTTGGAATGCCATCATGGAACAGTTGTCAATGTCACATACACCGCATGAATGCAGACACACTTTCAGGTCAAGACTGGATTCAGCAGGTGCAAACAAGGTCTGCATTGATTTGATGATGGGACACAAATCACTTGATGTTGGTGAAAGGGTTTACACCCACAAAACCATTGAAGAATTGCAATCCACAATAATTCTTTTGAATTGAACAAGTATCAGGTTAGTAACAGAAAAACCCCCAAACCCTTATATTTCAAGGGTTTGGGGGTTCTTTTGAAATATTTTATCATATTTTGCGCCGTTGGCATACAGTTTTTTTGCAATTTTTGCAAAATTTTCAAAATAGGCTGTCTTTTCACGGCAGAGTGTGGTATGATATGGGCAATCATTTTTCGGAGGTCTGAACTTATGCGTGCGATTATTACCGTAGTCGGGCGGGATACCGTCGGAATTTTGGCGAAGGTTTCCGCGATGTGTGCGGAGCACAATGTTAACATTATTGAAGTGACGCAAAGCATTTTGCAGGATATGTTCTGTATGATTATGCTGGCGGACGTCACAAAATGCAATGTCCCCTTCACTGTTTTGGCAGAGGAGGCGGAAGCACTCGGAAAGGAAATGAATCTTTCCGTCAACGCTATGCACGAGGACATTTTTAATTCGATGCACAGAATTTAACAAAAGGAATATAGGGTTATGATTAACACGCACGATATACTCGAAACCATCAATATGATTCGAGAGGAAAATTTAGATATCCGCACCATTACCATGGGCATTTCTCTTTTAAGCTGTGCGGATTCGGATATTTCCCGTTCCTGCGACAAGGTGTATGACAAAATCTGCCGACAGGCGGAACACTTAGTGGAAACAGGCGAAAATATCGAAAAGGAATATGGGATTCCGATTATTCATAAACGCATTGCCGTTACACCGATTTCGATGCTCGTTGCCGCCAGCGGCGGTGACCCCGTTTTGTATGCGAAAACCTTGGAAAAAGCGTCGCAAACGGTTGGTGTCAACTTTATCGGCGGCTATTCCGCTTTGGTGCAAAAAGGCTTTGCCGCAGGCGATGAAGCGTTGATTCGCAGTATTCCCGAAGCGCTCGCCGAAACCGAGCACATCTGTTCGAGCGTCAACATCGGCTCTACAAAAGCGGGCATCAATATGGACGCAGTTGCCACAATGGGCGAGGTTGTGCGCAAGGCGGCGGAAATCACCGCAGACAAAGGCTGTATCGGTCCTGCAAAGCTCGTGGTATTCTGCAATGCACCGGAGGACAATCCCTTTATGGCAGGGGCATTCCACGGTGCAGGCGAGGCAGACTGCGTCATCAATGTCGGGGTTTCGGGTCCCGGCGTTGTGCGCGCGGCACTGCAAAAAATCCCCGACGGCAACATTACCGACGTAGCGGACACGGTCAAGAAAACCGCATTCAAAATCACACGTGTCGGGCAATTGGTTGCAAAGGAAGCGGCAAAGCGATTACATGTACCGTTCGGTATTGTGGATTTGTCGCTCGCCCCCACGCCCGCAGTCGGCGACTCGGTCGCGCACATTTTAGAGGAAATGGGCTTAGAGCAATGCGGCGCGCACGGCACGACCGCCTGTCTTGCATTGCTTAACGACGCTGTGAAAAAAGGCGGCGTCATGGCGTCTTCACACGTCGGCGGGCTTTCAGGCGCGTTTATCCCCGTTTCGGAGGACGCCGGTATGATTGCCGCCGCCGAAAACGGCACGCTTTCGATTGAAAAGTTAGAGGCGATGACCGCCGTTTGCTCCGTAGGCTTAGATATGATAATCATTCCGGGCGACACAAGTGCGGAAGTGATTTCCGGCATTATTGCCGACGAAGCCGCTATCGGCATGGTCAATTCTAAAACCACGGCGGTGCGCGTGATTCCCGCCATCGGCAAGCAAATCGGCGACACCTTAAATTTCGGCGGGCTGTTGGGATACGGTCCCGTAATGAAACTAAACACCGCCTCCCCCGCGAAATTTATTCACCGCGGCGGCAGAATCCCCGCCCCGATTCAAAGTCTGAAAAACTGAAATTTGCTTTGCAAAAAACGCCTGCCGAAAATCGGCGGGCGTTTTTGTGTAATTTGCCTTGTGGATTTTCACCATATTCCGTCCTTGTCCTTTAGGTGTTTTCCCGAATTTGCCGCATAGTGTCTCTTTTTTTGCCGATAAGGATTGACAAACCGTGCAAAATAAACGATACTGATTTTGTAAGGTGAATTATCATTCACCTTTCGCAGATTTTATAAAAGGAGTGACCACCATGGCGTATAACCCGTATGACAATGTATTGGCAACCGTAGAAAAAGCAGCGGCTATTTTAGAACTTTCTCCGAAAGACTATGAAGCCGTCAAATACCCGGAGCGCGAACTGCGTGTATCTGTTCCCGTGCGAATGGACGACGGCTCGGTGCAGGTATTTCGCGGTTACCGTGTGCAGCACTCCACGGTGCGCGGTCCCGCAAAAGGCGGGATTCGGTATCACCAAGATGTGAATGAAGAGGAAGTCAAGGCGTTGGCGGCTTGGATGACCTTTAAATGCGCTGTGGCGGATATTCCCTACGGCGGCGGCAAAGGTGGGATTGCCGTTGACCCGAATACACTCTCTTTGGCGGAATTGCAGCGCTTGACCAGACGTTTTACTTCGATGATTGCGCCGATTATCGGTCCCGAGCAAGATATTCCTGCCCCCGACGTCGGGACGAATGCCGAAGTCATGGGCTGGATTATGGATACATACAGCATGTTGAACGGGCACTCCACGCCTGCGGTGGTTACGGGCAAGCCCTTGCAGCTCGGCGGCAGTTTGGGGCGTGCCGAAGCGACTGGCAGAGGCGTTATGCTCAACACCTTGTATATTTGCGAAAAACGGGGCATTGATATCCGAAACGCCACCGTCGCCGTGCAGGGCATGGGCAATGTCGGCAGTATTTCGGCGCGGCTTTTGTATGAACAGGGCGCCAAAATTGTTGCCGTCAGCGATGTTTCAGGCGGCATATATAAGGCGGAGGGCTTGGATATTCCTGCGATTTGCCGCTATCTTGCCACACGCGGCAATCTGCTGTCAGGATATGAAGAAGCAGGCATTCAGCGCATTTCCAATGCGGAAATTTTGGAAAGCGAAGTCACGGTACTCATTCCCGCCGCACTCGAAAATCAGATTAACGCCCAAAATGCCGACCGCATTCGTGCAAAAATCATTGTAGAGGGCGCAAACGGTCCGACCACCGTTGAAGCAGACGATATTTTAGAACAAAAAGGCGTTGTTTTAGTGCCCGATATTTTGGCGAATTCCGGCGGCGTGATTGTTTCCTATTTCGAATGGGTACAAAATTTGCAGGCGCTGGAATGGGAAGAAAAAGATGTGAACGACAAGCTTGCCAAAAAAATGCGGAAAGCCTTTGACAGCGTATTTGATATTGCGAAAGAAAAGCAGGTCACTTTACGCACCGGAGCCTATTTGATTGCGCTCAAACGTGTGGTCGAGGCTTTGCAGTATCGCGGTATTTGGCCGTAATGAAATATCTTTCCTTTGCAACAAAAAAAGGCATCGCAATTTTGCGATGCCTTTTTTTGCCGTAAACACATATTTTACCGATGCGCGCTTCGAAAAAGCATTCCGCACGTTGAGATAATCCCCTCAATTTGTATCATCCCAAATATATGAACGCCATTCTTTTGCCGCAAAGAAATTGTACCAAATATGTAGACTATTGTCAATAGATTATTCTCGACAAAGCATAGGCTAACTGTCCAACTTTAAAAATACTTGTGGGAAAACACAAAATATGCTACAATGGAAAAAATTTCACGGGCGGGTGCAATATGAAAATTTATTTTGACAAGCCGTATAAACAACTGCATAAGCAAAAGGAAGTTTTTCGTCCGAAAGACAGTACCTGGGCGCAAACCGCCCTGCCGTTGGGTAATGGCAATTTGGGACTTTCGGCGCTCGGTGGTATCAGAAAAGAGCAAATCACCGTAAACTGCAAAACCTTTTGGACGGGCGGTCCGTCCGAAAAGCGCCCCGACTACTGCGGCGGCAACCTGACAGGCGCGGACGAAAACGGCAAGACACGTTTTCAGTATTTTCAAGACGCACGCGAAGCCTTTTTAAACGGCAAAGACGAAGAAGGCAGCCGTATTTGCGAAAAATTGGTCGGTGGGAAAGACGGCTACGGGGCGTACCAATGCATGGGCGAAATCCGCATTGTATTTGACCGCCCGACACTGACAACGGGCGCATATTCCCGCGCACTGGATTTGGACACAGCCGTTTGCACGACCGAAATCCAGTGCACAAAGGGCAATACCGCAATTACGGAAACACGGCGGTATTTTACAAGCTACCCCGATAAAATCGGCGTGTTACGGTTGGAACGCACGGGCGCGCCGCTTTGTTGTACCCTGTCCTACCCTGCGCATCACGGCGCAAAAATCACAGTAAACGAAAGCGGCATTTTCCACCGCGGTGCGCTCAAAGACAACGGACTTCTTTTCGCGGCGGCATTGGCTGTGGAAACCGACGGTAGAATCTCTGCTTTCGGAAAAGCCCTGAAAATCAAAAACGCAACCTACGTAAATGCGTACCTTGCCGCAGACACGGACTATTGCGACAACTATCCCGTATACCGCACGGGCGAATCGGCTGACGCACTGTTTACGCGTGTAGAGAAAACGGCAAAAGCGGCACAGAAAAAAGGCTTTGACGCACTTCTCGCCGCGCATTTAGAGGATTATCAAGCGCTGTTTTCCCGTACCGCTCTGACGCTTGGCGGCGGCAAAGAAATGCCGACCGACGAATTGCTTGCCGCTTATCAAAATGAAAACTGCGCGCCTGAAATTCGACGCACTTTGGAAGAACTGCTGTATCAATACGGGCGGTATTTGACCATTGCCGCCTCGCGTGAAGGCGATATGCTCCCCTCCAATTTACAAGGCATTTGGAATCACTCAGACCGCCCGATGTGGAGTTGCGATTTCCATTTGAATATCAATTTGCAAATGAATTACTGGCCGACCTTTACGGGGAATTTAGAAGAATGTTCTGCGCCGCTTTTGCGGTACGTAAAGGCGCTTTGTGCACCCGGTCGCGTGACTGCGGCGGTGTACACGGGGCGTGAGAGCACCGAAACCGCGCACAATGGCTTTTTGTATCACACCCAAAACACACCGTTCGGCTGGACCTGCCCCGGTTGGGATTTCTCATGGGGTTGGTCACCGGTGGCTGTGGCGTGGATTTTACATAATGTCTACGAAATGTACGAATACACCTGCAACAAATCCCTTTTGGAATCCGAAATTTATCCGATGCTTACGGAGGCGGCGGATTATTTTGAAAGCTTGCTTGTGGAAAAGGACGGGAGACTTGTGAGCGTACCCTGCTTCTCCCCTGAACACGGACCGCGCACAGCGGGGAATACCTATGAGCAATCTATGCTTTGGCAGTTGTTCCAAGATGTAACCGAAAGCGCAAAGGCGTTGGGGCTCGACGAAGAAAAAACCGCACACCGTTTGGAAATTATGGAGAAGCTTCGTCCGATTGAAATCGGCGAAAGCGGGCAAATCAAAGAATGGTATCACGAAAATGCCTTGGGAATCATCGGTGAAAGACAGCATCGGCATTTGTCGCATCTGTTGGGGCTGTACCCGGGGAATCTCATCAATCGGCACACGAATCCGGAATATATTGCGGCAGCGAAGGTGTCGCTGGACGACCGTGGAGACCGTTCCACAGGCTGGGCAATGGCACAGCGCATTTGCGCGCGCGCACGCACAGGCGACGGCGACCGCGCGCTGAAATTAGTCGGTATGCTGGTTGCAAACGGACTGTATGTCAACCTATGGGATGTATGCCCGCCGTTCCAAATTGACGGCAACTACGGCTTTACGGCGGCGGTCACGGAAATGCTGATGCAAAGCCATTTGGGGCAGATTGACCTGTTGCCTGCCCTGCCCGCCGCTTGGCAAAACGGCGAAATTCGCGGGCTTGTGGCGCGCGGCAACTTTGAACTTGCGTTTTCGTGGAAAAACGGCAAGCTGCAAGATGCCAAGGTGCTCTCCCGTGCAGGCGGCGTTTGCAAAATCACCTTGGAAAACGGCAAATTGGCGTTTCAAGACGGCAGCGCGTGTACCTATGACGAAAACGGCTGTTTGGTGTTTGACACCGTAAAAGGCAAAACCTATTCCCTTACGGCGGTGTAAGCGTTAAAAACGGCGTGCACACCTTATAGATTGGTTTGGTCATGCGCTAATTTTGTTGTGTTTTGAAAAGTTTTTCAGACAAATTTTAAAATAAGCCTTGATTTTACGGGCGGAATATATTATAATACCAAAGCGCTCGAAAACGAGCGCAAATCGGGGTGTGGCGAAGTTTGGTATCGCGCTTGGTTCGGGACCAAGAGGCCATGGGTTCAAGTCCCGTCACTCCGACCATAAAATGGCGCAGGAAGTTCTTGCGCCATTGCTTTACGCGGCTGTAGTTCATCGGTAGAATGCAAGCTTCCCAAGCTTGACAGGTGGGTTCG
>JBJEPS010000067.1:0-44756 GCA_051881355.1 Candidatus Fimenecus sp. | reverse complement strand
GCCTCTACGACGGGTCGTCGAGGACGCCGACCCCTACGTCGCTAAATTAAAATTTTACGACATCCAAAAACACCCCTCCGTTTTGGAGAGGTGCGCAAATCGATGCAAAATATTTTGAAACAGATGTCGTCCTTATTTCAACTTTTCTTTTTGCCTTTTCACCACTTTCAGCCGCGTGAAATCCTCGCGTTCCTTTTCGTCGAGCGCTTCGGTAATACATTTCACCGTTTCGGTAAACTGCGGAATCATAATGTTGTTTAAGGCGTTGGCGCGTTTTTGCGTCTTTTTGACGGCGTCTGCCAAACGGAATACCGACGCCTGCACCTCAGCAAGGCGCGCAGTCAACTGTTTAACCTCATTAAACCGAATATATGCCTCGTCCAAATAGGAATTGGTATTGCGAAAGCCGTAATGCGGGTGCAGCTGTGTTTCGGGTAGGGTCACGGTCGGGATTTCCACGCCCATCACGCTTTTGCAGTCGAGCTGCAAGGCGGTTTCAACCGGCACGGCGCGGGCAAAATTGCCACACACACCTAAAGTGATATTGGCAAGGCGCAAATAGCCGTACGCCTCTTTGTACGCCTCGCCGATACGGCTTTCGACATCCTTCGCTTCGTCCACCAGCTGCATCATTTCGCGCACCAAAATATTGCGTTTTCGGTCCATCAGCTCATAACCGAGCTTTGCGAGTTCCAACGATTTTTGCGTTGCCATTAAATTGGCTTTGGTCGGAAAAATCTGCGCCAATCCGTTCACCTCCCGTCAAATTTGGGGCTTTTTGATTATTCGCCGATATAATGTGCGCCCAAAATCGCATCATCCACACGGTCAAGCATTTTGCGCGGCAGCATCGACAACAGCGACCAACCGAGGTCAAGCGTTTGCTCAATACTACGATTTTCGGTAAAGCTCTGATTGATGAACTTCGCCTCGAATTCACGTCCGAACGCCATAAGCAGCTTATCCTCTGTGGACAGCTCATCTTCACCGATAACCGACGCCAATGCTTTCGCGTCCTGCACCTTGGAATAGGTGGCAAGCAACTGGTTGGCAAGCGCGGCATGGTCGTCACGCGTAAAGCCCGCGCCGATGCCGTCCTTCATCAAGCGTGACAGCGACGGCAACACATCGACGGGCGGATAAATGCCCTTTGCGCCGAGGTCGCGGCTCAACACAATTTGCCCCTCGGTAATGTATCCCGTGAGGTCGGGAATGGGGTGGGTAATGTCATCATTGGGCATCGTCAAAATCGGGATTTGCGTCACCGACCCTTCCACGCCCTTAATCATACCCGCGCGCTCATACAAAGATGCTAAATCCGAATATAAATAGCCGGGAAAGCCCTTTCTGCCGGGGATTTCGCCTTTTGAGCCGGAAAACTCCCGCAACGCCTCGGCGTAAGAGGTCATATCGGTTAAAATCACCAAAATGTGCTTGTGCAGGGTAAACGCCAAATATTCGGCGATGGTCAGCGCGCATTTCGGCGTCATAATCCGCTCCACAATGGGGTCGTTGGCAAGGTTTAACAGCATCACCACATGATTCATAACATTCGCTTCCTCAAACGAGGTGCGGAAATACTGCGCTACATCGTTTTTCACGCCCATTGCCGCAAACACGACCGCGAAATCGTCGCCGTCCGACAAAGAGGACTGGCGCACAATCTGCACGGCAAGCTCGTTGTGCTGCATACCTGAGCCGGAAAAAATCGGCAATTTTTGCCCACGAATTAAGGTGGCAAGCGCGTCAATCGAGGAAATGCCCGTTTGAATGAAGTTGCGCGGATATTCGCGCGCCACGGGGTTCATCGGCGCGCCGTTGACATCGCGTTTTTCCGTCGGATACACATCACCCAAGCCGTCAATCGGTCTGCCGAGCCCGTCGAACACGCGTCCCAAGATTTCAGGCGAAAGCGCAATTTCCATCGGCTTGCCCGTAAACACGGTTTCGGTATTCGACATCGACATGCCGCGCGTACCCTCAAACACCTGCACGGCGACCTCGTCCCCGTCAATTTTTACAACGCGCCCCGTGCGGGAAGTACCGTCCTCCAAATGCATTTCCACAATTTCCTCATTGGCGGCGTCCGTAACGCCGTTTAAGGTGGCGAGCGAGCCGTTTACACTGTCCAATTTTAAATGCTTCAGTACCATTGTGCACGCCTCCTTACCGCAACAAACTGTCCATAGCGGCGTCAATTTCTTTGCTGTATTCCTCTAACAGAGATAAATCATCGTTCGGAACATCGTATTTCATTTTAATCAGTTTGTCGAAAAGCCCCGTTGCAAGCAATTTGGAAATCGGCACTTGCCGCGCAACCACTTCACGTGCGCGGTGATACAAATGCAGAATGACATACATCATTTTATACTGTTTTTCGAGCGGAACAAAGGTATCGTCCTTATGAAACGCGTTTTGCTGTAAAAAGCCTACGCGAATGACGCGCGCAATTTCGATAATCAGCTTTTGGTCATCGGGCAATACATCTGCACCGATGAGCTTGACGATTTCCATTAAAGAATTTTCTTCGGCAAGCAGCGCGCAAAGCTCCTCTCGATATTTCATAAAATCAGGTGAGACATTGTCGCGATACCAATTCGCAAGGTCGTTCAAATATTCGCTGTATGAAAGATTCCAGTTTATCGCCGGATAGTGGCGCGCGTACGCCAAGGATTTATCGAGTGCCCAGAAGCAGCGGGTAAACCGTTTTGTGTTTTGCGTAACGGGTTCGGAAAAATCGGACCCCTGCGGCGACACCGCACCGATTAAGGTGACTGACCCCTCGGTGCCGTTTAAGTTCTCGACATAGCCCGAACGCTCATAGAATTCGGAAAGGCGCGAGGGCAAATATGCGGGGAAGCCTTCGTCGGCAGGCATTTCTTCGAGTCTGCCCGAAATTTCGCGCAGTGCCTCTGCCCAGCGGGAGGTCGAGTCCGCCATCAGCGCGGTATGGTAGCCCATATCGCGGTAATACTCCGCAAGCGTAATGCCTGTGTAAATCGACGCCTCACGCGCCGCCACGGGCATATTCGAGGTATTGGCAATCAATACCGTGCGCTCCAACAGCGGTTTACCCGTGCGCGGGTCGACAAGCTCGGAGAACTCCTCCAAAACCTGCGTCATTTCGTTGCCGCGCTCGCCGCAACCGACATAAATGATAATATCCGCATCGCACCATTTGGCAAGCTGATGCTGCGTCATCGTTTTGCCCGTTCCAAATCCCCCGGGGATTGCCGCGGCGCCGCCTTTGGCAATTGGGAACACGGTATCGATAATACGCTGCCCCGTGACAAGCGGTTTGTTTGCAGGCAAGCGCTTCGCGGTCGGTCTTGGGGTGCGAATCGGCCATTTTTGCGACAGCGCCAGTTCTACCATTTTGCCCGCATCCGTTTTCAAAACGGCAAGCGGCGTTTCCACAGTGTACTGCCCGTCGGGTTGAACGGAAACAATTTCGCCCGAAAGTGTGGGCGGTATCATCGCTTTGTGCGTGACGGTCGAGGTTTCGGGACAGGTAGCAAACACATCGCCGCCCGAAACACGGTCGCCGACCTTGACGGTGACAGTCACATCATATTCCTTTTCGGTGTCAAGCGCGGAAAACTGCGCGCCGCGCCCGATAAACGCCCCGTATTTTTCTTCGATAGCGGGCAGTGGGCGCTGAATGCCGTCAAAAATATTGCCGAGCAGCCCGGGACCTAAGGTAACGCACATCGGTGCGCCTGTCGAATAAATCGGTTCCCCGACCGTCAGCCCTGCGGTCTCCTCATACACCTGAATCGTGGTAAAATCCTTGTTTAAGCCGATAACCTCACCGATTAAGCGATTGTTGCCGACAAAAACAGTTTCCAGCATTCCGAGGTCCGTTTCGCCTTGAATGGTGACAACGGGCCCGTTGATGCCGTAGATTTGATTGATAGACAAAGCAATCACTCCTCAACGGAAAGTCCGGAATTTTCAAGGAACCACGCTTTTTGCGCTTCGAGCGCGGTATCCAACGTATTATCGGCAAGGCGGTGCGTTTTACGGTCCAGCGCCTTGACGCCGCCGAGCGCAATCGTCCCTGTCACCGTGACGGTACACGGCGCACCGTATGCAGTTTCAATTTCGGCGGTTCTGTCCGCGTCACGCGGGGCAATAAACAACTCTGTATCGCCGTCTGCAAACAGCGCGGCAATTTCACGCACATCGGCAAGTAATTTTTCGTGGTATTCGTCCGTTTCGGTATACGCTTCAATTTTTTCTTTGGCGCGTTCGAAAACCTTACGCGAAAGCGCTGCGCGCAAATCGGAAAGCGTTTTGCGCGACGCCTCGCCTTTTTTAGAAATTTCGCGGTTGGCTTCGGCACGAATCCGCGCCGCCTCATATTCCATATACGATTTATACCGCTTGCGCGCGTCGGTCTGCATCGCTTGCAAACGCTCCGCACGTACACTTTCGGTTTCCCTGTCAATGCGTTCACATTCTGCCGTCGCGAGCGTACGGATGGATTGCAAAAACGCCTCGGTATTTTTTGCGGTTGCTTCCATTTCGGGCACCTCTTACTTTAAATTTTCACGCCGACTGCTTCACGGATATACTGCGTAATGCTGTCCCCTGCTGCACCGACGCCGTCCGCATCGGGAATAATCACGAAAAGCGGGCGGTTACGCTGCCGAAGCTCGCTGACGGTTTCGGGGCACAGCGCCGCCGCCTTGGGCGTCGCCAGCAAAATGCCGATTTCGGGGTCTGCTTTCGCCGTCCGAAAGGCATTTTCTGCCGCCTGTTTCGTATCGACGCGCACGCCCTCCACGCCGGCAAGGCGCATTCCAATCATCGAGTCCACATTGTCGCTGATAAGAAAGAATTTCATACAATCAGACCTTATTGAGTATCAAAATGGAAATAACCACGCCGTACAGGGCGATAGACTCACCGAGGGCAACGAAGATGATGGATTTCCCGAATGATTTCGGATTTTCCGCCGTTGCGGAGATGGCTGCCGGCGCGCCTGCCGCCACGGCGATACCACCGCCGATACCCGCAAGACCGGTCACCAAGCCTGCCGCCAAAAGTCCTAAGCCTTTGGAATTGTCAGCGGTTTCCGTCTGTGCGGTTTCTTCCGTCTGCGTTGTAGCAGCAGCGTCAGCATCGTCATTTGCCGCAAAGGCGTTGATGCAAAGCACGGACATCAATACCGTCAGCACCGCAAAGGTAGCAATATTCACGGAAAACGCCTTTCTAAGCGGTCTTCCCTCGCTTTTCTTTTTCACCACGGAAAATGCGGTGAACAGCAGCGCAAACGGGGCTAAAATCAGCAAAAGATAAAATACGGTCGTCATAACAGTTTCCTCCAAAGGTTTTTATGAATTGGTTTGTATTTCGTTGAGAGTTGCGGGCACAAATTCCTTGCCGCCGCCCTCATAAAACCGACTGAACATCTCGTAATATTCCAAACGCAGCGCCTGAATGCCGGTTAACAGCCCCTCGAGCGCAATGACCAAAATATTGCCTAAGATAATCACAAACAGGTTTTCGCTTTCGCCCGCGAGGGAGAAAACCACCATCATCATACCCGCGTGCACCAGTACGAACGCGCCGACACGCAAAAATGAAACGGTGTTGGAAAGATAAGACAGGATATATTCGAGCAGTTCAAATAGATTTTGCAAAACAAAATCCGTGATACTTTCGGGTTTCCAATCGGGGTGCTTATCGATAATCCCGATGGGGATTTCCTTACACATCAACAGCACCGCGCAAACGCCCAAAATCACGCCTGCAACGGAATTCGGCAACGGCGCGGGTCCACCCATAAAGCCCGAAGCGAGATTGCACCCTGCAAGATACAGGAGAAGCCCGACCACGCCGTTTTGGCTGAACAGCGCTTCGCCGAATTTTTTACGCTTTACGCACGCGTAAATGTTCAAAAGCATTGCCGCAACCATTAGCCCCACGCCTATCGCAATGGCAATAAGCAAAACCGTGTTGATACTGTCCATAACCGACATCGGCTTACCACTCCACCCAAGCGCGTGGTACACGGGGTCAAGCATTTCTTCATACCCGAACACACTGCCGAACAAAAAGCCGAAGCACATCGAAGCTATGCCGCAGGGAATGAGGATTTTGCCGAGCTCCATTTTTTTGAGCTTCCACATTAGGTACCCGGCAATGGCAAGCACTGCCCCCTGCCCGAGGTCGCCGAACATCATTCCGAACAATACCGTGTAAGTAATCGCCACAAACGGCGTAATATCAATATCGGAGTACGCGGGCGTGCCGTACATATTCACATAGTATTTATACGGCTCGACCAAAAATCGAAACGGTTTAAAGCCCGATTTCATTTTGACGGGAACGGTGATTTTCCCGTCCTCGGGCGGGTCTTCCGTTTCCAAAGTAATATCACCGCCGAACGCTTGCACGGTTTCGCGGAAGCGCGCTTCGTCGGACGCGGGTACATAGCCGACCAACATAAAATATTTGTCGTTGTGCAGTGCGTAGCTTCGTAAGCCGTAAACGGCATTTTGATGCACCAAATAGGTGTAAATATGATTACAGCGGTCTTTTTCCGTTACCCACAAGGCATTTAACTGTGCTTCACAGCCCTCCAACTGGGTGGTGATAATTTCAATGCTGTGTTGAAATTCCTCCATCACCTCGTCTACCGTACCCGCTGCACCGGGCACCTCGAACGGCTCAAACAGCAAAAAGGCAAAAATGCCGTCAATTTCGTTCACCATATCCGCAGGTGCGAAATACACACCCCAATAATCGGTTTTGTCCTCCGAACAAGGATAGAAAAAGGCATACGGATTGTCCCGAAATACGGTTTGCAGCTTTTGATAGCTCTCTTTCGGCAGATGCCCGAACCGCGCTTTCACAAATTCGCATTGCGTTAGTTGGTCGAGGTCCACCTCCATACCTTTAAAGTGCGTGTATTTTTCAATACCCGCTTCGCACGCCGTCTTTTGCTCCAGCAGCGCACTTTTCGTTGCGTACAAATCCGTTACCTTTTTCCGTACAGACGCAAGATACGCATCATCTACACCTGCAAAGACGCTGTCCGCTTCGTCCGTACACAGTTCTAAGGCAAAATCGGCGGATTTGGCAATCTCACGCAACTGCGCCAGCGCATTTGCATACGGATTTTCCTCGACAAACGGGACAAAGCCCATCGACGCAGAAATATATTTCGACGCGCTGTCTGCCTCAAAACACGCCAAAGCACAGATTTTCTCGCTCAAGTCGGAAAGCTGTTCCAAACTGCCGCTGAGTTTCATCAGCTTCATTTTTTCAACAGCCATTGTGTTCCATCTCCTTTCCGACAATATTATTCTTCCATTTTGATTAAGTGGGCTGAAATTTCCGCAGGGGGCAGGTGATACCGAATCCCCTCAATGATATGCGTTACATTGCGCGCCTCGTTTTCAATAATACCGATAAAGCTGAGCATCACCAGCTGCGGGCAAGTGGAATAACGCATATTTTTTTGATTGATTCTCAGTTGTAACAGTTGGGTCTTGCGTTCAATAATTCCATCGGTTTGCGGCAGATATTTGCCGTAACGGGTTTTGCGAACGGTGTCGAGCACCGCGTCCGCCGTTTCGGCGTGCAACATTTCTTCCAACTCGCGCGGGGTAAAGGAAGTAACCTTTGAACTGAAAAAACTGCCGTTTTGCGGAATAAGGTCGGCACGAAAATACTGCTTTTGCCGATAAATGCTTTCAATCGTTTTCATATCGGCGCGCATCCGAAAGAAATCAAGCAGCTGTGCGCGCTCGTGCCCCGAAAAGTTCTTGTTGATAATTTCTACTGCCTGCGTATACAAATATTCGTATAAAATGTTTTCCAAAGTCGGTACACTAAAGCCGACAACGCCGTTTTCCACTTTTTCAACCAACGGTTCGTACCGCGTACCGCGTAATCCCTGCCACAAATCTTCGGGACAGCGAGCGCGTTCCAGCACTGTAACATCTATTTCCGTATTGTCACGGAAAAACGGCGGCAAATGCACAGCGTATTCCCCGACGCTGTCGGAATCGAGATAATCCGCACAAAGCAAAATGCAGTCAATATCGGCACGCAACAGAAAAATACGGTGTAATTCCTGCCCTAAAGAACGCGCAAAACTGCAAAGCGAAGCGATGCGCTCCTGCATTTGGCGATTCACTGCCGCCTCCACGCGAACACGGTGCACCTTGCCATTCGGTAAAGCGGCAAACACCTGCGCATAAGCCGTATGTGTACGCAAATATCCCGCCGCTTCCGTCACGGTGCGGCAGGCGGCAAGCGCTTCATAATCCGCCTCGGTAAGCAACTCAGCATACATCGCATGCGCCTTTGCCGAAATGGCATTGGCGGATAACGAGGAGATGGCTTTGCCCATGCAGTTTTGCTCCTTTCCGAAAATTTTGACCGTTTTTTATTTGATAACTGCGTTGAAAATCGTTTCTACCCATTCGCCGCTTTTTTCGTCATACAGCTTTTGCATACGCGACGCCTGCTCTGCGGTCTTTTTTTCCATCGCTGCGACAGCCGTCTCCACCTTGGCTTGCATATTGACGCGGACTTTTTCAACGGTCTTTTCGGCGTTTTCCTGATGCTGACGGTTGATTTCCGCCTTGCTTTGCGAAAGCTCTGCCGTTAATTGTTCCCGACGAAGCTTTGCCTGCTCCACCTCTTTGCGTGCGGCGCGGTCCGCCTCCACAATCATACGCAATGCATTTTCCACAAGAAGACCTCCTGAAAAAACAATACAAAATCTTATCGGATTGTATTATAGCACGATTATTCAAAAAGACAAATGGTATTTCGCCAAAACTATTCTCTCTTTTGCAAATAAATTCGTTTATTTTTTCACAAAATCACAGCGAATTATTCATTCAAAACGAACATTGTTTTTGCGCCTGTCGTGTGCTATACTGAAAAAAAGATTTTTAAGGCGAGGAGTGTGTTTATTTTGAAAAACGAATGGTATAAAGAAGCGGTTATTTATCAGATTTGGCCGCGCTCGTTTAAGGACGGCAACGGCGACGGTATCGGCGACCTATACGGGGTGCTGGAAGAACTTGATTATATTAAAAGTCTCGGCGTGGACTGCATTTGGTTTTCGCCGCTGTACCCCTCGCCCAACTGCGATTACGGCTATGACATTGCCGACTACAAAAACATTTCGCCCGACTACGGCGATTTGGATTTGTTTAAACAGGTGCTCGACGGCGCGCACGAACGCGGCATGAAAGTGTTGATGGATTTGGTGGTCAACCACACCTCTACCGAGCACCACTGGTTTCAGGAAAGCTTAAAAGGCAAGGATAACCCCTACCACGACTACTATTTTTGGCGCAAAGGCAAGGGCAAGGACGGCAAAAAGCCGCCGAACAACTGGCTTTCGACCTTTGAGGGCGGCGCATGGGAATACAACAAGGATTTGGACGAATATTACCTGCAC
This sequence comes from Candidatus Fimenecus sp., assembly GCA_051881355.1. GTDB lineage: Bacteria > Bacillota > Clostridia > Oscillospirales > Acutalibacteraceae > Fimenecus. The sequence goes on along the minus strand of JBJEPS010000067.1, from coordinate 35,323 downwards.
GTGTTCGCCAAAGGACAACCGGACTTAAATATGGATAACCCCAAGGTGCGCGAAGAGGTCAAAAGTATTATGCGCTTTTGGCTCGATATGGGCGTAGACGGTTTCCGTGAAGACGTCATCACCTTTATATCCAAAAAGGAGGGGTTGCCGAACGGCTTCCCGCTGCCGATTGCCACGGGCATAGAGCATTACAACAAAGGACCGCACTGCCACGAATATCTGACGGAGTTCCGGCAGGACATTATGAAAGATTACGACTGCTTTATGGTCGGCGAATCCCCGATGACGGGCTCCAAGGACGCGCTCAAATATACCGCAGGCGATGACAAGGTGCTCGATATGATGATTTCCTTTGACCATATGCAGGCAGACTGCTTTATGACCGACACGCTGTGCACGCCGTTCAGCCTCAAAAAAATGAAAAAAGCGTTCAGCAGCTGGCAATACAATTTAAACGGCAGGTCTTGGAACGCGTTGTATCTTGAAAACCATGACCACCCGCGTATTATCAGCCGTTACGGCAACGAAAAATTCTGGAAAGAAAGCGGCAAAATGCTCGCAACGATGTGCTATATGCAGTGCGGTACGCCGTTTGTCTACCAAGGGCAGGAAATCGGAATGCTCAACAATCATTTGGAGAGCGTAGACCTGTTTAAAGATGTTGTGACCTTTAACAATGAACGGCTGTTTAAAAAATTCGGGTTCTCGGACGCAAAGTACTTAGAGATTGCCAACCGCACCAGCCGCGAAAATGCGCGCACACCCGTGCAGTGGGACAAATCCAAATACGCAGGTTTTTCCCGTGTCGAGCCGTGGTTCTCGGTCAATCCGAATTATACCCAAATCAATGTCAAGCAGCAGGAAAAGGACAAAGATTCCATTCTCAACTATTACCGCAAGCTGTTTAAAGTCCGCAAGGAAAATAAAATCTTTATTTACGGCGACTACAAAGAGCACTTCCCCGAAAGCAACGATTTTTATGTGTACGAGCGCAATTACGAGGGCAAACGTGCGCTTGTCATTTGCTCGTTTGCAGACGAAACCAAAACCTTCCGCGCGCCTGCGGGCTTTGATTTGACAAAGGGCAAGTTGTTGCTTTCCAATTATAAAGACGCTCCCGCAAAACCGACTATCTGCGCCCTGCGCCCGTATGAAGCAAGAGTGTACTTATACGAATAAAAGGTCTTGTAAAATTACACTGAAATAAAACTATGTCATTCTGAGCGAAGCGAAGAATCTCAAAAAGCACGAAATAAGCATATGCGAAATGAGATTCTTCGGCTGACGCCACAGAATGCCGAACAGGCGAACACAGTTCGCCCCCTACGCAAAACGGCACTTTCCCGACGCTTTCCTGCGTCGGGATTTTTTCTGTACTTTTTTTGCAAAACCGCGGACAAACAGCGTTTTATCGCCGTCTTTCTCATTACAAGCGCGAAAAAAGTAAAACTTTACAAACCTTCCGATTTTTAGTATACTATTAAGGTATTTTTAAAAAGTGGGGGAATTTCCGCCGCGAATCAGGAGGAGTTTTATGACAACCGCGCAAATTTGTATCATTATCGCCATTGTTGTGTATTTGGCGGCGATGGTGGGTATCGGAGCTTGGTACTCCAAAAAGAACAAAAACACCGACGATTTTTACCTCGGCGGCAGAAAATTAGGACCTTTGGTCACCGCGATGAGCGCCGAGGCGTCGGATATGAGTTCATACCTTTTGATGGGGCTTCCGGGGCTTGCCGTTGTGTATGGCATTGCGGAGGCGTCTTGGACGGCAATCGGGCTTGCCATCGGTACCTATGTCAACTGGCTTTTGGTGGCAAAACGTATTCGCTTGTATTCGCATAAAATCAACGCCGTGACCATTCCGGAGTTTTTCTCAAAACGCTTTCATGACAACGCCAAGGTGTTAAGCCTGATTGCGGCGTTGATTATCATTATTTTCTTTGTGCCGTATACCGCTTCGGGCTTTTCTGCCTGCGGCAAGTTGTTTTCCTCGCTGTTCGGCGTGGATTATCAAATTGCAATGATTGTAAGCGCCGTAGTCATTGTGCTGTACACCACACTCGGCGGCTTTTCCGCCGCTTCGACCACCGACCTTATCCAGTCGATTGTAATGACGGTGGCGCTGTTCGTTGTTGTCGGCTTCGGTGTTTCGCAAGCGGGCGGCTTTAACGCCGTCATTGAAAACGCCTCGCAACTGCCGGCGTATTTCAGCCTGACCTCGACCGGCGACGGAGAAGGCGGCATTACACCCTACGGCGGTTTAACCATTGTTTCCACCCTGGCGTGGGGCTTAGGGTATTTCGGTATGCCCCACATTCTTCTTCGCTTTATGGCGATTGAGGACTCGAAAAAACTCAAAACCTCGCGCAGAATCGCCTCGGTTTGGGTGGTTATCTCCATGGCGGTCGCTATTTTCATCGGCACGGTCGGCGTCGGTATGATTGGCGCAGGCGTGTTAGAGGGCGGCTTTGACGGCGAGCGCATCATTATTGAAATTTCCAAACTGTTAAGTACATACGGCATTTTCCCCGCGCTTGTCGCCGGCATAATCCTGTCGGGTATTTTGGCGGCAACGATGTCCACTGCCGACTCACAGCTTTTGGCGGCTTCGTCCTCGGCTTCGCAGGATATTTTCGTCTCATTCTTTAAAGTTAACCTGTCACAGAAAAAATCGATGGTGATTGCGCGTATCTCCGTTATTCTGATTTCCGTCATCGGCGTGATTATCGCGCTCGATGAAAACAGCTCGATTTTCCGCGTGGTTTCCTTTGCTTGGGCGGGCTTCGGTGCGGCGTTCGGTCCGCTGGTGCTGTTCTCGCTATTCTGGAAGCGCACCAACAAAGCGGGTGCGATTGCCGGTATGGTCACCGGCGGCGCAATGGTGTTTATTTGGAAATACGGCATTGCAAAGCTCAGCCCGGTACTTAACATTTACGAGCTTCTGCCCGCGTTCATTCTTTCGTCTTTGGCGATTGTGGTGGTTTCCCTACTCACAAAAGCCCCTGACAAATCCATTACCGATGAATTCGACGCCGTAAAGGCGATGCAATAAACACGGATTTTTAAGTACATATAGACAGGAGGGTGTGTTATGTCCGTGCGTTATGAAACCGATTCCGTATCTGTGATGTATCCGGCGCTCGGCGGCTTAATATACCGTCTGTCTGCCGTAGCAAAAGCCCCTGTTAATCCCGATATTTTACGGGAGGCTGTGCGCGGGCTTGCACCGCGATTTCCGATTATGTGCTCGCATTTGGAGCGCACCTTTTTCGGCTACTGCCATGTGCCTGCCACGGATTTTGATGTAGTAACCGAGGGCGAGCCGTTTTTCAGAATGCCCGCGATGTATGATACCGACAAGCCGTCGTTTCGCCTATATGTGCGCGGCAACCGCGTCACAATGGACGCTTATCACGGCAACGGGGACGCCGGTGCAGGCATCCGCTTTTTGGCGGCGTTAATGGCGGACTATTTTCTGCTCGCAAAAGGCTTGCCGCCCGTACAAGCGCCTCTCCCCGACGCGGAATCGCTCAAAGACCCGTACAAAATGTACTACGAGCGCGCCAAAGCGGCAAAGCTGTTTGAAAAAGAGTCCTACAAGCTGCATTTATCTTATCCGAAAGACTATTGGGTCGCGCGGTTTTCGTGTATTTCGATTGATTTAAGCGCGGCAAAAGCCTTTACAAAGCCGCGTTCTCTTACCGTAAACGATATGCTCTGCGGGGCGCTGGCGCTGGCAATTTTCCGTGAGACAGACGCGAAGGACGGCGATTTGCCCGTCACCATATCCGCGCCGATTGACTTACGAAAGCAATATCATTCCCACTCTCAGCGCAATTTTGTGTTTTATTCTAATTTGCGCACCACAAAAGAGAACGCCGTGGATTTGGAAACTATGGCAAAGCAAGTGCATTCCCTGATGCAACCGGCAGCCGGTGCCGAGGCTATGCGGCGCGGGATTGCGCTGACTTACCGCGGTACGAACAACTTTGCGGTGAAATACTCTCCGCGCGCGCTGCGGGAATGGGTGGTACGCAAAGGCTACCATCATGTTGCGGGCAACAGCATTACCACAACACTTTCCAATGTGGGCTATCAAACCCTGCCTGCGGAGGTCAAAGACGATTTGGAGCGGTTTGAAATGTATTTAGGTCCCGGGCGCGGCAGTATCAACGCCGCGGCGACAGGCTACGGTGACAAAATCTCGCTGTGCATCACCTGCGGCAGTGAGGAAACCGTGTTGGAGGACGCTGTACAACAAATTCTTGCGGAAAACGGCATTCCGAGCACCCGCGACTTTTTCACCTACAAAAATCGGGAATTGATAGAATAGAATACATGTAAAAGCACCCCCGCCCGACACGGTAAATACCGTGTCGGGCGGGTTTTTCAATTCTATATTCATTGTGGGGCGAACTGTGCGCCCGTTTGGATTTGCTGTATTTTTGCAGAACGACACTAAGGTCATTCCCTACAAATATGAATTTGTCTATCCAACCGTAGGATCGGTCTCCCTCTGCCGCTTCGCGACATTTTCCTCACGCTGTGAGAGATTCGGCAGATTATACTATCAAGTGGGGAGGTTTACGGAACGGTCAAGACCGTTCCCTACGAAATGTAGGGGCAATTTTGCATTCTGCACAAAAATCACTCTATCCCCGCAAAATCGGTCAGTGCGCCGTCCGTATATGACAAAATATTCAACATCATTTTTGCGCCCAAACGAAACGCTGAAATAAAGTTCTCCTCTTTTTCAAACAAAGCCACCTCTGTTGCCGCTTGTTCATAGTTTTGAAAGACGGCTTTTTCCTGTTCGGAAAGCAAGTTCAGTAATGTATCCATACAAATGGTTTGCCGATGCAACAACACTTTGTATTCCCGCACCGCCTCATTTGTGTCGGCGCGGACATACTGTACCGAGCCGTCTAATTCCCCGCGATATAATTGTTCTAAAATCTTACGCATAAACGCACTTCCTTATTTTGTTTATAATATTTAAGCATTCAAACGAATGCTTGTCAATGCATTTATTTAAATGCGCGATATAATCGTATTATCAAAGAAAAGGCGGTTATAGATATGCATTACACACAGCGTATGGAAGATTTGCGAAAAGACCGAGATTTAAAGCAGGAAGCCGTTGCCATTATGCTCGGCATCACGCGGCAACAATATCAGTTGTATGAAAGTGGGAAGCGAAAACTTCCGATTGATAAATTGATGCAACTTTGTAGATTTTACAATATTTCTGCTGATTATCTTTTGGGCTTTACCAATACACCAAATCCGCTTCCGAAAAAGTAAAAATGAGGTAACGGAAATGACATATGCTGAACGCTTACGCGGACTGCGGGAAGACCGTGACCTGACACAAACCCAGTTGGCAGAAATTTTACACACCAGTCAAAAGGCGATTTCCAACTGGGAAAACGGCAGAAACGAGCCGCCTTACGATATTTTAATCAAATATGCCAAATTCTTCGGCGTATCAGCGGACTATCTGTTGGGCATAACCGACAAGCCGTAATTCTATGTAAAAAAACAGAATAAAAATGCGCCCCGCTGTTTTTGTGTAAAACAGCGAGGCGCTTTTCATTATATATGCTTAGCCTATGTATTATTCTGCCTCTGTCGGGAATGTATACACTTTCGTTTCGGTAAGATTGGGGAGTTGGATAGACCCTATGACCGCGCTATCCGCATCGCCCCATTTTTCGGCGGCGGAGTCGGCACAGTTATACATCACCTGATACAAATACCCGTCCGCGACAAAATACGCGGTGGCAGCATAGACCGTTGTATTTTGGACGGGCACCGTCTCTTTGGTCACCAGCATACACACACCGTTGCTTGAAGTCGTCAATTCCACCGTATATGTTTCGTCCTGTTCGGTTTTTTCTTGCTCGTAAGCGGCAGCCAAATCCTCGTCTGTCCAATCGGTCGTCACGCGCGAAACCAATACGCACACATCGTCCGCAACGGGTGCAAAGCCCGCAATAATACCGCCCTCGGGGTCATATTCCGCAATTTCCTCGGCGGTCATCGATTGAAAATCTTTGGGAACTTCCAGCGAAATCGTATCCGCAACCAAATGCGGTTCCATTGCATATACGGTGTCTCCCGCCGCCGGACTTACGTCATCAACAGGCTCTGCATCCGGCGCAAAAACAACAAACCCGATTAACAGCACAAAAATTGCCGCAAGAACGCCGACAAGCACTTTATTGTTCCGCTGTTTTTTGCGGCTTTGTTCCTCATAAAACGCATAAAACTTCGGGAAATTCTCCGCTTGGAACGGTACCGCTTTCATTTTTTGATTGCCGTTAAACTGAAAAGTCTGTCCGTTTTGCAGTTTAATATCAATCCGCATTCCGCCGAACAGACCGCGCACAACCGTCATTTGCGCAATTTGTGCGTGCGGAATGAAGAAGTTTTCCGCCGGCACAAGAACATATTCCGTTTTTTTATTATAGACCGGCAAGAAGTAAAGCCCCATTGCCGTGCGGTGAATGATGTGAAAATCCGGACGACTGGACACCGCCTTATGAATGGCAGAGCCAATCGCACCGAACGCGGCACCCACAGCCGCGTCGCTCGCTTTTACCTCGGTCGCCGCGATGATAATCCCGTTCGGCTCCGTGCCCGCAATCGCAGACAGCGCCGAACGCACCTGCATTTCGTTTAATTCTCGTTTCATCATTTCTCCCCCGTATCCTTTTATGGATTGTATTATATCGCACTGTGGAAGGTGCGCATAATCACTTCTTTTTGCTGTTCACGCGACAGCTTGTGGAAATTCACCGCATACCCCGACACGCGAATGGTGAGGTTCGGGTATTTTTCAGGATTTTCGTACGCTTCCATCAGCATTTCACGGTTCAGCACATTGACATTGATGTGATGTGCTTTATTGTTGAAATAGCCATTCAAAATGGACACCAAATTGTCCGCACGCTCCCCCTCGGTTTTGCCGAGCGCCTGCGGCACAATGGAAAAGGTGTTGGAAATCCCGTCGCGGCAGGAATCATACGGCATTTTTGCCACAGAGTTTAACGAAGCGAGCGCACCGTTCTTTTCGCGGTTGTGCATCGGATTTGCACCCGGTGCAAACGGCTCACCTTTCTTTCTGCCGTCGGGCGTACTCCCCGTCTTTTTGCCGTACACCACATTCGAGGTAATCGTCAACGCTGAAAGGGTGTGCACGGCGTTGCGGTAAGTCGGGGTTTTGCGCAATTCCGTAATCGTGCTTTCGAGTAAGGATTTTGCAATGAAATCCACGCGATCGTCATCGTTGCCGTAGGTCGGGAATTCGCCCTCGGTTACAAAATCCACCACATAGCCGTTTTCATCGCGCACAGGGTGCACCTTGGCGTACAGAATTGCCGACAGGCTGTCCGCCGCAACGGAAAGCCCTGCCACACCGAATGCCATAAAGCGCGTGACATCGGTATCATGCAACGCCATTTGGATTTTTTCATAGGCGTATTTGTCATGCATATAGTGAATAACGTTCATCGTGTTGACATACAGTCTGCACAGCCACGAAAGATAGACCGAGAACCGTCCTGCAACATCGGCATAATCAAGCGTGTCACCCTTGACGGGCTCCATTTGCGGTCCGATGCGCTGTTCGGACATATTATCATAACCGCCGTTAATCGCAAGCAACAATAATTTGGCAAGGTTGCACCGCGCGCCGAAGAATTGCATCTGCTTGCCGACCTGCATTGCCGAAACACAGCAGGCTATCGCGTAATCGTCGCCGTAAATCGGGCGCATCACATCGTCGTTTTCATACTGAATGGAGTCGGTATCAATCGAGACTTTCGCACAGAATTTCTTGAACGGTGCGGGCAATTGGTCGGACCACAGCACCGTCAAATTCGGTTCAGGCGCAGGTCCGAGGGTATACAGCGTATTGAGCACGCGGTAAGAGTTTTTCGTGACCAGCGTGCGCCCGTCCGTGCTTTGCCCGCCGATGCTTTCGGTAATCCACATCGGGTCTCCGCCGAACAGCTCGTTGTATTCGGGCGTGCGCAAATGGCGCGCCAAGCGCAGCTTCATGACAAAATCGTCCATCAATTCCTGTGCGCCCTCTTCGGTGAGCATGCCGTTTTGAAGGTCACGTTCCATATAAATATCAAGGAATGTGCTCGTCCGCCCTAAGGACATTGCCGCGCCGTTCTGCTCTTTAATCGCGGCAAGATAGCCGAAATACAGCCACTGCACCGCTTCGCGCGCATTTTCCGCCGGTCGGCTGATGTCATAGCCGTACATTTGCGCCATTTCTTTAAGCAATTCCAAGAAATGGATTTGCTGATACAGCTCCTCGCATTGGCGAATGTTGTCCGCGTCCATATTTTTCTGCCCGTACGCATCTTTGTCTTTTTTCTTTTCTTCGATTAAAACATCTACGCCGTACAGCGCCACGCGGCGATAGTCGCCGATAATTCTGCCGCGACCGTAGGCGTCGGGCAGCCCCGTCAACAATCCGATATGTCGCACGGCGCGCATTTCGTCGGTATAGGCACGGAACACGCCGTCATTATGCGTGGTTTTATAGCGAAATTCTTCCTCAATTTTGTCGGAAAGCTCGTAGCCGTAGGCTTTCGCGGCGCTTCTCGCCATACGAATACCGCCGAAGGGATTTACGCCGCGTTTTAAGGGTGCGTCGGTCTGCAAGCCGACAATCAATTCGTTGTCTTTATCAATATAACCTGCATGGTAGGTCACCAAAGACGACACGGTTTCGGTATCGACATCTAAAACGCCGCCTTTTTCGCGTTCGGCTTTAAAAAGTTCATTGCATTTTTCCATTAACGCGCTTGTCCGCGCAGTGGGACCTGCCAAAAAATCGGCGTCGCCCAAATAGGGGGTATAATTGCGCAAAATAAAATCGCGTACATTGATTTTATCCGTCCATTCCCCTTTTTTAAATCCGTTCCATGCTTTGAAATCCATATTGTTCTCCTTTATATAAACGTCTGCATAGAAAAAGGGCAATCTCTATGCAAGATTGCCCAGACGGTCGGCACAAAATACGAAGCTGTACTCCCCCGCAGTTGTTCTGCGTTCCGTTTTGGATTCCGTCAGTCATACATTTCGTTTGGTTTGTAATGACAGTATACTATATCTTGTGGTAAATTGCAATATGCAGTTTATACAAGAACAGGGATTTTTTGTATTATTTTTTGAAAATGTGTCATAACTGCGTAGCAAATATTCACCTATGTCTGATTAATGTATACACGGTATTGTTCTGTTTGTCATACAGTACATACATGCTGTCTCCGTATAAATCGTGCGGATCCTCCGCAATCAGCCTGCCGTTCTCCGTAACGCGCTTCCATCGGTAAGTCCGTTCTAAATCCGGGCGTTGATCCTGCGGAACCTGAACTTCGTCCAAATGCTTCGTGATTCTCCCCAGTGTCTCTTCATCGAATGGGGCGTCAAGGCAGTCGGCAAACGCCGCATCGTCGCCGGGATCGATTGTATAAATACTATATCTCCACCAGTCTCGACCACCTGTGCTGCGCGTGTATGTCTTCTTTGCAGATTCGGGAAACGCAAGATTCCACGCGTCCGCATAATAATTGGCAGGCTTGGAATCCCGTATTGCTGATTTCAGCAAATCAATACCGAAACCGACCGGCGGAAGGAAAAGCACAATTGCCACCACCGCCGCAACAATCCCGAGTATAATTTTTGTTTTCTTTTGCATCCCACCACTCCTTTTTCGCCGCCTATCGGAAACCGGACTATACCGCATTTGGAGTGCAAAGTCAAGCAAATACCGAAAATCTTAATTCTTTTGTAAGAAACTCGTGAAAAGTCCCCAAAGTACGAAAAAACCGATGCCCACGCTTGCAGGCATCGGTTTTTTGATTATTCCACGGATTTTAGAGATTCTATCATATCAATCTTTTTCAAGCGGAAATACATCAGCGCGTTGACAAGCACCGCGAATACAATGGTCAAGATCACCGCGAACAGATAACTTGTAAAGCGCATTTCGGCGCCGAACATCACCATTTCGGTTTCCACGGTTTGCATCACAAACCAGTGCAGTACAAAGCCGAGCAAAATACCCAAAACCGTACCAAACAGTGTCAAAATAACATTTTCGCGGTAGACATACGCCGCCAATTCTCCGGGGTAGAAGCCCAAAACCTTTAAGGTGGCAAGCTCTCGGCGGCGCTCGGTAATGTTAATGTTGTTGAGGTTGTAAAGCACAATAAATGCCAGTAAGCCCGCCGCCAAAATCATCACCGCAATAATCACATTCAGATTGCCGAGCATGCTGTTGACCTGCGCCTGTGTGGTGGCGTTCATCGAGACCGAGGTTACGCCGTTGATGTCAAGTAAATCCTCTGCGACGGCATTCACATCGGCGCTCGGGTCCACCTGAATCAGCGCGGCGTTGAGCGATGCGGTTTCCCCGTACAGCGCCTTATAAATATTGGGCGTCATGTAAATATAGTTGTTTAAGTAGTTTTCCACCACGCCCGCCACACGCACATCGCCGACCGGCTCAGCGGTTTCGTCCTCTTTAATCGTAATCATATCGCCCGCCGATACGCCCAAGGTCTTTGCAAATTTTTCGGTAATCAAAATGCCGTCATCTGTAAGGGCAATATCATCATGCGGGAAGCGTGCTTCACACAAATGCACATATTCGCCGAGCTTCACCGTATCCTGCGGAACAATCAAATATGCCGAGGTTTCCCCTTTTTCGGTTTCGGCATAGGTGACAATGCTCTTGGTTTGCAAATACTCCGTCACGCCCTCTACGGAAGCCACTTTGGAAAGCAGCTGCCGCCGTTCCGCACGGGAAAGGGAGGTGTCTGCCCCGACGATGCCTTGATAACTGAAAATACGGTTATACTGCTTTTCGGGTACCATTTCCACAGAATCCCGAATGCCGAAGCCTGCAAGCAACAGCGCCATACAGCCTGCCACGCCGAGTATGGTCATAAACAGCCGCTTTTTATAACGGAACAGATTGCGGCACGCCGCCTTTTGCGCAAAATTCAGGCGCATCCAAATAAAGTCAATGTCCTCAATAAAGGTGCGCTTGCCGATTTTCGGGGCTTCGGGGCGCATCAACGCCGCGGGGCTTTCCGAAAGCACACGCGCACTTGCCGCCACAGCGCCGCCGACAGTAGCAAGCACCGCCAGTACGGTGGCAACAACTGCATTGAGCACATGCGGCTGTACCACGGTTTGCGTTAAATGGATATATGAAGCCGACTTGTAGGTGCGGATAATAACATACGGAAGCAGCGATTCGCCGAGCGCCACGCCGACAATGCTGCCGAGCAGGGTGGACAACAGCGCATACCAAACAAATTTTGCCGTAATGGCGGATTTTTTATAGCCGAGCGCCTTCAACGTACCGATTTGCGTGCGTTCCTCCTCGACCATACGTGTCATCGTGGTCAAAGATACAAGCGCCGCCACCAAGAAAAAGATAATCGGGAACACCGTGCCGACGGCGCTGATGCCTTCTGCATCGTTTTTGTACGATGCATAGCTCTGAATGGAGGTACGGTCTAAAATGTGCCATTTCGGCAGCTTCACATTGTTGATTTCGTCCTCAGATTTGTCCAGTTTTTCCTGTGCGGCGTTGATTTCCGCCTCAGCGTCCTCCACCGCCAGTGCATAATCCTCTTTGGCGCGCTCTAACGCAATTTCGCCGTCTTGGATTTCCTTTTCGGCTTCTTCAAGCTTTGCTTCGCCCTCTGCGATTTTCACACGCGCGGCAGCCGCTGCTGCCGGATAATCCTCAATAAACTGCTCCGCCGTAGTCACGCGGTCATTCATATCGGCAATGCTCTGTTCAATCGCCGGAAGCTGATTCTTATAGTATTCCACCGTTGCCGTCGCACGGATAATCTCCATACTGCGTTGATAATATTCCTCATCGGATATGTACGGTGCGTCTTCCTGCAATTCCTTTTGCATTTGGGCAATTTTTGCCTCATCCGCGGCAATTTGGTCTTCAATGGCTTTCTTTTGCCGTTCCAAATCGTTAATCGTGGCACGCGCTTCGGCAATTTGTACCTTGCCGTTTTCCACGCTTTGGTCACCCGAATCAAACAACTCGCGCAGTTCTTCAATCTGCTGACGCTGTTGGTCAATTTTTAACTGCCCGTTTTCCAGCTCTGCCTCTTTGGTTAACAGCGTTTGGTACGCATCGCCCAAATCGCTGATGGCTTCATCTTTTTTCTTTTGGAACTCGTATTTCGCCTGATTGAGCTTTTTGTCAGCATCGGCGCGGAATTCCGCAAGCCGTGCTTCACAGCGGGCATTTTCCACCGTACCGATATTTGCCTTTACGGTTTCCAGCAGCTTGTCATACTCTTTAGAAAAGCAGTTAAGCTCCGCCGCGCCAATCATCGTGACATGGATTTCGGAATACACCTCTGCCGTAAACGCTTCTTTCGGAATAACCAAAAGCCCGTCCGCCGTACCGTCACCGATAGCGGCAGTACCGCGCTCGTCGTCCAAATAATAGGAGGTTTCGCCCACGCCGACAATGGTGAATTCATCGTCCGCAAGGGTATCGGAAACCTTGGCGTCCGTACCGGTTTTCAGTCGAATCGTATCCCCGATTTGAAAGCCTGACGCGTCCAGAAATTCACGGTCGGCAATACATTCATTGTATTTTTCGGGATACCGCCCTTCCTTCACCTTTACAAGAGTTACCTGATTGGTCAGCGAAGTCACCTTGGTCACAACGGTGTTGTTCTCCGTTTCGCACAAAAAGTCCCCTGTATAAATGCCCTCCGCTGTCTGCACACCGTCCAAACTCAACAGTGTAGCAACATCGTTATCCGTCATCCCGAGCGTGCCGATCACACGGATATCCGCCAAATTGTCGCTGTCAAAGGTCGCGTCCGCCGAAGCGAGCATGGCAGGGCTTGCCGAACGAATGCCCGCAAAAAACGCAACGCCGAGCGCCGAAATCAGCAAAATCGACAGAAATCGGCTGAAGCTGTGCTTGACTTCTCTGCGAAAGTCCTTTCTTAATCCCTTAGTCATAGCCGATTTCCTTTACCATTCAATGTATTCCACGGGTGTGGGACGCTTGTTCATTAAAATTTGGTCAATTTTACCGTTTTTAACCTTGATCACCTTATCTGCCATGGGGGCTATGGCAAGGTTATGGGTAATGACCACAATCGTCACGCCTTTTTCGCGGCAGGTATCCTGTAACAACTTCAAAATGGATTTGCCGGTAATGTAATCGAGCGCGCCGGTCGGCTCATCGCACAAAAGCAGCTTCGGGTTTTTCGCTAACGCACGCGCAATGGATACACGCTGTTGCTCGCCGCCCGAAAGCTGTGCCGGGAAATTGTCCATACGGTTGGAAAGCCCGACCTCCTGCAAAACCTCGTCCGCGTTCAACGGATTTTTGCAGATTTGCAACGCGAGCTCCACATTTTCAAGGGCGGTCAAGTTCCCAACCAGATTATAAAACTGGAATACAAAGCCGACATCGTCCCGCCGATAGCCTGTGAGGGCTTTTTCATCGAATTTGGTGATGTCTTCGTTATCCACAAAGATTTCCCCTGAGGAAGCGGTATCCATACCGCCCAGAATATTGAGAATGGTGGTTTTGCCCGCGCCCGAAGGACCGACCACAACTACAAATTCACCTTTTTCAATACCAAAGCCGACGTCGTCCAGCGCTTTAATCTCAACCTCACCCATTTTATAGGTCTTGGTCACATTTTTGACTTCAATAAAAGACATATTGCGCCTCCCGTGTGCAGAGTTAGATAAATTGTAGCACAGTTTTTCGAAAAATGCCATACTAAAACGATGCTCTTTTGAATTTTTACATTCCGCATAAAAAAAGCGCCGTCAAATCGGCAGTTTGACGGTGCTTAACAGTCTGTTTTTCAGCAGTATACGGGCTGTATTTGACGCTCCGAAAGTGCTTGTTCCAGCGCGTCGGGAATTTTTGTAAAATCCGCCACAACGGAGTTCGGTTTGTTTTGCGTATCGTCTTGGCGCATCGGTACAAAATAGATGTGCTTGGCATTCATCAAAAGTCCTATGTTTTTTGCCGCCGTGCCGAGCGCATCATTCGTGGACACTGCAATCAGCACAGGTCGCTCGTTGCGCAAATGTGCTTTGCAGGCAAGTGTGACAGACGTATCGGTAATGCCGTTTGCCAATTTCGCCAGCGTATTGCCTGTCGCAGGGGCGATAATCAGTGCATCCAGCAGTTTTTTGGGACCGATTGGCTCTGCAGAAAACACCGTGTGTATAATCGGATTGCCCGTAATTTGTTCAATTTTCGCATTAAAATCCGCCGCTTGCCCGAAACGCGTGTCGGTGGAATAAGCCGTCTGCGATAAAATCGGCAGCACCCGATAGCCACGGCGCACCAAATTCTCGATTTCGGGGATTACCCTGTGAAAAGTACAAAATGACCCGCACATGGCAAAGCCTACGGTAATTTGGGACATAAAAATCCCTCCCTTATTCTGAAATCAACTTGCATAGTTTTTCTCCGATAACCTCTGCCGCTGCCTGCGGCGTATATTTCCCCGGCAGGGACTGCGCTTTGACCGCTGTGCGGGAAAGCGCCTTTGCCGCTGCAAAATCCACGCCGAACGGTGCAGATGCCACATCGACAATACACACCGTTTTTTTGGTGTGTGCAAGCTCCTTTTCCGTGAACAGCGGTGCGGGCACGGTGTTGATGATTACATCGAACGATGACGCGTCTGCCAAAAGTGCGTTGAGCGGCAATACCGCACAACCCATACGATTGGCGTCGTCCAGCGCCGCAGGATTTCGTGCCGCAACGGTAGGCACACAGCCTGCCGCAAGCAGCGTACGTGCTGTTGCCTTTGCGACTCTGCCAAAGCCCATTACGGCAACATGCGGGTGTGTTTGCAAGTTTATCCCGTATTCACATAAAACCCGCAAAGTACCCTCTGCAGTCAATGCCGCATTTTGCACAATGACCTCTTCATCGTAATACTCTACCGCCCGTACGCCCTTTCGGAGGCACAGTTCCGTGAGATTTTTGGGTAGAATGCCGCCGTACACCGTATTTTCGGCGGCAGTAAGCTGTATAAGCGTCTCAAACGGCAGAGCGGAATTTGTCAGCGGACATTGGACGCTTTTCCCGTCCTTTGTGACGGGCAGCGGCAAAATTATCGAAACATATTGCATTCCCAGTGCATATTTTAAATCCGTAAAATCTATTGGGGCATATACACCGAAGCAATATGTACTGTATCCGTGCGATGTGAAAAATCGGTCTAAATACCGCGTGCGGCTGTCGCCGCCTAAAAGCAAAACGGTTTGCAAGGCAAATAGCCCCCTTTTTGATTTCTAAACTATAGTATGCTTTTCCCGAAATTCTTGTGATAAAATCGCTTTAAGGGGTTTAATTTTTTTCTGTTTTGCAATATAATAAGGTTGTATATGTTTTGTAAGGAAGGATTCTTGGTTATGCACGACATAGATACGCTGTTAAAACAGGTCAAACGCATTCATTTTATCGGCATCGGCGGCAGCGGTATGTGCCCGCTTGCGGAAATTCTGCACAGCGAGGGGTACGAGCTGTCGGGCTCGGACAACAACGAAAGTGATACGCTCGCGCGTATTCGGGCACTCGGCATTCCCGTCGCGATGGGACAGCGCGCCGAAAACATTGCGGGCGCCGAAATGGTGGTGTACACCGCGGCGCTGTTAAAGGATAACCCCGAGCTTGTCGCCGCGAAGGAAAGCGGAATTCCGACCTTTGAGCGTGCCAAGCTGTTCGGTGCGATTTCGAGAATGTACAAAAACTGTATCGGTGTTTGCGGCACGCACGGCAAAACCACCGTTACCTCCATGGCGACGCAAATCTTGTTGACAGCTGATTTAGACCCGTCGGCGGTCATCGGCGGCAAGCTGCCGGCGATTGGCGCAAACGGGCGCGTCGGCAAAAGCGAAAACTTCGTCTGCGAGGCGTGCGAATTTGTGGACACTTTTCTGGAGCTGTCCCCCGCCGTCGCCGTCGTTTTAAATATCGACGAGGACCATCTCGATTACTTCAAAACACTGGACAATTTGATTTTGAGCTTTCACAAATTTGCCGATATGGCGACAGACGCTGTGATTTACAACGGCGACGACCAAAACACCTTAAAGGCAATGGAGGGTATCGGCGGTAAAACGAAAATCACCTTCGGCTTTGCGTCGGAAAACGACTATTCCCCCGCAAGCATCACAGACAGCCGCGGCGCATACTATGCGTTCGATGTGGTCTATAAGGGCGAAACCTTGGGGCATATTCAGTTAAAAGTGCCGGGGCGGCACAATATTCTCAACGCCTTGGCGGCAATTGCCGCAAGTATGCACGCGGGCGCTTCGTTTGCCGATTGCAAACAGGGTTTGGAGACTTTCGGCGGCGCGGGCAGACGGTTTGAAAATTTGGGCGAATACAAAGGCATCACCTTTGCCGACGATTACGCCCATCACCCCGCCGAATTGCGCGTCACCTTGGAGGCGGCAATGAAAATGGGCTACAATACCGTTTGGGCGGTATTTCAGCCGTTCACCTTTTCACGCACCTATATGTTAATGGACGATTTTGCAGAAGTCTTACAGATTCCCGACCGCTGTGTGCTGACGGAAATTATGGGTTCACGCGAAATCAACACATATAATGTTTACACTTCTCAGCTTGCCGAAAAAATCCCCGGCTCGGTTTGGTTTCACACCTTTGACGAGGTTGCGGATTTTGTCCTCAAAAACGCAAAGGCAGGCGATTTGGTGCTGACCTTGGGGTGCGGCGATATTTACAAAGCCGCAAAAATGATGATTCGCAAGTTACAGGAAAACTAAATTTTCGGTCGTGATACTATGGAAAAGAAATATGATGTTCTGATTGTCGGGACGGGACTCGGCGGGCTATACACCGCGCTGTCGCTCCCCGAAAATCTGTCCGTTTTGATGCTCTCAAAGAAAGAGGACACGCTCTGCAACAGCTCCTTGGCACAAGGCGGTGTTGCCGCTGTTTTGAGCTTTGAAAACGACAGCTTCGATTTGCATTTTGCAGACACGATGGTTGCCGGTCAACAGGCAAACAATCCCGACGCGGTCGATGTGCTGGTGCACGAGGGTCCCGATGACGTTCGGAAAATTATGAATTACGGCGTAGAGTTTGATAAAAATCCCGACGGCAGTATTCAAAAAACGCTGGAGGGGGGACATTGCCGCCGCCGCATTGTGCACCATAAGGACACCACGGGTGCGGAAATCGTCAACAAGTTGCTTTTGGAAATCCGGAAGCATAAAAATATTACGCAAGTGCCAAATGCCATGGTATATACCCTCCGCAAAGTCAAAAGCGGCTTTTGCGCCGACATTTTAAAGGACGGCGAGGCGCATACCGTATTTTGTGACTACTGCGTTTTGGCAACGGGCGGCATCGGCAGAGTATATAAATACACCACCAACCCCGCCGTGGCGACGGGCGACGGGATTCGCTTGGCGTATGAACTCGGCGCGACCATTGAACATTTAAGCTATGTGCAATTCCACCCCACCGCCTTCAACGGCGCAGACCGTGAACAGTTTTTAATCAGCGAGGCGGTGCGCGGTGAGGGTGCATACTTATTAAACTGCAAAAAAGAACGTTTTATGCACCGCTATGACCAACGTTTGGAGTTAGCCCCGCGCGATGTGGTTTCCAAATGCATCATTATGGAAAGCCGTAAAACGGGCAGCAACAATTTTTACTTAGATATTACCCACCGCGACCGCGACTATTTGTTAAACCGATTCCCCGGAATTTACGAGGGATGCAAAAAGCACGGGGTAGACATTACTACGGATTTAATTCCCGTATTCCCCTGTCAGCACTATTTGATGGGCGGCATCGGCGTGGATTTGGACGCACGGACAAGCATTGCGCGGCTGTATGCTGTCGGGGAATGCTCGTGCACAGGCGTACACGGCAAAAACCGTTTGGCATCGAACTCCCTTTTGGAGGCGCTTGTGTTCGGCAGACGCGCAGCGGAGGATATTACCCGTTGTGTAAACGCAGGCTTTGCGCATGTAGCGGTGACCGACCACAAAACAGACATTACCGGCGCACCTTTGCCAAAAGGCTTGCGAACAGAAATTCGCTCCATTATGCAACGCGCCTATTTCGTCATTCCCGACCCCGGCGCAGTACGCACGGGATTAAAGCGTGTAGACGCGATACTCAAACGCTTGCAAACCGGGAAATTCGCAATCACGCCCGACTACTGCGAGGCGCTAAGCCTTGCAACGGTAGCGCATATCATACTCAAGGAGGTTGACGAGGGATGAATCTACCGCAATTTTATGTGGACGAAATCATTGTAAACGCGCTCAAAGAGGATATTAACTATGTGGACGTGGCATCGGACTATTTGATTCCGGAAAATCAACGCGACGAAGCCTATTTTATTGCGAAGGCAGACGGCGTACTGTGCGGTCTTTCGGTTGCGATGCGCGTATTTGAACTGCTGGACGACACCTTTGAAAGCAAAATTTATAAGCACGACGGCGACAAAATTCAGAAAGGCGATTTAATTGCCGAATTTTCGGGCAAAACCGTATTGCTGTTGAAAGGCGAGCGCACGGCATTAAACCTGTTACAGCATATGTCGGGCATTGCAACAGCAACCGCTGCGGCGGTGGAGCTTGTAAAAGGCACAAACGCACAGATTACCGATACACGCAAGACGCTTCCCGGACTTCGCGCACTGCAAAAATACGCCGTGACCTGCGGCGGCGGCAAAAACCACCGCTTTAATTTGTCGGACGGTGCGATGCTCAAAGACAACCACATTGACGCGGGCGGCGGAATTCCCAACGCGGTTGCCGCGTTACGCGGAAAACTCGGACATATGGTCAAAATTGAAGTCGAGACCCGCGACCTTACGGAAGTCCGCGAAGCACTCGCGGCAGGGGCAGACATTATTATGCTTGACAACATGTCAAACGATATGATGCGCGAAGCCGTTGAAATCATTGACGGGCGTGCCAAAACCGAGGCGTCGGGCGGCATCACACTGGAAACGATTGCCGAGGTTGCCAAAACGGGTGTGGATATTATTTCGCTCGGCGCGCTGACGCACTCCGTAAAAGCCTTTGATATTTCTATGAAAATGAAAAAATAAAACAAAAGAAAAATCTGCCCCCGAACCATACAAAATCGGTTCGGGGGCTTGGTTTGTTACACTTATTCTGCGGACATCATACGAATATAGCGCTTAAAGAATTTTAAGCCGTCCGCCATACAGGAAATCGGAATGCGCTCGTCTGTACCGTGGGTGGTGAGTAACAGCTTTGTATCCATTACAAACGGTGCAAATCGGTAAATATTATCGCAAACCTCTTCGTAATGATACGCGTCCGTACCACCCATGACAAGGTACGGCGCAACCAGCAAATCAGGGTCGGTACGGGTGCAAATTTCTTCTAAAATCTTGAAAGAACGGCTGTCGGTCGGAGAAACCTTCGACGCTTCCTTGCCCTTTAAATACTCGACTTCAATATCCTTATTGCGCACGCACGAACGGATATGTTCTTCTACATTTTTGATGGTCACACCGGGCATCATACGGAAATTGACCGTAACCGACGCCTTTTGCGGCAGCACATTCGCTGCAGGACTGCCCTCTGCCATCGTGACAGCGGTTGTGGTATGAATTAAGGAAGCCGCCGGCGGAATTTTTTTCATCACCGCGGTAATCAGCGGCTTTAACAGCCACAGATTGCAGGTGACAATGCGCGCGGGATAACTGACATTTTTCCCGATTTTCGTGAACAGTTCATACACGAATGCGGGCATTTTGGCTTTAAACTGATGCCCCTCAATATCCTTGACAACATCTGCCAAAGCGCCAATCGCAGTATGTGCGGGCGGCTGGGAAGAGTGCCCGCCTTTGGCGGAAACCGACACACGGTAATCGACATAGCCTTTTTCGGCAATGCCGACGCCTGCCAGCTTTTTGTTGATGATCCCGCCGACATTCAAATCCAAAATCGCGCCGCCCTCGTCAATGACACTGTCCAAATGCACGCCGCGTTCCTTTAACACGGCGGCAATGCTGCCCGCGCCCGAGGTCGGTGCGGCAACGATTTCCTCATCGTGCCCAAAGCAAAGGTACACGGTGCGTTCGGGCTCGAACCCTTCTGCAAGGAGAGATTCCACACTTTCTAAAACGGCAATCAGGTGGTTTTTCATATCCAGCGCGCCGCGCCCCCACACAAATTCGCCGTCGTCCACGCCGTCAAAGGCAGGATGCGTCCAGTCCCCTTCCGTACCCTCGGCAACAGGCACAACATCCTGATGCCCCAAAAGTGCAATCGGCTCGAGGTCGGGGTTTTTGCCCTCCCAAGTAAACAAAAGACTTGCCAGCGAGATTTCCTCGCATTTCAAGTTTTTGTATACCAGCGGAAAGCGCTCCTCAAACAGCGCGTGCAAGCGCTTAAACTCGTTCCAGTCCACCTTGTCCACATCAACATTGGAAATGGTCTTGATTTTGATGGCGTCGCTCAAATCCTTACGGTATTTGTCCACATCGACCTGCTCGTCGGGCAACGGTTTAAATTCGGTTTTTTCGGGCGTCCAAAAGGCGGCGCGAATCAGCGTCACCACAATAAACACGCCGAGAAGTCCTAAAATTGTCCACAGAATCCACATCGTGCAACTCTCCTATTATGTATTTTTATCGACCTTATGAAAGGTTTTTAAATTACCCTCTTTTTGGTGACGGCGCGCAAGCTCAGCTTTCACGTCCTCCGGTGTAATCCCCTCGTTTGCCATCATCACAACCAAATGAAACAACAAATCGGAAATTTCGCCGACGGTGTCCGCTTTCACACCGTTTTTCGCGGCAATAATCGTTTCGGCACTTTCTTCCCCGACTTTTTTAAGGATTTTGTCTAACCCCTGTTCAAAAAGATAGCAGGTATAAGACCCCTCTTGCGGATTTTCGCGGCGCGAGGTCGCCACTGCGTACAGTTCGTCTAATACATCGTTCATTGGTCTTTCTCCTCCAATAGCGGTTTAAAAAAGCAACTGTGCCTGCCCGTATGGCAGGCAGGTCCTGTCTGTTCGACGGTGACAAGCAAGGTGTCGTCATCGCAATCGCCCACCACCGAAAGCACGCGCTGTTTGTGCCCCGAGGTTTCGCCTTTGTTCCAAAGGGTTTGCCGCGAACGGCTGAAAAACCAGGTGTAACCCGTTTCCAGCGTTTTTTGCAAAGATTCGCGGTTCATATAGGCGAGCATCAGCACTTCGCCCGTTTCACTTTCCTGCACAATGGCGGGGATTAAATCGGATTTTTTAAAGTATTTTTCTAAGTCCATTTTACACCTCTGTTTGTGCCAATGCAACCGCTTCTTTTAAATCCAATGTACCTTTGTAAATCGACCGTCCGCAAATGGCGCCGTACAAATTTCGGTCGGAAAGTGCCTGTATGTCATTTATATCCTTGATGCCGCCGCTTGCGACAATATCGCAGGATACGGCTTCATTCAAAGCCTGCAGCTGCTCCAAATTGGGTCCGGACAGCATACCGTCGCGGTCAATATCGGTAAAAATCACGGTGCGAACGCCTGCCTGTTCCATTTCTTTCGCGAGCGTTATGTAATCCACCGTGCCGGTTTCCACCCAACCCTCGGTTGCGACAAAGCCGCCGCGCGCGTCAATGCCGACGGCAATTTTGTCGCCGTACAGCTTACATGCTTCGCGCACGAGCTTCGGATTCTTGACCGCCGCTGAGCCGATGACCACGCGCGAAATCCCGCGCGACAGGTAATATTCCACATCATCTATGGTACGAATGCCGCCGCCGACCTCGACTTGTAAGCCGCTTTTTTCGGCAACCTCTGTGAAAATATGCGTGTTTTTGCGTTCGCCTGCGCACGCGCCGTCCAAATCGACCATATGTATCCACTTGGCGCCCGCGGCTTTGAATGCGGCAGCGGTATCGATGTAACTGTCCGCCACCTGTTCGGCAGACGCCATATCGCCTTTATAGAGACGCACGCAAGCGCCGCCTTTGATGTCTATTGCAGGAAAAATCAGCATACCGTTCTCCGTTTGTTTTTATTGTTTAATCCAGCATTCCTTTTGTGGAAAGCACCGCGCCGTCCGCTGTTTTTGCAGAGGCGATTTTAAGCGCGTGCCCTGCCGCTTTAAAGAGCGCTTCGAGCATATGGTGGGAATTTTCGCCGTAGGGCGCGCGTAAATGCAGGGTAATTCCGGCGTTAAACGCGAGTGCACGGAAAAATTCCGACCCCATACAGGTGTCAAATTCACCGACGCGTTCTTCGGGGAAACGCGCGTCAAACACCAAATACGGTCTGCCGCTGATGTCCACGGCACAAAAGCCCAACGCCTCGTCCATCGGCACAAAAAAACTGCCGTAGCGCGCAATACCGCTTTTGTCACCGAGTGCCTCACAAAACGCCTGCCCCAGCACAATACCCGTGTCCTCAATTGTGTGGTGACAGTCCACCTCTAAATCGCCTTTGCAGGAAATCGTCAGCCCAAACCCACCGTGCACGGCAAACGCGGTCAGCATATGGTCAAAAAAGCCGATGCCCGTTTGTACGGACACGTCGCCGCCATCTAAACATAACTGCACGGAAATGTCGGTCTCTTTGGATTTGCGCGAAACACTTGCCGTTCTCATACGCGTGCTCCTTTCAAATACGCGGTAATTTCCGCAACAACCGCTTCGTTTTCATAATTTCTGCCGGCGGTAATGCGCAAGCAGTCGCCCATTTTGCGCACCACAATGCCTTTTTCTTTTAAATATGCAAAAATCCCCGCCGCATCTTTACACTCCACATACACAAAGTTCGCATCAGTCGGTATGGGGTGGAAATCCTGCGGAAATTCTTCTTCAATTTTCAACAACGCGGCATACAAATCGTCGCGTGACTCTAAAATGCGTTGTAAAGCCGCACGGATATATTCGGGGTGCGAAAAAATCACCGTACCGACCGTTTGCGTGAGCGCGTTCAAATTGTAGGGCGATTTCACCGCCTGCAAAACGCGAATAAGCCGCTCCTGCCCGACAGCAAAGCCCAAACGTACCGACGCCATACCGATTGCTTTTGAGCAAGTCTTCAAAATCAGCAAATTGTCATACTTTGCGAATTCCGTAAGCAGGCTTTGGTCGGAAAAATCCATATAGGCTTCGTCCAGCACCACAAGCGATTTTACCGAAGTAATCAGACGACGCACTTCTTCTTTTTTGAGCACGCGCCCCGTCGGATTGCACGGGTTGGAAAACACAATCAGCCGTGCATTTTCACGGTTTGCGGTTTCAATCAGCAAATCCGTATCCACCGTATAGTCCTTTTTCTTCGGCAATGTCACGACCTTGCACTCAACTAATGACGCATAAAACGCATACATTGAAAAATCCGGTGAAACGGTCACTACGGTGTCGCCCTTTTGCAAAAAGGCGTTCATCAGCACCGAAATGACCTCGTCCGAGCCACTACCCGCCATCACGCATTCTTTCGGCACGCCGAAATACGCTGCAAATCCCGCGCGGACTTCGTTTGCATAAGGGTCGGGGTAGCGGTTGAAATGCGTATTGGTAATCGCCGCGGCAATTTCCGTCTTCATTTCTTTCGAGAGCGTCACAAACGACTCGTTCGCGTCGAGACGCACAGGATACTGCCCTTCAATGGGGTCATACGGTGTTAAATTCTTGATTTTTTCATTGAGCTCAAACATAAAAACAGGTACTTCCTTTAAAATCTAACCTTGATGGAATTTGCGTGCGCGGTTAAGCCCTCGGTATCGGCGAGTTTGACAATATCGTCCTTCGCCTCGCGAAGCGCTTCCTCGGTGTAATAAATAAAACTCGATTTTTTGACAAAACTGTCCACCGACAGTGGCGAGAAAAACCGCGCCGTGCCGCTGGTGGGCAATACATGATTCGGTCCTGCGTAATAATCGCCCAAAGGCTCCGGCGAGAAGTGCCCCAAGAACACACTGCCGGCATTGTCGATTTTGCCGATGTATTCAAGCGGATTTTTGACCGCCATTTCCAAGTGCTCAGGCGCCAATTCATTGGCGAAGCGCACCGCTTCGTCCATATCGTTGCACACGATAATCGCGCCGAAATTGTCAAGTGACTGTGCAATAATTTCTTTGCGGGAAAGCGTTTGCATTTGGCGTTCC
Organism: Candidatus Fimenecus sp.; assembly: GCA_051881355.1. Classification (GTDB taxonomy): domain Bacteria; phylum Bacillota; class Clostridia; order Oscillospirales; family Acutalibacteraceae; genus Fimenecus. The sequence continues at coordinate 11,115 of JBJEPS010000067.1, read as the reverse complement.
AATTCCTCGGCAGTTTTGTTGGCAACGGTAAAGCTGGTTGTTAAGAGAATGGCACTTGCCATTTTGTCATGCTCTGCCTGACTCATCAAATCCGCCGCCAAAAATTTCGGGTTGGCGGTTTCGTCCGCGACAATCAAAATTTCGGACGGACCTGCAATCATATCAATATCGACCGTGCCGTACAGGAGTTTTTTCGCAGTGGCAACATAAATATTCCCCGGTCCGACGATTTTATCGACCTTCGGAACGGTTTCCGTGCCGTACGCCAGCGCGGCAACCGCCTGTGCACCGCCCATTAAAAATACGCGGTCCACGCCTGCAATTTTCGCCGCCGCCAAAATGTCAGGGTTTGCCGTACCGTCTTTGCGTGGGGGCGTGACCATCACAATTTCTTCCACGCCCGCAATTTTGGCAGGGATAGCATTCATCAATACGCTTGACGGATACGCCGCCGTGCCGCCCGGCACATAAATGCCCACGCGGTGAAGCCCTCTGATTCTCTGCCCCAAAATCACGCCGTTTTCTTTCGGCTCAAGCCAGCTTTGCTGTTTTTGGCGCTGATGAAAATCGCGGATATTGTCCGCCGCCTTGTAGAGCGCATAAATAAAATCGCTGTCGCACTGTTCAATGGACGCGTCCAATTCTTCTTTCGAGATTTCGGGATTTTCGGGCACAGAGCCGTCAAATTTCATCGTGTATTCGCGCACGGAGGTATCGCCGTACTGCCGCACATTCTGCAAAATCTCGCTGACCGCCGCAGTGACGGTGCGGTCGATTTCGCCGCTGCGCTGTTTTAACTGTTCTATGAGTTTGCGTTCGGCAACGCCGTCCGCCTTTGCAATCTGTATCATTTTGCCGCCTCCTGTTTCGCCTTTTCAATGTCCTGCAAAAATGCGTCGATTTCCGCGCGGCGCAGTTTCATACTTGCCGTGTTGACAATCACACGCGCCGAAATCGGCATAATTCTTTCGTACACTTCCAAGCCGTTTTCTTTTAAGGTTGTGCCCGTTTCCACAATATCGACAATCGCATCGGACAAATCTAAAAGCGGCGCAAGTTCCACCGAACCCTCGATTTTGATGATTTTCACATCCATGCCCTTACCCTCAAAAAAGGCTTTGGTGACATTGGGGTATTTGGTGGCGATACGCTTCACATTGTAGCCGCTGTAAAAATCGCCGCCCGCTTTGCCGGCAAGGCAGAAATTGCATTTTCCGAGTTCCAAGTCGCAGACCTCATAAAAACTCTTGCCATTTTCGACAATCGTGTCTTTCCCGACCACGCCGATGTCGCAAACGCCGTGCTCCACATAGGTGATAACATCGGCGGCTTTGGCAAGCACCGCCTCGTACTTGTCACCCACGGGCAGAATTAAGCGTCTGCCTTTGTTCAAAAGTTCCGTACAATCCAAGCCCATTTTTTGGAACAGGTCTACGGTTTGTTTTTCGAGTCTGCCTTTGGTAAGGGCAATGCGTAATTTTCTCATACCGCGACCTCCTCTTTGCCGTCTTTGCCGATTTTCAAAATGGTTTTTATGCCGTGTGCTTCGGCATATTTTTTCGCCGCGGCAAAATCCGTACAAACGCTGTGCTCACAGGTTTTGCCCGCTTGTGTCAATTCGCGGAACAACTGTAAAGCCTCGGTTTCAAAACCGTCCTCGCCGAATAACAGAAATTCGGGCGCAGGTGGGGCGGAAATTTCCCCGCGTAAAAGTTTGGCACGCGCCAAATCATCAATATTCAAGCCGAAGCCCGTCGCGGGCAAATCCGCACCGAATTCGGAAATCAGACTGTCATAACGACCGCCCGACAGCACCGTCACACCACTGCCGGCGGTATAGCCGCGGAAAATAATGCCCGTATAATAGTTACTGCGGTGCACAAGGCTCAAATCGAGAATAATTTTCTCCGAAAGCCCTGCCTTTTCGAGCCGCTCATACAAAGTTTGCAGATACGAAAGCGCTTTGTGCGCCTGCGGGCTGTCGACCACCGCGGCGGCATTCAAAAGCACCTCTGCCCCGCCGAACATTTTCGGCAGATTGCGCAGTGCGTCGGTAATTGGATTTGTGCCGATTTTATCAAGCACCGCCCCCAGCGCAACATAATTTTTCTGCTCCATACAGTCGAAAATTTCGCCGACGGTATCGTCGTCGCAGTCGAGCGCGGCGCAAAGCGATTTAAAATACCCTGCGTGCCCGATTTCGATTTTATAATCGGGCGCGCCGCACGCTTCCAGCGCTTCAATCGCCATCGTGATGACTTCCAAATCCGCGCGCAAGCCCTTTGCACCGATTAACTCAATTCCGCTTTGGGCAGTTTCGTCGCTGTGCCCCGAAAGCTTGGGGCGGCGGGTAAACACATTTTGGTTGTAGTAAAGCCGCAAGGGGTATTCCACCCCCTGCAAGCGCGTTGCCGCCACGCGGGCAATGGGCAAGGTCGAGTCGGGACGCAGTACCAACAGCCGACCGTATGCGTCGGTCATCGAATACAGCGTTTCGGGCAATGCGCCGGCGCTTTCGCGGTTGAACACATCGAAAAATTCTACCGTCGGCGTCATCACGCGCCGATACCCGTGCGATTTAAACAAATCGGAAAGCTGACGCTCCACCGCACGGCGGGCGTCACTTTCTTCAAATAAATAATCTCTTGTCCCCTCAGGGGTGAGTTTTGCGTAATTTTTCATATCGGAAGTCCTTTCGGAATGTGGTCGTGCGTAGGGGCGATTCACTTGTCGCCCGCCCGTCAATTCACCGCAAATTCCACAGCGGGAGCAAACGGCGTCCCGCCTATCACTTTAGCGTGCTACTATGATATCATAGTAAAGTGTCCCTGTCAATCGCGCAAATTGCCGGATTTTTCAATTCCTTTGCGCGTTGCTTACCACAAATTGCACAGACTGTTGCCGTTTAGGTCTTAAACGCGCTCACCCAAACAACGAAATCTGTGCAGTTTTCGGCAAATCACCGAACGCACCGCATTTATCGAGCAATTCCACCACGCTGTTGCCTGCCTTTGCACGGCGTGCAAAATCGTCCACCGACAAAAACGGTCCTTCGCCGTCGTTGCGCGCCGCCTCCAACGGATATGCCGCAGAGTCCCCTACACCCGACAGCGCCGAAAACGGCAAACGGATTTTGCCGTCCTCAATGGTGTATGCCGTGGCTTTGGATTTGTAAACATCTACACCCAAAAGCTCCACACCGCGTGCCATCATTTCGTTGACCACCTGCATCGCGGTAAACTGGTCTTTGTCTTTGGCAGTGGCAGATTTATCTTTGATTTTATTGTTGAGCATATCCAACCGCGTGCGCACCGCGTCATGCCCCTTGACCACCGTTTCAGCGTCCAAATCGCCGCCGCGCACGGTTAAGAAAGCCGTGTAATATTCCAGCGGACGGTAAATTTTGTACCAGCCTAAACGAAGTGCTGCGATAACATACGCCGCCGCATGGGCTTTCGGGAACATATATTTGATTTTGCGGCAGGAGTCCATATACCATTCGGGCACATTGCATTGGCGCATCGCCTCTTCCGCGCCCTCAGGAAAACCAACCTTTGCCACAATACCCTTACGGGTTTTTTCCATGATTTGGAACGCAAGGCTGGAATCCAGCCCCTTGTGCATTAAGTAAGTCATAATACTGTCACGCGTACCGATAACCTCGGAAATATCGCAGGTGCCGTTTTTAATCAGCTCCTGCGCGTTGCCTGTCCAAACGTCTGTGCCGTGGGAAAGACCGGAAATCTGCAACAGGTCGGAAAAGGTTTTCGGCTGCGCTTCTAAAAGCATTTGACAAACGAACGAAGTACCCATTTCGGGGATAGACAGCGTGCCTGTTTTCCACGCGATGTCCTCCTCGGTTACACCGAGCGGCTCGGGGCTTGTACACAGCTTAATAATCTGCGGGTCACAGACATCGACATCCATCACGGGAATCCCTGTCAAGTCCTCCAAATGGCGGTACAGTGTCGGCACATCGTGCCCGAGAATGTCAAGCTTCAAAATCGTATCGTGCAAGGAATGGAAATCGAAGTGCGTCGTTTCCATATCGCTGGAGGTATCGTCGGCAGGGTACTGTACCGGTGTAAAGTCGCAAACCTCATAAGCATTCGGCACAACGACCATGCCGCCCGGGTGCTGACCCGTGGTACGCTTGACACCCGTGCACCCTTCGGTCAGGCGCTGTTCTTCGGCACGGTTAACATGCCGCCCGCGCTCCTCCAAGTATTTTTTCACATAGCCGTAGGCGGTTTTATCTGCCACGGTGGCAATTGTCCCCGCTTTAAACACGTGCGACGAGCCGAACAGCTCTTCGGTATAGCGGTGCGCCTTGCCCTGGTATTCGCCTGAGAAGTTGAGGTCGATATCAGGCGCTTTGTCGCCGTGGAAGCCGAGGAAGGTTTCAAACGGAATTTCGTGCCCGTCGCGCACCATATCCGTTCCGCAGTGCGGGCAATTCTTTTTCGGCATATCAAACCCAGAGCCGTATTCGTTGTGGGTGTAGAATTCGGAATATTTGCAGTTCGGGCAACGATAATGGGGCGCTAACGGATTGACTTCGGAAATCCCCGCCATCGTCGCGACGAACGACGAGCCGACAGACCCTCGCGAGCCGACATGGTAGCCATGGTCCTCGGAATCCCACACCAGCTTTTGCGCGATGATATACAAAACCGCAAACCCATGCTTGATAATAGAGTCCAGCTCACGGTTTAAGCGCGTGGAAACGATTTCGGGGATTTCGCCGTTAAATTTGTACCAATCCTTCGCCTTTGCCCAGCAAATTTCGCGGAGCTGTTCTTCAGACCCCGGAATAGACGGCTGATATGTACCGTTCGGGAACGGCTGAATGACATCAACCATATCCGCAATTTTATTGGGATTATCTATGACGATTTCTTTTGCGGTCTCCTCGCCGAGGTAAGCGAATTCCGCTAGCATTTCTTCGGTGGTGCGGAAGTACAGCGGTGCTTGGTTGTCTGCATCGGTAAAGCCCTGCCCCGCCATTAAAATGGCGCGGTAGCTTGCGTCCTCAGGGTCGATAAAGTGCACGTCGCAGGTCGCCACAACAGGCTTGCCCAATTTATCCGCAATCGCAATGACTTGACGGTTGATATTTTCAATATCTTCCACACAGGTGATTTTGTCAAATTCTTTGTTTTTGTCGGGATTTTTGGCATTCGGGTCGGAATGTGCCGCAATCATAAAGCGGTTGTTGCCCGTCGGCTGAATTTCGAGATAATCATAAAACGAGGCGATTTCCATAATTTCCTGTTCGGGACGTTCCTCTAAAATGGCGCGATACAGCTCGCCCGCTTCGCACGCCGAGCCGATAATTAAGCCCTCGCGGTGTTTGATCAGTTCGGATTTCAAGGTGCGCGGGCGCTTATAGAAATACTTCGTATTCGACATCGTAATGAGCTTATACAGATTTTTCAGCCCCGTGTGGTTTTTCGCCAAAATGATTTGGTGGTAGCTCGGTAGCTCTTTAAAATCCTTATCGGGATTTTTCAAGTCATCGACAAAATACCCCTCCACGCCGTAAATAATTTTGATTTTCCCTTTGGCGGCATTTGCCGCTTCGGGGAAGCCCTGTACACAGCCGTGGTCGGTAATGGCAATCGCCTTGTGCCCCCAGCGAATGGCACGCTCGACCAGTTTTTTCGGCGGCGTCATGCCGTCCATTTGCGACATATTGGTATGCAAATGGAGTTCTACGCGCTTTTCAGGTGCATTGTCCGCTTTTTCAATGACCTCCACAGTACTGATCGCTTTCGGCTCAATAATATAATCGCCTTTGAACGAATCATATTTCACATTGCCGTACAACAAAACCGTTACGCCGTCTTTCAGCTTTGCCAACAGCTCATCACTCTGCTCGATTTTCACAATCATCGACGCCATAAAGGAATAGGTGTTGTCCGTTATATAAAAATTGATGATTTTGTGTTTGCCCTTTTTGCTGGTGCGCTCCTCAAAGCAGAAAATACGCCCCCAAATCGTTACGGGGATTTCGTCCTGCTGTTCGGGCAGTTCAATGTCTTGAATGGGCATTGGGTCACGGCGAATGATATTGCCGTAAATCGGTTTTACACTGTCTAAATAATACGGCACGCCTTCTTTGACAATGCGTTCACGCGGGACAGCATTATCTTCTGTTTCTTTTGGCTGTGCCGTCTGTTTTTTTGTACCTGTACCGTGCCGGCGTTCAAGTGCTTCGGCGGCACGACGTTCCTCGTCTTCTTTATCAATCTGTGCTTGAACAGACTGCAATTCCTGCTCGAAGTCAATCTGCAGTTCGTCAAAACGTACGCATATACGGCGGTCAAACCGTGCTGTAATGCAGTTTTCCAGCACCGTCGCGCAGTTCGCCTCTTCCAAAATAGATTTCCCACCGTGTTGCAAGATAACGGTGATTTCGTTCTCCCCAAAATCCCATTCACTGTCATCTAAAAAGCCGTTCGCAACGGCAACCTGTTTTTTTAGATAGGCAATTAACTCCGACGCATATTTCCCCGACAGGAGCGCGCCGTCAAATTTCGGGTGGATTTCGACCTGTACCGTGCCGCCGAGCACACCGCAAAGCACGGCGCAAATCGCCGTAAGCGACCGTACCGACACCAGACGGTCAAACCGCACCGTCAGCGTTAATATACGTTTTTCGGCGCAGTTTTCAATGCTTTCCACCGTTGCTTCGGAAAGTATAATATCATATTTTTCAAGTTGTTCCTTGCAATCGGGAAACAGGTCGTAAAATTTTGTCATAGTTGCTCTCTTTTATAATTTTTCAATTTCTTCCATCAATGCATCTACAATTTCGTTTTCGGAGACTTTGCGGACAATTTCGCCTTTTCTGAACAGCAAGCCGCATCCGTCGCCGCCGGCAATGCCGATGTCCGCCTCTTTTGCCTCGCCCGGACCGTTGACGATACAACCCATCACCGCCACGGTAATCGGTTTGCGGCAGGTGGAAAGGCGGCGCTCCACTTCGTTTGCAAGCGCAATAATATCAATTTTCGTTCTGCCGCAAGTCGGGCAGGACACTATTTGCGGGCAGTCGGTTTTTAAACCTACGGCTTTGAGGATATCCAATCCCGCGGCAATTTCTTTCACGGGGTCGGCGGTCATCGACACGCGAATGGTGTCACCGATGCCGTCGAGTAACAGCGCGCCGATGCCCGCGGCGGACTTGATAAGCCCCATGCGCTCTGTGCCCGCCTCCGTCACGCCCAAATGCAACGGATAGTCGCACAGTGTTGCCATTTTGCGGTATGCGGCAACCATGCGTTCCACATTGGACGATTTAATGGAAATCACAATATCGTGAAAATCATATTTTTCGAGTAACGCAGCGTGGTGTAATGCGCTTTCGCACAGTGCGTCGGGCGTCGGCGCGCCGTATTTTGCCAAAATCTCTTTTTCCACTGAGCCGGAATTTACGCCGATACGAATCGGTATATTATGTAAACGGCAGGCGTCCGCCACCGCTTTGACGCGGTCGTCAGACCCGATATTGCCGGGGTTGATTCGAATTTTATCCACCCCCGCTGCCACGCTTTCCAACGCGCACTGATAATCAAAATGAATGTCGGCAACCACAGGGATAGAAACGGCTTCTTTCACCGCGGCAAGGGTTTTGACCGCTTCTTTGTTCGGCACGGTCAGCCGCACGATTTCACAGCCTGCCGCCTCCAACGCCTTTGCCTGCCGCACATTACCCTCGATGTCCTCTGCCAACACATTGAGCATCGACTGCACGCTGACACGCGCGCCGCCGCCGATTTTCAGATTGCCCGCCGTCACCTGACGGGATTTTCTTCGTTCTGTCATACCATCACCTGTTTATTTTGTGTGTATCTTGTTTGTAAATGCAATGCACAAAAACGCCGCAACTGTCGGTGGATTTTTGCTTTTGCAGCAGCACTATGATTATCCCCCGCGCGCGATACGCAGAATATCGTTAAAGGTCACCGCGACCATTAACAGCATCAGCAGTACAAAGCCTGCCGCATGCACATAGCCCTCGTATTTTGGATTGACGGGTTTTCTGCGCACAGCTTCTATCACCAAAAACAGCAGTCTGCCGCCGTCCAACGCGGGCAACGGCAAAAGATTTGCCACGCCCACATTGATGGTGATAAACGCCATAATCATCAAAAGGCTTTCTGCACTGCCCGAAGACGCCGCTTCGGCAGTGACATCGGCAATCATATCCATGGTGCCGACCGGTCCTGCCATTTGGGACATTCCGTAACGCCCCGTCACCAAATCAAACAGACTCAAATAGACCATTCGCACAATCGAAGCCGACTGTGTAAAGGTATTTTTCAAGATACCGCCGAAGGTCGGCTCTACACCGACAATGGAAAAGTCATACCGAATTAAGGTAACGCCCTCATATTCCTCGGTGGCAAAATGCACATCGTTGAGCTCCACCAATTCCCCGTCGCGTTCGACGACAAAATCCAAAACGCCGTCCTCACTGCGGCTCATCAAAAAGCCTAAATCCTTTTCCGACCAAACACGGTGCCCCTCGATTTCGACAAAACGGTCGCCCTCTTGCAGTCCGTACTGCGCACTGACGGCGTCAGGGTAAAAGGAATGCACGGTATTCGTACCGATAAGGTCGGTGGAAACCGACAGCAAAATCAGCATCAGGATAAGCCCTAAAATTAAATTCATCATTGCGCCCGCCGACACAATCAGGATTTTTTGCCAAACGGGCTTTTTATTAAAGGCGTTCTCGTCCTCGCTGGCGGCATCCTCGCCCTCCATGGAAACATAGCCGCCGATGGGGAACAGCCGCCACGCATACAGCGTATCGCCTTTTTTCTTTTTCAGAAGTGCCGGTCCCATACCGAGGGCAAATTCATTGATTTTGACCTTGCAGAGCTTTGCGACGGCAAAGTGCCCGCACTCGTGAATCATAATAATCAAGCCGAAGAACAACAGTGCCACGGCAACCGTCCAAACCTTGCTCCAAACGGCAGATGCAGTAATTTGCAGTAAAATAACGCTCACCTCACGCGGAACGTACCGCTTCTCTTGCCCAGCGGTCCACTTCCAAAATATCCCCCAGTGTATAGTCGTCTTTTTGCGGTGCGCTTTGGAGCACACGCTCGACGCGGTCGGCAATTTCCAAAAAGCCGATTTCGCCGTTTCTGAACATTGCGTTTGCCTGTTCGTTGGCGGAATTAACCGCCGCCGGGAACAGTCCCCCTTTATTTATGGCTTCCCGACACAGGTTTATGCATCGGAAGGTGTCATAATCCGGTTCAAAGAAAGTCAGCTTGCCCAAAGCGGAAAGCGACAGCTCCCCGACGGGCGATTCATACCGTTCGGGATAGGTCAGCGCGTACTGAATAGGAATGCGCATATCCGGAAGCCCCAGCTGCGCAATCACGGAATTGTCCGTGTATTCCACCGCCGAATGGACGATGCTCTCACGGTGCACCACAATATCAATGTCCTGCGGGCGTACCGAAAACAGCCAAACCGCTTCGATTAGCTCCAGCCCTTTGTTCATCATCGAAGCCGAGTCTACCGTGATTTTCGCGCCCATTTCCCAGTTCGGGTGTTTGAGCGCATCTTTCACGGTGACGGTTTTCAATTCGTCGCGCGTTTTACCGAAAAACGGTCCGCCCGACGCGGTCAAAATAATTTTTTTCAGCGCTTTGTTGGTCGGTGCACCTTGTAATGCCTGAAAAATCGCCGAATGCTCGGAGTCCACAGGCAAAATGTCCACACCGTTTTCTTTTGCGGCGTTTGTCACGAGCGCACCGCCCGCCACAAGCGTTTCTTTGTTCGCAAGGGCGAGTTTTTTGTGCGCCGAAATTGCCGCGAGCGTCGGCTCTAATCCTGCCATACCGACCACGGAATTCAAGACGGTATCCGCCGTTTCGCAGGCGGCACATTCGCACACGCCCGCCATGCCCGTCAGCACCTTTGTATTTGTGTCCGCTACGCGGACTTTTAAGTCTTTCGCCGCCGTCTCCGATACCAATGCGACGGTTTTCGGGTGAAATTCGCGGATTTGTGTCTCCAGCCGTTTCGCGTCCGAAAAAGCAGTCAAAGCCTCGACGCTGTACCCGCATTTGCGGGCAACGTCAAGACTTTGTGTGCCGATGGAGCCGGTCGAGCCTAATATCGATAATGCTTTTGTCATCAAAATACAGTCCTCGTTAAGACAATCAGCGCATACAACGCCGTAGAAACAAACAGAATACTGTCACAGCGATCCATCACACCGCCGTGTCCCGGAAACAAATTGCCGAAGTCCTTGATACCGAAATTACGCTTGATCACCGATGCGGAAAGGTCGCCGCAAATACCGATGACCGCCAAAACCAGCGACATCAAGATGACTTCCAAATATGTAACCGTGTGGACGGTGAAAAAGCAGTTGTCAAAGATTGCGAACAAGATTACGCAACTAATCACCGCACCGACAACGCCGCCCACAGCGCCCTCCACCGTTTTTTTCGGGCTGATTTCGGTCAGCTTATGCTTGCCGAAAAACTTGCCCGTAAAATAGGCAAAGGTATCGGAAATCAGCGCGCAGAACAGCGCGAACAGAATGTAGAAAACCCCGTGGTGCCCGTCGAAATATTCGGGAAACTGCTTATCAATCGCGCAAAGCATCGCAAGCGTGGAAAACGCCCACGGCACAAAGATGCTTGCCACCAAAACAGCGGCAATATCTTCAAATTTGGTGTTTTTGTAATCGGTCAGCATCAAAATAAACATCGCGAGCACATAAATCACCACAATCGAAGTGACAGGCAGTGTAATGCCGCACTCTGCAAGTGTAGACGCATAGGTGTAATACACCGGCACCAGCGCCGAAAACACCAAGCTCACACCCATAACCGCTTTGTTTTTGAGCTGTACGCATTTTTCAATTTCATAGGTTGCAACACACGACAGAAACGCGAGGGCAACAGGCAGAACCGGTGTATTGCGCAGCGCGATAATCCCAATGGCAATCAGCGCGGCAATCACACCGACAACAATTCGTTTTACCATAGCAAAAATGCCTCCATATCCTTAGGGTAACGGTTATAATCCGAACCCGTCAAAAATGCAGTATTAAAGCGATATTTGTCGCTTTCGCTG
>JBJEPS010000066.1:0-11591 GCA_051881355.1 Candidatus Fimenecus sp. | reverse complement strand
CCTGCTTCTTTTCTGCTTTTTTTAACAAATTCGGCAATCGGATTCATATATAGTATCTCCCTATTTTCATCTAATACACATATTATATACCCTTTAAGGTATAATGTCAAGATATTCATAAAAATAATATACCCGAAAAGGTATATTGCAAGTACTGTGAATCGGCGTATACCTTATCGGGTATAAAGTTTTATGTTTTATTGAATAAAAATTAGTTCCGCGTTGACAATCTCCTCTGCTCGGCTGCGGATATTGTTCATTCGACGCACCCATTCCATTTGGTCGGTGGCTTTCAGGTGCTCTGTGACATTTTCTTTTTCAGCCAAGTCAAGCACAATCTTTTCAAACATTGCTTCTGCCTGTCGGTCAACTTCCTCTATGTAGGCGTTCAGCTCGCCGGTCAGCCACAGGCTACTGAACAATGGCTTTTTGTGCTTTCGTAAAAATGTGTAGTGCCGCTGACCGAAACGGCCGAAAGTGGGCTGCTCGGGCGGCGAGATGTTTGGCAGTAGATAATCGCCCTCTTTTCGGTATGTACCGCCCATGCGTTCAAATAATGTCTCTTTCATTTTCATTGACTCCTTTGTTTTTATTTCCCAAGCCGGGACGTGAGCTTATCCACGGCAATTTGGAATTTTTCATACGGTGTCAATGTTATCAATAACGGGTCACCCTCGCGTATGCGCATTGTACGGCGGATTTCTTTCGGGATTACGACCCGTCCCAAATCATCAATTCTGCGAACAATACCGGTTGCTTTCATATAGTAAACTCCTTTGTTTCGAAATATTTTCTATGCTATTTTCTGCACGAAAAAAGAAATTATACCGATATTTTACGGGTTTGTTTTTCGCGCGCAAAAAGGGTGTATTGTACAAAAAAATTGTCGATTTCCATTACAATTTCACAATAGCAAATTGCACAAGAAAAAATCTTAAAATTTGACTAAAAAGCACTCCGAACTGTATATTTTGTAAAGCGGACAAAACAAACAGTAGTTAGATAAAAATTTAACAATGTTTATAAACATCTGTTCAAAACCCGCGTTTAACACCTGAATTTGGCGTTTTTTGCCCGACTTTTTAACATTTTGAACAGGGTTTTGAACATTTTTGCATATGCAAAAAATATACTGTTTGTATATTGATGCGCGAAAAAAAGTTTGGTAAAAATCCCATATTGACAAAAATCCGCAAAATTTGACAAGGGGAATTTTGTATATTCCGTACGGTCACGCCGATACTATAAAAAACAGCTTTGGAGGCATTTTTTATGGTAAAAGGCGTAAACCGACAGGTATTGGAAATTCGCGAAACAGGCTCACCGTATTTTGAACGGGCTTTCTTTTTTGTAAAACCCGAATATACCGACACCGATGAAAAAAAGCTTCGCGCGGCAGCGGCGCGCGCGTTACCGTTGGTGGACAAGGTGCCGAAAACCAAATCAAAACGCGTACGAACACTGTATTACTGGCTGGCAGGCTTACTGGCTTCGGCGGCAGGAATCGGCACAGTGGTTACGCTGGTGCTCACGCAATAAACCTTACCCTATGCAAATCATATGGCACAAAAACCCCGTCGCGGCATACAAATGCCGAGACGGGGTTTCTTTTTCACATGTAAAATTGTTTTTTTCGGACTGCCTTACAGTGTAGCTGCCAACTTTTTCAGATATTCTTTGAAGTCCGCACCGATTTCGGGGTGGTTGAGTGCGACTTCACAGTTTGCCTGCATAATGCCGAGCTTGTTGCCCATATCATAGCGAATCCCGTCAAAATCCACGGCATTCAGCTCGCCGCGGCGGGCAAGGTCCAGCATAGCGTCAGTGAAATAGATTTCGCCGCTCTTGGGGTCGGCGGGGGTCTTTTCAATCAGTTCAAAGATTTCGGGCGGCATAACCACTCTGCCCAAAATGGAATAGCAGGACATAATCTGCTCGGGGGTGGGCTTTTCAATGATGTTATGTACCTTCATCGTTTTGTCATCGAGCGGGGTGACATCAAGCGTGCAGTATTTCGGTACATCTGCGCGCGGCACTTCTTTCACGCCAACCACGCCGCAGCCGTATTTTTCATACGCACGGCAAAGCTGACCGACAACCGGGTCTTCGGAAATAATGACATCGTCGCCGTACATCACCGCGAACGGCTCGTTGCCGACAAAGCTCTTGGCGCAAAGCACGGCATGCCCCAACCCTTTGGTTTCTTTTTGGCGGACATAGTAAATGTTCGCCAAATTCGCACAAGCTTCAACCTCTTCCAAGATTTTCGCCTTGGAGGGGTTGCCCTTGAGCTTGGTTTCCAGTTCAAAGGAATGGTCGAAATGGTCCTCAATAACGCCCTTGCCGCGGTTGGTGATAATCAGAATATCGGTAATGCCTGCGGCTACCGCTTCTTCCACGATATACTGAATCGCCGGTTTGTCCACGATGTTGAGCATTTCCTTCGGCACAGACTTTGATGCCGGCAGAACGCGTGTGCCCAAGCCTGCGGCAGGGATAATTGCTTTTGTAATTTTCATTGGTAACGCCCCTTAACATAGAAATATTTTTGAAAAACAGAAAATCTGTTTCATTTACTATAGTTTACATCAAAAATTTAGAGATTGCAACCATCAGCAAATAGCCGCCCAGTTCATAAATCCAAAAAGCGGCAAGGCACATCAAAACAGACACGCCGCCGCGGCGAAACAGCCGCAGACGGTATTCCTCAGGAGATTGGCTGGTTTCACGCAGCATTGCAATTTCTTTTGCCGTCTTTTTCTTATATAAAGTATTGGCGTACAGCCCTGAAAACAGCGCAACGGCGAAGTTCGCGCACGAGCGAATAATGAATTCGGGCGTGGTCGCCAAGGACAGATAGGCTTCGGAAAGCGATTGCGCCGCCGCCGAATAGGAAGTGCCGCCAGCCTCCAGCTGAGCCTCGACCTGTGCTTCCATATCATAAAAGGCATCGGTTCTTTCCACAAATCGCTGTGTGTAGGTGAGTCCCGAAATCGCCAACAGCAAGACCATCAGCGCTGCGCCGACGCCGTACAGCTTGCGGTAAAAATACCAGTACGGCGCAAAGAAGAACGCAGCCCAGTTCCACGAGATCTTTTTCCCTGTTTTTTCCATCGTGTAAAATTTCGGGATATACCGCCGTGAAGCACTTTGCACATATTCCGCGGTGTCACCGACGGTGTTGCCGTCGATGGTATCGGTCGGGGAAATCACAACCATACCTGCGCGGTACCCTTGTGCGGCGCCGTTGGGCAGCTGCACGGGCGGCAAAAAGGGCTTGCCGGGTTCCATCGCATTGTAAAGCCGCGCCCCACACTGCTTGCAGACCGGCTCCTCGGCGGGGTTTTGTGCGCCGCACTGCGGACAAAACACAATGTTATGCCCGTCCTCCGACGGCGATTTTGTCGGCTTTTGCGCAAGCAGGGTGCTTACGGGCGCGGAGTTCTGTGCTTCTGCCGTTTGTGTGGGCGTCCACGCAAAGCCCGTGCCGTGCCGGGCATCGTTTGCACAGGCGTTCTGTTGTGCGTAACAGTCTCTGTGATGGGGTGTGCCGCATGTGGGACAGACCACCACATCGTCACCGTCTGTAAACGCTTTGTGACAGACGGGGCAGGTTTCTCCGGTATATCGCATAAAAAATCCTTCCTTTTACCCCTTCAAATGGTCTGCTTCTCTTTCAAAACAAAATGATTATACGTTAATTTCGACCTCTAACCCCAACAAGTCTTTATACTTATCCAATATCGGCTGTACATCGTTTGCCAAAAATTCCGTGACCTGCTGTGGGGCGCGCCCGATGAAGTTCTGCGGCACCATTTCGGCACGGATTTCCTCCAATGTCAGTGAAAATGCAGGGTCAGCGGCAATGCGTTCAGGCAAATCGTTCGGTTTGCCCTCGGCTTTCACGACCTGCCCTGCCGCCATGGAATGCTGCCGAATTCTTTCGTGCAGCTCCTGCCGGTCGCCGCCTTTTTTAACTGCCGCCATCATAATATTTTCGGTTGCCATAAACGGCAGTTCCTCGTTTAAGCGTTTTTCAATCATTTTCGGGTACACCACAAGCCCGCTGACGACATTGATATACAACTCCAAAATCGCATCGACTGCAAGGAAGCCCTCGGGAATGCTGATGCGCTTGTTCGCGGAGTCGTCGAGCGTGCGCTCAAACCACTGCGTCGAAGCGGTGATGGCGGGATTTAGGGTGTCACAAAGCACATAGCGCGCCAAGGAGCCGATGCGCTCACTGCGCATCGGATTGCGTTTGTACGCCATTGCGGACGAACCGATTTGATTTTTCTCGAACGGTTCTTCGATTTCTTTTAAATGCTGTAACAACCGCAGGTCGTTTGAGAATTTGTATGCCGACTGTGCAATGCCCGCGAGTGTGTACAGCACTTGTGTATCGAGCTTGCGCGCATAGGTCTGCCCCGAAACGGGGAACACCTTTTGGAAGCCCATTTTTTCAGCGATTTTTTGGTCGAGCGCTTTGATTTTTTCATCGTCGCCCTCAAACAGCTCCACAAAGCTCGCCTGCGTGCCCGTAGTCCCTTTTGAGCCGAGCAAGCGCATTTGCGAAAGCTGGAATTCAAGTGTGGACATATCCATCACCAAATCCATCAGCCACAGCGAGGCGCGCTTGCCGACGGTGGTCGGCTGGGCGGGCTGGAAGTGCGTAAACGCAAGGCAAGGCATATTCTTGTATTCGTCGGCGAATTCGGCTAATTTTGCAATTAAATTCACAAGCTTTTTGCGAACGAGCTTTAACCCCTCGGTCATGACAATGACATCGGTATTGTCGCCGACATAGCAGGAGGTCGCGCCCAAATGAATAATGCCTTTTGCCTTAGGGCACTGCACGCCGTAGGCGTACACATGGCTCATCACGTCGTGGCGCACCTGTTTTTCGCGCGCCTCGGCAACATCATAGTTGATATCGTCGGCGTGGACTTTGAGTTCGGCGATTTGCTCGTCGGTAATCGGCAGCCCCAGTTCCTTTTCGCTTTCGGCAAGGGCAATCCAAAGCTTTCGCCAGGTGCGGAACTTAAAATCGGGCGAAAAGAGGTATTTCATTTCTTTGCTCGCGTAGCGCGAGTTCAAGGGGCTTTCGTAAATATCTTTCATATTGTTTTAACCTCCGAGGGGGATTATTTAAAGTTTTTCGCGTATTCTTTCAAAGCATGGTATTCGATATATTCCCATGCGCGGGAATAATGCGCTTCATTTTTGATGATTTCATCATAAAATGACCGTTGCCAAATATTTTGCCCGATTTCTTTGGTTACCAATCGTTTCCACGCGCCAATGATTGCAGACAATATAGGGAGCGACGACCTCGGTGCCCCGTAGGTATCTATCAAAATCAACAAATGTATGTGGTTTGGCATAATGATGTGATTTTCGACCTTAACGCATGGATATGCCGATTCAATAGAACGAATATATTTTTCCGCAATTTTCCCGCACGGTTTTAATCGAATTTCTTTCGGGGCGCCGAGGTCGTCGCCCCCCTACAATTCTACTTAAAATCGGTTTACGGGTGGGGAAATCGAGATTTTCGTTTTTATCCGGTTGCATTGCTTTGGTATACAAAAATCCGTCTGTACTTATTTTTCCGGCACGGGACGGCGCAATTTGATGTGCACCTCGCGAAGCTGTTGTTCGGACACGGTGTTCGGCGCGCCCAAAAGCATATCCTGCGCATTGGAATTCATCGGGAATGCAATAACCTCACGGATATTTTCCTCATTTTTCAGAAGCATAATCATTCGGTCCACACCGGGCGCCATACCTGCGTGCGGCGGTGCGCCGTAATGGAACGCGCGGAACAGCGCGCCGAAGCGTTTTTCGACTTCCTCTGCCGAATAGCCGGCGAGTTCAAACGCCTTAATCATCACATCGGGGCGGTGGTTACGCACAGCGCCCGAGGAAAGCTCTACGCCGTTGCAGACAATATCGTACTGATACGCCTTAATGGTCAGCGGGTCTTGGTTTAAAAGCGCGTCCATTTCCCCCTGCGGCATCGAGAACGGGTTGTGGGTGAAGTCCAATTTGCCCTCTTCGTTCTTTTCGTACATCGGGAAATCGGTGATAAAGCACATTTCAAAACGGTCTTTGTCAATGATATCCATACGCTCGCCGAGCGCGGTGCGGATTTGTCCCGCCAAGAGGTTGACGACCTTCGGCGTATCGCAAATGAAGAACAGCGTATCGTCGGTTTTCAGGGATAAATCGTTTGTTAAGGTTGCTTTCTTTTCGTCTGACAGGAATTTTGCAATCGGACCTTTGAACGAGCCGTCCTCCAGCACGGTTAAGTAGCCGAGACCCTTCATGCCGATAGACATGGCGTATTCGAGCATTTTTTCAAAGAACGATTTGCTCATTTTGCCGCAACCGGGGGCGACAATGCCGCGCACGGGGCGACCTTGGAACGGTTTGAATTCAACATCACGGAAAAAGTCGGTCAAATCGGTAATTTCCAAAGGATTACGCAAATCGGGTTTGTCCGTACCGTATTTTAACATTGCCTCTTCAAACGGAATGCGGCGGAAAGGTGCAGGAGAAACGGGTTTGCCGCCGCCGAATTTGACAAAGGTATCATACAGCACATCTTCGGCAACCGCAAACACATCTTCCTGTGTGGCGAACGCCATTTCGAAGTCCAACTGATAAAATTCGCCGGGCGAACGGTCTGCACGCGCGTCCTCATCGCGGAAGCACGGCGCAATTTGGAAATATTTGTCAAAGCCCGACACCATCAAAAGCTGTTTAAACTGCTGGGGCGCCTGCGGCAATGCGTAGAACTTGCCCTCGTGCTTTCTTGAGGGAATAATATAGTCGCGCGCGCCCTCGGGCGACGAGCAGGTCAAAATCGGGGTGTTAATTTCGGGGAAGCCCAAAGACTCCATTTTGGCGCGCAGAAAACGCACAACTTCCGAGCGGAACAAAATATTGTCGTGCACTTTTTGGTTGCGCAAATCGAGGAAACGGTAGGTCAGGCGCACGTCCTCACGCGTTTCGGTGGATTCGCTCACGTCAAACGGCAGTGCGCTCTCGCACGCGCCCAAAACCGTTACATCGGTCACGCGCACTTCCAGCTCCCCGGTCGGGATTTTCGGGTTGACGGTTTCCGCGTCGCGTTTCACAACCGTGCCCGTGACGGAAACAACGCTTTCCTTGTGCAGATTTTGGAGCATTTCGTCGTCGTGCAAGACGATTTGCGTCACGCCGTATTGGTCGCGCAAATCGACAAACGCCACGCCGCCGTGGTCACGAATAGTATCTACCCAGCCGGCAAGGGAGACGGTTTCATTCAAATTTTCAAGCGTCAGCGCACCGCAGGTATGTGTTCTGTATGCCATAACTTTTTACATTCCTTTTCGTAAGATTTGCCCGTACGCCCCACCGCGTTTCGGGCATACTGATACAGTTTAAGAATACAATTAAGAATTATAGCATACCCGCACGCGAATTTCCACTCTAATTTTCAAAAAAACATTGTATAAATTGCGGTTTTCGTGTAAAATAAGATGAACTTTTTCTGCGGAGGTGTCGAAATGGACGACCAAGAGAGAAATTCTACCTTTTCCGACGATGATTTTGAGGATATTTTCAGCTCGTCGGGCGAGGACGATTTTGAAGATATTTTCAGCGACAGCGGCGAAGACGATACGGCAGATACAGCCGATACATATGAGGACATTTCCAGCGGCAGAGACGATGATATCTCCGCCGGAGATGCGGACGATCCGTATGCGGGCTTTTTTGACACGCCGCCCATAGCGGACGATGTGCCCGAGGATACGCGGTATCGCACGGCAGTCAATACGACGCCCGAAAAAATGCCTTATCGCTACAATGAAAACGCGCCTGTGCGCACACGCGCGCGAAACGGCGACGAGATTTATTCCGGTGCGGAGCAAAAAGACCGCCCGCGCAAAAAGAAAACCCATTTGGGGCGCAGAATTTTTTGCGTGATTTTGGTTCTTGTGCTGCTGTTTGTCGGCGGCGCGGGGGTATACGGATATTTGCGCGTGCAGAAAATTCTTTCGGCAGTGGACTATACGCCGCTGTCTCAAAACCAATATATCAGCGAAAGCGAATTGGCGACTGCGGACTATCTTAAAAACATTTTGCTCATCGGCGTGGACGCACGCGAGGGGGAAGACGCGGAGACAACTCGTTCCGATACAATGATGCTCGTGACAATCGACACGCGCAACCGGCAGATTAAACTGACCTCGTTTTTGCGCGATATGTATTTGGAAATCCCCGGCTACCGTGAGGACAAGCTCAATGCCGCGCAGAGCCATGGCGGCACGCAGCTGCTTGTGGATACGCTCGAATACAATTTTAAAATCAAAATTGACAACTATATGCTTGTCAGCTTCGATATGTTTACCGCAATTATTGACGAATTAGGCGGAATTGATGTGGAAATTACCGACAAAGAGGCAAAGTACATCAACAGCAAAGACCATATGTCGCGTGATGACGGTTTTGCATTCCCCGAAGAGCTCTCCGGCGGCATGCAGCACTTTACAGGCGCGCAGGCACTGTGGTACAGCCGTATGCGCTATCTCGACAGTGATTTTATGCGCACCGCGCGGCAAAGGAAGGTCATTACCGCCATCGTGAAGCAGGCGGTCGGACAATCCCCGTTTACACTCCTCGATATGGTCGAAAAGATAATGCCGATGGTCAAAACCGATTTGACTGAGAACGAAATGCTGGATTTGGGTCTGCACGCCCTTTCCTATTTAAACTATGACATTGTGCAAATGCAAGTGCCATTAGAGGACGCCTACAAAAGTGCGACGCGGCGCGGACAGTCTGTGTTATTGCCGGATATGGACAAAAACTGCACGGCATTCAAGCAGTTTGTGTTTGAAAAAGCCGACGTTGAATCG
This sequence comes from Candidatus Fimenecus sp., assembly GCA_051881355.1. Taxonomy (GTDB): domain Bacteria; phylum Bacillota; class Clostridia; order Oscillospirales; family Acutalibacteraceae; genus Fimenecus. The sequence goes on along the minus strand of JBJEPS010000066.1, from coordinate 2,685 downwards.
ACAACCGCATCCTAGCATCTAATCGCTAGACCGTAGGGAACAACCTTAGTGTTGTTCCGCAAGTCGCGACTGTGCGGCACCAAATCGTAAATTTACTTTGCATTAAAATCTTAACCTTTTTCCCTCCCTCTATGAGGGAGGTGGCACGCTGCAGGCGTGACGGAGGGAGTCTTTTCCCTGATTCTCTCGATTGGAAATTTGTATTTGCAGGGGTGCTTCACGAAGTGCCCGCGGCGGGGGCAAGCCACCCGCCCTACCCTGTAAAATGCATTTCATGCGTAGGGAACGGTCGTGCCGTTCCGCAAAACAACAGCAAAATACAGCTGACAAAAAATCCTTCTGCACCGTTTGGAACAGAAGGATTTTTCATTGTAAAGAGATTTCTCACTGGACGATGCAAACTGACATACACGGACGGGCACGAATTCCCTTTCGCCCTTACTGCCGTGACGAAGTTTTTGCCAGTTTTTGCATTTCGCTTTGCGAAAACACATATTTATGATTACAGAAATTGCAAATAACCTCGGTTTTTTCATCTTCCGCCATTTCCGAAAGCGCCTGCTTGCCTGTGGACAGAAGTGCGCGCTCCATACGTTCGCGTGAGCAGGTGCAGTGATAGCCGACTTCGGCTGTGTCGAGCACCTCCAAAGCAAATTCAGGCAAAACCGCGCGGCAAATCGCTTCAGGGGTCAGCCCCTCAAACAGCATCGTAGTGACGGGCTTGATGTTTTCCAAGCCCCGCTCGATCTTGTCAATCGTTTCGTCCGTCGCCGTGGGCAAAAGTTGAATGAGAAATCCGCCTGCATTTAAAATCCTCTCGGTTTCTTTATCACAAAGCACGCCCAAGCCGCACACCGACGGCGTTTGCTCGCTGGCGGCGTAATACGCGGTAATGTCTTCGGCGATTTCACCTGTTGCAAGCGGCACTTGCCCGATATACGGCTCGCGAAGTCCCAAATCCTTCATCACCGTCAGCGTGCCGTTTTTTCCGACCGCGCCCGAAACATCTAATTTTCCGAGCGCATTTAACGGCAGCTCCACATCGTTTCGACCCGCACAGCCGCGCACATTGCCGCTGCTGTCGGATACCGCCGTTAAAGGCGAGGCAGGACCGTCCGCGCTGATTTTTAAGGTTAAGCTGTCATTTTCCCCTTTGAGCATACTCCCCATAAGTGACGCGGCAGTTAACAATCTGCCCAAAGCCGCGGAAACGACTTTTTTTGTACCGTGCAGACGTTGCATTTCGCGCACGGTTTCAGTAGTGTCAGCACAAATCACGCAAAGCGTGCCGTCCGTATCCATCATTCGAACCAAATTCGGCATAAATTCTTATTCCTTTCTTACAACATATACGGCGCGTTCGCTTGTGTCAGTCAGCGGATTTTCCGTATAGCCGTCAAACACGCCGAGCACCGTAAAACCGGCATTTTTGAGCATTTCTTCCCACGCTTCCCGTGTGTAAGCACATTCCGAAAATTCCTCGCCTGCGCGTTCAAACAGCAGCTCGTTTTCGCGAACGGGGACAAAAAAGTCAAGCGCAATATCCACCGTTCTGCCGTCAGCGCGCAGTTCATTCTGCCACACGCAATAGACCTCGTCCGTATCATATACAAAGGTATTGTTCCCCAAAACCTCGCGGTGTTTGTAAAGGGTGTTTATGTCAAAAATAAATACGCCGTTCGGATTTAAAAACAACGATACGCGGTTGAGCGTTTCCTCTATCGCCGCGCGCGACGGCAAGTGATTGAGCGCGTCCAGCGTGCAGACCGCCGCGTCCACCGTGCCGTATAAATCTAAACGGGTCATATCTTGACATAGAAATAAAATATTTGCCCCCGCCGCAAACGCTTTTTCCTGTGCGACAGCGAGCATATCGGGCGAAATATCCGCGCCGACCACCTCGTACCCTGCTTTCGAAAGCAGTACCGACAGTGTACCCGTGCCGCACCCCAAATCAAGCAAAAGCCCTCTGTTTCGCTCGTAACGCGTCAACAGAGAGCAAATGGAATTTACCATAGCGGTATATTGGACATTGCCGGTGAGGGTATCGTAAAAATCGGCAAAGACTTCGTAACTCATTGCTCTTCCTTTTTGCGTGCCGCGACGCGGTCAAACAGCTTTTCATAGCCGTTGCACCCGAACTGTAAAGAACGATTGACGCGGCTGATGGTCGCGGTGGACGCGCCTGTTTCCTTTACAATGTCGGAATACACGCGCTTTTCCGAAAGCATTTTCGCCACCACAATGCGCTGGGAAATCGCCTGCAATTCGTTGACCGTGCACAAGTCCTCAAAAAAGTCATAGCATTCGTCCATCGATTGCAGGGAAAGAATACAGTCGAACAAAAAATCCATATTGTCACTTTTAATTTTGCTGTTTGCCATATTGAAACCTCCCGCACTAAGCGAATTGGATATTTTTCGTACACATTTTAGCACACTAAACTTGAAAAGTAAACAGCCAAAAACGCGAAAATGTGGGTGAATTTTCGGCAGAACACAAGATATAGTATTTTGCGGTGCGGGGGGAAAGATTTCTGAAAAAAATTCAGAATTTTTTTCATTTTTTGGTTGACACGGCGCCGGTTTTGTGATATTCTAATTCAGCCGTCAAAATCACGGCGGCAGTTCGGGAGCATAGCTCAGCTGGGAGAGCATCTGCCTTACAAGCAGAGGGTCACAGGTT
>JBJEPS010000065.1:0-2714 GCA_051881355.1 Candidatus Fimenecus sp. | reverse complement strand
TTGCAATCGCCTTGCCGCCCATAGCACCGGGATACCAGCACTGCAAAATGGCGTCCGCACGCTCTTTATACGCACGAAAATCCATGCAACCGCCCGAGAAATTCAAAATGACTAATTTCTTGCCGAGAGAAAACAACTTTTCCAAAAGGTCTTTCTGCACATCGGGCAAGGAAAGGGAAACACGGTCGCCCTGTTCGCCCAACATTCCGCCGCCGCCTTTTAACAGCTCGCCGGCTTCCTCGCCCTCAAAGGAGCAATCAAGTCCGCCGCAGAACAAAATCAAATCGGCGTTTTCCGCTTGTTTGAGTGCCTCTTGCTGTAAAGTTGTATTTTCTTTTAAGTTATAGGAATAGCCCTGTGCATACTCGGTGTCGCAGTTTTCAAGTTTTACCGCCTCGGGCACTTTGCAATAGCGTTTCGGCGTACCGAAATAGTTGCCTAAGTACGCCAAGTCATTTTCCGCATTATAACCCACTACCAAAATCCGCTGTGCATTGGGTTTCAGCGGTAAAATCCCGTTGTTTTCGAGTAATACAACGCCTTTTTCCGCCATTTTGACGGACAGTTCTTCGTTGGCAGGTGTAGCGTTTTCATCGGGAGAAACAGCGTTATAGGGGCAGTCCTCTTTGAACATACCGAGGGCACTGCGAACAGCAAGCAGCCTTGTCACCGACTGTATAAGCGTTTCTTTGGTGATGTAGTGCATGGTGTAGGACAGAGGTAACAAGCGGTAAAATCTACCGCATTCCAAATCACAGCCTGCGTTTAACGCCATTGCCGCACCGCGAAGCGGATTGGCGGCAAGCCGATGATGATAAACAATATCCGGCACTGCGCCGCAGTCAGAAACAAAATAGCCTTGAAAACCCCAATTTTTTCGCAAAATCTTTTGAATTAGCGTATCCGAAGCACAGCACGCCTCACCGTTGACGCAGTTATATGCGCCCATCACGCCGCAAACCTTGGCGTCTTTCACCGCCGTTTTAAAGGCGGGCAGATAGGTTTCAAACATATCCTTTTTCGACACCTCTGCATTAAAGGAATGGCGCAATTCCTCGGGACCGCTGTGCACCGCAAAATGCTTGGCACAAGCGGCGGTTTTGATATATTCAGGGTCGTCGCCCTGAAGTCCCTCTATAAATGAATTGCCTAAAAGCCCTGTTAAATAGGGGTCCTCGCCGTAGGTTTCCTGCCCACGCCCCCAGCGGGGGTCGCGGAAAATATTGATATTCGGCGACCACATGGTTAAGCCTTTATACCCGCCGTAATCGCCGTTTTGCTGGCTTTTGTTGAATTTCGCCCGTGCCTCTGTGGAAATGACCTCGGCAACGGTTTTAAGCATTTGTGCATCAAAAGAAGCCGCCATACAAATTGCCTGCGGGAACACCGTGGCAACCCCTGCCCGCGCCACGCCGTGCAGTGCCTCGTTCCACCAATTATAGGGCTTCACCGAAAGGCGGTCTATGCCTTTGGATTGGTGCATCAACTGGGAAACAAGCTCCGTTACGGAAAGCTTTTCCGCCATGGATTTTCCAACCGAAAAATGTGCTTTTTTATTCTGCACCTCCATTGTGTTCCCTCCTTGACAATACAAAATATATGTTGTATAATTTCGGTAGTACCGTGCTCGTGCACGGAATTACTGAATTGATTATAACATTGTCTTATGAAAAAATCAAGGGTGGGAAACGAATGGCAATCACGGCAAAAGAAATTGCAATACTTGCAGGTGTCAGCCGCGGCACGGTGGACCGCGCCTTAAAGGGGCGCCCCGGCATTGCCGAGGAAACCAAGGAAAAGATTTTGGAAATTGCCAAAAAATATGAGTATAAGCCGAACATCATCGGCAAAGCGCTTGTGTATTCGGGCAAAGCCATACAGGTTGCCGTCCTTTTGAACAGCGTGGGTAATCCTTTCTTTGATGAAGTGAAACGGGGCATTTTTGCCGCAGAGGAAGCCTTTCAAAGCTACGGGTTTCAGGTCACCCTGTCGGAATTTAAGGGCTATTCTCACACCGCCCTTTTAGACCTTTTAAACGCCCTGCCCGAGGACACCGCACAGGTGATTTTAACACCGATTTGCCACCCCGATGTGAAAGCGAAATTGCAGGAAATGCTTTCTCGTGGGGTGCGGGTTGTGATGCTCTCCGCCGCGATTGAGGATTTGAAAGGTGCGGTGTATGTAGGCTGTGACTACCTAAAAAGCGGGCGCATTGCAGGGCGGCTGACGGGGCTTTTGTCCGCAGGACACGCCAATCTTTTCATTATGAACGGTAACGCACAGCACGCGGGTCACGCACAGCGCGTAGAGGGCTTACGCGTGATTTTAGAGAATGAATATCCGCAAATTCACTTAATAGGTATCGGAGAAACTGACGATGATGACGACGTTGCCTACCGTGTGATGAAAGACGCATTACAAAAGCGCCCCGAAATTGATTTTGTGTATATCACCGCCGCAGGCGTTAACGGTACGCTGCGCGCTATCCGTGAGCACAGCCGCGATGTGCGGGTTTGCACCTTTGACGACACTTTCGTCACCCGTGAGGCGCTCTGCCAAGGCAGTGTGCTTGCCACCATTTGCCAACAGCCCTTTGAGCAAGGCTACCAGGCAGTGAAAGTTTTGTTTGACGGTATTGTCTTAAAAAATACGGTATCAACCACCAATTATACGGAATTGTTTGTGAAAGTAGACCAGTCGCTTTGACCGGTCTG
>JBJEPS010000064.1:0-2734 GCA_051881355.1 Candidatus Fimenecus sp. | reverse complement strand
TGTCCATTTCCATTCGCATGTTGACGGTCGGAAGATTTTTATGGGACCCGAAGAAAGCATGCAAATCCAGTCTAACCTCGGCTCAACCATTGCCATGGCATTTGACGAATGCGTTGAAAATCCTGCAGAATACGAATATGCCAAAGCCTCTTGTGAACGCACTGTACGCTGGCTTGTGCGCTGTAAGGCGGAGATGGAACGCTTAAACGCACAAGAAGGGACGGTAAATCCAAATCAACTGTTGTTTGGGATTAACCAAGGCTGTACCTATGACGATTTGCGCATTGAGAATATGAAGCAAATTGCAGAACTGGATTTAGACGGATATGCCATCGGTGGACTTGCGGTCGGCGAGCCGAAAGAAGATATGTACCGTATTATTTCAGCGGTTGAGCCGTTTATGCCAAAAAATAAACCGCGCTATTTAATGGGCGTTGGCACGCCAGGGAACATTTTAGAAGCCGTCAGCCGCGGCGTGGATTTGTTTGATTGCGTTATGCCCAGCCGCAATGCTCGTCACGGACATTTATTCACAAAAGACGGTATTCTCAATTTAAACAATGAAAAATACAAAAATGATTTGTCTCCGATAGAGGAAGGCTGTCAATGTCCAACCTGTCAACAGCATTCACGCGCCTATATTCGCCATTTGTTTAAAGCAGGGGAGATGCTTGCCATGCGCCTTTGCGTCATGCACAACCTTTATTTCTATAATACGCTCCTTGCTGAAATTCGTGCGCACATTGATAAAGGCACATTTGAAAGTTTTAAAAACGAAAATGTTGAGAAACTCGACACACGTATCTAATTGTGAGCATTTTGTTAATTTTTTTATACCTATTGCAAAATCTGGCAATTCTATGTATAATAAGTTGATTTAAAATTTGGAGGAATTTAAATGTTGAATGTTTTATTACCCCTGGAAGCCACGGCGACATCTTCAACCGGCTCTACAAGTATGTGGTCTACCATTTTGTTGATGGTTGCTTTGTTCGCGATTATGTATTTCTTTACTATCCGTCCGCAGAAAAAGCAGCAAAAAAAGGAACAGGAAATGCGTGACAGCACTCAGGTCGGCGATGAAATTACTACTATCGGCGGTATTATGGGCAGAGTCGTTACCGTAAAAGAAGATTCTTTAATCATTGAAACCGGTGCGGACAGAAACAAAATGAAAATTGCACGCTGGGCAATTCAGATGAATAACACTGCAAACGAAAAACTGCAAGCGGAACGTGAAGCTGCCAAAGCCGCACAGGAAAAAGAAAAAGAAGAAAAGGCAAAAAAGAAAAATAAAAAAGAAGACTGATTTTAAGCGCATAATAAAAACTTCCCCCGCATACTTTTTAGTAAAGTGTGCGGGGGTGTTTTTATGTCAGCAAGAGCCAAAAAAAGGCGCTCATCACGCCGAACAGCAACGCAAGCGAACAGTACGCGTGCGTACAATATGAAATCCGTTCTGCTGTATGGCATCACAAGTTTTCTTCTTTTTCTTATCGGTGTAGCACTGATATCTGCGTATATGCTGAAATCCGAAACAACGCCGTCCCATTTACATATTGCAGTCTATATCATATATGGCTGTGCAGCACTTATCTGCGGGATTTTGTGCACGGCACGCAAAAAAAGTCCAATATTCACAAACTGTTTTTTTGCAGGGTTTACACAGATGCTGCTGGTATTGCTCTGTACTCTGATTGCATCCAAAGCGCAATTTACCGTATACGTTTGTATTCCGATTGCTTTAAGTCTCATTTGTCCGATACTCGGCGGTATTGTCGGTAAAAAAATATAATAAAAAGTTAAGGTGTTCAAAATGAAAAGACGAAAAACACACGCTACGATTATTACAACCGGGATTCGAAAAAAACACAGTGTCAACTCAAGCATACTGAAAAAGAATCAAAAGTTGATACTTCTGACCACAGTTTTTATTTGCGGTGTATTGCTCGGGATTCTTTTTGTCAAATATGCAGGGAACTCCACCTTTGTTACCTTGCAAAACCTTATTGAAGTACATTTTAAACAAAGCGAAGCACAGTCAGTGTGGTTAAACTTCCTATCCACCTTTGGGACGGACTGTATATACATATCTGTTGCTTTTCTGTTAGGATTGTGTTTAGCCGGTGAGCCGTTTATTTGGCTATTACCGATTGTAAAGGGATTGGGTATCGGAACCGTTTCAGCCTGCCTTTACAAAGCTTACACCTTGCAAGGACTGCAATACTACGCTTTGTGTCTGCTACTGCCGACTGTACTTTCTGCAGCATCGCTCTTATTCAGCTGCAAAGAAAGCATACTGTTTTCACGGGATATAAACCGCTGTTTATTTAAGAGAGCAGACGGTTTTGACGGCTACAGCTCTGTGAAACTATATCTACTGCGGCATTTTGTTTTGCTGATTATCATGTTGTGCTCCGCAGCTTTAAACGCAGTCACGCTATATGTGTTTCATGGTAAAATCAGTCTTTTTTCGGCTTAACATTTGCAAGCGGATTGGCATCCGATGCATTTTTAAGCTGTTCATCAACCAAATGTGTGTAAATCTCCGTTGTCCCTAAGTTTTCATGTCCTAATATCTCTTTCAGAACCAAAACATCTACATGCCCATGCTGATACATCAGCGTGGCGGCAGTATGTCGAAGTTTATGCACAGACAATCCTCGATTTCCGAGTCCGCATTTATCTAAATACCCGTAAACCATATGTTGCACGGTTTTTGGACTGATTCGCT
>JBJEPS010000063.1:0-48690 GCA_051881355.1 Candidatus Fimenecus sp. | reverse complement strand
GTTGCACTCTCTTTTTGAGATCCTTCGCTTCGCTCAGGATGACAAATAAAAATTTTATTTCGTAGTAATTTTACGTCATAGTAAAGAATATCAACAAAGTAAAACTACGATTGCTTTGACGCCGCACGGAAAAAAACAAGGGTACGGCAAAAACCGTACCCTTGCAAAATTTGTATTTTGAATTTCTTACGCAAGCTCTGCGAAGTATTTGATGGTGCGGACCATCTGGCTGGTGTAGGAGTTTTCGTTGTCATACCACGAAACAACCTGTACCTCATAGAGGTCGTCCGCAATTTTCGCAACCATGGTCTGGGTTGCATCGAACAAAGAGCCGAAGCGCATACCGATAACATCGGAGGAAACAATCTGGTCTTCATTGTAGCCAAAACTCTCGGAAGCTGCCGCTTTCATTGCCGCGTTGATGCCCTCTTTGGTCACATCAGCACCCTTGACAACTGCGGTCAGAATGGTGGTAGAACCGGTCGGAACGGGCACGCGCTGTGCGGAACCGATGAGCTTGCCGTTGAGTTCCGGGATAACCAAGCCGATGGCTTTTGCTGCACCGGTGGAGTTCGGAACAATGTTTGCAGCGCCTGCGCGTGCACGGCGAAGGTCGCCTTTTCTGTGCGGACCGTCCAAAATCATCTGGTCGCCGGTGTAGGCGTGAATGGTGCTCATGATGCCGCTCTGAATCGGTGCATAGTCGTTCAGAGCCTTTGCCATGGGTGCCAAGCAGTTGGTGGTGCAGGAAGCCGCGGAAATGATTTTGTCATCTGCAGTCAGGGTGTTTTCGTTTACGCTGTAAACAATGGTTTTCAGGTCATTGCCTGCGGGCGCGGAAATAACAACTTTCTTTGCGCCGGCGTCAATGTGCGCCTGGGATTTGTCTTTCGAGCAGTAGAAACCGGTGCACTCCAAAACAACGTCCACACCGATTTCGCCCCAGGGGAGTTCTGCTGCGTTTGCTTTTGCATAAATTTTCAGGGTTTTGCCGTCCACAGTGATGGTGCCTGCTTCGTCGTCTGCGGAAACGGTGTGTGCCGCTTCGCCGATTTTGCCGCAGTAACCGCCCTGCGCGGTATCATACTTCAGAAGATGTGCAAGCATGGAGGGCTTGGTCAGATCGTTGATTGCGACCACTTCATAGCCTTCTGCGCCGAACATCTGTCTGAATGCGAGACGGCCGATACGACCGAACCCATTGATTGCTACTTTAACTGCCATTGGGATTACCTCCAAAAAATAATATTTATTTTTTTGCGATACTATTCTATAACGGAACGTCAAAATTTGCAAGAACTTTTGGGAATTTTCTGCCGTTTTGTGAAAACTTTGTCAAACTGCCTAAAATATTTGTAAAACCGCGCTGGTTGGGTATGATATTGCTATAAGTCTTGCGGCTTTATTCGGGATTTCCGAAATAGTATAAACTCAAACAGCCGTATTATACATGTTCGGAGGGACTATGCAAACAGAACTTTTGAATTCTCTGCATCGGTTGGAGGCGGATTTTGCCGTGCACGAAAAAAACGGCACCATTCGCGCTGACCTGCAAAATTATTTTGATACCCTGCATGAAATTGAGCAAACCGCGCATGCTCCACAGCTTTTGGCGGCGCGCGTCGGCGGACTGCGGCTGCTGCGCGCTCTGCAAAACCAAACGCCCCCGCAGCAAACCGCGCCCGTTTTTGCTGTGCCGTTGTCTGCCCTTTGCGAGAGTACGGCGTTTTGTGCGGATTTGCTTTGCGGCAGTCTCAGCAAACGCGTGTTTTGTACGGGCAAAACCGATGCTGTTGCCGCCTGCCGTCCGCAAGCCGTTTTGTGGACGACGCTCAATTTGCTGTCAAATGCCCTGCTATACAGTACGGGACGGTATGTTTTTGTCGATGTTGCGTGTGTCGGCAACAGGACGGTGCTGACTGTTGCAAGTGAGGGAGATTTTCCCGTTTCCGATTTTTATGCAGCACAGACGCGCAAAGGCGGCGGTCTGTGGTTCGCTGCACAAACCGCCCGTCTGCATGGCGGTGCGGTGTATCTGATAAAATCCAACGGTTTTTCCTCGGTAAGGCTTTCCTTCCCCGTCGCCGAGGGGTCTTTGCCGCAATGGGCAGTACCCGATTTTACGGACTGGCTCGCCGACGGGCTTTCCCCGATTTATACGGCGCTTTGCGACAGCATCTTCTGAACATCTCCTTGAAAAAGGATTGCAAAACGCTGAAACGGCAATAAAAATTGCCTGTTGAAGTTCTTTTGAACCTATGATATAATCAAGTCATATCGAAAGGAGGAGATATGATGTTAAAAACCGTACCGGGGACGGTATTGCCGTGGACAGACGGCTTACAGCAAAACGCTTTTGCGGTGCTCTCACCCGTACTGGCGGTAACAAAAGGCTTAACCTTAAGCCAATTGCGGGAATTGACGGGCTTGGAGGGCTCGACCATTCAAAATTGGGTAAAGCGCGGCTGGGTGGAAAGTCCGACGGGCAAACGCTACGGCGAACAGCAGATTGTACGCATCGTCATTATCAATATGTTAAGAAGCTCCATGCAGCTTGACAAAATCATTGCGCTGATGGCGTACATAAACGGGCAGGTCGATGACCGCAGCGACGATATTATTCCCGACCGCGAGTTGTTCAGTCTCCTGTGCGCCGTTATCCACGAGGCGGACGAACAGCAGACCACAAACCGCGAAAAATTGGCGGAAATTATCGAACAGCATCTTACCCAATATCACGGACCGAATGCGGACTCCAAAGAAAAGCTGGAACGCGCCGTGCTGTGTATGGTTTTGGGGTATGTTGCCTCGGAGCTGAAAAAACAGGCGGACCAAGAATATGACAAATTAAATTTATAAAAAGGAGAAATACATATGATTTTAACAACGACCCCGTATGTGGAAGGGTATCCCGTTAAAAATTATTTCGGGTTGGTTTGCGGCGAAGTGATTGCCGGCGTGAATTTTGTTAAGGACTTTGCCGCGGGGTTGAGCAACTTTTTCGGCGGTCGTTCCGGCACATACGAAGAAGAATTGATTACCGCACGCGAGCAGGCAATTAACGAAATGGCGCAGCGTGCCGCACAGATGGGTGCGAACGCCGTGGTCGGCATCGATATTGATTATGAGGTGCTCGGACAGGGCAATATGCTGATGGTCACCGTCTCCGGTACGGCAGTGATGATTTAAAATCGGATATTTCCGGTACGTAAAAACCAACCCGGGCGTGCAGTGCACGCCCGGGTTGATTTTTGCAGAACAATCCGCAGGTTGTTCCCTACGGTTCGTAGGGGCACTTGCGCGTTGCGCCCGTAAGATTTGCTGCGATTTACGCAAGTGGCAAGGCCGTTCCCGACGCGATACTGTATTTTGTGCGCATGGCTTAAGAAAGTTGTAACCTTTTTGCGACTTGTTTTGTTAGAATTTTCTGTTATATATAGAATACGAAAAATTTACTGCCGTGCGGCAGTATGCCGCACTTTGGGAGGGTGTTTTATGCTTTTGTGTATTTCGATTGCCGTTATTTTGCTCGGCGTGGCGGTTTCCCTGCTGGTCACATGGGCAAAACGCAAATTCCCGAAGCTCGAAAATTCCTGCGAGGGCGCATACGCCGTCGGGTATTCGCTGTCGGCATTCGGCGCGGTCGCGCTGTACGGCGTGCTTTCGGGACAGATTGTATTGCCGGCATAAAAATGCATTTACGGGGTTTCGCAAACGCAAAAAATCTGTTATGATTACCATAGTAAATATTTCGAAAGATAACTGAAAAATGCGGGGTACAAAAATGTATACGGTTTTAATTTGTGACGACGACAAAGCTATCTTAGACTCTTTGGAAATCTATTTGCATTTAGAGGGGTACGAGGTTGTCAAAGCGACCAACGGTGAGGAGGCGCTTGCGGCGGCGCGGGCAAACGAGATTCATTGTATCATCCTCGATATTATGATGCCGGGGCTGGACGGCTTAAATGCCACGTTGCAATTGCGTGAATTTAACAATGTGCCGATTATTCTGCTGTCGGCAAAAAGCGAGGATACCGACAAAATCACTGGGCTGTCGTTCGGTGCGGACGATTATGTCACCAAGCCCTTTAACCCGTTGGAGCTGATGGCGCGCGTCAAATCGCAAATTCGCCGTTACGCGACCTTGGGCAGTATGGAAGCGCGCGAAAATGTGCTGACCACGGGCGGGCTGTCGCTCGACCCCGAGGCAAAAGAGGTTATGCTCGACGGAGAAGCAGTGCATCTGACCGCAACCGAGTACGGCATTTTAGAACTGTTGATGAAAAATATGGGCAGGGTGCTTTCAACCAATCAAATATACGAAGCGGTTTGGAACGAGCCGGCGTTTTCGAGCGAGAAAACCGTGACGGTACATATCCGCCGTATTCGTGAAAAAATCGAAATTAACCCGAAAGAACCCAAGTATTTAAAGGTGGTGTGGGGCATTGGCTACAAAATCGAACGGTATTAAATACAGCTACGGTATGAAAGTCACCGCGTTTCTGCTTGCCGCTTTGTGCGTGCTTTCAAGCGCGTGGTGCTGTGTGGAAATTACCAAAATGCTGCATGATTACGGCTGGAAAAATCTTTTGGTGCGCGAAAATGCCGAATTTACCGACACAGCGATATTTTACAACGAGCTTGCCGTCGCCGCAAAGCAGGTGAAAAACGGCGCGCTGGCAGGCACTTGGGAAGAAGAACGCGCCGAAAATTATGACACACTCGAAGCAGAACAGGCGCGCGCGCTTGAACAGTTCCGCGCGTTTCAGGTGCAATCGGAAACAGAAGCCCAAAGACTGTTTACCTATACAGAGGAAAACGCCGAGGAATATGAAACAACTATGCCCGTAGCGGTAACCAATGCTTTCGGGGAAGCAGTCAGCACCACTTCGGCAACAAGTGCGTATTTTGACGAAGCAGAGGCGCAAGCGTATTTGGAAACCTGCGAAATGGTATACCACTTCCAGTATTTTTCGGATGTTTCGATTTCCCTCAATTACACGACGACCGAAGATGAGGTTTTAGAAAATATTGAAACGGTTTATAACAACCGTCTTGCCTCGGCAAAGCGGGCGTTTGAGTCGAGCGTGGTGATTGCAAACGAAAAACTGTCGCAGTATGTCAATTTTCGGTATTTGGCAATAAGCAACCAAACGGGTGAAGTGTTTACAAACTGCCAAACGCCCGAGCCCGTGAAAACGCCTGAGGAATTTTACGCACTGTTTCAAAACAGCCCTGCCGCTTGGGTGCTCGGCGTTTCTGCTGAGCGGGGCGTGGTGTATTATTCCGACGCGGTGTCGGTGGACACGCTGTATGATACGGAAGTACAGGAAATCGGCTATGACAGCCTACCCGATTGGCTCGGTAGCACATTCGGCGACGACGGCTTTGATATTTACCTTTGTGCGGATTTACCCGTAGAACCGTACGACGGATTTTATACCGCCTATATAAATTTTTACAATACCTCTGCGCAACTCGAATCTTTGCTACTGGTGGCAATGCTGTTGCTTGCGGCGGCGCTGATACTTTCCATTTATTTGGTGCTGGTTGCGGGGCGCGTACGCGGCGAAGAAGGCGTACAGTTTTCCTTTTTGGACAAAATCCCGACCGACCTGCATTTTATCTTTTCTTGGGGGCTTGCAGTTCTCGGGTTGTTCGGTGCGGCGGCGCTGTTGGACGCGTATGTCTTTGACGATGTGGCCACCTATTATATCCGCGATGTTTCGCTTTTGTGTTTAGGCATCGCACTCTTGTGCGCGGCGGTGTATGCCGTGTTAATGGAGTGGTGCACTTCCACGGCAAAGTTCGCAAAAGCAAAACAATCCTTTGTGCGCTCTATGCTAACGGCGAAAATTTTGCTGTGGCTGTTTAAAAAATGCAAAGCTTTCGGCAGTTGGGCAAAGCAAAAACTGCAAAAGGCAAAACGCATTGCGGCATATCAACCCGAGCGCCTGCCGAAAAAGGCGTGGCTGTTTGTGGTGTTATATGTGGGCGTCAACGCGATTTTGGCGTTGATTTTATCCGCAAGCGGGTCTTGGTTTTTCACATTGCTGTGCATTGTTGCGGTCAATATGGTGGCGCTGGTTTTGATTTGGAAATACGTGCGCGCGCTGGACGAAATTATCGTTGCCGCCGAACAAAGCAAGTCGGGCGAAATGCCCAAAGACCTTGACACCGCGTCTATGCCCGAACCCTTAAAATCGCTGGCGCAAAATTTAAACTATACCCAAGAGGAAATGCAAAAAGCCGTGCAGGAGGCGGTGAAAGGCGAGCGAATGAAAACCGAGTTGATTACCAATGTTTCGCACGACCTGAAAACTCCGCTGACCTCTATCATTTCCTATGTGGATTTGTTGAAAAAGTGCGATATTTTAGACGCGGACGCGCAAAAATACATTTCGGTGTTGGATGAAAAATCCATTCGGTTAAAACGGTTGATTGAAGATTTGGTCGAGGCGTCCAAAGCTTCGTCAGGCGCGGTGACGCTTAACAAAATGCAGGTCAATCTGTATGAACTGGCGGTACAGGCGGTCGGCGAAATGGAGGACGGTTTTGCCGAACGGAATTTGCAGATTATCTTAAACGAGCCTGCAGAAGCGCCTATTGTATTCGCCGACAGCCAAAAGACTTGGCGGATTATGGACAACCTGCTTTCCAATGCGCGCAAATATTCGCTCGGCGGGTCGCGTGTATATATTGAGGTGGAAAAAGCAGGCGAAAGCGGCGTGTTCACGATTAAAAATGTTTCCGGCGAGGCGCTGAACATCGACCCGGATGAATTAACGCAACGCTTTGTGCGCGGCGACGCGTCCCGCACCTTGGAGGGCAGCGGGTTGGGGCTTTCCATTGCCAAAGACCTTTGCCGCTTGCAGGGCGGCGAACTGAAACTCGAAATCGATGGCGATTTGTTTAAAGCCACCGTCTCTCTGCCGCTGTATCACGGCGAACCGTTGCAATAATTTCGGGTTGCATATACAAGGATAGACGCGGGAAATTTGGATTTATAGGGGGCGGCGTCCTCAATGACCCGTTGTAGGGGGCGACGACTCCGCACCCCGCATTCTAGCAACTATCTATTAGACCGTAGGGAACGACCTGAGTGTCGTTCCGCAAACCGCCCCATTTGTTGGGGTAGACTCCCTCACAGTGTGAGGGAGACCGCCGCCGTCAGTGGGTGGCACGCGCAAAGCGTGACAGAGGGGCAAAAAATGCATCAAAACAACCCATGGGCGGCTGAGGTCGTCCGCCCCTACGGCAAATCCAAAGTTGTCATTCTGAGCCGTTAGGTGAAGAACCTCGTTTCGCACATTTTACACCTTGCTCTGTTTGAGATCCTTCGCTTCGCGCAGGATGACAAATAAAATTTAAAACACCTACGGAAGGCGTGCGGACACCCGCTGAACTGTGCCCGCACACAGCCAAAAGCCCCCGACGGAAAGTGTTTCCGTCGGGGGCTTTGCTGATTGCTGAACCATGCAATTATTTCTTTGCCTGTTTGGAATATTTCTGCAAATAAATGAAACGCATCAGGCGAGTTTCAATCGGGTTAATCGGCTTGCCTGCATAGAACAGCTTTTTGCCGATTTCGGTTTTGCAGCCCTTTTCCATCACCATTTCCACAGCGGTGGCGTCGTATTCACTGCCTGCAACACAAAGTGCGCCGTTGTTGGCAAGCAAAACGGCATTTCTGCCCTTTAACCCTTTGACCACCTTTTTGGCGGATTTGAGTGTGCTGTTCGGGTTGAATGCGCGGTTTTTCACGCTGACGCCGACAAGCTGTGCAAAATCGTCGAGCAACGGCTTCATCACCTTATTGGTTTGCGAAACCGCCATCACTTCGGGACTTTGGTTGTGCACGATATAGTTGACGTCCTTGCGCTTTTGGTAAATCGCGCGGTGTAGCTCAGCGGAATCAGGATATTCGTCGCCCGCTACCAGTTCGCCGCTCTGAATATCAATGCGAATCATCTCGCCTTCGCCGTTGACCGCCGTAATGTTGAACACACTGCCGTCGCGCTCGCTGTTGCAAGCGTCAAACTTCGGTGCGCCGGCAAGCTTTTCATTTTTAAATTTGTCAGCGATGTAGTTGTAAACCGTGCCCAAGCCCTCGGCAACCGAACCGGTCCACTCTTTGTATTTGTTGGTCACAAAGCCTTCGCAAACGGTTTCCAGCTCTGCGGCAACCGCAAAAGCGTCCTCGTAGCTTTCGCCCATGCACAGTGCACCGTGGTGTGCCATAATGACTGCCTTAGAGTCACTTCTTTGAATCGCGGCAACCACGCCTGCACGCAGCTTGCCCGTACCGGGCAGACCGTAAGACGCCAACGGAACATTATCGCCGATAACCGCGGCGCTCTTTTCGGGAACAGCGTTGATATCAAAGCCCAAAGCGCTGACAACAGACGCCTGCATTTGATGGGTATGAATGACGAAATTCACCTCGGGGCGCAGTTTGTATGCCTCGGCGTGAATACCTTTTTCAGACGAGGGCTTTACATCTCCGTCGTAAGAAAGGTCAGCGATATTGACCAAAACAATTTCGTCGGGCGTGAGGTCCTCGTACGCTCTGCCCGAAGGCGTAATGACAAACTGTTTGTCGTCGATACGGCAGGAAATGTTGCCCCAGGTACGCGCAATCAAGCCCGAAGCGACAACCTCTTTACCTGCTTTAATCACAAGTTCTTTTGCTGCTTGAATATCCATCGAATTTCACCTCTATGTATACACAATTCATAACGCATTGGGGGCGGGACGAACCTCGCCCGCCCCCAAAGAGCCTATTTGTTCAATTATTCTGCTTTCAACGCAACATTTGCCAAAACCTTGTCGAAGCAAGCGAGCGCCTGGTCGATCATCTTCGGCGTGTATGCCGCGGAAGTATACAGACGGCTGCCCGCGAGGGTAACAAGACCTTCTGCCATATAGGCACAGCCCATATGCTCCATTTCCTTCTGACGTTCGCTGGTTGCGGAAAGGACGCCCGGAATCTGCCACGGCTTTTTCCAGTTGATGGAGAAGTGCATCGTGCCGACGGTTTCAAGATGGCAAATAGAACCTTCGTTCCAAACCACGAACGGCAGGTTGTATTTCGCTACCAGTTCTTTTAAGCCGGCAGTCAAACGGTCGCCCATCTGACCCGCTTTTTGGCAAGCGTTCTGCTTGTCGATTTCTTCGAGGGTGAAGTACCCCGCGCAGCAGGACAGCGGGTTGGCGGACATGGTGCCGCCGACCAAAGCCTTGTGAATCTTCTTCCCGCTGGAGTCAAGCCCTGCACCGAGATATTTCATATATTCTTTCTTGCCGCCGACACCGCCTGCGCCCGGATAGCCGCCCGCAATAACCTTACCGAAGATGGTCAGGTCAGGCGATACGCCGAAGTAGCCCTGTGCGCCTGCCATGCCGATACGGAAGCCGGTCACGACCTCGTCGAAAATGAGCAATGCGCCGTATTTGCGGCAAAGACGTTCCACGCCTTTGTTGAAGTCCTTATTGAGGGGTGTGGTACCGCTTTCGGGACCGACCGGCTCAATGTAAACTGCCGCTGTGCCGCCGCGGAACTGGTTCATTCTCAGCAATCTTTCAAGCGCGTCCAAATCATTCGGCGGGAATTCCTGTGTATATTTAAAGGAGTTCATGGTGACACCGTGCGCCTGTGTCCATTTTGTACCCGAAACACGAATACCGTACGCCATCGGGTCAGACCAGCCGTGATATGCGCCACCCATTTTGATGAGGTATTTGTTCTTGGTGGCAAGTCTTGCGATACGCGCCGCCGCCATACAAGCCTCTGTGCCCGAACCGAGCATACGGAACATATCGACGGTTTCCACGCTGTCGGAAATCTTCTTTGCGAGCTTATATTCAAACTCATGGAAAAGACCGGTGGACGGACCGCAGGTATTTAAAAGGTCGATGACCTGTTCGCGCACAACCTTCGGATTGGAGCCGAGCACGGTCGGACCGCCTGCCTGCAGGAAGTCGAAATATTTGTTGCCGTCGATATCGTAAAGATATGCGCCCTCTGCCTTGGTGAAAACCAGCGGGAAAGGATAGTTGAACGCAAGATTGTGCTGTACGCCGCCGGGAATGATTTCACGCGCGGTGGAAATCATCTCTTTGGATTTCGCACACTTTTTCTCATAGTATTCGTCTTCATACTTTTTCAGCACATCGGGCTTGATGGTGTAAATCGGCTTTTTAATCAGCTCGTCAAGCTCTCTGTTGATTGCCGCGGAATCATGATATTCCGAAATTGCAAATCTGGTGTCCATAGGTAATCCTCCAAATCCTTTATTTTTTGCGCCGCACCGTAACGGTGAATGGCTATTCACTTGCATTATACCACAAAATGATATGATGTCAACGCTTTTTTTGTTGAAAAATGCAAATAAATTGCAAAAATTTTACAGGATAGATATTTTTTAACTATAAAAATAAAAATCAGCCATTTTTTAGTTAAAAAATATCTATCTCTCTTTTTTGATTTTTCTTTGTGCTTTTTCATTCCCTCGTCTGCCCCAAAGCGCTTTTTTGCGCTGAAAATGCGAAAAAAAGCATAACTTTCCCGAAAATTTGTCTTGAACAAGGCATGCCGTTTATGGTATGATAAAGTGTATATAATCAAAGGAAAGGAGATTGACGCAAATGGACTTGCAAAAGCATCACAAACCGACATTTGACAATATCTCCGCGGAGAAGCGGCAGCGGATTATCGACGCTGCCACCGGCGAATTTGCCGCGAAGGGCTTTGACAATGCCAACATGAATGGGATTGCCAAAAAGGCAGACGTCAGCGTCGGGTCGCTGTATAAGTACTTTGAAAATAAGCAGGATTTATTCCTGACGGTCATTCAGTACAGTATCAAAAGCATGGAAGAACTGCTCACCGTCCTCGCAGTCAGTAATGAGGACATTTTAATCAAGGTGGAGCGAATTATCCGCGAAATTCAGCGGTCCTCCAAGGAAAATGCCACACTGCTGAAACTGTATAACGGCATGACCGCCGAAAACAATCCCCGTTTTGCCTCCCAATTCGCCTATGAAATGGAAGCGCTGACCGCTTCGATTTACCGCAGAGCGATTGAAGAGGGGCAAAAGAACGGCGAAATCCGTGCGGATATTGATGCGGCGTTTGCGGCGTTTTTGCTCGACGACATTTTTATGTCGCTGCAATTTTCCTACGCATGCGATTATTACAAAGAACGCTTCCGCATTTATGCAGGCAACGCCATTACGGACCGGGACGACTTTGTGGTGGAGCAATGCCTGAAGTTTGTAAAAAGTGCACTGAGAAAAGGGTAAATTTCATCTCTTTGGGAGGTAAAACAATATGGTCAATCCGATTTACACGATTGCCTACGACATCGGCACAACGGGCGTAAAAACCTGTCTGTTCTCGATTACCGACAAAATCGAGCTGCTCGCCGCAGCCAGCGAAGGGTACAACCTGTATGTTCTGCCCGGCGGCGGTGCGGAGCAGGACCCCGATGAATGGTGGGAAGCCATGGTCAAAAGCACCAAAACCGTCATGAAAAAGGTGAAGGTGGACAAAAAGGATATTTCGGGCATTTCGTTCTGTTCTCAAATGCAGGGCTTGGTGCTGGTGGACAAGGACGGCAACGCTGTCCGCCGCGCGATGAGCTATATGGACCAACGTGCGCGCGATGAGCTGAAAAAAGGCATTGCCTACGGTCCGCAGATTGCCGGTGCGAACGTCCCAAAGCTGTTAAAGGCACTGCAAATCACCGGTGCGGTGGCGTGCTCGGTAAAAGACCCCGTTTGGAAATACAAATGGGTGGAGGCAAACGAGCCGGAAGTCTTCTCCAAGGTACATAAATGGCTTGATGTCAAGGAATATCTTATCTGCCGTATGACCGGCGAATTCGTGATGACGCCTGACTCGGCGTTCGGCACGCTCCTGTACGATATCCGCAAGGGCAAAGAGGGGTGGAGCAGCGCCATCTGCAATATGTACGGCGTACAGGAAAAGCATCTTGCCAAAATCGTTCGCTGTACCGACCGCGTCGGGAAACTCCGCAAGCAGCAGGCAGAGGAATTAGGGCTTGAAGAAGGCACAGCCGTTTTCGGCGGCGGCGGTGACGCGTCGCTCATCGGTGTGGGTGCAGGCTCTGTCGGGTTAGGAGACACACATATTTATTCGGGCACCTCCGGGTGGGTTTCCACCGTTGTAGACAAGAGTGTGGTCGATGCTAACGCGATGATTGCCGCGATTGTCGGTGCGCGCGACAGCTATTTCAACTATTTTGCCGAGCTGGAGACCGCCGCAAAGTGCGTGGAATGGGTGAAAGACCATTTGGCACTTGATGAAATTGATATTTATCTCGATAAAAGCCATGACCTGAAGCATCAACATGCGGACAGAGAAGTGGTTTACACCAATCTGTATGATTATATGATGGCGGTTGTGGACACCGTCCCCGCAGGCGCGGGCGGTGTGATTTTCACCCCGTGGCTGCACGGCAATCGCTGCCCGTTTGAGGACCCGAATGCACGCGGCATGTTCTTTAACATCAGCCTGGAAACCGGCAAATCCGAAATGATTCGCGCCGTGGTGGAAGGCGTGTGCTTCCACTTGCGCTGGATGCTGGAAACACAGGAAAAGAAAGTCAAAACGTCCGACACGGTTCGCTTTGTCGGCGGCGGTGCGTTAAGCGACATCACCTGCCAGATTTTAGCGGACTGCACCGGCAAAACTGTTGAAACCGTAGACAGCCCGCAGAATATCGGCGCGGTCGGCGCGGCAGCGACGATTGCAGTCGGCGTAGGGTTAATTCACGATTTGGGCGATGTAAAATCGTTAATCCCCGCAGCGAAAACCTTCTATCCGAACAAGGAAAACAAGGCGATTTATGACCGCAACTTCAAGGTCTATAAAAATCTGTATAAGGCAAACAAAGAAAACTTTGCTATTCTCAACGGCGAGGATTGATTTTGCCATACAAAAGTGTTGTACTTTTGTCCCAAAGCCCCCGGCAACAAGTCGGGGGCTTTCCTATAGCAACATAAAAATCCATATAGGAGGTTTTCTTTATGAAAAAAACTTTGGCAGTTCTGACGGCGGCAGTTTTGCTGCTCTTAACCCTTTGCGCTTGCGGCGGTGATAAGAAAATTGTAACCGTCAAGCCGCAAACACCTGCTTCATTCGTGCCGGACGAAACCTGGGAGCTCGCCTTTTTTGATGATTTTAACGGAGAGTCACTTGACAGCAATCGCTGGCATTACGCATACGGTGAAGAGGGCGTGCGCCGCGGCGGCTGGTGGGTAGATGACGCAGTATTTGTGGAGGACGGCAATCTGATTATTCGCACCGATTACCGTGAAAACGGCAAATTCGGCGCCGGCTGGTACACGGGTGCGATTGAAACCTCTGCGGTAAAAGACGAAAACGGCAATTCCCTTTGCGACGGCTTTTCGCAGGCAGGCGGCTATTTTGAGGTGCGCTGCAAGGTCCCTGCAACCTACGGCAACTGGGCGGCATTTTGGCTGATGCCCGACAGCAATTTCGCAAACGACACCTTCGGCACAGGCGAGGACGGTGCCGAAATTGATATTTTCGAGTCGCCGTTTATGTACTGGACCGACCATCAAAATATGGTTTCGCACGCCATACATATTGACGGCTACGGTGACGCGCTGAAGTCAATCGGCTCTGACTATATGGAAATTGAAAATCTCTACACGGAATTTCATACCTTTGCGCTGTTGTGGGACGAAAACGGCTATACCTTTTATATCGACGGCATGGAAACCTGGCACACCAAAGATGCAGTGGACACAGTTTCCAAAGTCCGTTCGTATCTGCTTTTGTCCTGCGAGGTAGCGGGCGTGACCGAGGACGGTGTACCGTATCCGGGGCAACAGCGCGATGAAAACGGCGCGTGGGTCACAAACTGGGCGGGAACCCCCGAGGACAACGACAAATCACAAGCATATGATTTTGTCGTGGATTATGTAAAAGTATACACACAGACCGCGTAGATTGCGCGTGTGTCGTGACCGAAGCGTATCCATATTTGCCACCGCGCTGTCTGCGCGACGGCAAGTGAAATCCCACCCCCTGTGCATAAACCCATGATACAAAACAACGCTCCACAGACACATCGAATGTCTGTGGAGCGTTTGCTATCCAAATTATTTTGCGCGCTTATTCCGCTTTTTCGGCGGCGCGGTCGGCAATCACCTTATCGGCAACTTCTTTCGGCGCTTGCTCATACCGCGTAAATACAAAGGTGAACGACCCTCTGCCTGCCGTTACCGAGCGCAGGACGGTTGCAAAATCGCCCATTTCCGCCATCGGCACTTCGGCAACAAGCTCCTGCATTTTCGGCTCATCTGCCGGACCCATGCCGAGCACTCTGCCGCGGCGTTTGGTGATGTCGCCCATAATATCGCCCAAATTATCGTCAGGCATCAAGGCGTTGAGCGTGCCAATCGGTTCCAAAATCGCCACATCAGCATTGGGCATTGCATTTTTAAAGCAGAGCGATGCCGCTGTTTTAAACGCCATTTCAGACGAGTCCACGGGGTGATACGAGCCGTCATACAGTGTGGCTTTCAAACCGACCATCGGGTAGCCTGCCGCAAAGCCTTTTTCGACGCATTCGCGCAAGCCTTTTTCCACAGCCGGGAAGAAGTTCTTCGGCACAGAGCCGCCGACGACTGCCGTTTCGAATACCAAATCGTCGCTGTCGCAGGGCTCGAATTGAATCCAAACATCGCCGAACTGCCCGTGACCGCCCGACTGCTTCTTGTGTCTACCCTGTGCTTCCACTTTTTTGCGCACGGTTTCGCGGTACGCAACCTTCGGGACTTCCAAAGTAACTTCTACGCCGAATTTATTTTTGAGCTTCGACACAATCACATCTAAATGCTGTTCGCCGAGCCCCGACAGGATTTGCTCGCGCGTTTCGGTGTTATTGGTATAGCGAATGGTGGGGTCTTCCTCCATTAAGCGCTGCAAACCTGCGGCAACCTTTTCTTCCTCGCCTTTTTTGGCAACCTTGATTGCCATCGACAGACACGGTTCGGGGAAATCCACACCCTGTAATTGCAATATGTTCTTCGGGTCGCAAAGTGTATCGCCCGTTTTTACGCCTGCAAGCTTTGTCAAAACACCGATATCGCCTGCGGGGATTTCCTTGGCTTCCTCCTGTTTTGCGCCTTTGACGGTCACGATTTTACCGATTTTTTCATTTTCACCCGTGCGCGGATTGTACGCAACGGAATCCGCCGTCAGTTTGCCCGAAATCACCTTAAAGAACGACATTTTCCCGACAAACGGGTCGGCAACGGTCTTAAAGCATACCGCGGCAAGCGGACCCGCCTCGTTACAGGGCAGAATGCTGACATCGCCGTTTTCATATTCGGCGTCCTCGCCTGCATAGCCGTACGCGCCGGGGGCAGACCACGCAAGCCCGTACAAAAGCTGGTCCACGGCAGCGGCGGTCAAGCCCGAAACCGCATATACGGGGTAAATCGAGCCGTCAAAAATGCCGATGCAAAGCCCTTTTAAGATTTCTTCCTTTGTGAACGCTTCGCCCTCAAAGAATTTTTCCATCAGCGCGTCGTCCGTGGTGGCAACTGCCTCCATAAATGCCGCCGTCATCTCGGCAATCACGGGGTCGTCGGGCATATCCACCTTTTGCGCCTTGCCATCGGTGTACGCATACGCCATGCCCGTCATCAGGTTGACATAGCATTTGACGAGATTGCCCTCCATATAGGGAATAATCGTCGGGCACAGCTTGTTGCCGTAGACCTCTTTGAGCGCGTCAAAGGTTTTATAAAAACTACGGTGGTCAGAGTCCGTTTTTGTAATGGCAAAGAATTTCGCCGCACCACTTTTTTCGGCGGCTTTGAATGCTTTCTCTGTGCCGACATCTACGCCGGAGCCTGCCGAGGTGACAATCAGCACCGCCTCTGCCGCGCGAACAGCCTCTGCCGCACCGCCTGCAAAGTCGAACAGACCGGGTGCGTCAATAATATTTAATTTGGTATTGTCCCATTCCATTGCCGCCATTGCGGAGGAAACCGAGGATTTACGGCGTTTTTCCTCAGCGTCAAAATCCAAAACCGTGTTGCCGTCCGCTACGCGTCCGAGGCGGTCGGTCGCGCCTGCGACATACAGCATAGCTTCGCAAAGGGTCGTTTTGCCCTTGCCGCCGTGCCCGACAACTGCGATGTTTCGAATGTTGTTTGCGCTGTAAGCTTTCATAGAAGTGCCTCCTAAAATCAGTCCCTGCCGTATCTATATGAAAAACATATAATTTTTTCAGCAAGTATGTAAAAATTGTAGCATATATGCATAAAAATAGCAACCATATTTTTCATAGAATTTTCAAAACCGCCGACAAAAAAGATTCCCTCTTTCGGCGGCGACGGTCCGCAAATACACGTGCAAGCTACGATTGGCAAAAAAAGCGGCACAGCTTTTGGCTGTGCCGATAAGGAACAGATAGGGAAACAAGCTTTGCGGCAGGCATGGATTTTCTTCGAAAACAGACACCCCTTTGTCTGCTACGCAGACAATGAACCTGCCACTACACGCGAAATGAAAATTTTGTTTTGCAGTGCTTTCGCAAAAGGGCACGCAAATCGTTCCCTACGCGAAAATATCCACAGCGGCGCGGGCGGTAGTCACTTTCGCAACATATGCGGCGACCGCCTTGTGCGCGGGATGCTCTTTATATGCGTTCAAATCCGCTTCGTCCGCCACTTTCACCACGAGCATCGCGTCAAAGTTACGGTCGCAAGCCACCTCATTTTTAAAGAACTCGATGGATTGCAATACCGGCACCTTCCCAAGGAGCGCTTCCAAGCCTTCTTTTACAATCTCCACATTCTCCGCCTTGGTTTTGCCCTCAGCGTCTGCAAATTTCCACATTACCGTGTGTATTAACATTTCAAAAACCCTTTCAAACAAAGATTAAGACCAAAGCCCGACATACCAACCCAATAGCGGGTCGGCGAAATATAAAGACAGCAAAATGCCGATAGCAAGATGCGGTCCGAACGGCACTTCTTTTTTCATATCGCTTTTTTTGAGTGACCGCGTGACGCCGAGCCAAAGCGTGCCGACCACCGCGCCGAACATTAGGGCAATCAGCACGTTACGCCAACCCAAAAGGAAGCCTGCCGCCGCCATCAGCTTGATGTCGCCGCCGCCCATACCGCCTTTGTAAAGGAACCCTAAAATCAACAGAACGCCGCTTGCGGTAAAAATGCCGACCAACCGTGACACCAACTCCTGCCAGACAAAACCGTGGTCGATAATCTGTTGCACATAGACGAGTATGCCGCCGAGCAGCACCAGCACCCACATCGAATCGGGAATAATTTGGAATTGAAAATCAATGCAAAACACGACCACAAGCGCGGAACAGACCATGAAATACCCCAAAAGGGCAAGGTTCAAATTGCAATCTGTCAAAAAGACATAAGCGAGCACCCACAAAATGCCGTTGGTCGCCTCGACAATCGGATAAATCGGGGAAATTTTCGCCTTACAGTAGCGGCATTTGCCGCCCAAAAATATCCAACTGAACAGCGGAAACAGGTCATACCATTTTAACGGGTGCTTACAGCTTGTGCAAAAGGAGGAGCCCTTTTTAAAGTCTAATCCGCGCGGCATTCGGTAAATCAGCACATTTAAAAAGCTGCCGATAACAATGCCGAACAGAAACACAAACACACCGATAAAGACTTTCATCACCTGCATAAACGCATTGTAATCCATCTGCATGACTCCCTTTTATTCCGTCGTTTCGGGCGGTTTTTCGCTGTTTTCCGCAGGGTGTTCTGTTGTAGAATCCGACGATTCGGGGCGTTTCGCTTCGGTGGACGGTGTCTCTGCCGCTTCCGCCGCAAACCGCGCGGCACGCATTTTAGAAAGCAGAAGCACGAGTAGCAGCACCAAAAGCGTTGCCGCCGAAACAAATATACCTTCCTTTAACCCTTGCGGGAAATAGTGCATTTCAACCTCGTGCTCGCCCGCAGGCACGGCGAACATCATCCAGTGGGAGCTGTGCTCGATAAGCTCAATTTCTTCGCCGTCTATCGTCACCGTCCAGCCCTCGTCATACGGCATCGCCATGGTCATGACGCAGTCTTTCGCAGCGGTGACTGTGCCTTTCATCTCCGTGTCGGAAAAATCGGTCATTGTAAACGAGCCGTTTTCGCGCAAGGTCTGCAGTCCTGCCTGATATACACTGTCGTCCAACCCTGCCGCCACAAAGTACAGCGAATCATCTACGCCGCTGTCGGAATTGCCGATGTCATCATATGCCGTCGCATTTGAAGAGGTAAAGGTAATCTGAATGGGTACGCCCGCTTCGCAAAGACCCAAATCCGTCAGTTTTTTCTCATCAAATGTGTACGTTTGCGTAAAATCTCCCACCGTGACGGTCAGCGTGTCCAACTGACCGCTTTGACTCATAAGAAAGATGCTCTGCGTTGTTTCGGGCACAATCGTAAAGGTCATCGAATAGTCGTTTGCGGACAGCTTATACGGATAATACCCCGGCGTTTGGGAAAGAATCTGCGTCATGATTTCTGCGGTGATATGCTCGTGCGTCTCGCCGTCCTCGTGCTCGTGCGCCTCTTCTTCCGCGTCCTCGTGGGTACTCCCCGTCGGCAATTCGGTCACCGCACAGTTTTGACAGTCTATTTCCGCAATCGGCAGCAAGGTCAGCACCCCTGCCGCACCGGTCGCCGCCTGCCAAAGCGAGCTTTGCGCCGCTAAGGAGTTGTTGTTGTAACCGTCCCACTCGGCGATTTCGGGATTTGCCAAAATGCCGAGTCCCAAAGCCCCTTCGGTTTTATATAGTTTCCCATTTGCCGTTTCGCCGACTTCCGTATAATACGGACTGCGCGACAAGGTGCCCTTGATATCCAGCACATAGTCAAGCCCGAACAGCGTGTTATACATCGGTGTTTGTTGTGCGTAGCCGTACGAATTCGCCAAATTTCCGGGGTTGCCCATATCGTATTGTAACAGCGCATAATAGGAATCCGCAAGCGAAGAAAAGTCGGAAATACCGTTGTACTGATACAGTCTGCCGGTCATACCCATACTGTTCGGATTTGTACGCATCATGGCACCGGTGTCGGAAAATTCCATACGGTAAAACCCGGTTTCGGTCGTTTCGATTTGTGCTTTCGCCGCGGCAACATCTTCCGCATACGGCTTATAGTCCGCGCTTTTGATACCGCCGAAATTCACACTGCAAACCGCTGTGCTTTCCGCCACGACCAGCACCAACGCGAGTGCGCGCATCACCTGCGGCGCTTTGCCCTTTTGCAGCAGGCGCGTCAGCAAAACCAATATAAACGCGGCGCACACCAATACGAGCGCAATCACCAACTGTTTTCTGTCCGGCACTTTCATCGTGCAGAAGCCGTAAACCAAAACACCGCCGAGCAGCACAGCGGGCAAAAGCAGCCATTTGGGCGAAAGCGCCGCCAAATGGCGATACACCTGATATGCCATCACGACCAACACAAAGCAGTACAGGAATGCGAACCGATACGGCAGTCCCGCCGGGGCGCTCATGCCGTGCCAAATATAATAAATCGTCGGAATTTCAAACGATGCCCAAAATACGAGCACCAAAACGATATGCGCAATTCTTTCATTTTTAGAGAGCGGTTTTAAAACGGCATACAGCGGCACCAACGCCAGCACCAAGCCGCCCAAGGCAACCGCCGGCAAAGTGTCCTTGGTCATTGCCATGGCATTATACACAACCCCCGGCAGATGCGCCGTGAAGAAATCTAAGAAATTGAAAAAGTACCAATTTTTATCGGTAAATGCATTTTTCGTAAATGCGTCGGAAAGCGCAAAAACAATCGGCATCAGGGTAATTGCCGCCAAACCGCCCGCCGCAAGCGACGAGCCGCCGAATTTACAAAGGACAGGGAACAGCCGCACATCGTCCTCGCCGCTTTTGTTGATATCCCGCGAAAACAGGCATACGAAGAAATAGAGCACCGCAAAAATGCAGAGCATAAAGCCCAAATAGAAATTACAAATGATGGCAAATGCAAGCGCAAACAGATACAGCCACGGTTTTTCGCCGTTTGTAAGCTTTTCAATGCCGCAGGCAACAAGCGGCAACAGCACCAACGCCATCAACCACATGGTGTTATAATGATAGGCAATGTAAAAGCCGGAAAAGGTATACAGCAACGCAAAAACAACGGTGGAAACATCTCGGCGCGCAAACCGATTTTGGAAATACCATGCTGCGCTCGCCGCCGTTGCCGCGGTGCAAAGCCCGACAATCAGCGTGAACGCATCGGTCATATGCGCCGCGGAGAACAAAAGGGCAACCAAATTGAAGGGGTTTACCAAATAATACAGCATTTCGCCGTAAAAATTCACCCCGCCCGTATGGAACGAATACAGCAGCGAGCCGCCCTCCCGCACGGTTTCGGCAAAATCCGTCAACATCGGCACATATTGATACAGCGCGTCATTACAAACGATTATTTTCTCACCGAACGGCGCAAACCCACCGAATACCAAAGTCAAAATAAATATGATGCCTGCCGCACCTGCAGCAAGTGCACACATCGGCGCTGCCGACGGTCGTTTCTCTTTCAAATCCGTCACACCCTCTTTTTTGTTACCTACATTATAACAGACCTTACAGGAAAATAGAAGTCTTTTTTCAAAAAGAAAAAAGGGTTGCGCATGTACGCAACCCTCCGAACTATTGTGCAAAATTATGCGGTATGATCATCTGTGAGTTCAGAATTCCCGCACGTAACCGTAAAGGAAATTGCCCCGGCGCTATCTGTATCAACATCAATGTCGTAAGCAGAGGTTCCATCAGACGGACATTTCGGCAATTCGCCGCCCTCAAACATATTGAGGAAGGTGGAGTTAGCAGCAGCGGTCGATAAATCGTCAACGCTGAGCTGTGCACCGCCGACGCCACCGGTCATCTGATAATTGGACAAATTCTCTTTAATGATGCGCTGGTTGGACTGGCAGCTCTTTCTCTCCGCGTTCTTGGAAACCGCGCTGTAAACCGGAATGGCAATTGCGGTCAAGATACCCATGATGACAACAACGATCATCAATTCGACGAGTGTGAAGCCTTTTTTGCTTTGCATAAGTTTTCTCATAAAGCTCTCTCCCTTTTTGGAAAAATATGTGTTTTTATATTATGGGTGAATCCCGTAATATCTGTGAAAATGTTATAAAATGGGAATACTCCGTACTTGATATTGTCATTATATACCAATAAAAACAGAATGTAAAGTATTTTTTGTAAAAAATATGAAATTTTTCGACCTTTTTTCATTAAAAGAAAATTAATTGCCGAACTTGTCGCCGTGTTCGGAGCAGCTGACGGTGAAAGTGCCGGGCGAACCGGCAGTGTACCGCAAAACATATTGACAGCCGTCCGTCGGACATTCGGGGAATTCCCCGTTTTCAAAGCACGCTAAAAATTCCGCCGGCAACTTTTCTTCTGCATCTGCCTGGCTTTGAATGGTGATGCTGTCCTGCCCACCCATTAAAGCTTCATACTTCACCTCAGAAGAATCGCCCATCAAATACTGCACCGCGCATTTTTGGATAATTTCACAATTGGAATGGCAGGTTTTTGCTTCCGCGTTTTTCGAAACTGCACTGTAAACCGGAATGGCGATCGCCGCCAAAATCCCCATAATAACGACAACAATCATCAATTCTACCAAAGTAAAGCCCTTTTTACTTTGGAATCTCTGTTTGTGCACTGAACATTTCCCCTCTGTACCGCAATTTCCGTCCAAATAGCGGGAACATTTCGTACTACATTGAGTATTATATGTCTTCATCCGCACTTTGTCAATAGATTTTGTCAAAATTTTTCATAATTTTCCAAAAAAGAAAATACGGTAGGGCGGAGTAGGCATCTAAATGCAAGATGCTGGAATCAAGTGCAGTAAAATGTGGTTACTCTGCGGCAAAAAAGGCGACTACCGATGCCGGAATCAGCACAATTTTGCCGAAAGTTTTCAAAGACGGGTGCTCTTTTGCAGCCGAAAGCAACGCAGGAGACCACTCGTTATAATACTGATCAATGATCCGATTACCGAAATCGGATTTTGCAAGCACATTGTCACGGAAATCGCGCAGAGCGCCTTTCACCTGCGTTCCGACAGCAGAGCCCTCCATGCACAACGCACCGAAGCAAAGCCCGGCACCCTCTGCGCTGAAATCCGCTGTATCGGTGTTTTGTGAGTTTAAAAATGATTCCGTTGAGATATACCGCAAAATATTTGCCGACTGTGTCGCATAATCCATTCTTTCTGCAGTGGTGTCCACAGGGCAAGCAATGTTTTCATTGCTCCACCCGGCAATATATGCATCGCCTTCCGTTTCGCAAACCGCACCGTTTTCATAATTGATTTGCTGATTCTGCATAATATTATTCATGGTAAACGACGTTGTCAGCGTGAAATTTCCGCCAACGGATTGCGGTGTGGAAATCGTCACGTCCACCGTGTTGGTGAGATAGGCATCCTCTCCGCCGCCGTAGGTGTACGGAACGGTTGTGGTGCCGTCCGCATTGACAATTGTCTCTCCCTTGCTGACTTCGATAGGCACCGTCGATACGTTGAATTCAATATTCAACGGAATTTCTTCCTCTAATATGTATTCCGTCAAGTTCACAGGGGTTTTTCCCTCTCCGCGCTCCAACACCCAAATCACATCACCCTGCGTCGGGTCAGAGGCGGGCATTGTGTAGATATACGCATAGGTATCATTCCCGGTAGCGGGCACACCCTGCATGACACTCGCGTCAGCAGATGCCGCCACGGTCCCCCGCTTTTCCGGCTCTGTATAATACAACGATACGCTCGTGGAATTTGCAAGAGATTCGTTTTCCGATTCAAAATACTGCATCACGCGCTTGGCGGCGTTTTGCACCGTCCAGCGAGCTTCAATCATCGCATAGCGGCGGAAAAATGCATTGGAAAGCTGCACCGTCAGCAAGGTCACTATGGACAGAATCGTAACGGTCACCAAAAGCTCCACAAGCGTAAAGCCGTTTTTGCGGGACTTTTTTTCTGTCATTTTTCGGAACATAGTATTACACCTCCCGGGGCACCGAATGTTTCGGAATGTTTCGGTTTTGTGCATCGATTTTAATCGTTTGTTGCGGGCGTGGATTTTTCATGTTCGCCGATAGAGGCTGGACGCCGGAATCCGGATATTTCCATGCCCGCACAGTACAGCACGCTTACGGTCAGTCATTTCGGCTGGCAACCGAGTTTACGCCATCGATGTTGAGCAGCGTGTAATTGCCCGTGCCGGTATTGGCATATGCCTGCGTGTAACCGACATTGCCGGGGTCAGAGAGCTTCCAGCCTTTTTCCGTGCCGCACGGCTGGGTCGGATCCACAGCATAAAACACGACTGCGTGCTCACGCTCCTGTCCGCTTTCAACGGTATAATCATATTCGCCGTTGTCATTGGTATCAATATAGCCAACCGCATACCACATACCGTTGCAGTAGGTTACCTGCTGAATATTGCAGTTCTTGATTTGGCTGATTTGCACTGCCTGCCACACATAGTTGCAGTTCCCTGCAACCGGACCTTTGTCCGTGCCGCCGCTTTGGTCATACCAGCTACGTACACAAACCCATGAGCCTTCGGCAGAAGAACCTGCCTTTTTCACAACCGCACCGTCACGGCAATAACGGTTACCGTCGCTGTCAAAGCACGGGTTGGCAAGTCCCTGCACGCCGCAAGCAACCCAAGTATCATTGGCATATGTCACATCTTCAACCGTATCAAGTGGGGACATAAAGCCGAGGGTTTCCGTCTTGCCGAGCTGGATACTGCATTTATCCCAATACGCATTTGTGTATGCGCCAATCGGATAATCCTTGCCGCCGTAGCCTTTCAGCGAATCGTCCTTGGTTTCGTCCACACGTTTCCCTT
Organism: Candidatus Fimenecus sp.; assembly: GCA_051881355.1. Lineage (GTDB taxonomy): Bacteria > Bacillota > Clostridia > Oscillospirales > Acutalibacteraceae > Fimenecus. The sequence continues at coordinate 24,722 of JBJEPS010000063.1, read as the reverse complement.
TGATTGCGGTTTCCAAATCGTCCACATCTACCGGGATATTGTAATCGTTATCATAGCCTATGGCGTTGCTATACCGCGCATCCAAGGAATTGTTTAAATACATTTTCTTATATTGGATACCTTGCTGGAGCCATTTATAGGACTGGAATTCTGCCGTGACGGTTCTTTCGTTGACATAGCTGTCCTCGTTCTTCACCGGCTCAATATTCAAATACCAGCTCATCAGCGTACCATCGTCAGCACCCCACATGGCTTCGGGTGTTTCCTGCCAAGTCCAGCCCCAGGATACCGAGGTCAGTTTTTTACCCTGCAAAATATGACTCATTAAATAGGAATACTTATCGCGGTCTCTGTTTGCATATTTCGGCAAAGTCAATGCGCCCTCATCTACATAGGCACCGCCGAACAGAGAATAGAACAGCGGGTGATATTTATCGCGCCAGTACCCTGCGCTGACCGCTTGTTCCAAAGTGTTCTTTTGCGTCCCGATTGAGTTATCGGATTGCCGTTCGTGCCAATAATCGTTACTGCTGAAAAATTCATTGAACACATTGCTTTCCTGCTGTAAGTAGAAACCCTTGCCCATACCTTCGTCATTCGCGCCGCCCGCGCGCAGGAATACAACACTGTTGTTCATGACCGTCGGCACGGCAACCATGCCCTCAGTAGCTTTATCGTGGCTGTCAAACACCAGCCCGCCGACATAGTAGCCGACTGCAATGGAAAAGTATCCGCCGTTTCCGTCATAATCTTCGTAATAAATGGAATCGGTGTCCATAATGGTGGTACTGTCGCTAAAGCACCACTCAAAAACACCGTCATAGACTTGCCGGTCAGGAGAAAGTGCATAGTTGTTGTATTCAATATCCTTGCTCGCCAACGCATACGGATTGGACAGATAAGAAACCGAAATTACCGTTTCATTTTGGTTCTGCAGCATCGCCTGGAATTCCCAGCTGTTCAGCGGATAAAATTCTTTGCCGAAGTCATCCAAAGATGCTGCAACTTGCATCGTCTTTGCCAAAGCGGAATTTTTCTCCGGCGCGTAGTTTGTAGGACCGCAAACACCCGACAGCGAATAGTTTTTCGCCGTGGCTCTGCCATACTCCCACAAATAGCCGGTAATGTCGGCATAATACCGCGTTCCCCAACTCTTATATGAATCATGATAATAAATCTGCCCGATATCCTCAATGTATGCGGTGTCGCTGGTATCCTGGAACGCAAGACCCAAAGTTGCACGCCACTCGCCGTAATTGTAATCGGTAAAACGCGCCACGCCGAGATTGGTCGTCCACAAATCCATCACCGCGGGGATATAGCCGCAGTAAAGCGTATAGGATTGTGTCGGATATGTACTGGAAGTATACGTCTTGCTCATTTTGACCGCGTCCACTGAGGTCAGCGTGATGTAATTGTCCGTCGCTTGGTCCAGTTGATAATACGTCGCATAAGAGGTCATTTCGCTGGCTTTCAGTTTTTGCGTCGCGTTCAACTTGTTTAACGTATTGTTCCGCAGTGTATTATTTCCGCTTGTAATCGTATTTCCGTACCCACCGCCGTTTGCAAAATAATAGGTCCAGCCGCCTGTATCGTTCGTTGCATCATTGACATATCCATTGCTGAAGTCACTTTCTCCATGCTCTTTACAGATGGAGTCATAATTGCTATGTGCCCAAAGCAGGTTGCCGGCAGTATACACTTCAATCTCCGGGTGTTTTTGCAGTGCGTTAATTGAAAATGCAGTTTGCGTGAACAACGAATTCCAAATCGCGTAGTCATCGTCGTATTTCACATCGTTGTGGTCGGTAATCAAACAGATACCCGCAGTGGGATCGTTACTTTCTATATAGGTAGTCGTTTCACCGGGCGTTTGGACATAGACATAGCTTGAATCCACCGTCGTGGAATACATTTTTTTGTCCGTAACCGTTTCCACACCGTTATTGTAATAATACTCATGCGCAATGGTATAGTCGCCGCCCCAGCCGTAGTTGCCGGTAACGGGATTTTTCCAGAAACGGCGAATTTGCCCGTTGTCGCCGCACATCACATAGTAGCCGTATTGGTTGACGCCGCCGTTCCCGTCGTCGCCCTCGCCGGCGGCAACCCACTCGACGTCGTTCATCGCGGAGGTCAGGGTGATGTTCCCGCTGAGTTTTCCGAGCGGGTCCGTGCTGTTCATCTTTTTGCGGATAATGTCGAGGTTGCCGTTTTCATCCGGCTCACCGCTGGTAACATAATAATAATAGTTGCCGTCCTCAGCCTGTTCCCCGACCATAATGACCGTCGGCGCATCAATTTCCACCGTCAGCTCATAGACGCGGTATTTAATCACCAAAGGGGAATGTTCAAAACAAATGACATCGTTATCCCCGACCAGCGTCAAATGCACAATCGAAGCATTGTCTTTATCGATTTCCACCCGGCAATACGGGTTTGCATCATTGTATATACCCGGCACAATCTGCTGTTTGCCGGTTGCATCGGTATAATAAATCTGAAATTCGCTGACGCTGGAGAATCGGAAGCCCGACGCATACAGCGTAATGGTTTTGGTTCGAAAGTCATCGGAAATATGCGACGGATAGCAAACCATTTTTGCCGTAACCGAGTCACAAATAAAGGTGGAAAAGCCTGCAGGTACATTTTCGGGGGTAGATACAATGGAAATACCGTTGATGCTCTGTAAGGAGGAGGAATTAGCCTGAATGGAGACAGACCCCGCTTTCATTCTCAGCGGCACATCGGCAGTGGAAACTTCATAGTCCCCGTTTGCACCGGTATTGCCGATTAAACGCTCAATCAAGCCGACCGCCTTATAATTGGACTTCGTTTTTTCTCCGACTGTGTAAATATTCTTAAAAGAGCTTTGCGCCAACGGCAGAAAGCACATAATTGCAATCATCAAAACAGCCATAGCCACCAACACTTCTGTCAGCGTCATGCCCGCATTTTCGCGCAGCCGCTTGACAGCAGCAGAACCGTTTGTTTTCATACCGTTTGCTCCTTTCTCCGAAATAGCCTGACAAAATTATTCCCAAATAATATAGGATGCGTCACCTGCACTCGGCGGTACGGTATCCACAATTGTATCGTAGGGCTTATTCTTCTCTATATCAATTTTGCGCATACTCGGCGGCGTTGTCCCTTTTTGATAGTTGGAGTAGGTCTCCTGTTCGGTGGCGTCAGGATAGTAGAATTGCCGCGTACGCTCAAATTGCTGTAAAACCGTACCGGAGTAATTCCCTTCTTCAATCGCTGTATCCAAGAAATATTTCAAAAGGTCTACGCCGTACGGCTCATCCTGCATTTCAAAGTCGCCGTCAAAATAGCAGATATCCCCCGCAGAAAATACCTTATATTTTCTGGTTGTATTGTTTGAAATCAAATTGACATACACGTCGTCACCGAAATACACCTTGCCGCATGCACCAAGGCCGCCCGACGCTTTCGGTAACGGGTCCGTAACGGTGGTTGCCACCGTGGAGGGCGTGCCCAGAACAACCGTGGAATACCGATAATTTCGGGAAATCTTTGCCGCAATCCCCGTAACGGCACTGGTCAGCTTGTTGGCATTGTTTGTCCCGGGGTCATACACATACATATTGATTTCGCCGTCAATCACAATCTCATTGCCGCGCAGATACAGCGCGTTAAAGTGGGTGCGTTCCGGCTCCACATCAATATCACATTCCACAAACAGATTGGAAAGGGAAATAAAGCCCGAAATATGGTCTTTGCCGTCAGCGGCAAAGTAAATGGAGTCGGACTCCTTCGGCTTTGTAATTACCATATTGCCCGAGGTGCACCCCAACGCAAGCGGCTGATTTTTAATTCGTCCGTTGATATACTGCCCGTTCGGGTCGAACAAATTGCGTAAAGAGGTCAGCAAATCATCGATCAAGCCACAGTCAATGGAGATGGTGCCCTGTACAATAATGGAAGTTTCGTCGCTTGCCGCTTCTTCTAACTGCATCACCCCGTTGGAGGCAATCCAGCCCTTGCCGGTTATATCCACCAGGGGTATGATATATGCTTTTTTCGTGGAGGCAGTATCCCCGCAATATCCAACGGAGGTAAAGCGTTTAATATACTCCGTTTTGGTTTCGGTCTCGTTGTCCCCGATCGGCATTTCATATTTTTTCTGGTCATTTGTAATCGTGACGCGATAGTACCCGATATACTCCTCCTCCGGCGGAATCGGCTCATCTCCGTCCCCGCCGTCCACAAAGGTACTGCCGTCTTTGAGCAAATACACCCAGTTGGTCGTAATGGATTCATCGGTGCTGTCATTTCCGTCATCATGTGAAGCATCAATAAACTGCTTAATTTCGTTCACATCGTTATATTTGAGCATTGCGTCTTGATACATAAAGACGGATGCCTCAATTCCCGAGCGCGCCAAATACTCAGCTTTTTGCCGGTCGGTACCGAATTGCAGCGTCTTTAAAGACTGCATTGAATATGCGTAAATCACACCGCCGAGCACCGTCATTACCGATAGCAAAACCATCACCATAGACAGCGCCACACCGCGGTTGTCCTTCAGTTGTTGCTTCATTTCGGTCACCTCCGCTTTCCTGCCGCAAAACGAAAAATTATACAATTACGCGCAACAGCTCCTCAATTGAGGTTCTGCCCTGCATCACTTTGTAAATACCCTCATCCTTTAAGGTATGCATGCCCTGCTTAATTGCAAGCTCTTTAATGTCCGCACCGTTGGCGCGGTCCAGAATCATTTTTTTCATTTCCTCGGTCACGGTGAGGAACTCAAACACCGCTTCGCGCCCCTTATAACCGGTGTTGTTGCAGGTCAAACACCCTTTCGGCTTATACACCGTGTAGGTCTCTTCGGGGTACTGGTCCACCGGAAAATCAGGCAGAATTTTGAGCATTTCCTCCCGCGTCAATGTGTATTCCTCTTTGCACTTCGGGCAAAGCTTACGCACAAGACGCTGTGCAAGCACGCCCACCAAGGACGACGCCGTCAGGAATGGCTCCACGCCCATTTCCTCCAAACGCGTAACGGCGCCTGCCGCATCGTTGGTATGCAAGGTGGATAAAACCATATGCCCTGTAAGTGCCGCTTCGACGGCGATTTTTGCGGTTTCGCCGTCACGAATTTCACCGACCATCACGATGTCGGGGTCCGAACGCAAAACCGAACGCAACGCCGCGGCAAAGGTCATGCCCGCGCGGTTGTTCATTTGCACTTGGTTGATACCCGCCATACGGCGCTCAACGGGGTCTTCCAGCGTGATAACGTTCTTTTCAAGCGTGCTGATTTCCGCCAAGGTTGCATACAACGTTGTGGATTTACCGCTGCCGGTCGGTCCCGTAACCAGCACAAAGCCGTACGGCATATGAATCGCTTTATCAAACCGCGGGAACTGGCGCTCTGAGAAATGAATATCCTTAATGGAAACATTCCCTTTATTGCGTTCCAACAAACGCATAACAATCTTTTCCCCGTATACCGTGGGCATTGTCGCAATACGGACGTCCAGCGTTTTGTCCTCGTACCGCACCGTCGCACGACCGTCCTGCGGAATACGCTTTTCGGCAATATCCATGCCGCCTAATACCTTGACGCGTGACACAACCGAGGGGAAAATCTTAATCGGGTTTTGCATAACCTCCTGCAAAACACCGTCGATACGGAACCGCACGCGCATCATCTTTTCAAGTGCCTCCACGTGCACGTCGGACGCGCCGCTTTTAATGGCGTTATTGATAATTTGGTTCACCAACTGCACCGCAGGCTTGTCATCAATGGACAGCTCCTCGGATTCTTCTTGCGTTTCCGGCAAATCATCTTCATCGTAGCTGTCAACCGCAGAATTCATATTGGCGAAATTTTCAATCGCCGCTGCAAGCTCCATATCGGCAACCACCAACGGACAAATCTCCAAGCCCGTCATCAGGTGCAGATTGTCAATCGTAATGATGTCGTTGGGGTTTTTCATAGCGACATACAGCGTTTTGCCTTCTTGATACAGCGGTAAAACGTTGTTGCGCAGCGCCGTTTCAGGCGTAATCAGGTTCGCCGCCGCGACATTGACCCCGATTTCATCAATTGAAACGTACCGATAGCCGGTTTTTTGCGCCAAAGTCCGCGCAATATCTTCTTCGGTACAATACCCAAGCTGTGTCAGGATGCTGCCGATGAGCGCTTTGCTGGTTTTTTGGATTTCAAGTGCTTCTTCCACCTGCGCCTCGGTGACAATACCCGCATCGACCAGTCTCGAGCAAATACTTCCGGGGAACAATGCTGCCTTTGCCATGCTCTTCTATCTCCTATACTTTTGCTTGTTTAATACTTGGAAAACTTTACCAAAATGATTCTGGCTTCCTGTTCTCCGTTTCTGGACAACGGTTTAATTTGAATACCGTCAATCCGCATCAATTCTTCATCCGTAACAAAGTCGTTGCAGAGCCCCATAATATCCGTGTACGAGCCACGCACGGTCATGACGACCTGCAATTCTTTCACAAGTCCCGTTCCGGAGGTCACATTTTGGCTGCCTGCACCAATTGCCGCGTCGCCGCCGAAAGTCAAATCTTTCAAGGTGCAGCGCGCACTTTCCACGCGTTGCTCCATTTCAATCATAACCGCCTGGCGGTCTTGCGTTTCGGGAATCATTGCGTTGTAAATGGCACGCTGTTCTTCAAACTCTGTGCTGCGCGCCTGTAATGCTCTCAAATTCGCGATAGACTGCTGGCTTTCCTGATAAGATTTCTTTTCTGCCGTAATGTCCGCTTTGATTTGCTCATTCGACTTCACGCCGAATACGATCAGTACGATCAGCCCGATACAGGCAATAAGCATCAACGCCACAAACACACGAATGTCTTCTAAGATATTTATTTTCTTATTGGGAGAAGCTCCGCCATCTTTTTTCTTTACATTGATATTAAATGCCATAACGGAACACCTCCTTAATTCTTCGCCGTGGTGCCATCGGCGTTGCTGTCGTTTCCGGCTGTTGCCGCCGCCTGTGTCACCATTGTTGTTTCGGTTTCCCCTTCATTGTTGGTTACCGCTTCGCCCTTTTTATCCGTTACCACTTCATATTTCGGCGCTTCGGTCGGTACTTGTACAGCGTTGGACATACTCAGCGCCAACGTAAAGTTAATCGCTTTTTTGCCGTCCTCTGTCACCTGCCGCGTAATGCTGGTCAGTTGTACCAACTTGACCGTTTCCTGCATTTCCTCGGTTTCAAAGCTCGCTTTAAAGTCATTTACGTCGCTGTAATCGAGACATGTGCAGGTTAATGTGCATACGCCTGCCGTAAACCAGTTTTCCAAATTGATTTCCTGCACCTGAATATAGTCCGGCGTGTTGTTGGCAATCAGCGTTAAGAATTCCACCGCCTCCGGGTCTTGGGGGCTGACGCTCTCCACCATCTGTTTTGCACTTTGCAAATCGTTAAAAATGGTTTGATACTGCTGCAATGCGGGGAATTGCTGCTGTAATTCCGCATTCTCCCGCTCCAGCTTTTTGAGCTTTGAATTCAAAACCTGCCCTTGCACAAAAATACCGGCATACACAATCGCCAGGCACAAAAGCACAATCAACGCAATACGTGCGAGCAAATCCTTTTTCTTTTTTTCTTCCAGCCGCTTTCTGTATGCGGCAGGCAATAAGCTAACTCTAAACACGGTTATCCCTCCAAAGCCTGCATGGCAAGACCGATGCATCCGGCGAATTCCTTCACAACAGCTTGACTCAAGCCTAAATTTTCCTCCATGTACAAGGTCGGAATATCCACCGGAATGGTGTAAACCGAATCGGAAACCATTTTAGCCAACGCCTCAGCGTCACGGGCGGCGCTGACAAAATAGATCTGCTCAATCGGCTCTTCCATATTCTGCATGGCATAATAGCTGACGGACGAATTGGTCTCGGAAGCGAGCATACTGCCCACGGTATCCAAATCCTCCTGCGGGACGGCTTCCGTTTCCATGTCAAAGACTGATTTGACCGCGCCCACGGCACGCTCGGGAATGGTAATGGAACGCACCATAGAGATTTCTTGGTCTTTAATCACCAAGAAATTCAAAATATCGTCTGTCAAATTCAAAAGTGCGTATTTTTTGTTTGGCGCTATGGCGGAAAGCCCGCGGCAAACGGATAAAACCGACGAATCGATATCGATAACCTGCAGCTTGGAGGCGCCCAAAACGGTAATAAGCTGTTCGAGCATATTGCGGCGAGCCGCAACCAAAAGCACGTTAATCATCGGCTGTTCTTCGTCGTTGACGCTCTCACCGGCAATCACATAGTCAATTTCCATTTCCTGCACGGGAATGGGGATAAACTCCTGTGCCTGCAAGAGCACCATATTGCGCAATTTATCGGCAGGGACTTGCGGAAATGTTGCATAACGCATAATCACATTTTCGTTGTTCACGCCGACGACCACATCATTTGACTTGAAATTTCCGGTCTGCAAAAGCTCCGCCAGGTTCTTGTTGAACACATCCGCGTCGCGGATAAAGCCTTCTTCAATCGTCCCTGCCGGAAGCGGAATTTTTCCGCACGCCAACACGGAAAACGCACCGTTTGTTTTGGTCAGTTCAATCGCGCGGATTTCTGCGGTATCCACCTCAAATCCGATTACGCTTTTCATTTTTGCCATACTATCATTCTCCCTCAAGGCTTCTAAGATGCCGTTTCCTATGCGTTGTTTTCCGCGTGGGAAAGATTACGTGCCGGTAGATGTGGTTGCGGTGAAAATCGGCATATACAATGCAATCAGCATTGCGCCAACCAAGCCGCCGACCAAAATCAAAGCGAGCGGCTCAATCATCGAACGCAGGTTGCGCGAAGTAACCTCGACATCCTCTTCATAGAATTCCGCCACCTTGTCAAGCAGCTCGGGCAGTGTGCCTGCCTCCTCACCAATTGCAATCATACCGATGACCATCGGGGGGAAAAGCCCGCTTTTGTCTAAGGATTCGGAAATGCTTTTTCCTTCTTCAATATCTGTGATTGCATCGTTAACGGCTTTTTCAATCAAGTCACTGCCTGCCGTCGGTCCGGCGCTTTGCAGTGCCTCTACCGCCGTGACACCGCCGGAAATCAGCGTTGCAAAGGTGCGGCAGAAACGCGCCACGCACATTTTGGTAATAAACGTCCCGAACATCGGCAGACGCAGCTTGTTGTTTTCCCAAATGCGGTGTGCGGGCGGGGTGCGTTTTACAAACATAATCACCCCGATAATCGCCGCTATGCTCAAAATCCAAAGATACCATTCTCCGCGCATGCTGGCGGAAACATCAAAGATGAACTGTGTCAGTGCGTTCAGCTCCACATCGGCGGAAATCATTTTTTGGAACATCGGCACCATAACCACCAACATGACCACCAACAGCAGCAAGGCAAACAAACCGATGTTTTTCGGGTAGGACACAGCGGATTTGATATTGTCCTTCAGATTTTTTTCCTTCTGCAACTGTACGGAAAGGCTCATTAAGGATTGCTCCAAAATACCGCCCAGCTCGCCGGTTTCAATCATGGAAATAAACAGCTTATCAAAAATTTTAGGATACTGCGCAAACGCATCTGCCAGCGTACCGCCGCTTTCTACGCTTTTGGCGATATCCGCAATCGCCGCAGCCAGCGTCGGATTGTTCGTTTGCTTGGCAAGGGTGGCAAGCGCACGTGTCACCGGCACGCCTGCGGAAAGCATTGCTGCCATTTGCCGGCTAAACAAGGAAACGTCGGTCAAGGTGACCTTTTTGCCGCCCTTGGTTTTCGCAGGTTTTATAACCTTTTCGCTGATGTCCGTCACGACAACGCCCGCTTCGCGCAGCTTGTCAATCGCAGCAGCGGAATTGTCAGCAACAACCTCGCCGTGTACACTTTGCCCCTGACGGTTTAATCCGTCATATGTAAAGGATGCCAATTCAATGCCCCCTTAAAAACTTAATAACCCATTGTGGAAAGCAGCCGTCGGACTTCTTTTTCATCGACGCAGAACTCAATGACGGATTCTTTGGAAATTTTCTGCTCCCTGCATAGCTTAATCAGCGCCTGGTCCATGGTCTGCATACCCTGCAACTGCGAGGTTTGCATGGTACCGTAAAGCTGATGCTCCTTTTCCTCACGAATCAGATTTTTCACACCGGGCGTATCCGTCATATATTCGACGGCGAGCACTCTGCCCTTGCCGTTTACGGTGGGAATGAGCTGCTGGGAAATCACCGCCTTCAAAGAGTTCGCCAGCTGCTGGCGGATTTGTCCTTTTTGCCCTTCAGGGAAGGAGTCGATAATACGGGATATGGTCATCGGCGCAGTCTGTGTGTGCAAGGTGGAAAGCACCAGATGCCCTGTTTCCGCCGCTGTAATGGCGATGGAAATGCTTTCGGGGTCACGCATTTCGCCGATCATAATGGTGTCCGGGTCATGACGCAAAACCGTTCGCAAGGCATTGGCAAACGAGTGCGTATCCGTTCCGATTTCGCGCTGCCGCACCGTAGATTTGATGTGTGAATGTAAAAATTCAATCGGATCTTCGACCGTAACAATATTGGTTTCGTACCGTTCGTTAATGTACTTAATCATCGCCGCAAGAGTCGTGGATTTTCCGCTGCCCGTCGGTCCTGTTACCAAAACCAACCCTCTCGGCAAATTGCAAAGGCGCTTTACGTCCTGCGGTAAACCCAGCTTTTCGAGCTCGGGGACTTGAAAGGGAATGGCACGGAATACCGCCGCCAATGTGCCGCGCTGAATAATAACGTTGCCTCTGAAGCGTGCGCATTCCGGCACGGAAAGCGCAAGATCCAATTCCCACTCCTCCAACAGCGCGCGTTTTTGCTCCTCATTCATAAAGGAGAGCAACATACCCTCGACGTCTTCGGGCTGCATAGACGGGAAATCCGTTTGCCGCTGCAAATCCCCGTTAATACGAATACACGGTTCAATGCCCGCAACCAAGTGCAAGTCCGAACCGCCTTTTTCGACCGTCAGACGTAAAAGGTCGGTTAGCGTAACGGGATAATGACTTTCTTTGCCGGTGAAATTCACGAAGGGTACAACTCCTTTTTATGTATGAAAACCGCTTTAGGGTGCAGGAAAAACCCGCACCCCCATGGTTTTAAGCAGCGGTATTCAGTTCTTCAAACAGTGCTTTGATATAATCCGCCGTCTCCGAATTCGCCTTAACATAGGTTACACATTTCATGGTACCGTCTTTGCCGGGAATTTCCGTCACGGTAAATTCATATGCGCTCAATTCCGGATAGAGGGCACAAAGTGCGTCAATTCGTTGCTGTGCCACAACTGTACTGCTGGTGGCTTCAATCGCACGGTTGGCGGTTTCTGCAGTCGCCGTAGTATCCATTTCCAAAAGCAACGCCTTTACGGATTCCTCTAAATACGGCTCACAATAGACAATCAACGACTTCGTCAGCGCCGCATAGGTGCTGGTTTTGAAGGTCACGCCCTCCAAATTCAGCGCTGACAGCCTGTTCATCATTTCCGATGCTGTGCAGTTCTGCAATTCATAGGCAAAGAAACGTTTGTCGTTGAGCACGGAAGAAGCATAGTCATCATTGTCAAACTGTCTGATATAGGCTTCCGCTTGGTCCACCTGGTCTTCTGTCCCGGCAATCCAAATTTTCTTGGTCATCTTTTCGGGACCGTACACCGTAATCGTCAGCGGGAAGCTGTTTAGAATTTCCACCGCCGCGCTTCTGCTGATCACGGAAAGCTCAACCTCGCGAAGAATAAGATTTTCCGTCGTCGGTTCGGTCGGGGTGGTAGGCGTATCGGTGGAAGTCTCACCTGCAGGCGCAGTCGTTGCGGGCGGATTGGTAATCTCCACATCATCGCTGCTGCCGCCGGCTGAGATTGAACCCTGCGCGGCAAGGTTTGCGCCCGAGAGCGGCTTATCCACAATCTTTTTAATGGTCTTAATATCGGTCAGGTTTGCACCCGTTACATAAACATACAACGTATAGGGGCGGGAGGAAAGCACAATGCCCGTGCTCAAGCCCAAATTGCCGAGAAGACTGTTAAACTCATCTGCGGTAATATACTCTAACTCCAGGGGGGTGAAGTTGGAGGCAATCATACCGCCGCCCGCCATAATGTTCGAGCTGACATCTAACAGCTTAATAAGCTCGGAAACCTTTGCCAGTTCCTTCGGATATCCCGAAATATAGAACTCATCTTTATTGTTCGTGCTGACAATCTGCACATCGGAAAGCCCAAGGGCGGTCATCTGTCCCTGCAGTGCGTCGGCAGAGATGTAATTCAGCGTGATTTTCGTCAGAACGGTTTTATCCACAAAGGTGGAGTTCAGCGCGTCTGCCGTCCCGACATAAATCGTATTGCCGTCCTTCAAGAAAGTCATGCCGACAAGGCGAGTTACATAGTCAATCGCCTTAAGCGCGCTCATTTCCTCCAGCGTCACCGTTACGGTTTTGCTGCTGCTGTCTTCCATAATGATATAGTAGCCGGCATTGAGCGCAATGGCGGAGAGAACATCTTTGATGTCCGCGTCCACAACCGTCATGGAAATTCGCGAGGAGACAAGCGAATTCCCCTTTGCCGTGGCGGAGCTGAGCGGCACCTTCAGGATTTGCCCGGCATAAATCTTGTCTGCATTGGACAAATCGTTGGCGGTCATAATATCGCTGACCGTCACGCCGTAATTTTGGGCAATGCGTGTCAATGTGTCGCCCGTTTTCACCGAATAATACTGATATTCGGCAGAGGCATCGTTGTCAGACCCGACAACCGCCATCGGCAACACGGCATTGGTCAACAAAATCAGCGCAAGCACAAAGACCAAAGCCGCTTTCAGAGATTTTTTAGAACTTTTCATATGTAAGTCCCCCTAATCATAAGTCTTTCTTTCAAAAATTGGGTGGATAATATGTATATTGCTTATTTGCCAGAGGTCCCCGTCAGGGAAATGGTGCGAACCTTTTCGCCGGTGGAGAAGGTGGCATCGGAATCGGTGATTTCTTCTACAAGCCATGTGGAGTCACCGACATAATCCCCGACCTGCACAATATAAGAGGCATATTCCGTTTGCAAGATGGCGGTGCGGAACCCGTCGGAGTTGTAGAAGATTCCCGTAAGCTTTGCGTTGGCAATCACGTCCTCTGCAAAGGGGTCAACCCCGTCGGCAAGGGAAACGCCTTCGCTGCGCTCAATCATCGGCAGAACATCTACCGAAATGCCCGCCGCCTGTATATTCGGGTCAACATCCGTCTCGGTCTTTAAGCCCGACACAATGAACACAGCCGCAACCACAGCCGCAATAATCAGGAAAATCGCCGGAATGATGATTTTCATTTTTGGGTTTTTTTCAAAGAACTGTACGAAAGAGCTACCCGCGCGTGCGTCCTTTTTTTGCCCGCCTTTCAGCTTCGCAAGCAAATCTTTCACATCAATATTCATATCCATAATTGAAAAGACCTCCGGCTTTAGAATAGGGCAATAGCCTGATAATGATACCTATAGTTATATTTATTGTATTTTACCGTACTTTTTGCATTTCGTCAACATTTTTTTAATAAAATTTTGTGCGAAGTGCACGCATTTTCCGCTTGTCACGCCTTGTTTTTTTAATGGTTTCACAATATCTTGTGGATCGGTCTGTCCCTACAGCTAAATTTCAACAAATTCAAAAAGCGGTGGTCTGTTTTTGACCACCGCAAAGCACATAATGATTTTTCAACGCTTATTTGTCAGAGGACGTCTCGCCGTAGCCGTAGCCATAGCCGTAACCATAGCCGTAGCGGCGGCTGGTATGCATACTACCTAACCCGCCCTTTGCATCGTTGTAAATACAGCCGATAAGCTCCGTTCCGGAGTTATCCAAATTCTCCATGGCGCGTTTAATACGACGTGTGGGTGCGGCGTCCTGACGAACGACCATCACGATTGCATCGGAGAAGCCTGCCAAAATAGATGCGTCTGCTACCACGCCGCAAGGTGCCGTATCAATGACCACATAATCGAATTCCCGTTTCGCGGAAGCAATGATTTCCTCCATCTGCTGGGTCGCGAGCAATTCGGACGGGTCCGGAATCCCTTTCCCATTCAAGAGCAGATACAGATTATATTTTTCGGAGTATTTAATGGAATCCGCCAAAGATTTGCTTCCGTTCACCACGCCGAGCACGCCGGTATCCTCCGCGGCATTGATGCTCAATGCCTTCGCAACGGCAGGCTTGCGTAGGTCACCGTCAATCAGCAATACTTCCTTGCCGTTTTTGGCAAGTGCCAGCGCAATATTGATGGCGGTTGTGGTTTTGCCTTCATTTTCAATCGTACTGGTTACAACCAGCACCTTTTGCCCCTTGCGCAGGAGCGTATGCTCAAGTTTTGTGCGAATCAGCTTAAACGCTTCGATGAACGCAAAGCCGGAACGACGGTCTGTCAGCAGCAGGCTCTGCTTTTCGCCCTTCCTGCCCTTGCGGGTAACATGGCTGACACTGCCGATGATTTTCATGCCCAGTTTGTTTTTGATGTCATCGGAGCTCATAACAGTATCTTTCAGCATCATCGCCCCAACCAAAACAAGGACAGCCAGGACCGCACCCGCCAAAAAGCCGATGACGGTATACAACAGCGTGCTGTTGTCGGCATTCGGATTTTCAGGCAGCAAAGGCGGATCAATCGCCTTCAAGGTTGTGCTGGGGAATGCCTCGGAAATGGTTTCCTCATAGAAACGCATATATGTATTCGCAATCGCGTAGGAAACCTCCGGGTCCGTCGTTGTAACGGTGAGATACACAATCATCGTATCTTCCACAGACTGCACGGAAACGAAGCTTTTCACCTGCTCGGGTGTGACCTTATAGCCGCAGTTATTGGCGACCTTTGTCGTCAGGGCGGTTGTGGTGAAAACATATTTATAACTTTCCGCCAGCGTCACAGAAGCATTCAGGTCCGCACTGCTTTGCCCCGAAACAATCAAGGAGGTGTCTTTATTGCTCGCCACAAACATAATTTTCGAAGAATACTGCGGCGTATAGGTCAGTTTTGCCGCGGCAAAGCCCGCCGTTGCCAGCACAACCGCCGCCAAAGCAATAACCCACCATTTTTTCAAAACCTTGCGGATATAAATCATCAGGATTTCAAAGCTGATGCCTTCCTGTTCGGTTTTGGAAACAGAATTTTGATCCATAGTATTTCCCTTTCCCCAAAATTTTTTCCAATCATAAGAATTATAGCAAAGAACTCTCGTTTAAGCAATAGAAAATTTTATTTTCCGAAAATTCACAAAATTTCCACCGTTTTTTCGTCGATTTGCCCTGTGCGACAAAGCGTCGCGCTTTCAACCCTTTCGGCGCATTTCACCGCACCTTGCCGTCTTGAACGGTCAACTCCCGCGTGCAGACCGCGTACGCCGCCTTTTTGTGCGAAATAATCAGGCAGGTTTTGTTTTCAAGCGCACGGATATTTGAAAGCAGCCGCGCCTCGGTTTCCTCGTCGAGCGCACTGGTCGCCTCATCTAACAGCAGTACGGGCGCATCGGTTAAAATCGCACGCGCCACGGCAATGCGCTGCATCTGCCCTTCGGAAAGTCCTCTGCCGCCCTCGCCGAGCGGGGTTTCCAACCCCGCAGGCAGTTCGTCAATAAAGGTGTCGGCACAGGCGATTTTCGCCGCGCGTAAAACTTCTTCGTCGGTCGCGTCCTCTTTGATAAAGCGAATATTGTCGCGCACCGTGCCGGAAAACAAGAGATTCCCCTGCGGCACATAGGCAAACAAACCGCGTGTATTTTTACCGGTAGGATACGTGTGCCCGCCCGCTGTCACGGTAATCTCGCCGCCGTCGGGCGCAAGCACGCCCAACAACAACTTAAACAGCGTGCTTTTGCCGATGCCCGATATACCTGATATGACAACAAAATCATTTTTGCGGAGTTCAAAATCGGCGTCGGTAAACACTTCGTTTTGCCCGTAGGCAAATGAAACGCCTCGAAACCGCGCCGCTTCAAAGTCCTGAACAGGAACATCGTCGGTACATGCCTGTAATTCGTCAGGCAAGCTTTCAATTTCCAGAAGCCGTTCGGCGGAGGAAAGCATCGAATAATATTTCGGCATCAGCCCCGAAAGATTGGTCAGCGGCGTCTGCACTTGATTGACCAACTGCAAAAGCGCCGTCAGCGTGCCGAAAGTAATCGCGCCCGCCGCGAGACGCCAACCGCACCACAGGAGCGTAAACAGCGTACCGAATGAAAACACCGCCAAAAATCCGGCATTTGCGGCAATTGACCAGCGATTGCGGCGGATTTTTGCGTCAAAATTTTCCGTCTGACGTACATCGGCTTCCCGCATGACCTTGTCCTGTACGCCGAACACCTGCACCGCCAAAAGACTTTCAATCGATTCCTGCAAAAAAGCGCGCAGTCTGCCGTCCGACGCTTGCACGGTTTTGTGTAATTTTTTGATTTTACCGCGAAACACGCGGGTAAATACAAACATCAAAACGCCCGCCGCCAAAAGCAAAAGGGCAAAGCGGACATCTAAGGATACAATCACCGCGAACGCCAAAACCAACCGCGTTACCATCGCGGTGGCTGTGGGCAAAAGCACGGTGGCATTGTCCGTCACGACCGTTATATCCGAAGTCAGCCGCGTCATCAGCTCGCCCGAATGGTACGCCGTCACCGCAGAATATTCCTTTTGCAATATCGCCGAGAACAGCCGCCGCTTGCACGCCATTTCGAGCTTGCCGGAAATGCGCACGGAAAGGCTGTTGTCGAAAATACGCAAAGCAATTTGCAAAATTACAATGGCGAGTAAGCCGAGACCGGTTCTCAAAAGGCGGTCCAAATCGCCGTTTTGCGCCGCGTCTACAATCCATTTGGAAAACAGTGCCACCGAAACCGCACACACCGAAGAAAGGGCGTTGCCGAGAATCAGCAGCACCAAAAGCGGCAGTTGGGGCTTTGCCGTCTGCCATATCCACTTGCGCGCAGCGTTTCGCTTCATTTTGACAGCTTCCCCCGCAGTTTCACAAGATATTTGCGCACGGGCAAAAGAAAATGCCACACGCGCACATACAATTTATATTTCGCACTTTGCACCGAAAAGGTCTTGCCGTTTCGGGTGATTGCGCAGACCACGCCGATGAGTTGCTCTTGGCAAATACCCGTCTCTTTCACCCATTGGTTATCGCCGCACATCGTATAGGTACCGTCCGCACCGACTTCTATCACACGGTGGAGCACAAAGGCACCGTTTTTGCGGCGATACAGCGGCAAATCATACTTTTTTAAAGGCGAAGTCACCGCCGTCAGCGTCACCGTATCGCGCCCGCAATGGAGCAGGGGCAACATACTCGTGCCCGTAATCGGCAATTTCACCGTGCCGCCCGCACGGAGCGTTTCCTCCATAATCGGGAGCATTTCTGCGAGGTTGACGCGTTTTTTTTCCATTGCTTACTCCTCTAAAAGCCCCGCTTCGCGCAGTTTTTCCACATAAATGTGCACATCGCGCGCGGCGGTTTCACGGTCAATTTCGTATTCAGCCAAAATTTTCTCCACAATTGTGTTTTCGCCCGTATCCGTTTCCATCGCGCGCCAAACGAACGCCCCGACGGGATTTAACGTCATCATGCCGCCGAAATCCACCGCTGCCGCACCCACGGGTACCACAATAAAACTGCCTGCGACCTCGCGCAGTAAAAATCCGTCTTTAATCTTCATTGTTTTCTCCGTTTCGCTGATAAAAAGCTTCTATCCCTTCAAAGGCGGTGTGCGCCGCCGAACTATCCATATTGCAAGTCAGTTGAAATGCGGGCACGGTTTTAAGCAGGTCGCTCAATGTGTCCAGCATCAGCCCCATCACCTCTGCCACAGGCGGACGCAGCGTTTGTGACAGAAACAACGGAATTGCCTTATCGGGCGCAATCGGCTCGATTTTGTTTTCCGCGCCGCGCTGTAAAAAGACAAGGGCACGCACAGGGACTTGCACATTCTCGCTGATATCGTATTTACCGCTGAACGGCGTACCGCAGGCACAAAACCGTCCGTCAATTTTACGAAGTGCGGGCTTGTCGTCATTGATAATCCGCGTATTCGGGAATGCGTTCAGCCACAGTGCCGTGTGGGTGGATTTGCCCGTGCCGCTTTTGGCGGAAAACAAATAGGCGTATCCGTCCTTTTCCACGCACGAGGCGTGCATTAACAGCCCCGAAAAGCGAAGCAGCCGCGCATAAAACGATTCGCCCGTCCACACATAGCGGCATTCATCGAGCGTCAACTGCGGGTATTGTTCGTGCTTTTTTTGAAAGAAATCTTCCGGTAAGTCGAGCACCATATCGGGCGTGTCCGTCGGCGCGCACAGGTATGCCCGCGAGCGGGCATACAAAAGCGCACCGCGCGCGTCAAACTGTACTTTCAGTTTTGCGATGTCAAAGGTTTCCAATGCGCTTTCTGCCTTTCAACGTTTTGCTGTTTGCGTAGGGGCGACGACTCGGCGCCCCCGTTGTAGGAGCGGTCGCCCTCGGCCGCCCGTGGATTACTTGTCATTCTGAGCCGTCAGACGAAGAATCTCGTTTCACGCAGTATATACTTTGTGCTGTTTGAGATTCTTCACTTCGTTCAGAATAACAAGCATTTTAAATCTATATCCCAAACAATCGCCGTGCGTTTTCGGCGGTATAATCAAGGAATGCCTGCGCGTCTTCGCCGCGGATTTCCGCAAGGCGTTCGGCGGTGTAGACAATGTGGCTTGAATCACACCGTTTGCCGCGAAACGGCACGGGCGTCATATACGGCGCGTCGGTTTCAACGAGCAATCGTTCTTGCGGTACGATTTTCGCCACGGCAACGGGTTTGACCGCATTTTTAAAGGTCACCGCCCCACCGAGACCGATATACATACCCAATTTCAAAACTTCTTTTGCCATTTCCACACTGCCCGAAAAGCAGTGCACCACGCCGCACGGCTTGTACTGCTTTAACAGCCGCAGGGTGTCCTCATGCGCCTCACGGTCATGCACAATCACGGGCAAAGAAAGTTCATTTGCCAACTGCAACTGTTGTTCAAACAGCCGAAGTTGCGCATCACGCGACTCTTTTTCATAAAAATAGTCCAACCCGATTTCACCTACGGCGACCGTTTTCGGATTTTTAAGCAATTCGCGCAAAATTTCCGTCAGATTTTCGGGTACATCCTCT
The DNA here is from genome assembly GCA_051881355.1 of Candidatus Fimenecus sp. Lineage (GTDB taxonomy): Bacteria > Bacillota > Clostridia > Oscillospirales > Acutalibacteraceae > Fimenecus. The sequence goes on along the minus strand of JBJEPS010000063.1, from coordinate 5,562 downwards.
AAATTCAGCGGATGAAACCCCGCCGCGGCGTAAATATAATCATAGGTTGCGGCAAGGTGCGCGGCAAACTGCGAAGTTTCCGTATTCACGCCACAGGAAATCACGCCGACCACGCCCTGTTCGGGGAGTGCCGCAAGCAATTCGGGTAAATCCTCTTGAAACCGCGCGTCATCGTAATGCGCGTGGGAGTCAAAAATGTTGTGAAAACTCATCGAATGCGCGCTCCGTTGGGCATACTGCCGTCCACAAAGAGCACTTTTACATCGTCCTCACTGCAATCCGCCGCTAAAATCATGCCTTGGCTTTCCACACCGCAAAGCACGGCGGGTTTCAAGTTCGCCACCAACACGATTTTTTTGCCGACCAATTCATCGGGCGCATACCACTTTGCAATGCCGCTTGCCACGGTGCGTGGGGTGTCCGTACCGTCATTTAAGGTCAATTTCAACAGTTTTTTCGCGCGTTTCACGGGCTCGCAAGCCGTCACTTCGGCAACGCGCAGTTCCACTTTTGCAAAATCGTCAATCCCGATTTGCGCAAGACCCTCAATTTTCGGTGCGGCTTTTTCCTCTTCCGCCTGTGCCGCATTTTGCGCCGCGGTCAGTTCTTCAATGAGTTTATCCGCATCAATGCGGTTGAACAGCGGCACGGCTTTGCCGACTTTTTCGCCGACTTTCAAACTGCCGAAGGTCGCAAGCGAGTCACAGTCACGCACATCGGTGCCGAGTTGCTCAAAAATCGCCGATGCCGTGTCGGGCATATAAGGCGTAAGCAAAACCGCCAAGAACCGAATGCCCTCCAACAAATTGTAAAGCACCGTGCCCAGTCGCCCGCGCTGTGCCTCGTCTTTCGCGAGCGCCCAAGGCATCGTCTCGTCAATATATTTGTTTAAGCGGCGCGCAAGCGTTAATACGCAAGCCACGCTGTCGCTCATTTTGTATTCGCTGATGCATTTGTCCACATCGTCCAAAGTGCGCAATGCCAAAGCCTTCAAATCCTCGTCAAATTCGCCGGGGCAGTCGGGGGCTTGCACCACGCCGTCAAAATATTTGTTCTGCATCGCAACCGTGCGGTTGACGAGGTTGCCTATGGTGTTTGCCAAATCGGAATTGTAGCGTTCAATCATCGTTTCGTAGGTGATAGAGCCGTCCGCGGCGTGCGGCATTTCGGACAGCAGATAGTAGCGCACCGCGTCCACGCCGAACACCTTGACCAAATCGTCGGCATAAATGACGTTCCCACGGGATTTGCTCATTTTATCCTCACCGAACAACAGCCACGGGTGCCCGTAGACCTGTTTCGGGAGCGGCTCACCGAGCGCCATCAACATAATCGGCCAGTAAATCGTGTGGAAACGCACAATATCCTTGCCGATAATGTGCACATCGGCAGGCCAATATTTTTTATAGGTTTCCGAACTGCCGTCGGGGTCGTAGCCGAGGGCGGTAATATAGTTCGAAAGCGCGTCAATCCAAACATAAATGACATGCTTGTCATCAAAGGTGACGGGCACGCCCCATTTAAACGAGGTGCGCGACACGCACAAATCCTGCAATCCGGGTTTGATAAAGTTGTTGAGCATTTCTTTTTTGCGCGCCTCGGGATAAATGAAGTTTTCGTTGTTTTCGATGAATTCTTCGAGTTGTTTTTGGTATTTCGACAACCGCAGGAAATACGCTTCCTCTTTCGCCTTTTTCACCTCGCGGTGACAGTCGGGGCAACAGCCGTTTTCGTCCAATTGGCTTTCCGTCCAAAAACTTTCGCACGGGGTGCAGTACAGCCCCTCGTACTCGCTTTTGTAAATGTCGCCTTGGTCATATAACTTCTTAAAGATTTTCTGCACCGCTTTTTCGTGGTACTCGTCAGTGGTGCGGATAAACTTGTCATAGGTTGTATTTAAGGTATCGCAAATCGCGCGGATTTCGCCCGCGACCTTGTCAACATATTCTTTGGGGCTTATTCCCGCCTCTTTTGCGTATTCCTCGATTTTTTGCCCGTGCTCGTCGGTTCCCGTCAGGAAGAAAACATCATACCCGCGCATTCGTTTGTAGCGCGCAATGGCGTCGGTCAGCACGATTTCGTAGCTGTTGCCGATATGCGGCTTGCGCGAAGTATACGCTATCGCGGTGGTGATGTAAAATTTCGGTTTTTCACACATAATTTTTCTTCCTTTCTGTGCGATAAAATTTCGGACATTTTATTGTATCAAATTTTTGAGAGAAATTCAACAAAAAAGTAAATATATCGTTTGCACCCGCGCAGACGGGGCAAAATGCGGCAAAACGGAAGTACAAAACGAAATTCCGATTCAAAAAAGAAAAGTCCACGGCTGCAAAACGCAGCCGTGAACCTGTGCATACTTTAAGCGGGAATGCTCTGTGATTTCCGATTATTTCGCGTCTTTGATAGCAGCCTGTGTCGCTCCCAACCAAAAGCGTCAATCAAAAGTTGCTTATTGTTCTGTACGGAAAAGGAAGCAGCCAAGCCACTTATGACTTAACTGCTTCCTTTTTAGAATAGGTTTATATCCAAACACTTACATTAAGGTCTTTCCAATTATAAACTCTTCTGCGAGTAGAAAAGCTATATAGATACTTTTTTGCATCATCTATTGTTAGCGTAAACGAAGCAATTTTAATGTGGTCATCAATGTCAAACTCGCCGGAAGATCCATTCCCGCTTCGCAAATACCATCTGAACTCGTCTTTGGATACCCAAATCTTTTCAATGAAGGCTTCCACAATGCTTTCGGGAATTACAGAATATTCAAACCCCGTGTACTCCTTTAGCCGTTCTCTCAACTCTTGCAATTTCTGCATATAGTCTTGCGGACTTTGCTTTGTTTCATCAGGCTGAAGGGTTTTTATTTCTTCTGTGAGTATGGCAATTCGATTTTCAATTTCCTGCTTGCGTTCTCTGAATAACTCCTTATCAATATCTCCTTCGGCTCTCATCTCAATAAGGTTTACTCTTTTCTTTGAAAGTCGTTCTATTTCACTTTCTTTGCGTTTGATTTCTTCGGTATAGTCAGGTGTGTCCTCTTGGTCTGCAATATGCTTTTCAAGCATTGAATAGGACAAATCCATAACTGCATCGGCATTGTCGATGTATCTATCAAATATTTTTTCTGCCATCATTTCAAGTTTCCATCCTTGAATAAATGGTGAATCACAATGACCTTCTACCGAAAGACCTCGTTTTTCTCGTTCTCGGATACCTTATTTGCTCTACGCCTATCACAACCATTCTGCTGTCTTTACTGTCTCCGAAGCAGGTGGAAAGGGTTATTAGCTGTTCTTTGAAATGCGGCTCGATTCCGGTATCATAAATCGACCTGTCTTTAATTTCCGTAATTGCCTTTTGATAGTGTTCTTCGCTTTCAAAGTAAGATATATTATACCATAAATCTGTTTTATTTAGGCAAACCACCGCAAAGACTTGGTATATTCTCAATCCGTCTGCTGTTTCAAACTCAATGTACGGATGTTCCTCACAGTATGCTTTATCCCTATATTGTGTAACATCAGAAAACATCGTACCGTTTTTCATATTGTGACCGTAGACAATCAAATTGTCACATTCCGGGGTAGAAGCCCCATCCAAAAACGGAACACCTGACACACTGTATTCACCCTCGAAGTTTTTACGAAGGTACTTCTGAGGTTCTTCAGGTGTAAACATAACCGGATAATTCACCGCCGTATTCGGAATACATATCCAGCCGATACAATCCCCGTTTGCTTCAAATAACGGTGTCAGATTGCGTGAAGACTGTTTCTGTTCCTGCGGTGTTTCGGTCTGTTCAACATTATCCGTCATTTCCGTTTGTTCAACTTCGGTTATAATATCCTCTAATTTTTCAAACCCTTTTATATCTTGTCGGCGTTCCCGATACTCTTTTGCTATCATTCCAACAGACAAAAGCATTATAGCGACAAACAGGAGCGAGATTAACGGTAATACTTTTTTAGTTTTCATATAGACCTCCGTCAATAGCTTCTGTTTTTTTACTGAACACCATATATTACTCTTGTCTTGTCAGTTCATACACTCTCCCGGGTTCAATGCTTCCTTCGCCGCCAGTCATCGTGAGAACGCCATTTTTCACAGAAAAGGTATAGTCAGCATCCCGTGCAGCATCACTTTCAAAGTCGATATGCAATTCATTGTCCTTTATCTCATAGGTGAACGGGTATGTATTACTGGGCAAATTCAGCGAGCCGTTTCCGTTTCCGTCAAACTGATATACCGTCACGCCGTCAAGATCCCATGTACCTTTCAGCACATCACCGCTGCCGCTGCAGGATTTGACAATCAAAATAATTGAGAGAATCATCAAAGCGGCCAAAATCACGGATATTATGGTCAAACGGCGCTGTCTGCGTTTTTTTGCAGCTTTGCGCTTGGGGGAAAGGTACATTCCCGGTTTTCTCGTAGGCTGTGTGCGCCTTACCGGATATTCAGACAGAGGTGCAGAGTTTTGTCGAGAGGTCGAGCCGGGACGAGGAGGCATCTGACGAGTAGACCTTCTTGGCTCCTGCAATGGCTGTTTTCTGTGTATTGCCGGCGTATCTTCCTGTGTTTCGTCGCTACCGGACGAATGACTCTTTTCAAAAATCTTCAAGAATTCTTCGTATTCATTTTCTTTTTCGTGATCATTCATTTGCAGATTTGCTCCTTTTTCTTTTCTCTCTCCAAAAAAGCAAAATACGCTTTTGCTCCTTTGGAGAAAGGGCTGTTCCGGCTGAACAGCCTTTCATTTCAAGGTATTGAAAAGGCGGCGACAGCAATTTCGCCGTCGCCGCCTCCGGCTTGGTGTTAATCACACATTATTTTACAGAATATTTTTTCTTTCTGCTATAAACTGTGGTTCCCACTACGCCTGCGCCAGAAACAAAGAGCAGAGCGATCCAAAGACCCATCATGCTGTTGTCACCGGTCTGCGGAGACTGAGGATCTGTCGGTGTTCCGGTCGCCGGAATCTCGACAGCCGCCTTCTTGTCGTGGCAAACCTTGCACTCTTCGTGCTTGGAGCCCTTTTCGGTTGCCGTAGCTTCCTTGTCGATTACCCACTCGTACTGATGTCCGGTAGCCTTATCCACTGTCTTATCGGCAGTGATTTCAACATTACCGGTGGCGTCTGCAAACAGCTTGCTGCAGCCGGAGCAAGTGTAGTATTCGATGTTTCCGTCCTCTGTGCAGGTAGGAGTATTTGCTTCAACCTTGGTCAGAGAATGGGTGTGACCCAGTGCAGCAGTAATGATGTAATAACATTCAGTGCACTTAATCGGGTCGGTTTCAGTTGCTGCCTCACGGTCAGGTGTGTGGGCTGCTTCGCCATCCTTGGCGTCGCAGCGCGAGCACGCATGCCAATGTCCTGAAGCGTCGCTGCTCCATACGTCTGCAAAGTCGTGGCCGAGAGCCGTGCCTTCGGTAGCGTCGCATCTGCTACATGCCTTGGGAGTAGTGCAAGTTGCAGCTACCCAGTCGTGGCCAAGCTTACCAATCACAACGCTGCTATGGTCGGTAATCTCTACACTGCCTGTTGCATCCTCAAACCAT
>JBJEPS010000062.1:0-2825 GCA_051881355.1 Candidatus Fimenecus sp. | reverse complement strand
AAAATTTTTCGGAGGAATGAAAAATGCACTATACCGTGGGGGAAATGGCTAAAAAATTGGGCGTTGCGCCCTCCACTTTGCGCTATTACGAGAAAGAGGGATTACTGCCGTTTGTGGAACGCTCTGAGGGCGGTATTCGCGTGTTTCAGGACAGTGATTATGAGTGGCTGAAAATCATTTCGTGCTTAAAAAAGACGGGTATGCAGATTAAGGATATCCGTTCGTTTATCCATCTGTGTATGCAGGGCGACGAAACGATTGACGAACGGCTTGCGCTGTTTCAAAAGCGCAAAGCCGAGGTGGAAAAGCAAATGGCGGAATTGCAGGAAACCTTGGATACGGTCAATTTTAAATGCTGGTATTATGAGACCGCCAAAGCCGCTGGCACCACCGAAGTGCCGAACCAAATGCCCGACGAGGACTTGCCGCCCGACATACGGGAAATTCGCAAAAAATTAAAAAGCGGAATGTCAGACGAGGGCAAAGTATAAGGTTTGTTTTGCGCACCGAAAAATGTGTAGCCGCTTGACGGTCGTTCCGCGTCGATAGCCGAGAATGACATATCACGCCTTCCGCTTGGGACACAAAATTCTTTTCTTCGTTCAGAATGACAAATTTGGATTTGTAGGGGTAATTTGTCATCCTGAGCGAAGCGAAGGATCGCCAATAGCAAAAAGTAAACCTTGCACGCAACGAGATTCTTCGCCTAACGGCTCAGAATGACAATGCGTAGGGAACGGTCTTGACCGTTCCGTTAATTCCACGCCAAACCCCAATTTGAGAGAAGAGAGAATAGAGAAAAATAAAAAGTGGAAAGAACAAAAAGAAAGCCTCGGTTCAAACCGAGGCTTTTTCTTTGGTGGAGATGGCGGTAATCGAAACCGCGTCCGAAAACACATTCCCGCAAATTTCTACGAGCGTAGCCGTTCTTTTAGTGTTCCCTTGTCAAAACGCCGGGCGGCAGGCTTTAAGACACGGTAGCCCTTTGGTGTGTGACAGGTTACAGGGCGCTCACCTGTGCACATTTACCGCTCAATGACACGCCTTACCGAGCCGCGGTCCTCTCGGGGGCATGCTCACTGCAAATTAAGCAGCGAGAAGTACTTTTTGATCTTTGTCGTTTATTTTCATAAACTGAGGCTGTTTTAAGCGGTACCCCACCGCTGCTCGCTTATCACGGTGCAATATCCCCGTCGAAATCCTTTCATCCCCATGTGGGAGTATTATTGTATCACATTTTTTCTGTTTTGCAAGAGGAAAATCTTGGAAAATTGAAAGTTGAAAATGGAAAATTGAAAATTTTGATGCAATTTCACGGTGCGCCGAGTCGGCGGTCAATCATACTGTTGTTTTTGATTTTTGCGGTTTTTTTCCTATTTTCTCAATGCACTTGCCGACATACGCCTGTACGCGTGTGTCCACAAAAGTAAACAGCGCAGAGAATAGTATTAAAAGCACCAAAAAAACAACCGTGGCAAGCGCCAAATTCTCGATGCGCCCGAAAAGGTCGAAACTGCGTTGAAAAAACTGAACATGCAACAAATATACGGAAAACGCAATACTCTCTGCAAAGCAAAACACCTTGTTCTGCACAATTTTCTGCGTAAGCCGTTGGAATTTTTGCGTGAAAAAAGAAACGGCACAAAACAGGAAAACCGCTAAACCGCATCCCAAATTCGGCCAACAGCTGAATATGTAAAAATTACTGCTGTGGAAGCCTTTGTTTGCAACGATAAACAAAGCGGCGGTTCCGGCAAAAAAAGCGGCAGAAACAAGGCACTGTCTGCCGATTTTTCCTGAGAGTAAAGGTTTTTCCGCCTGACGGCATGCGCCGATGGTGTATCCGATAATGAACGCGCAAAAGTATGCAAAACGAATTTTTGCAAGCCCTGCAAGATAACTCACCGCAACTGCGCCGACAAAGAACAGCCACGGATGGGCAACGATGACTTTGCGGATGCGTTGCAGAAGCGGAACCAAGCAATAGCATATAAAGATTATGGTTAAAAACCAGCAGTATGAAACACCTGCCCATTGCGGCGGCGTTAAGGCCTCGTGAATCCAACCAAGTCCCTGTAAATCAAACAGATAGATAAAAACGCACCACGGATTTGCCTGATATTTCGTGATGCCGAAAATGAAAAACCACATGACGGCAACAAAAAACATCGGCAGCCAAATTTTCAGGTAACTGCGCAGAAGCCATTGCTTTGTATTCTGAATCGTTTTCATACCGTAAAGGTATCCGGAAATCAGTAAAAATACTTCAACACCCAAAGCGAGCAGCGGACCTATTTCCCGCGCATACGGGATAGGATACATTTCGATTGTGTGACAAAGCACAATCATCAGCATGGCAAGCACTCGTAAAATAGATACCGTTGCGTCTTTCTTTTTGATATTTCCCATATTTTTCTCCTTTTTTGTCAGGAACTCTGTCCCTGAAACATTGCCTTCGGATTTGTAGGATTTCCCTACCGCATACGTTCTTTCATTTCGCGCTCAATATTACGGTTGGCTTCTTTTTGGGCGGCGACATCGCGTTTATCGTAAAGCTTTTTACCTTTACAAAGCCCCACCTGCACCTTTGCCCGTCCTTTTTTGAAATAGACCGACAGGGGGATAAGGGTTAAGCCCTGCTGTTTGGTGGTGCCAAAAAGGCGCATAATCTCTTTTTTGTGCATTAAAAGCTTGCGCACGCGCATGGGGTCACGGTTGAAAATATTGCCGTGGTCATAGGGACTTATGTGCATACCGTTGACGAAAATTTCGCCGTCTACGATACTGCACCAAGCGTCTTTCAGGTTGCATTTGCCCTGACGAAG
>JBJEPS010000061.1:0-49058 GCA_051881355.1 Candidatus Fimenecus sp. | reverse complement strand
ATCAGCTCCAACTGTGTGGCGGCGATACACGATACGCCCCGTGCCGCATCATTTTTAGTAAAAACCGTGCTGGATAACCAAGGTATTATTGACGGTTCAAGTTATTGGACATTTTCGGATATTTTTGAAGAACTGTTCTTCTTCCCCGACCCGTTTTGCGGCGGATTCGGGCTTTTAACCATAGACGGAATCCGCAAGCCTGCGTTTTGGGCGATGAAATTACTTGCCTCCCTCCCAGACAATCGGTACTGCTTGCCGATTACCGACGAGGATGTGGAAATGACGGCATTCCGCGGGGAAAACGGCAATGTATTTTTCATGCTGTATGCACAGAATTTTGCAGATGAACATAAAAACTACACCGTTTCCCTTTCGGTGGAAAATGCGCCCAAATTCCAACAAGCGGTGATACAGCGTGTAAACAGCCGTTCGGGCAATCCCGTATCCCTTTGGGAAGAAATGGGCAAGCCTGCGGTGCTTTCCAATGATGCGTTTGAAAAACTGCAAGCCGCTTCACAGATAACAACCGAAACACTGCCGCTGAACAATATAAATACTTGTTTGACACTCGATATTACATTGGAAGACAACGAGGTCGTTTTGGTAGAATTACAGCGTGCATAAACGAGGAATAGATATGCAATATCAAATCAACAAAACCAATTACCGTGATTTTCAAAATTTTGCAGAGAACCGCCTCCCCCATCGCAGTTACTTTATCCCATTTTTAAATCGGGAATGTTTAAACGGTACAACTTTTCTTACGGAACGGTTTGAAAGTGATGCTGTATTGCTGTTGTCGGGCGAATGGGATTTTCGGTATTATAAATCGGCATCACAGTTAAAATCCGTAGTGGATACGGATTCTCTCGCCTTTGACAAGGTGCACGTGCCCTCCACATGGCAAAAAACGGGCTATGACCAAATCAATTATCTTAATTCCATGTACCCGTTTCGGTGCAACCCACCGAAAACGCCGAAAAACTGCCCTGTGGGGCTTTACCGAAAGCAATTCACCTTACAAAAGGAACAGGATTTCACCTATTTTATCACCTTTTTGGGTGTTGGGGCGTCCCTTGACCTGTATGTAAACGGCAAATTTGTGGGCTACGGCGAAGGCAATCACAACAGCCGGGAATTTGACATCACCGCTTTTTTGAAGAATGGCGCAAATGAACTTGTCGCTGTGGTTTACAAGTGGTCAACAGGCACATATTTGGAATGTCAGGATATGTTCCGTGAAAACGGTATTTTTCGTGATGTGTATATCACAAAACAGCCGAAAGCCTATCTTTATGATTTTGCGTTTACAACCGAAAAAGCCGAAAACGGCTATAACGCGGAAATTCGCACCGATGTGCGTGGTGATGCCCGCCTAAAAGCGGAACTGTATTTAGACGGTAATTTCATTGCAGAAGCTACGGGAGACGGTAAAGAGCCAATCGCCTTTCAAAATCTTGCGGTAGAAGAATGGAATGCGGAAAAACCTGTTTGCTATGATTTGATTTTGATACTTATTTCTGATGAAAAAGAAATTCAATTTGTACGGCAAAAGGTAGGTTTCCGCACAATACAGTTAGACGGTTGCCGTTATCTCTTGAACGGGCAGCTAATCAAATTAAAAGGTGTCAACCACCACGACACCCACCCCACAAGGGGCTATGCGATGACCGTGGCGGATTTGCAAAAAGACATTGAACTGATGAAAGCCTACAATGTCAACTGTATGCGCACCTCGCACTACCCGCCCGACCCAATACTGCTGACAATGAGTGATGTGTACGGCATTTATGTGGTTGACGAGGCAGACATTGAAACACACGGGTGCTTTATCAGAAACAATGCGGACTTAATCAGCGACGACCCCAAATGGGAGGCACATTACCTTGACCGTGTTGCGGCGCTTTTTGAGCGCGACAAAAACCACCCCTGCGTGGTGATGTGGTCGATGGGTAACGAAGCGGGCGGTATTTGCAATTTTGACGCCTGCTACGAATATTTAAAATCAAAATCTGATATTCCCGTTCACTATGAGCCTGCTTGCAGAAGCAAGCGGATTCGCTATGATATTTTGGCATACTTTTATACGCCTCCCGAGGAAATGCGCGCACTTGCCCGCGGGGAATGGAAAGACGAACGCTTTTATGATGCGCCGTTTTTCCTGTGCGAATATGCACACAGCATGGGCGTAGGCCCCGGCGGTTTAGATGAATACTGGGATGTGATTTACAGCGACGAGCGTTTCTTGGGCGGCTGTATTTGGGAATGGGCTGACCACGCACACTTCGACGAAAAGGCAAAATACAAATACACCTACGGCGGCGACCACAAAGACCGCTTAAACAGCGGGAATTTCTGCTGTGACGGATTGTTTTACCCCGACAGAACGCCGTCACCCAGTGCACTCTGTATGAAACATGTTTACAGTCCCCTGCACGCATACAGAAAAGACGGGAAATTTTATGTCACCAACCGCAACTGCTTTATTTCGACGGACGGCGTACATATTACCTGCAAACTCCTTAAAAACGGTGACGAAGAAATACGCTTTGAAACCGATGAGGCAATTGAGCCTAAGGGTGTTTTAGAAATACCGATTACACCGCAATTCGGTGACACGGACGACGCGTTTTTGGTTTTCATTTACACAAACGCAGACGGAACAGAAATCTCCAAAGAACAGATTACTCTGCACGAATATTTACCGAAAAAAGATTTTCAAAATCAAAAGCTTGCTTGGTGTGAAAAAGACGGCAAGCGGCAGTTAGCAGGAGCGACTGCGCCGTTCGGTTTTGACAAAGACGGGAAACTGATTGCTTTGTGCGATTTAAACGGCAAGGCTGTGCTTACAAACAGTGTAGACGGATTTTCACCGATGCTGTATCAGGCAACGATTGATAACCACGCGTATATCCTCGGAGTGCTGAAAAAAGCAGGGCTTGACAAGTTGAAAGTGCAAAAGGCAAAATGCGCCTTTGACGAGTATGTAAACACCGTAACTGAAACGCTGGTGCTCTCTGCAAAGGGCAAAAAACGCTTTACGGTGGAAATCGTACAAAAGGCACTTTCCGAAACGGCGCTTTGCGTGACCGTATCGTTTAAAAGCCTCGTAAAAGCGCCTTTGGATATGCTTCAAATGGGCGTGACCTTATCTCTTGACGGCGCATACAAAACCGTACGCTATTACGGTTTAGGTGAAACGGAAAGTTATGCAGACTTTACAGCCGCCGACACCATGGGCATTTACGAGACTACGGCAAAGGAAATGTATGTGGAAAACATTAAGCCCCAGGAATCGGGCAACCGCTGTATGGTGCGGTTTGCAGAGGTGACTGACGACAGCGGGCACGGTATTCGCATTACGGCGCTTGACGCACCGTTAAACTTCAAGGCGGTAGATGTGGACGAAGAAAGCTTACGCAAAGCAAAGCATAGGGAAGATGTGGTGCGAACAGATAAAACTTTCGTACACATAAACGGATTTATGCGGGGCATCGGTTCGCAAAGTTGTGGGCCTGACACCGCCGAAGAATTTAAAAAAATTATGCATTTGGGCGAAACTTACACCTACTCGTTCAAATTAGAACGCATATAACAAGGAGGAAACAATATGCAACATTGGGTATTGCGATTTGACGGTGCACCGTCGGAAATCAGAGAGGAAAACGGCAAAATTGTTCTTGAAAACGAACTTGTTCGCCGTGAAATTGAAACAGAGGGGTGCAAAACAGTATCTCTTAAAAATCTGCAAAAGGATTTGGAAATGGTCAGCGCCGCCCGCTCTGACTTTGCCGTTAAAATCGGCACAAAAACCTATGACGGAAACGATTTTTCGTTCACAGAGTACAGCGTGGTGCCGTGTTTAGAGCGTGTGCCCTTTAAGGCTTCGCCTACCATGACCTATGCAGGCACATATCCGCCCCCCGGTAAGGCTGTGGAGCTTATCTACAACGGCAAAGAAATGCCTGTAAAGGTTACCGTTCGCTATGAAATTTATGACGGTATGCCTGTTGTGATGAAAGTCTTGACCGTTGAAAACTGCGGCGATGATACATTGGCGGTTGACAATATTTTTACAGATGTCATGGAAATTACAGAAAACCGTGACACGCTGTTTGTAGATAGTGATTACAACTCCACCACACAGTTTTTGGGGCTGGAACTTTCAAAATATGCCAAGAACTACGCGCGGTATCACTATAATGTTTTAGAGGTCGCTCCCTTACAGCGCATGAATGTAAAACTCAAAAAGGGTGAAACGGTTGACTCCATCGTGGCATATGAACTGCTGTTCAACACCGATTATTACGAAAACCGCTTGATTGAGGTTAAAGAGATGTACCGCCGTGTTGCTCCTTGGTGCACGGACAATGTACTGTTTTTCCACCTTATCTCCAACAACAGCCGAACCATTCGCAAGGCGGTTGACCAGTGCGCTGAAATCGGTCTTGAAATGATTATTCAGTCCTTCGGCTCGGGTGTGAATATGGAAAGCGACAGTAACCGTTATTTGAACCGTATCCAGTCCGCTTATGATTACGGTCATCAAAAGGGTTTGCGTATGGGCGCATATACCCTCGCCTATGTGAAAAATTACCGCCCTGTAAAAGGTGACGAGGCATTAAACCACGACGGCAGTCACATTTGCCGTTGCCTTGCCTGCGATTGGGCAGACCAATATATGAAAAATGTTATCCGCTTTATTGACCGCACGGGTGCGGACGCGGTGGAAATTGACGGACCTTACGGAATGCTGATGTGCTCCGGCGGCAAAACGCACCGTCACGATGATTTTACCGATTCACAGTATAAGCAATGGAAAGCCTCGGTTGTGGATTGGTACCAAGAATTAAAATCCCGCGGCATTTACATCAATGCGCCCGACTGGCACTATTTAAACGGCACCAACCGCAGCGGCGTCGGGTATGAGGAAATCGCATTTTCCGAAAAACGCGCGGAGCAGCTTGTAACCTCGCGAATTTACTATTATAAAGGTACATTCGATAAAAACCCGTCGCAGGGCTGGGGCTTCTTACCCTTGAATGTATATCACGGCGGCGGTAAGGACGCACAGTTCTTCCCGACCGAACAAAACGCTTTTGAATTTGACTGGGCAATGGCACAGTTAACCGCCAGCGGCGTTTGGCCCACCATTCGAGGAAGAAAGGTATATGACAGCGAAAAGGGCAAAGAGATTTTCAAAAAATGGGTAACTATTTTCAAGAAATACCGTCATGTGCTTAACGGCATTACGGTACACTTTATGCCGCCCCGCATGGATACCGACCGCCCCGACCGCACCACCTGCATGGATGCCATTATGAACCAACTTCCTTACGGGGACGAGCGCGGGTTTGTGATGTTCTTTAATCAAACAGACAAGGAACGCACCGAAGAAATCACATTGCCTGTATATTACACGGGACTGACAGACCTTTCCGCACCCCCTGCCCCCTTCGAGAACACCAAAAACTGTGATGTTTCCTATCCGCTGTACGGCGAGGAAATCGCACCCCTTGTGATTAAAGCCCGTGACGGCTCTTCACGCACCTATATCACGGACGATAAAGTTGTGGATAAGCCCATTCCGCCCCTTGCGGCTGCTACGGAAACTGACCGTGAAATCTGCATTTCTGCTGAGGATAAAGAGCCTGTCAACTATAAAATTGACGCAAACGGCAATGTGCATATGAAAATTACCCTGCCTGCAATGTCTTACCGTTGGTATGTTTTGCGCGCGCCTGAGAAAGGAAATGAATAATCATGAAAGAAGTATTAAAAACCGCCGTTGTCGGCTTAGGACAGCGCGGTATGCAGTTAATTGAGCCGATGCTGAGAATGGACGATGTGCAAATCGTCGGCGTTTGCGACACATACGAGGATCGTGTGGAAAATGCGGCAAAAACGGTGAAAGATGCTCGCGGCAATTCTCCGTTACAGACAAAGGATTATAACGAAATCCTGAATATTGCGAATTTAGATGTGGTTGTAATTGCCACATCTTGGGAAAAGCATATTGAAATCGCCATTGAAGCGATGAAAAAAGGCATTTTCACGGCGATGGAGGTAGGCGGCACCTACAATTTGCAGGAGTGCTTTGACTTGGTTGAAGCACAGGAAGCAAGCGGTACGCCCTTCTTCTTCCTTGAAAACTGCTGTTACGGTCAGCGGGAACTGATGTGCCTCAATATGGCGCGTCAGGGGCTTTTCGGCGAAATCGTACACTGCGACGGCGCGTACTGCCACGATTTAAGAAACGAGGTTTCTTTCGGTAAAGAAAACCGCCACTACCGCCTTGAACACTATAAGCATCACAACTGCGAAAACTATCCCACCCACGATTTAGGACCTATCGCAAAGGTTTTAAACATCAACCGCGGTAACCGTATGGTTCGTCTTGTTTCCATGGCGAGCAAATCCTGCGGACTGAAACAGTATATCCGTGATAAAAAGGCGGATGACGCAGAGCTTATGAACACAGATTTTTCACAGGGCGATATTGTAAAAACGCTGATCACCTGTGAAAACGGCGAAACAATCACATTAACGCTGGATACAACGCTCCCCCGCATTTACAGCCGTCAGTTTACCGTGCATGGCACAAAGGGTATGTACCAAGAGGACGGCGACTATGTGTTCCTTGAAAAAGATTTCGACGGAGATATTGCCGAAATTGATATGGACCCCCAAAAGATTTGGAAAAATGCGGATAAATACGCTGAAACCTACAACAACGACCTTTGGCTCCATAAATCAAAGGGTATGCTTGAAAGCGGCCACGGCGGTATGGATTACCTTGTGCTCCGTGCCATGGTCAATGCCGCAAAGGGAGAAACCGTTCCCGCCATTGATGTGTATGACGCGGCATCGTGGATGTGCATTACGGCGCTGTCGGAACAGTCCATTCAAAACGGCAATGCGCCTGTGGAAATCCCCGATTTCACGAAGGGCAAATATAAAACACGCACAGATAAATCCACGGGAAAATACGCGTTGGATTAACCGAAACGGAGGGAACTTATGAAACAGTTGAAAAAGATTGTATGTTTGGCTTTGGCATGCCTCTTTGTGCTCTCCCTTGCCTCATGCACAAAGCAGACAGGAGTTACGGAATTAAAAGCCGTTCCCACAAATTTAAGTGTACCCGAAGAACGGGAACGAGAAGTTTTGGCGGGGGATATTTTTGTATCCCCCAACGGTGATGATACAAACAGCGGTACAAAGGAAGCGCCTGTGAAAACCGTAGAACGGGCTTTGGAACTTGCACGCGCGCTTACAAAGGCGGAAAATGTCATTTCTTTTGCCGCGGGCGAATACAATGTCACCGCCGTTACGCTGACCGCGCAAGACAACGGCACGGTGTTTTACGGCGACGGTGAAGTGATTTTCAACGGCGGCGTGACACTGGACAGCGCTGACTTTACAACATACCGTGATAACATTCAGGTATTGGATTTGGCGAAATACGGCGTTACCAAAGAGCGAATCGGCGATGTTAAGGCTTTCGGTCAATTCAACCAAGCGGCGAAATATGACGAAGAGGGCAGTTTGTACTGTGAGCTGTTCTTTGACGGTGCGCGTATGACGCTCTCTCGCTACCCGAACGAGGGTGAAGAAAACCTGAAAACAGGTAAGATTATTGATAACGGTGACTCCAAGGAAACATACACCTCTGCGGGCACTGTTCAAAATCCCGATTGGGCGGAAATGAAAAATCCGCGCGGCGGCACATTCGGTGCCGACAAATCCCTTACCGACCGTATGGCGACTTGGACAAACAGCCCCGATATTTGGCTGTTCGGTTATTTCCAATATGATTGGGCGGACTCTACAACCCCCCTCGCCGCTTTCACCGCCGACAGCATTACCACAAAATATGCAAGCGTTTACGGTTTTAAAGAGGGTGCGCCCTACTATTTCTTCAATGTGTTTGAGGAATTGGACGCAGCCGGAGAATGGTACATTGACAAAGAGGATTTGAAGCTTTATTTCATTCCCCCAACAGAAATTGAAGGTAAAACAATTCAGCTTTCATTAGAGACCGAGGATTTATTCACCTTTGACAATGCGGAAAACATAACGATTGACGGCATTACAATGTGCGGTACCCGTGCAGGTGCTGTTAAGGGCACAGGCAACAATATTACCGTTAAAAACTGCACCATCAAAAATGTTGCAGGCACGGCTATTGAATTAGAGGGCAACAAAATCCTTATAGAAAACAACGAAATTACCGCCACAGGCAAAGCGGGTGTTGTGCTGACAGGCGGCGACCGTGAAACGCTCACATCTTCCGAAAATGTTGTTACAAACAACTTAATTTACAACTGGTCACAGGTATATCAAACCTATCAGGCGGCAGTAGCCCTCCACGGTGTGGGTGCGGTTTGCAGTCACAACGAGATTTACAACTCCCCGCACGAGGCAATTACATACAGCGGTAACAATCACATTATTGAATACAATGTCATTCACGATGTGGTGCGCAAATCCTCCGACGCGGGCGCAATTTACGCGGGGCGCAGTTGGAACTATTACGGCATTGTTATCCGTTACAACTGCCTTTACAACATCGGTTCCGAGGATTTTGCGGCAAGCGGCATCTATTTTGATGATGCGCTTTCAGGGCAAACGGCATACGGCAATTTGCTTGTGAATATTTACGGCTATGCATTCCTTTTGGGCGGCGGGCGTGATTTAGAGGTTACAAACAATGTGATTGTAAACGCAGGAATGCCCATTTATTATGACGACCGTGCAATTGACAGCATCGGTAAAAACGGCGGTTGGTTCAGCCATTCCAAAACGCCCGGCGAGGGACTTTGGGCAACACTTGCAGAGTTTGATGTAAACGCCGAGCCTTGGAAAACGGCGTATCCCGAACTTTCAAAGCTCAGTGACGATTTTTCAAACACAAATGACCCCGCATTTGCCGCAAACCCTGCAAACAGCGATGTTTCAAACAACATTGTGGTAAATAGCCAAAAGAGTATCGGCGAAATTGCAAAAAGTGCCCAAAAATACAGCACCTTCGATAATAACTCGCTTTACACCTTCCAAAACAGCCCGTTCGGCGATAACGGTGATTACAGCGGTGCCGTTGCGGACAACAGCAATTTCACAGCGCTCCCCACAAACGAAATGGGCAGAATCTATACCGTAAAATGAATACAAAAAACGAGAGGCGGCAAAAAACTGTCTCTCGTTTTCACACTCGTATCCCCTGATTGACAATGCCGTTCTCGGCAGATATAATATTGTTGACCGATAAGTCAACAATAGAGAGTATAGAGAGAAAGAAGCGGCTAATCAATTCTTAAATGAGGGTTCTATGAAAAAAGCAGAAAAGACGGAAATTACCAAAGGTAAAATTATCAGTGCGGCGATTACGGAATTCGGCACTTACGGCTATGACGGCGCAACGGTCAATCAAATTTGCCGCCATCATGCTATTTCCAAAGGCTTGATTTATCACAATTTTGACAGCAAAGGCGCACTGTATCTTTGCTGTGTGGAATCGGCGGTCAACGATTTTATTACGCATATGTCTGCCTTTCGGTTTGGGACGGACTTCCAACAATACATGCAGGAAAGATACAGCTTTTTTCAAAAGCATCCGAATTACGGCAGGCTGATTTTTACGGTTGTGCACACGGAAGATGCGGCATTTTTGTCCGCCCTTCGGGATATTCGCAACCGATTTGACCAATTTAATATGCAGATTTATTTGGGTGCAGTGGACAGTCTGAAGCTGCGCGACGGTGTTTCGCGTGAGGACGCTTGGCAATATTACAGCCTTCTGCAGGATATGCTCAACAGCTATGTGAGCATCCACAGCACGACGGACGGCTATAAAACTGTACTCGACAGTCATGAAAAAAGTCTTGCAAAAATACTGAATTATATGCTTTACGGCATTGCGGAGGAACAGAAATGAAAAAAGTAATTGTGGTTTCCAAAACGCATTTGGATTTGGGCTTTACGGATTACGCCGAAAACATTCGGCAAAAGTATATCAGTACCTTTATTCCGTCAGCAATCGAGCTGGCAAAAACCGTGAATACCGAAACGGACAAAAGGTTTATTTGGACAACCGGCTCATGGATTTTAAAAGAAGCACTTCGAGACGGGACAGAACAGCAAAAAATAGCGTTGTTACAAGCACTCAAAGACGGAAATCTTGTGCCGCATGCCCTTCCCTTTACTACGCACACGGAGTTGTTAGATGCAGAAACGCTCACCTATGGGCTGTCCATTGTGGAAGAACTGGATAATATCCGCGGTAAAAAGACTGTATCGGCAAAAATGACAGATGTCCCCGGGCATACAGCAGGACTTGTACCGCTTCTCGCCGCACACGGGATTAAACTGTTACATATCGGCGTAAACGGCGCTTCTGCCGTACCGGAAGTCCCTGCATGCTTTTTATGGAAGGTCGGCAATGCTGAGATCATTGTGGTCTATTCAGGCGATTACGGCGGCGCATTCAAAAGCGAATTTGCCGAAGAGGTACTGTATTTTGACCACACCCTCGACAATCACGGCGCGCCCTCGCCCGAAGCCGTACAGAAAAAACTTGCGGAGATTCAAAAAGAATATCCCGATTACACCGTTTCGGCAGGCACATTAGACGAATTTGCCGAGGCGATTTGGAAGGTCAAAGATAAGCTGCCTATTCTTACAGGTGAAATCGGTGACACCTGGATTCACGGCAGCGCCGCAGACCCCTATAAATCCGCATCTTTGCGTACACTTATGCGCTTAAAGCGTGACTGGCTGAAAGACGGCACAATGCAGAGGGATACCGATGAATATAAAGGCTTTTCCGACGGACTGTTATGCATTGCTGAGCACACCTGCGGTATGGACAGTAAAATTTATTTTGCCGATTACGAAAACTATTTGAAATCTGATTTTCAAAAAGCTCGTGCAAAAGACGATGTCCGTGCAAAGCATATTTTCCGCGATTTTCCGCACGGGTTGATTGCCGCTTTCGGCAGATGGTTTGGTTCCTACCAAAAGGGCTCTTACCGCGTGATTGAAAAAAGCTGGGCGGAACAGCGGCAATATATAAACAAGGCAGTTTCAGCCCTTTCCGAAGCGCATAAGAAAATTGCGCTGGAAGCCTTAGACGCGCTGCGTCCGTCGGATTTGCTCCCTGCAAACGGTACGAACAAATACGAAAAACCGATTACTTTCGGCGAATACACTTTGGCAATCAGCGCATACGGAGGCATCGCGCGTTTTACGCATAACGGTACGGATATCCTCAAAGAAAATGGCGTTCCGCTGTTAGAATACCGTTCTTTTGACAAATCAGACTATGATTTTTGGTTTACACACTATGCGCGGAATATGCAGGCAAACGGTGGCTGGGCATATCCGGATTTCGGCAGACCGCTGTTAAAATACGCCAAAGGTAAATATCCGACAGGGCGGTTTTTCTACAAAATGACAGACAGCACGGTTTGTGAAACGGAAGACGGTGTAAAGATTTTTGTAGCATTGCAGTGCGAGAAAAAGCTGTGCGAGGAACTGGGCGCACCTCGAAATGTACAGGTTGTATATACTCTGTCGGCAGAGGGACTTCGTTTCTCACTTTTGTGGACGGGCAAGGATGCCAACCGCTTAACGGAAACAATCTATTTGCACCTATCCCCTGCCGGCACAGGTGACGACTTCCGTTTGCAAAAAATCGGCACGGAAATCGACTACCGCACCACCGCTTCTATGGGCGGACGCAATTTGCACGCTGTGGAAAAATGTATCTTGCACACAGCCGACGGCAAATATGATTTTGTAAGCCTGCATGCACCGCTGATTTCAGTGGGTAAAGGCAAGATATTGGAATATGATAACAAAATTGAGGATATCGAAAAAGACGGCATTTCCTATGTGCTTTGCGACAATGTTTGGGGGACGAATTTCCCACTTTGGTATGGGGAAAACGCCCGATTTGATTTCGCAATTATGTCTGCAAAGGATGAACTGATATGAAATTGGTTTACAGAAAACCGTTAATTTTCCCGACTTGGGGCATTTTCAACGGCAAGGACGCAGGCAAATCCTATTATCGTCTTGAAGACGATTGCGTGGTGTTTACGCCTGAAAAAGAGAAACTCCCGCACCATAATCATATTGAAATGACGGGCTTTGAGGCTTCGTCAATTGTCAGCTATAAAGTTGATGAAAAGAAACGCTTAAAGCTCTATACCTTTTGCGTATTTCCGCAAATCCGCGTCATTCCGAATTTAACAAGAGGCGGTCTGACGCGGCATTACCGCAATGCAGAATTACAGATTAAAAGCTGTAAGACAGAAGTAACCGAAATCCGTTTTGACGGGATTTTGCAAATCAGGGAACAAGCTGGCAGTGTAGAAATTTGCCACCGCATGACCGCGGCGCGTACCAAAAAAGCGTTTTTGGAAGAAATTACGCTCAAAAACATCGGTACAGCGACACAAACCTTTACACTCAAAACCGAAAAGCTGCAGTCTACCGTCAAAAAAATCTATATGGCGACGGACGCAGACCAACCGCTTTACACTGCGGCGTTTGACGGCGAAACACGATTGACAAATGCAAAAACCGTCTTGACTCTACCCGCCGGACAGGAAAAAGTGATTACCGTTTGCTACGGCGCAGAAAAACTGACTTTGAAAGATGTAAAAGCAGAGCTGGATTTGAGAGCGCAGTTTATTGCTGACTCCAAAGCCCGTTTCAAAATCCAAACGCCGAACGAAACCGTAAATCGAATGCTGGATTTCTGCAAAATCCGCGCGTCAGAGAGCATATTCAACACAAAAAACGGCTTAATGCACGCGCCGGGTGGTGGGAATTTTTACGGCGCACTGTGGACGAATGACCAATGCGAATACGCAAATCCGCTGTTCGCCTACCTCGGCTACAAAACCGCACAAGAGCAGTCTTTAAACTGTTACCGCCTGTACGCCGACCTTGCAAAGCCTGACAAAGCCATTCCGACAAGCATTATTGCCTGCGGCGACGGAGTTTGGCACGGCGCCGGCGACCGCGGCGACAGTTCCATGTTCCTCTACGGGCTTTGCCGTTTTCTTTTGAGCACGGGCGACCGTGAAAAGGCTATGGAGTTTTTACCGTCCATTGAAACAGCGGCAACCTATGTGAAAAGTCAAATCACCGTTGACGGCATTGTGAAAAGCGACAGCGACGAGCTGGAAAACCGCTTTGAAAGCGGAAAAGCCAATCTTTCCACTGCGGTCATTACTTACGATGCGTTTTTGTCTTTGCAATATTTTTATAAGGAATTGGGAGAGGCAGAAAAAGCGGAACAGTATCGGGCGTTGGCTGAGAAAATCGAAAAAGGCATTGAAAATTATTTCGGTGCAAATGTAGAGGGCTTTGAAACCTACCGTTATTGCGAAGAAGAACCGCATTTACGCTCTTGGATTTGCCTGCCCTTAACCGTTGGTATTGATAAAAGAAAAGACGGCACGGTACAGGCGTTGTTATCTGATAAGCTTTCCAAAGACAGCGGCATTTTAACAAAAAGCGGCACAAAAACCTATTGGGATCGTGCGGCGCTGTACGGTATGCGCGGGCTTTTCTATGTGGGTGAAAGCGAAAAGGCTTTCAACATGCTCACCGCTTACACCAAAGAGCGAATGCTTGGTTGTCACCCACCCTACCCCGTGGAAGCATTTCCTGAGGGGAACTCCGCGCAGCTTTCAGCTGAAAGCGCGCTGTATCTGCGCATTTTCACCGAGGGTATTTTGGGGTACAGACCGACGGGTTTTGATTCATTCCAAATCAAACCGAATTTGCCGAATGCTTGGGACAGTTTCCAAATACAAGGTATGGAGTTGTGCGGTAAAACGGTAGATATTGCCGTGCAAAACGGCGAAAATTACACCGTAAAAATCGGCGATGACACCGTAACCGTGCCCAAAGGCGAAGCATATATTTACACATTTTCCGCTTAATGATCGACAGAAAAAAAATGACAGGCGTTTAAGAGAGAAAACGCCTGTCGTTTTTGTTTGCTTTATTCGGTTTCGATTTGCACAAAGTCTGTGCTTTCCGCATTCCAGCTATCTACGGCATAGATTTTGTAAATGTGCTTTGTGCCGTCTGTCGGTTCGGGAAGGGTTAAGGTCACGGTTTTTTGCATATCCTCTAACCCGTTATAGAAATCACTGAAAAAGTATTTGGTTTCTTTATCGTCGATTACGACTTTATAGGAATGTACAAAATCGTCATCTTCTGCTGCCGCAAAGGTCAGCTCCACATTGCCGTTTTGCAAGGTAGCAGTGCCGCCGGTGTCCGTCACAACGGGCGCCTGATTGGCGGCTTTGCGTGTATCAAAGGCATACCGTCCGTCGTTGGTATACGGCAAGGAGAAGCTCCAAAGCATATTTGCCTTTTGCTCTTTGCCCGTATTGCCGTCGGCAAAATTGATGCGGTGCAACAGAATTTCGTCCCCCTGGAACTCCATAATGTATCCCATCGGGGTGGCAGAGGCATTCGGTGGAATTGTGCCGTTCTCTTTCCCCTCTTCGAGTTCCGTATAAGAAAGTGATTGCGTGTTGATAACCGTGTACGCGCCCTGCCAAATCGAGCGCTCATCTAACAGCGAATAATGCACATGCCCGCTGAAATTGATGACATTCGGATATTTTTCCAACACCGCATTGAGCGTGCTGTCGCCCCAATCCTCACTACCGTAGCTGGTGTTGACGGGTTGATTATGCGTCATCACAAAAATCGGCTTGCCGTCGGAATCCGCCTGCGCTTTTTGCAGTTCCTCGTCCAGCCACTTTGCGGCAATATTATAAGCTGCTGTCATACTGCCGTAATCGGGCGAAACCCCGATGAAGTGATAGCCGTTTACCACATAATGCGTCCACGGCGACTGCCCGACAATCTCCTGAAACGCCTTTCTGTGATTGATCGCCGTAAACATACTCTTGTTCCAGTAGTCGTGATTGCCCATAATGGTTTGTATAATGGGTTTATCTTCACCGAACACCTCTTCTATGGCATCCATATAGGTCTGAAATGCAAACCGCGTGCCCAAATCACCGATGTCCCCGGCATACAGAATCATATCGACATCGTTGTTTTTTATAACCGTCAGAGCATTTTTCAAATTGATAAGAAAGGTATCGTCTGCGTCCAACTGTTCTTGCGTCGGCGGCAACTGTGAATCGGAGATAATCGCAACTTTAAAGCTTTCGTTCTCAGTTTGAAAAGTTTCGATTTCTGTTTTTTTCATTTTCGATAGACTTCCGAAATACCCGACGCTCACGAACAGAACCCCTCCTACGAGCACGATACAAAGAAGTATCGCTACCGCTTTCATCACTTTTTTCATATTTTCTCCTTTCGGCAAGCGCGCGATTTACTGCTGTGCGCCCTCTGCCGCCAAAGCGTTGAGTTCTTCAACTTCTTGCTTTTCTTTCGCTTCACGGAAGGCTTTCAACTTGCCCTCCTGCGCTTTTTCATCAAACTTATAGAAGAACATGGGAATGGTTTGCAACAGCAACCCGACCGCACCGAGCGCTGTCAGCATAAAGAAGATGACATTGAGCAGCGTGGTGTAGTTGACGCCGTCGTAAATTGCCGCCTGTGTGGTGCTTTCAATCAACGGTTTGGTCAGATTATTTGTCAGCTTAGTCATAATTTCCGCATTGTAGCCGAACGCATCGACGATGTTCAGCATAATGACATTAAACAAGGCATAGGAAATTTTACCGGCAAGACTGCGGAACGAGAATACCGTCCCCTCCAGGCGCTTATTTGTACGCATTTCCAAATCGTCCACCACGTCAGAGAACATCGCCGCGAGCAAAACGGTAATTACGCCAACCGGGAAGTTGGTAAAGAAGCGCAAAATCGTATACACAACGGCGCCTGCCACGGTATTATACGGTACAATCCAAACACCGATAACAAAGCAGAGCACATCGGCAACAATGCCTGCAAGTGAAACGCCGATCCAAAGCGTTTTCTTATCCATTTTCTTTAAGAACCACGGCACGAGTGCCATAGAAAGCATATAGGAAGCGCCGCTGCCGACTTGCAGCAAAGGCGTTAACAGCCCTTCGCTGGTCAACTGAATGTTTAACCCGGTTGTATTGTAAATCCAGTTGCAAAGCGAGTCAATCGGAATAACCCCTGCGCAGTTCCATTTGGCAAAATACGGCAGGAACATGGACGCGCCGATATTCATCAAGGAGGAGAAAAATGCGGCGATTGCGAGACACACAAACTTTTTATCTTTAAAGACAATCTTTAAACCTTCGGAATATTTTTCTTTTCTCGGCGGAATATAAACCTTTTCTTTAAAGCCGAACGCCGAGAAGAACATCGGCACGCCTGCCATTACGGCGAAAATCAGCGCCGAACCGAAATAGCCCATTTTTTGATTTTCTCTGCCCCAAAGACCGGCAATCGTAAAAAACAAAAGCGAGGGCAGAACGGAGCCGAGTGAACCGAGGATATTGCTGAACGAAATGGCTTTTACGCGTTTTTTATCCTCCGGGAAAACCAGCGGGATTAAGCCCTGATACGGAATGTCGAGTGCGGTATAGACTGTGTAATACAGCAGATACGCAATAATCGCATAAATAAAGTTGCCTGTTTGCCCGAAATTGACCGGTGCAAACAAAAGCGCGGTAACAATAATGACCGGACCGCTCAGCCAAAACACATATGGGCGGCATTTGCCCATTTTGGTATGCGTTTTATCGACAATCATACCCATCATCGGGTCATTGATTGCATCCCAAACCTTGGTTGCCGAAAGCACGATACTGGTCATTGCAAGCGACAGCCCGAGCACGTCGGTGAAATACATATTCAACGCTGTACCGAGCAAACTGTAAATCGTGCTCATTCCGAACGGCAACAGGGAAAACGCTAAGATTTCCCGCGTCGTCTTATCCTTTAACATCTTGCTTTTGCTCATTTTCTTCCTCCGTTTTTTTGTAATACGCATTTTGATTTATCAACAACAGAAACCCGTTGACGATACGTTCATAATAGGCGTCGGAAACTTCGTACTCCGGCACGGCATACGCGGGCAAGCCCTTGATTGCCGTTTGGAAAATCTCAGCAAACTGATTTTGCTT
This sequence comes from Candidatus Fimenecus sp., assembly GCA_051881355.1. Taxonomy (GTDB): domain Bacteria; phylum Bacillota; class Clostridia; order Oscillospirales; family Acutalibacteraceae; genus Fimenecus. Next base: position 31,947 of record JBJEPS010000061.1, on the reverse strand, counting down.
TGGAGAACGGTAAAACACAATCACTTCGGGGTTTAAATAGATGATAATATTGCGGACGATTTTGGCAGGGTACGCCACGCCCATAATGTTTTTGCGCAAGTCATTTGTATAGCTGACCTCACCCGCAAAGCCCGAAGCCCCTTCCACAACATTGCCGTTGAGCATTTCCCCGACACCGATACCGTTATGCCCAAACTGCACCGTGGCAATATTGTTAAAATTTTTCCGATTTTGTGCGCACTCGCCGAGCACGGTCAACTTCATATCGTTTTGCACAATCACATGCACTGCATACCGTTCGGCAATCGCGGCACGAATGTCAAACCCGACAGCACGCGAATTATAAAACCAATCTTGAATGACGCCGTTTTTCAGGACACACGGCAGTGAAAGACAAACCGTTCCGACAGCGTATCTTTGCACCGCGCGGTCTATGCTTTGCACAATTTTTGTGAAATACTCTGAAATTTCAAAAGGGACCGAGGTCTCTTCAACGGTTTCAAACTTAAAATTGCAAATCTTGCACAGTAATGCGTCATTGTCCACAATCAAAAACAAGAAATATTGATAGTCGGCATTTAACACGTATTGCTTGGGCTTTCTGCCGCCGGTGGAGTCAGCGGTTTCCCCTTCAAAAATCATACCGTATCCAATCGCCTGCTGCACGCATTTGGTAACCGTGGTCAACCCACCCGATGTATTTTCGGCAAGCTGTGTTAAACTACAAGCGCCTTTTCGGCGCAAAACATCTAAAATATCCGATAAATTTTTATTGCGGATTTGTTTTAATGTATCCTGTTCCAACAAACAGACCTTCCTCCCGTTCAACTTTTCACACGGGGTAACAAAAGTAATTATATACGAGTACTTTTTGATTGTCAATCGGCAACTGTAAGAAAACGGAAAAAAACAGACAAAGCCTATTGCGGCACAGTGCCGGTGGTGTTATACTGGAAAACGAGGCGATACATATGTGGTTGATTATGGCAGTTTTATCGGCGTTGTTTGCGGGGCTTACCTCTATCCTCGCAAAATGCGGCATCAAAAAAACCGATTCCGATGTCGCAACGGCAATCCGCACCTTTGTGGTGTTACTGTTTTCCGTACTGATGACCTTTATTGTCGGTTCTTTTCGGGATATCGGCACAATCAGCGCAAAGTCCCTGCTGTTTTTGGTGCTTTCCGGGCTTGCCACAGGGGCATCTTGGATTTGTTATTTCAAAGCGCTGTCCATAGGCGATGTCAACAAGGTTGTACCGATTGATAAATCAAGCACGATTCTTTCGGTTTTACTTGCCATTATCATTTTTCAGGAAACCAATCATTTGGCAGTAAAACTCATCGGCACGGCACTGCTTGCCGTCGGTATCTTTTTGATGGTGGAAAAAAAGCAGACCGACAAAGTACAAGAGAACGGGCGATGGCGGCTGTACGCAATCCTTTCCGCTGTGTTTGCCGCCGCAACCTCGATTCTTGCCAAAATCGGCATTGAAAATGTGGAGTCAAACCTCGGAACGTCGGTGCGCACACTTGTCGTACTTGTGATGGCATGGGGCATTGTATTTACAAAGGGCAAGCAAAAACAGGTCGGGACGCTCGACAAACGCGAACTGGTTTTTATTCTCCTTTCGGGGCTTGCCACGGGTGCTTCATGGCTTTGCTACTATTACGCCATTCAAAACGGCGTGGTCAGCGTTGTGGTGCCGATTGACAAATTAAGCATCCTCGTATCGATTGCATTTTCCTATTTTGTATTTCATGAAAAACTCACCAAAAAAGCATTTTGGGGGCTGTGCCTCATGGTGCTCGGCACACTTGGAATGGCAATTTTCGCTTAAATTTACATAACACAAGAAAGCCACCGGTAATTTGCGCATTGCAAACTGCCGGCGGTTTTTATTTTACGATAGTTTACAGCAAAACCGTAAATACCGAACCCATATTTTCCTGACTTTCTACGGAAATTTGCCCGTTTAAATACTGTACGGCGTGCTTGACAATGGACAACCCCAGTCCCGTGCCGCCGGTTTCTTTGGAATGGCTTTTATCCACACGGTAAAAACGTTCAAAAATGCGTTCTTTTTGGTCGGGTGCAATCCCAATGCCTGTGTCCTGTACCGAAATGCGTACTTTGTCCTGTTCGGGGTGGACCGTCACCGTCACTTTGCCGCCGTCTTGATTGTATTTCACTGCATTGTCGCAAAGGTTATAAAGGATTTCATATACCAACTGCCGCACACTGACAATTTCGGTTTCTTCGCCTTGCACCTCGATTTGGATATTTCGCCTTGCCGCTGTAGGTGTAAGCGCATTTGCCACCGCAAGCGCCATCGCGTATATTTCGACAGGCTCCTTTGCCATTTCACTGTTTTCATCGAGCTGCGAAAGGCGAATAATATCGTTAATCAGCGTAACCAGCCGTTGTGCATCGGTTTTGATATGTCCGACAAACCGCGGCAAATCCTCTGTTTTAACAAGTCCCGTCTCAATCAGTTCGGCACTGCCGACAATGGATTGCAAAGGAGATTTTAATTCGTGGGAAACATTGGCGGTAAACTCACGGCGGTTTTGCTCGGCACGCAGTTTTTCCGTCACATCGATAAGCAATAGTGCCGCGCCGGCGGGTATATCGCTTTCCGAAATGCCCGAACAGTGTAAAAGATAATCTCTGCCGTTTTTTTGCACCGTACATTCCGCACTGTCGCCCGCAAGCGCAGTGCGGATACACTTCGTCGCTTCTACACTGCGGTCAACGGTCAGAAAATCCTTGCCGACGCAAGAGTCCGTCAGCGAAAACAGTGCTTTTGCGGCGGCATTGATATGCACAACCGTTCCCTTCCCGTTTAAAAGTACTAAACCTTCCTGCATATTGGCGGTAATCGTGTCAAACTCATTTTGCATTTTTTGCAGATCTTCAAGCTGGCTGTGAATTCGCTTGTTTTGCGCGTCCATATGCTTGAGCATCGGGGCTAATTCTTCATACGTGTTGCTGTCTAAAGGCGCGTCAAAGGAAATCTCATTTAAAGGCTTGACAATGCTTTTGGAGAGTTGTTTTGCAAGTAAAGCACAAACGGCAATTGCCAGTGTAAAAACGAAAAACAGCGGCAAAAGCAGCTTTAAAAACAGGCTGAAAAAGGTTGCACGGCTGACAGAAATCCGCAACACCGTACCGTCGGAAAGTCGGACAGCGAAATACTCCGTTTTCTCGGTACGGGTTTCGGAATAGCGTATAGCCCTTCCCCTGCCGTTTTGCAGTGCCGCAATAACCTCCTCGCGGTCCGCATGATTTTCCATCACGGCGGCGTCGGTTTCCGTATCTGCAAGCACTGTGCCGTCCGACCCGATAAGCGTTAGACGGTATGTATCGTCTTTGACAGACTGTAAATAAGATACGCCTTGCGTTTCTACACCGGCGGCGGCATAGGTAAGCTGCGTTTCCAACTGTGCTTTCTGCGCATCGGAAAAATAGGCAAACAAGGTCCCGGTGATGCTGAAAAAACAAACCGTCAAAGCGACCGAAACGGCAAGCAATATCGAGCGAAACAGTTTTTTGGTCATAGTGCTGCCTCCATACGGTAGCCGACATGGATAACCGTTTGAATCAGCGCACCGTATTTGCCGAGCTTTTGCCGCAAGGTTTTGATGTGCATATCCACGGTGCGCGTCTCGCCGTAATAATCCGTACCCCATACCTCAGACAACAGCTGCTCACGGGTGAACACGGTACCGATATGCGACAACAACAGCCGCAGAATTTCAAATTCCTTATAAGTCAGCTGTATTTTTTCTCCGTCCACTGTAACTGTACGCGCAGTTTCGTTTACGGTTAAGCCCGAAACAGACAGTATATCGCTTTGCTCCGGTGCACAGCGGCGCAATACCGCTTTCACGCGGGAAACCATTTCCATAACACCGAAGGGTTTGACAAGATAATCGTCCGCCCCCAAATCCAGGCTTTGGATTTTATCATATTCCATGCCCTTGGCGGTCGCCATAATTACGGGAATTTTTTGTGTGGCGGGTGCTGTGCGCAGTTTTTTTAGCAGCGCTACGCCGTCCTCCCCCGGGAGCATAATATCCATGACAATCAGCTGCGGTTTTTCCGTGCGCAGAGCCTCGAACATAGACGCGCCGTCGGAAAACCCGCGAGCTTCAAAGCCTGTGGACTGCAATGTATACACTTCAATATCCCGAATGGCGTCATCATCGTCTACACACCAAATCATAATTCTGTTTCTCCTTTGTGCACGCCGGTGACGGAAAACTGCACCCACTCCGCAATGTTGGTGGCATGGTCGCCGATGCGCTCAAAATATTTGGCAATCATCAATAGGTCCAATGCATATTCACCGTCGGCGGTATTTTCCGAAATCATACCAATGAGAGACTGTTTGATTTTTTGAAAACACTCGTCTACAAAATCATCACTCTGCAACACGGTTTGTGCAAGCGCCGTATCCTTACGCACATACGCATCGATGCTGTCTGTCACCATTTGAATGGTCGCCTTTGCCATACGGTCAATATCCTTACATTCCGCACCCGTGCGCCCGTTCAAAAAGGTGATGATTTCAGCAATATCTTCTGCTTGGTCGCCGATGCGTTCCATATCGGTAATCATTTTCAGCGCCGCCGAAATCTGCCGCAAATCGCGCGCGACGGGCTGCTGCTGTAACAGCATTTTTAAGCAAATCGCTTCAATGCTGCGTTCCATTTGGTCAATTTTTCGGTCCAGCGGCGCCACCTGCTTGGCACTTTGCACGTCTCCGTTCAACAGCGCCGCAGCAGATAGGGATATGACCTTTTCGCAAAGTGCGCCCATTTCAATCAATTCACTGTTCAACAGCTCCAGTTGTTCATCAAAATGATTTCGCATTACCCAAACCTCCCCGTGATATAGTCTTCCGTCCGTTGTTCTTTCGGATGCGCAAACAGTTTTTCCGTGTTTCCGTATTCAATCAAATCCCCGAGCAAAAAGAACGCGGTATTGTCGGAAATACGCACTGCCTGCTGCATATTGTGCGTTACAATGATAATAGTATACCTTTTTTTCAGTTCACCTGCAAGGTCTTCGATTTTGGAAGTCGAAATCGGGTCTAAGGCGCTGGTCGGCTCGTCCATCAACAGCACCTTCGGCTCTACAGCCAATGCGCGTGCAATACACAGTCGCTGTTGCTGCCCGCCCGACAGCCCCAAGGCGGATTTTTTCAGTCTGTCCTTGACCTCGTCCCAAATTGCCGCATCTTTTAGAGAACGCTCCACAATATCGTCTAATTTTGCCTTGTTTTTCATGCCGTGTGTACGCGGACCGTACGCGATATTGTCATAAATACTCATTGGGAACGGATTTGGCTTTTGAAAAACCATGCCGACGTCGCGGCGCAGCATATTCACATCGACCGCACGGTCATAAATGTCCGTACCCGCATATTCGATTTTACCGCTGATTTTCACACCCGGCACCAAATCGTTCATACGGTTAAGCGTTTTTAAAAAGGTGGATTTTCCGCAGCCGGAGGGACCTATCAGCGCGGTGATGGTGTTTTGCTCGATTTCCATATTTATGTTTCTCAGCGCCTGCGTATTGCCGTACCACAGACACAAATCCGAAACCGTAATGATACTGCTCATACATTTCTCCTTTTTTTGAACAGTTTGCCAAGGGCATCTGCCAAAAGATTGATACCAAGGGTCATCACCATTAGAATTGCCGCAATGGCAAAGGCAACCTCAAACTCACCCTGTTCCTTAGCATATACATACAGCGCGACCGTCAGCGTTGCGCCGGAGCTTTTTAAGCCTGCAAACAGTCCGTTGAGCGTATGTGCAAAGCCTGCGGTAAACAGCAAAGCGGCGGACTCGCCGAGTATTCTGCCGACGGATAGAATCAGCCCCGTCACAATGCCGTCTATACAACCCGGTAAAACAACTGTGTGAATCACGCGCCACTTGCCCGCACCCAACCCGAATGCGCCCTCGCGATAACTCTGCGGCACGGTTTTCAGGCTTTCCTGCGTAGTACGCATCACCGTCGGCAAATTCATCATCACCAGCGTCAACGCACCCGCCAGCAAAGAAGTTTTAAAATTTAAAAACTGACAGAAAAACAGCATACCGACAAGCCCGTAAATGATAGACGGTATCCCGGAAAGCGTCTCGGCGGCATACTCAATCAGCGTCACCACCCGTTTATTTTTGGCATATTCGGTCAAATACACCGCCGCACCGACACCGAGCGGTAACACAATCGCCACTGTGGCGAGAATGATATACAAGGTATTTAAAATATCCGGCAAAATACCGATATTCCCCGTCAGATAACTCGGTTTGGTAGATAACAGCGTCCAAGTGATATGCGGCAAGCCTTTCCACAGCACGTACACGATGAGAAACAGCACCAACGCACAGGTGATACCCACCGCCGAGTACATCAAAATTCGCATCAAAATACTGTATGCTTTGCGGGATTTTGAAATGGTTTTATTCTTCAATTATTTTTCCTTCTTTCTTTTTAAGAAGAAATTGAGTGTGGCGTTAATCAGCATAATAAACAGGAACAACACCAGTGCAATCGAAAAAAGCGCCTGGCGCTGTAAGCCGGAAGCATACGACATTTCGCTGGCAACCGCCGTAGTGAGAAAGCGCACACTTTGAAACAGCGTCGGCATATTCGGCACATTGCCCGAAACCATCATAACCGCCATCGCCTCGCCGATGGCGCGCCCTACACCCAGTACCACTGCGGCGGTGATGCCGCTTTTTGCCGCAGGAACAGACACCTTAAAATAGGTTTCTATCGGCGTTGCGCCGAGCGCTAAGGACGCCTCCTCATATTCGGGCGGCACCGCCTCCAACGCATTCATCGACACCTTGATAATCGACGGCAAAACCATAATTGCCAACACGATGATTGCGGCGAGCAGGCTTGCGCCGTCCGGCACGCGGAACAGCTTGCCGATGGCGGGCACAAGCACAATCATACCCACCAAACCGTACACCACGGACGGAATACCCGCAAGCAAGCTGACTGCACTGCCGACAAGCTCCCGCACCTTTTTCGGCGCGGCTTTTGCCAAAAACACCGCTGTCAAAAAGCCGATGGGCGTGCCCAACAGAATTGCGCCCGCCGTACCGTACACACTCGTTAAGATAAACGGCAAAATACCGAACTGCGGTTCATCTGCCGTGGATTTCCATTCTTTTCCAAACAGAAAGTTCCGCAACCCGATTTCTCGGATTGCGGGAATCCCCGCAACAATCAAATAAATCGTAATCAGCAATACCGCCGCAACCGTAACCAATCCCAAAACCAAAAAGACGCCGTGAATGACGGTTTCCAATATCTTTTGTTTGCTCTTCATATCCGTTCTCCAACGCGAAAAGGCGGAAGAAAATCTTCCGCCGTGTTTTTATCCTATTCAGTGCATCGGAACTGCGCCTTGTGCCGAAATCAATTCCGAAGCATCTTGCGAGGTTGCGTAATCGTAGAATGCCTGTGCCGCCGGAGAAAGTGCTTCGTCGGTTCTTGTCACCAATACAAACGGGCGCTGAATTTGATAACTGCCATCTTTCACGGTAGCTTCACTCGGGGCAACACCGTTAACGGAAAGCGCCTTTACAGAAGCCTTGACGGACGCTAAGGACGCATAGCCGATTGCCGCGGTGTTTCCGCTGACTGTGGCAATCACATCCCCCGTAGAGGTCAGCTCTTGACGATATTTGCATGCATCTTTTGTCTGTGTGATGGACTCAAAACCGTCTCTTGTGCCACTGCCGGCTTCTCTGCCGATTAACACGATTGCGGCATCGTCACCGCCAACCTCTTTCCAGTTGGTGATTTCACCTGTATAGATTTTTGCGATTTGCTCTACCGTCAAATCGGAAACGGGATTTTGCGGATGCACAATCACGGCGATACCGTCCAACGCCAACACCGTTTCTTGAAGTCCCTCCGCCTTTTCCTCGTCTTTTAAGGCTCGGCTTGAAAGACCGATATCGCATCTGCCCTCTTTGACGGCGGTAATGCCTGTTCCTGAGCCTGTGGGATTGTAGGTAAAGGTGACGCCGCTGTTTTCTGCCATAAAGGCTTCCCCGAGCGCGCCGATGACCTTTTCCATAGAGGTTGAACCGTCAGTTGCAACCGTTCCGGTAACTTCCCCTTTTAAAGTATTCCCTTCCGGTTCCGTGCTCCCGTTTTTCCCACATGCGGCAAACAGCAAGGTTACCGCCAGTGTTAAAGAAATCACAATGCCGAATACGCTTTTTTTCATGGCTTTACTCCTTGTTTATGAAAGTTCAGAGGTTATCTGACAGTTTTATCATAAACAGTATGTGTAAAGTCAAAAAGTCTATCCGTGTAAAATCGGTGTAAAGAATATTGCTTACGGCTGAAGGTCTGCGCTCAATGTGCCTGATTTTTCAAAAATTGAGAAATATATTCCATCATCATATTTGTAATTTTTTGCTTATCCTCTGCGCAGTCGCGTTCCACCCAATGTACCAAAATTGCATTAAAGGCGGCTTTCATACAAAGAAAATAATAGTATGCTTCATTTTCGGTCAGTCCCGCTTTTTTGCCGTAAGGTAAAACAACGTTTTCCCAAAAGCCGTCATACACCTCGGCGAGCGGCAATTCTTTTCTGGAATGAAAAAAAACCGAGTAAAAGTATTTATGGTTTTCAATATGCGATAAAAACAGCGTCATAACAGCTTGTCCCATATTCTCCCGCCGCTCCATACCGTCAATTTCCGCATACAGCATTTCAAGCAGACGCACGGACATTTTGTCCAGCATATCATATAAATCCATATAATGCGCATAAAAAGTGGAACGGTTGACATTGGTCTCTTGACATATCATACGAACGGTGATTTTCTCGAATGGATATTTCTGCATCAAGGCAAGCAAAGTCGCATTCATACGGATTTCCGTATCGTAAAACCGTTTATTATTTTTGGTATTCATACCGACATTCCTCCTTTTTATTATTCCAACACTTGTTGAGATATTGATGGTTGTATTTTGCATTTTACACCCTTATAATAAAAATTGCAAGGAACAAAAAATTTTTTAAGGAGGTAACTTGTATGGACATTTTCGGAATCATTATTGACATTGTTTCATCTATCGGTGGGACGGTCATCGAATTGATCGGAGAGTTCCTCTCTGACCCGTTCGGCGCAATTTTCGGGATTGTGGATACAATTCTCGGCATCATTTTCTAAGAAAGGAAAAGGCATCAAGCTTCGGCTGATGCCTTTCTTCCCATAATGAAACGAGCACTAATTCTATGGGTATCCCTGCTTTTATTGTTTCTTGCAACCTCGTGCGGCAAAAACAACCTCTCTGAAAAGGAGACCGCCGCCGTCAGCCAAAGTCCGACTGCAGAACACAGTCAACCGGCACAGACCTCTGTACCTTCGCAAAACGAATCTATCGTTGCAGACAAACAAACCGTAACACAAAACCGTACAGAAACACCCAATAATACAAAAAGTGAACCCACAACGGAAACACCGACACTCCCACCCTCCAACGGCACGATGCAATTCACGGATTCGGCAGATAACCGGTTTATCAAAGCCGTTCATGCGCAGTATAATGTTGATACAGACTTGTTGGTTGCGATTTACAAAGAGCCTGCGGACGACAGTAACTGCGTTTGGCAGTTCAACGGTGCAAAAACAGCCGAGGGAAAAATCATACGCAGTGCCGATACACTGCAATATGTTTATGTTATTTCGGCGGACACCAATACCATTTGCCGAACCGACGGCAAAGATGACAATATCGGCATGACTGCCAAAGAGGGATATTTCACATTTAAAACCACAAAAAACATCATTATGCCGCGTTTCAGTGACCAACTGAACGGCAAATAAAAAGATACTTTCGGGTCCGCCTTGAAAGTATCTTTTTCTTTTCCATATGCTGTTTTCGCGTGAAAAAGCGCGCACACTTCAGCCACACAAAGCAAAGGACATACTTTTACCCCTCGCCTGTACCATCGGCTTTTGCACACTATATATTGTATCCTTTCAAAAATTTTGCGCCCTGCGCAATAAATGCATCGCGGTCAAAGGTTTCGTTGCCGATTGCCTCCTGCACGATGATGCCGTCCGATACCAACAAAATAAGCCATGTTAAGAAATCCGCCGGCAAGTCGGTGCGTTCGGCGATTTTTTGGCTGATCAGCGACTGAAAATCGCCATACAGTTTAATCAGCTTTTCCCGCAGAACCTCGTCGCCGAGCTGTGCCTCGGACAGCAAATGCATACGCAAGCCCGCAGACGCGATATTGCGTTCGACAACATATTTGACCAAACGGTTTAATGAAGTATCCTTCTCCTTATTCTCCGTCCAACGGATAAAATCTTCCCACTGCTCGGCAAGATAGCGGTCGGTAATGTCAAAGAAGATTTCGCCCTTGGTTTTGTAGTGATAATACAGAGTCCCTTTGGAAATTCCCGCCTCTGCAGCGATATCTGCAAGCGAAATATCCGCAAGTGTTCTTGTTTCGAGTAAGGTGCAGGTTGCATCCAGTATCATTTCTTTTATATTTTCTTTTCGTGGCGCCGCCATAGGTTGTTCCTTTCCAACTTTATTCTCGAAAATTGTAGCATGAAAGGCTTTTGTTTGTCTACCGCTTTTTTTATTTTTATAGAAAAGAGCCAATGAATTTCATAATTTTTTTGTAGCTTGTCCTATTTTTTTATATAGTATTGACAAAATCTGCCGAATGGTGTATGATTTTCCTTGCAGAAAGTCGGTCGTTTAACCGACTTTGAAAGAGAGGGCGAGTATCGGTGAAACTCGAAAAAATCAACAAACAGCTTGCAAAACGCTTTGGCGGCGCGGTCAAAGCTACCCTAAAAGACGGCTGTGTGGTACTCACAGGGCATCTTTCCACTTGGAACGAGGTTGTAGAGGCGTGTTCGCTTGCGGCGGAAAAATACAGCACCGTGCATGTGGTCAACGACATTGTCTGTGATGCAGTCAAGCCGCAGAAAATGCGTGTTCCGAAAATAAAAGACAACGCGCTCGACGGCGAACAGCCCGATGTGCTGATTATCGGCGGCGGGATTTCCGGCGTGACGATTGCACGCGAGCTTTCGAAATGGAAGTTAGATATTCTGCTTGTGGAAAAAGAGCCGGATTTAGCTCTACAAGCCTCGGGCAGAAACGACGGCGAGGTGCACCCGGGCATTGACCTTTCCAAAGGGTCGAAAAAGCATTACTATATCCGTAAAGGCAATGAGATGTATGAAACCGTCTGCAAAGAGTTAGATGTTCCCTTTCGCCGTGTGGGGCAATACGTTTGCTTCAACAAAGGGTATTTAAAGCCGCTCGTGGCGGTGTATTGCTTGATACGCAGAAAGCGCGACGGCATTTCGGACACAGAACTCATTTCGGGTGCAGAGTTAAAGCGCCGCGAACCGAATTTTGCAGAAGAATTTCAGTTCGCCATTTCCAACCCCTCCTCCGGCTGTGTCTGCCCATACGGGTTAACCATTGCCTACGCTGAAAACGCCGTGCAAAACGGCGCGCGTGTAGCGTTAAACACGGCGGTGCTTGGTATGGAAGTACGCGACGGTGAAATTAAAAGCGTTACTACCAACCGCGGTACGCTGTACCCGAAGCTGGTGATTAACGCAGCAGGCGTATTCTCGGAGGACATTGCCGCCATGGCGGGCGACCGCTTTTTCTCTATTCACCCGCGGCGCGGCACAAATTCCATTTTGGACAAAAAAGCCGGTGCGTTTATGCACTCCATTGCCTCCATTAAGGAACTGACGCGCAGTAAAACGCACTCCAAAGGCGGCGGCATTTTACATACCGTGCACGACAATCTGCTCATTGGTCCCGATGCAATAGAGACCTATGAAAAAGAAAATGTGGAAACACACCGTGAGAGCATTGAAACGGTTTTTGCAAAGCAAAAACGCACCATGCCGAAGCTTTCCGAGCGCGACATCATCACCTATTTTACGGGTGTTCGTGCCCCGACTTTTGAAGAGGATTTCATCATTGAGCACGGCAGAAAGACCAAAAATCTAATCCATTGTGCAGGGATTCAATCCCCGGGACTGACTACCGCTCCTGCTGTGGCGCTGGATATTGAACAAATGGCAGTTGATTTTCTCAAAGCGCAAAAAACGGTTGAGAATAATCCCAACTACAACCCCATACGGCACGGTGTGCCCGTGTTAAACGCAATGGACGACGCGGCTCGCGCGGCGCTGATTAAAGAAAATCCCGACTACGGTGTGATTGTTTGCCGTTGCGAGGAAATCAGTAAGGGAGAAATCTTAGACGCACTGCGCTCCCCCATTTGCGTACCGACCGTAGACGGCATCAAAAAACGGATTCGTCCCGGTATGGGCAGATGCCAAGGCGGGTTCTGCTCACCGCTTGTCACGCAAATTATCGCCGACTTTTTAGGCGTACCGCTGTCCGAAGTGAAGAAGTCCTCCGAGGACTCGGTAATTACCTTCGGGCGGACAAAATAAAGGGAAGGAGAGAAAACGATGCGTACATATGATTGTTTGGTCATCGGCGGCGGTCCTGCAGGGCTTGCGGCGGCGATTGCCGCGCACAAAAACGGCGCGCACACACTGCTTGTGGAGCGCGAAGCGCGTTTGGGCGGCATTTTAAAGCAATGTATTCACGACGGATTCGGACTGGTACGGTTTCAAGAAAAGCTCTCCGGTCCCGAATATGCCGAACGGTTTATCGATATGTTCCGCGCGGAAAATATAGAATCCATGGCACTGACTTTCGTGACCCGCATTCAAAAAACCGAAAACGGCTTTGCGGTGGCGCTGGTCAACCGCAACGGTGTGGAAACGGTAGAATCCAAAACGCTGATTTTGGCAACGGGATGCCGCGAACGCACCGCAAAGCAGGTGCAAATCCACGGCACGCGCCCGTCGGGGGTATTTACAGCGGGCACGGCACAGCATTTCACCAATCTATTGGGCGAGTTGCCGACCAAACGGTGCGTGATTTTGGGCAGCGGCGACATCGGTCTTATTATGGCACGCCGCCTGACCTTAGAGGGCGCAGAGGTTGTGGGGGTATATGAAGCAAAGCCCGCCCCCTCAGGGCTGACGCGCAACATTCACCAATGCTTACACGATTATAACATTCCGTTATATCTTTCACACACGGTGACGCGCGTGTTCGGGCAAGACCGTCTGACGGCGGTGGAAATCGCGAAAGTGGACGAAAAAATGCGGCCGATTGCGGGCACAGAGCAAATTGTGGAATGTGACGCGCTGATTTTGTCGGTCGGGTTAATCCCTGAAAACGAACTTGCCGAAAATTTGGGCGTTAGGTTAGACCCGAAAACCAAAGGCCCTGTCTGCAACGCGCAGTTGATGACCAATGTGGACGGCATATTCTCCTGTGGGAACGCACTGCACGTCAACGATTTGGTGGATTATGTTTCGGAAAGCGGCGAAATCGCAGGTGCAAACGCCGCAAAGTATGCAAAACGCACACGTCGGGAAATTCCGATTGCGGCGGACAAAGCCTTTCTATATGTCGTTCCGCAAACGCTGGATTTGAATGCGGACAATCACGAAACGATTTTGTATTTTCGCAGTCGCGAAATTTTGAACGGTTGTCGGTTTGTTCTGTCGGTGGACGGTAAAGAGGTCTTTTCAAAAAAATATCCGTTCCTGCGTCCACCGGAAATGGAAAAACTGGTTCTTGATTTTTCAAAATTTGATTTAAACGAACATTCCGATATCAAACTAAACATCGAGGTGAAAGAAAATGCGTGAGTTGGTCTGCATTGTTTGTCCGAAAGGGTGCACGATGCAAATTACGGAAAGCGACGGTGAAATCACCGTCACAGGCAACTCCTGCAAGCGTGGCGAACAGTTTGCCGTTTCGGAAATGACCGCGCCGAAGCGCACAATTTGCACCACGGTACGCACAGCTTTTAAAGATGTTCCCGTTTTGCCCGTGCGCGTATCGGCAGAAATTCCGAAAGACCGCATTTTTGATGTGATGCACGAAATCAATCAGGTGTGTGTGTCTGCACCCGTCTCACGGGGAGATACCGTGCTCGAAAATGTTTTAGGGCTGGGTGTGAACATCATTGCTACCTCAGATATTTTGAAAAACGCGGAAATCAAGGAGGGATAACGATGGAAAATCCGCTGGTGCTGACCTTTGACGTCGGCACACAAAGCGCACGGTGCTTACTGGTGCGCCCCGACGGCAGTTTTGCTGATATTTGTCAAGTCAAATACGACGAGCCGTATTATTCCAGGAATCCCGGCTGGGCAGAGCAGCGCCCCGATTTTTACTACGACCGCATTTGCGAGGTCGGCAAAACCGTCTGCCAGAGAAATGCCGATAAACTGCCGCAAATCATTGCCGTGACGCTGACGGTCATTCGTGATACCGTGCTGTGTCTCGACAAAAACAATGAACCGCTTCGGGACATTATTTTATGGCTTGACAAGCGACAGGCAGATTTTCGCAATCCGTTCCCGTTGTATAAAAAGTGGATATTTAAAGTGGCGGGTATGGAGGAAGCGACAAAAATCCTCTACCGTGCCACAGCGTCAAACTGGATACGGCAAAATCAACCTGAAATTTGGGAAAAGACTGCAAAATATGTAATGCTGCCCACCTACTTAAACTACAAAATGACCGGCAATCTGTTGGATTCCGAGGCAAATATGATTGGGCATATCCCCTTTGACTACAAGCACCGCGTTTGGAAAAAAGACAGTTCTTTAACCAAATGCATTTGCGATGTTGAACAAGAAAAGCTCTGCGACCTTGTAAAGTCGGGCGAAATCTTAGGGCACATTACAGCAGAGTTTTCAAAAGAAAGCGGCGTACCCGCAGGGTTACCGCTGATTGCCACAGGCTCTGACAAGGGCTGTGAAACCTTGGGGCTATCGGTGATTGAATCCAACAAGGCGGCAATCTCGTTCGGCACAACGGCGACGATACAAATGGCGGTGGAAAAATACTTTGAGCCGCAGAAATTTATGCCCGCCTACCCCGCCGTACCGAATCATTTATTTAATCCCGAAATCGAAATCTATCGCGGATTTTGGCTGGTTTCGTGGTTTGTCAAGGAATTCGGCGCAGAGGAACGCGCAGAAGCTGAAAAACTGGGCTGTGCACCCGAACAGCTTTTAGACAAATACATTGAAAAACTGCCGCCGGGCTGTGAAGGGCTGTTGTTACAGCCCTATTGGACACCGGGCGTCATCAATCCGACTTCGCGCGGGGCGGTGGTCGGCTTTGCCGATTACCACACGCATATTCACCTTTACCGCGCGATTATTGAAGGCATTGGATTTGAGCTATACCACTCGCTTCGGAATATGGAAAAACGCTCGGGAATTAAAATTGACGAGCTGTTTGTAGGTGGCGGCGGCGCGCGCAGTGATGTGGTTTGCCAAATTACCGCGGATATTTTCGGATTGCCTGTCAAGCGCATACAGACCCACGAGGCATGTTCCATCGGCGCTTCGATGGTCGCATTTCTTTGGGGCGGCGTTTTCCGCGATTATGAGGACGCCATACACCATATGGTGCACGAAACCGACGTGTTTGCACCACGTAAAACAGAGCACGAAACCTATATGGATTTATACACAGGCGCTTATCGTAAAATCTTCGGCAAATTAGAGCCGATTTACAGAAAAATTATCAAAATCACCAAAAGGAGAGATATTCAATGAGCACAAAACCGTATAAGGGCTTTGAACCGAAATGGTTGTTAACCCCCGCCCCCGAGGGCAGTTACCGTTCCATCTTCCGTTGGGGCGACCCCGAATTTTTCAAATACCCGAAAGAGTCGCTTTATAAGCTGATGAAAGAAACCTTCAAAATGACCGATGACGATTTTAAAGATTACACCGACGATATCGGCTTTGACCAAGTGGATTTGTCCGATTATCCGTCGAAAATCGCCCCTGAACACATCGAGGCGCTGAAAAAAATTGTCGGCGACGAGTTTGTGACAACCGAGGATTATCCGCGTTTGGCGGTCGCTTACGGCTGCACGGGCTATGACCTTTTGCGGCTTCGCCACAAACAGATTGAAAATGTGCCCGATGTGGTTGTTTACCCTGATACCACCGAGCAGGTTGAACAGTTGGTTGCCTATGCGACAGAACACAAAATCCCGCTGTATGTCTACGGCGGCGGCAGTTCGGTCACGCGCGGTATGGAGGCGGTCAAGGGCGGTATGACCTTGGATATGCGCAAGCGCTTTAACAAGGTTATCAGCTTTAATGAAACCGACCAAACCATCACTGTGCAGGCGGGTATGTCGGGTCCGAAGTTAGAGGAAACCTTGCACAATGCACCGTCGCTGTTCGGCGCAAAACGCGCATACACCTGCGGACACTTCCCGCAATCGTTTGAATACAGCAGTGTCGGCGGCTGGACGGTCACACGCGGCGCGGGGCAAAACAGTACATACTACGGCTGTATTACCGATATTGTACTGTCACAAAAATACGCGACGCCCATCGGCAGAATTGTCACAAGCCACTATTCGCGTGAAGCGACAGGCCCGAACCTCAATCAAATTATGATGGGTTCGGAGGGCACATTCGGCGTGCTGACGGAAGTCACCTTGCGTGTATTCCGCTGGATGCCCGAAAACCGCAAACGGTTCTCCTATATGTTTAAGAATTGGGAAATCGCGATGGAAGCCGCCCGTGAAATGATGCAATGCGAATGCGGTTATTCTTCGGTATTCCGCCTGTCCGACCCCGAGGAGACGCATCTGATGTTAAAACTCTACAATGTGGACGACACCCCCCTTGCCCCGATTTTGGACAAATGCGGCTATAAGGATATGGAACGCTGTATGTTCTTAGGCTTCACCGACGGCGAAAAAGGCTTTTCCAAAAATGTGGCAAAGAATATTGCACGCATTGCCTTAAAGCACGGTGCGATGCCGATGACCGGGTATGTCACAAAGAGCTGGGAAAAGGGCCGTTTCAATGACCCGTATCTGCGCGATACCTTAATGGATTTCAGTATTATAACGGACACCTTGGAATGCACCGTCAACTGGTCGAATATGGCACAGGTACACCGCGATGTACGAAAGGTCTGCCACGCTCTGCCCAACACCGTGGTCACCACACACATGTCGCACTGCTATCCGCAGGGTGCAAACCTGTATTTCATTTTCATCACCAAAATGAATGATGCAGACGAATTTAAGCGTTACCACACCACGATTCTTGACGCTATCCAAAAATCCGGCGCGGCAATTTCGCACCACCACGGTATCGGCAAGATGTTTGCCCCGTGGCTGGAGGGCTACATCGGAGAAAAGGAATACGGCGTGTTTAAGGTGCTGAAAAACTATTTCGACCCCGATTATATGATGAATCCCGGCGGCACAATCGGGTTGGATTTACTGCCTGAAGAAAAGAAATTTTTAAACGAGCGCAAAGATTACCGTTAAAATCGTGCGCACTGTACTTCCCCGCTGTTTTCGGACAGTGGGGTTTTTGCTTCTGCACGCCGTAAAGCTTTTGCGCATAGTATAGTAAAAAATGAAAGGATTTTCGGTATGCAGTACAATCAAAACAAACATCAAATGCCCGAACACGGCTGTTGCGGCGGCTCATCGGACTTCGGCGGTATGCCACGCGTATTGCCGTTATGCAAAAAAACATTGGAAAACAAAAACTTTCGCACAGCCTTTTGGACAGGGGAACATATGCAAGTCACGCTGATGTGTCTCGGCGTCGGAGAGGACATCGGTGCAGAAACACATCCGCATACAGACCAAATGCTATACGTTGCAGAAGGTCGCGGCACAGTGCAATTCGGTATGGACGAATGTGCAGAGCGTCGCCATGTGATACCCGGCGACGCTGTATTTGTGCCCGCCGGCACACGTCACAATTTACGAAACATCGGCAGTACGCCTTTAAAACTGTTTTCGGTTTACGCGCCGGTACAGCATCCGTTCGGCACAGTGCATCAAACAAAAGCAGACGCTATACGCCAAGGAGACTGAAATTCGCTTTCCGCTTCAAAAGTAAATTTAGAAAAAACGGCTTTATGCTTCACAAAGCACAAAGCCGTTTTTTGTTTTGTGGTTATTTTCCGTTTTTTCTGCCATACTATCAAGGTAACTCAGGAGGGATTTTTATGGATTTTTGGAAAGTAATTTTGACTTCGCTTCTGTCCGTTGTTACGCTGTTTCTCATTACCAAAATTATGGGACACAAGCAAATGGCACAGTTGGATTTCTTTGACTACATTACAGGTATCACCATTGGCTCAATCGCCGCCGAGCTTGCCACAGAGCTGGAACAGCCGTGGAAGCCGCTGATTGCCATGGTAATTTACGGTGTGGTTTCCGTGCTGCTGAGCCTGTTTATCAACAAATGCCCGAGAATTCGGAAATTTGTCAACGGTGCGCCGACCGTTATCATGGACAACGGCAAACTGAACCGAAAAAATATGAAAAAAGCAAAAATGGATTTGAATGAATTTTTGGTGCTGTGCCGCAACGCAGGTTATTTCGATTTGGACGCGATACAAACTGCGATTTTTGAATATAACGGCACGCTGACGATTTTGCCGGTCAGCACAGAACGCCCCGCCACGCCGAAGGATATGGAGTTAGCCCCGCAGCAGGAAACCGTATTTACGGAAGTCATTATGGACGGTCGTATTTTGGACGAAAATCTGCACAAGCTCGGGTTAGATGTCACTTGGCTGCAAAAGCAGCTTGAAAAGCAAGGCTTTCACAATGCCAAAGAGGTTTTTTTAGGGGTTTGCGATAAGCAAAACAACCTGTCCCTCTATATTTCGTCAGATTGAATTTCTCGGTTTCGGCAGTCCAAGCACACCGTATGGAAAACCCCGCCCACAATTCGAATGGGCGGGGTGAGCTTTATGTATGTGCTTTTTTGGTTGAGCACACTTTACCCGTTCTGTGTATCGCTCGGGGCATCGGTTGTACCGTCCTGCGCAAGTAGGTTCTGCATCTGCTCAAGAATTTCCGCCTTTTCTGCCTCCGAACATAAGCGGTATTTCCCCAGCAAGGTTCTCTCTGCATAGGATAAATCCGTCACTTTTTTCAATTCCATTTTGCACCCGTCCCTGTTTCTTAATTTTACACGTCTCCAACGTCAGTTATATTTTATCACAACAAATTCCATTCGTAAAGTATTATTTGTGTTTTTTTACCACATTTTTTGACGGCATTCTCTTTTTTCGGAAAAGAAACGACACAGCGATACAATAAAAAAGCACGGATTTTTCCGATTTCGAAAAAATCCGTGCAAAAGCAGTAAAAATTAAGATACCGACAACTGCAAACCGCCGTCCGCACACACCAGGTGCACGGTGTGTATCGGCTCGTCACAATGCGCAACCAAATACGACGAAATCTTGTCCTCTGCGTTGCGGCGAATGACATTGCGCAAATCTCGAGCACCGCGAACGTTGCCGTCCATTTTGCTGACCAAAAGCTGCGGCACATCCGCAGCATAATCAAATTGAATGCCTTTGTCCTGCAATGCAGTTCCCAGCTCCCCGAGCATCAGTTCGGCAATTTTGCAGTAATTTTCTTCGGTAAGCTCGTTAAAGACGACAATTTCATCAACTCTGCCGATAAATTCGGGCCGCAGGAATTCACGCAGGGCTTTCACTGCCATTTCGCGCTTGACTTCCCCTGCCGCTTTGCCGAAGCCCATCGCCGCAGTCTTGCGCTCGCTGCCGGCATTGGAGGTCATAATAATCACCGTGTTGGCAAAGCTGACGGTTCTGCCGTGCGCGTCATTGGTTTTGCCCTCATCGAGAATTTGCAGCAAAATATTCATCACGTCCGGGTGCGCTTTCTCGATTTCATCAAACAAAATGATGGAATAGGGCTTTCTTCTGACCTTTTCCGTCAGCTGCCCTGCCTCGTCATAGCCGACATAGCCGGGCGGTGAGCCGATTAAACGGGATACGGAATGTTTCTCCATAAATTCGGACATATCCAAACGAATCAGCGTTTCGGGCGTGTCAAACAATTCATAGGAAAGCTGTTTGACAAGCTCCGTCTTGCCGACACCCGTCGGTCCGACAAAAATGAAAGATGCGGGGCGTTTTTGAACCGAAAGCTGAATGCGGCTGCGCTTAATCGCGGCGGCAACCAAATCCACAGCTTCGTCCTGCCCGATGATATGCGCCTTCAGGCGGTCTTCCATACCGACCAAGCGTTTGACATCGCCCTCAACGATTTTGGTGGTGGGAATTCCCGTCCAAAGGTTAATCACCTTTGCCAAATCCTCCTCGACCACGCGGTTATCGCTTGCCTTTTCTTTTAAGTCCGCCTCTTTACTTTCACAAGAGATAAGCTCTGTCCGCACACGTGCTAATTCGGCATAGCTTTCGTTTTTCTTTGCCTCGTCATTTTCCGTTTCGACTGCCGAGACCAGGTCTTCCTCTTCGGCTTTTAACTCCGCCCTGTGCTTTAAGAACAGCTCATATTCGCTGATTGCCTTGTTGCGCAGATTTGCACAGGTACACGCTTCGTCCAAAAGGTCGATTGCCTTGTCAGGTAAAAAGCGGTCGGTAATATAGCGTTCGGACAGCACAACGGCTTTATACACAAGGTTGTCGGAAATTTGCACCTTGTGGTAATCCTCGTAATACTTTTTAATGCCGAGCAACATTTCATACGCATCCTGTATGGAAGGCTCCTCTACCTTGACCGGTTGGAAACGGCGCTCCAAGGCGGCGTCCTTTTCGATATTCTTGCGGTATTCGTTAAAGGTGGTTGCACCGATAACCTGAATTTCCCCACGGGACAATGCCGGTTTCATAATATTGGCGGCATTCATGGTGCCCTCGGCGTCGCCTGTGCCGACCAAATTGTGCACCTCATCGATAAACAGGATAATATTGCCCTCGGACTTTACCTCTTCAATCAAACCCTTGATACGGCTTTCAAACTGTCCGCGAAACTGTGTGCCTGCAACCAAAGCGGTTAAATCCAGCAAATGAATTTCTTTCTCGGCAAGCTTCGCCGGCACTTCACCCGCGGCAATTTTTTGTGCCAAGCCCTCGGCAATCGCTGTTTTACCGACGCCGGGTTCACCGATTAAACACGGGTTGTTTTTGGTCCGACGGCATAAAATCTGCACCGTGCGGGCAATTTCACGTTCACGCCCGATGATACGGTCTAATTTCCCTTCCCGTGCACGCTCGGTTAAATCTGTGCAGTAAAGCGAAAGATATTTGCGTTTTTTGTTTTTGCTCCCCTGTTTTTTCTTCGTTCTGCCGTTTTTCGGCTCGTCAACGACGGAGACCTCGGACGGGTCAATCAAATCGCCGTCCGCATCATCTTGATTTTGATTGGGTGCGCTTGGGAACATTCCTTGCAGGAAAGAGAGCGGCAATGCTCCGCCGGGCTGGAACCCGTCCTCGCCGTCCATATTTTCCATCATCTGCTCCATTTGCGCAGAAACTTCGTCCATATCCTCTTCGGTAATCCCCATCTGTTCCATAATTTGTTTGACAGGTCCGATGTTCAGCTCCATTGCACATTTAATGCAGAGCCCCTCGTTGGTGGTCTTATCCCCTTCCACCTTTGAGATGAAAAAGACCGCAGGGTTTTTGTGACATCTACTGCACAGCATATTTTTGTTCATTCGTTCTTATTCCTCAGATTCTTTCTTTGCATTGTCAGCCGCTTTTTTCTCTTTAAACTGGCGGTATGTCGGCGGCGCATAGCTTAACAGCGCAATAAAAGTAAGTATTGCAGATATAATGACCAATGTAATCATCAGCCAGTCAGGCAACACAAACCACGCACGCAATGCACCGATTTCCGGACCGAAAGCAATCACCAGCACCATGACCGCGTAAAACACGAAGGTTGCGACCTTACCGTAAATTTCCGCCGCCACGGGGCGCAGCCCGCAGGCTAGCATAATCGCACCGATAATCACCATCAACAGTTCCTTGAACAGGAAAAACAGGAACACCCATTTAAACCACTGCATTGTAGGGTTTGTGGACTTGTTGAATTCCAAGAAAATTACAATCGCAATCGTAATTTGCGTTAATTTATCCGCTACGGGGTCGAGCATTTTCCCAAGTTCGCTGATTTGGTTAAACCGACGGGCAATTTTACCGTCAAAAAAGTCGGTAAGCCCCGAAATCACCAATACGATGACCGCCCAGCCGATGTGCCCTTGATAAAACAGCACACCGAACACGGGAATTAACAAAATACGAATCAACGACAGGAGATTCGGCACTGTTAAGCAGCCCGTAAACAGACTTTTTAAATTTTCTTTCATGTGTTACACCTCATATCCATTCACCGAATACAGATTCGGGTAAATATTGCTCTGTAAAGGCAACCACTTGGGAATCGTGCACTGCCTGCTGCAGTTTGCTGCCTGACGCACGCGGCGTGATAAAAACAAGCAGGGCAACCGCGATATACACCACAATTACGCCCTTTGCCGCACCGAACACAGCACCTAAAGCGGCATTTGCCGTTTTAACAATCGGCAGTTTAAACATTTTGGCAATACCCCCTGCTACCCATTGCAACAGGCACCCAAGCACCACACAAAACAGCAGGAACAAGAGGACGGTAATCACCGCTTCACAAATCGGCTGCGCGATTTCTGTATTGAGATATGCCGCCATATCCGCCCCCACCTGCCCGGTTGCTATTTTCTGCGCGAGGATATCGGTACGGATATCGGCTTTTTCGATATACCCTTTCACCGCATCCGGGAGGCTTTCCAATACAACTGCTGCCTTTTGCGTATTGGTTGCCGCTTCGCTTGAGGTTAATGCGTCCTCAATGCGCGTTTCAATGCGTTCAGACAGAAAAGTGCTGTAAAAGGACTTTGCCATCGGCGCGGCAATTTGCGATGCAATCACCACCGTTAACACAAATGCGGCAATATCCAAAACGGTTCGCACAATACCCTTTTTCGCAGAAATCACAACTGCGGTCAAAAACAGACAAAGCAAAATGATATCAATTACCATTCGCAGATGAACACCTCCGTTTTTTATTTTATTGTATCATATTCAAAGCAGACTTACAACAAAAATCAGGTAGGTTCTGTCAACGATACATCGGAATGCACCGTTTCCTCGCTCTTTTCCGAAAAGCCGGTTGTCTTATAGCGCTGAATTCCACTCATTGCATACACATAGGTATATTTGCCGTCTGTAAAGGGTTTTAAACAATCGGCATCTACTGCCGATTTACCGACCAGTTCGCCCTTGTGATTATAGCTGTATAAAAAATTATCGGTCAGAACGGAAACATATGTGCCGTCGCAGGAAACGCCCTTGACGCTTTCGGAAAGCTCCGTTTCAAACAGCAGGTTTCCTTTACGGTCATAGCCCCTGATGATTTTTGACGCGGAACTGCCGTATTTTGAGAGCACCGCAGCCGTAAAATGACGGTCGTCTGTATACACGCGGGAAAGCGTATTCAGGGACAAATCCTCTTCGAGCACGCTTTCGTCATCTGCAATGACGGTAAATACATTTTTCCCGTACATAAGTAGGCGGTTCCCGCTTAAAAACTGCAATCCTGATACGGTATTGGCATAGGTAAATGAAGCAATCGGCTCCGAATACGAAAAATCAAAGATATGTACCTTACAGTACAGCTCCCCGTTTTCTGCACCGACAGCGCTGACTGCCGCGCGCTTGCCGTTATCGGATACCGCCACAGCTATAATATTTTCAGAAGCACAGTTCCATACAAAAACCGCTTTGTGATTTTTGTTGTAAACCGTCAGCATGCTTTGCGAGCTTTCCCCGCGGGAAGCAACGGCAACCGTACCGTCTTTTCCGATTGCACCCGTTAACAGCTTATGCGGGAAATTTTCTTCATATAATATTTTTGTTTTGGACAAGACGCGAAAACTCGTTTCACCAACGTCTAAAAGCAACACTCTGCCGCCGGCGCTGTAAGACACGGGATTGGAAAAGGTATGCTGTGTGTAGCCAAGCTTCCGCGCGGTATTGTCCAGCACAAAGGTCGCGTCGTCACCGAGGACAAATAAATCCGAACCGACAGTTTGTACGGATTCCACATTGGTGCTTTCAAAATAATACGGATAGCCGTCACCGCTTTTGGTATCGGAAACGAGTGCGGTGAAATAATCGCCGACGCTGGAAAACGTAATGTTGCCGAAACGGTATGCCGCAATCACCACCAAAATCAGCAGAACGGCAATCATACATACCGCCTTTAAAACGGCTAAGGAGCGAGTCTGTGCTTTTGTACTGCGTTTTTTTCCGCTTGCTGTGCTGTTTTGTTTTCTTTTACCGCTGTTTTGCCCGGCAGCGTTCTGCGCCATGTTCTCACCCCGTTTTATCTGTCATAGTAAACCTTGTGCAAATACAAACCCTGTGCAGGCGCAGTTACGCCCGCTTTGGTGCGGTCCTTGCTTTCCAGTATCGCAGGAATGGAATCCCGTGAAAGCTTGCCGCTGTTGATTTCCAACAGTGTACCGACCATAATACGCACCATATTGTAAAGAAACCCGTTGCCCTCGACGGTGATTTTCACAAAATCGCCGTCACGCCGCACTTCCATTCGCCGGATTTCGCGCGTTTTGTCCTCCACGGCGGTTTTCGACGCACAAAAGGCGGAAAAGTCGTGCAGTCCCAAAAACTGCTGCGCCTGCTCGTGCAAAAGATTCGTATGTATGTGCCACGGATAGTGGTAGACACGATTTTCATAAAATGGGTCACGTACCTGCCGGTTTAAAATCCAATATTGATAGGTTTTGCCTGTGCAATCATATCGCGCGTGAAAATCATACGGCACCTCACCGCATTCTAAAACGGCAATGTCCCGCGGTAAAACAGCATTGAGCGCCGTTTGTAGTTTTTCGGGTGCGATGTTTTTTTCGGTGCGCAGATTACAACAAAACATATTCGCGTGCACACCTGCATCCGTTCGGCTGCAACCGATGATGTTTTCCCGAACGCCCAAAATTTGCTCCGCGGCGGTTTGCAAGGTTTCCTGCACGGTCACGGCGTTTTCCTGTACCTGCCAACCGTGGTAATTTGTGCCGTCAAAGGCTAAAGTCAGTAAATAGTTTTTCATACTGCAAAACAAATCTTTCTTTCTTTAGATAACTGCCGGTAAAAAATGATTGGCAACCAAAACGCCCGCCATACAAACGACGGTAAACACGGTCGTCAAATAATCCCGCATCTGCAATTTCATCACACGAAGCCGTGTTCTGCCCTCGCCGCCGCGGTAACAGCGGCACTCCATCGCAAACGCCAAATCGTAAGCGCGCGTAAAGGCGTTGACAAACAGCGGAATAAACACGGGTACAAGCGCCTTCCCGCGCTGAAGCAGATTGCCTGTATCCAAATCCGCGCCGCGCGCTTTTTGCGCAGACATAATTTTGTCCACCTCGTCAATCAACGTCGGAATAAAGCGCAACGCAATCGTCATCATCATTGCAATGGAATGGACATTGATTTTAAATACCTTTAACGGGGAAAACAGCCGTTCAATCGCGTCGGTCAAAAGCGTCGGCGAGGTGGTGTAGGTCAGCATCGAGCTTGCCGCCACCAAAGCGATAATCCGAATGGTGGTAAACAGCGCCATATAAATGCCGCCTGAGGTCAGCTGAAATTTACCGAGTTCCAACAACACCGTGCCGTCTTTGTTATAGAAAATCTGCAAAACGGCGGTAATCGCCACGATAATGACAATCGGTTTTAGGCTTTTTAAGAGCATTTTTGCAGAAATCTTGGAAAGCAATACCGTCAACAGCAAATAAACCACCATCACGGCAAGCGAGACAAAATTTTTGCAGAAAAATATAAACAAAATATAAACAAAAGTCAAAACCAGTTTTAAGCGCGGGTCCAATTTGTGCACAAGGGAATTGCCGGGGAAATACTGCCCAATGGTAATGTCTTTAATCATGCAGCGCACCCCGCTCTCTCAATACGTGCAACAGCTCACGTTTTGCCGCCTCCACCGTATAAATATCGGTGCGCACGGGTAGTCCCTGTTCCTTTAAGTTCAAGAAAATGCGCGTAATTTGCGGAACGTCCAGCCCGATAGACAGCAAACGGTCCACCTGGCGAAACACCTCCCCAACCGTGCCGATAAGCGCCGTGTGCCCGTGGTCCATCACGATAACCTTGGAAGCAAACGCGGCGACATCGTCCATACTGTGGGATACAATGATGACTGTTTTGCCGGTGGTTAGTCGGTAGTTTTCAATCATATCAGAAAGGCGCGCTCTGCCGCGCGGGTCAAGTCCTGCAGTGGGCTCGTCCAAAATCAAGATTTCCGGTTCCATCGCCATCACGCCAGCGATGGCGACGCGGCGTTTTTCACCGCCTGACAAATCAAACGGCGATTTTTCCATCCAATCTTTGTGAATGCCGACAAAATCCGCAGCGCGCAAAACTGCTTCCTTGACCTGTGCTTCGGACAATCCCATATTTTTCGGTCCGAAGGCAATGTCACGATATACGGTGCTTTCAAACAGTTGGTATTCGGGGTACTGAAAGCAAAGCCCAACTTTAAAACGTGCGGCACGGGTGGCTTCTTTACTGCTGTGTATATCCTCGCCGTTTAACAGGATTTTGCCCGCCGTCGGCTTTAAAAGCCCGTTTAAATGCTGTACCAAGGTACTTTTCCCCGAACCCGTATGCCCAATAATGCCAACATATTCGCCTTTTTCAACGGAAATGTTGACATCTTCCACGGCGGTAATGCGAAACGGGGTCCCCTCGCCGTAAACGTATGTTAAATTTTGCGTTTCAAGAATCGGCATTTGACTTCTCTCCGAGTACGTTCAAAATAGCATCGGAAAACTCCGAAGCAGATAAAATATCGTCAGGCAACGGAACGCCTGCTTTTTGCAGTTCCGCTGCAAGGCGCGCCGCTTTCGGCACGTCAAGCCCGGCTTGTTTTAACAAATCGGCTTTCCGAAACACCTCTTTCGGTGTGCCGTCGAGCAGAATTTTTGCGTTATCCATGACAACAACACGGTCCGCCTGCACGGCTTCCTCCATAAAATGCGTAATAAACACAATCGTAATCCCACGTTCGCGGTTTAATTTCCGAATGGTATCTATCACTTCTTTTCGCCCTTTTGGGTCAAGCATTGCGGTCGGCTCGTCTAAAACAATACATTCGGGGAGCATCGCAATCATTCCCGCAATCGCCACGCGCTGTTTTTGCCCACCGGAGAGCTTGTGCGGCTCGTGATGGCGGTATTCATACATCCCGACCGCTTTTAAGGCGTCATCGACGCGGCGGCGGATTTCTGCGGGCTCTACCCCTAAATTCTCAGGTCCGAACGCGACATCCTCCTCCACAATCGACGCGACAATCTGATTGTCGGGGTTTTGGAACACCACGCCGACCGTACTGCGAATATCGTAGGAAAGTTCTTCGTCGGCAGTATCCATACCGTTCACAAGCACCCTGCCGCTTTCGGGAATTAAAATAGAATTTGAAAGCTTTGCAAGGGTGGATTTGCCCGAACCGTTGTGCCCTAAAATCGCGACAAAATCACCTTTTTTTATATTGAGCGTTACATTGTCCACACAAAGCGGCAAGGATTGTTCTCCCTCCCCCGCTTCATACCGATAGCAGACATTTTGAAATTCAATGATATTTTCCGCCATAATGTTTTCCTTACAAAAAAGTTTCAGCGTTTCCAAATTGCGGTTGCACCGCACGGCAGCAAAAGCCCCGTTTGCGTGACGGGCAAGCCGATTTCTTCGCTTTCGACCGTACCGCCGAACGCAGGCACAATCAGCGCACCTAAAATATACTGCATCACGGCGGGAGAAAGTCCCGCAGTATAGGAATTGATCAGTATCGCCAAAGGATTGTCCGACAACACCGCACGGCAAAGCTCAACGAAATGATATACCTCATTTTCTAACTTCCAAACCTCGCCGCCGGGACCTCTGCCGTAAGAAGGCGGGTCCATAATCAGAATGTCATACCGATTGCCGCGACGGATTTCACGCTGGACGAATTTGATACAGTCATCGACAATCCAGCGCACAGGGCGGTCAATTACGCCCGAAGAAACGGCGTTTTCCTTTGCCCACTGTACCATGCCCTTCGACGCGTCCACATGCACGACCTCTGCACCCGCTTTCAGGGCGGAAACCGTCGCCGCGCCCGTATAGGCAAAAAGATTTAAGACTTTTACGGGGCGGTTTTGATGTTTTATTAAATCGGAAACATAATCCCAATTCACCGCCTGCTCGGGGAATACGCCCGTATGCTTAAAGCCCATGGTTTTGACATTCAACGTCAAATCACGGTAACTGATTTCCCAACGTTCGGGAATCCGATTGCGCATTTCCCACTGCCCGCCGCCCGTATTGGAACGGTGATACACCGCGTCCGCTTTTTTCCACAGCGGATGCGTTTTCGGCGTTTGCCAAACCACCTGCGGGTCGGGACGAATGAGAGTCACCTTACCCCAACGCTCCAACCGTTCGCCACACGAGCAGTCAAGCAGTTCATAGTCTTTCCAATCCTTTGAAAAACGCATTTACACTAACCTTTCCCGCACGACCTCGGCAATAGTTTCGCCGAGTTCGCGGATTTTTTGCTCGTCCTTGCCCTCCAACATCACGCGCACCAACGGCTCCGTTCCCGAAACACGCACCAGCACGCGCCCGCTGTCGCCGAGCTCCTCCTCGGCACGGGCAATGGCATTTTTAATTTCTACATCGCTTGTAAAACGCACTCTGCCGTAGTTCGACACGCGCACATTGATAAGCACCTGCGGATAAATTTCCATTTCGTCCGCCAATTCCTTTAAGGTTTTGCCCGTATTTTTGAGCACCTTTAACACCTGTATGGCGGACAGTTGCCCGTCGCCCGTGGTGGCATAGTCCAAAAAGATAATATGCCCCGACTGCTCGCCGCCGATGCTGTAGCCGTTTTCCAGCATGTTTTCGAGCACATAGCGGTCACCGACCTTGGTGCGTTCACAGTGAATCCCGTTTTCGTCACAGAACTTGAAAAAGCCCATATTGCTCATCACCGTAACCACGGCGGTATCCTTTTTGAGGGTACCGTTTTTCTGCATATATTTTGCGCACAGTGCAATGGCGCGGTCTCCGTCCACCAAATTGCCCGTGTGGTCTACGGCAAGCATACGGTCAGCGTCGCCATCAAAGGCAAAGCCCAAGTCACACCCGTTTTCGACAACACATTTTTGCAATGCCCCCATATGCGTGGAACCGCAATCTTTGTTAATGTTCACGCCGTCAGGCTTGTCGGCAATCACGATACATTCCGCACCGAGTGCCTCAAAAACAGTCTTTGCAGATACGCTCGAAGAGCCGTTGGCGCAGTCCAGCGCGATTTTCAAGCCGTCGCACCGCACATCAGTGGTGGAAAGCAAGTGCTTTATATAATCGTCCACCGCGGTTTCAGCACGCGTGACTCTGCCGACATCGCCGCCGACCATCACGGGCGGCACTTTCGCTTCGTCTAAAATAATGGCTTCAATTTCGTTTTCCAGCGCATCGGGCAATTTGTAGCCCGTGGACTGAAAAATCTTAATGCCGTTATATTCACAGGGGTTGTGCGAGGCGGAAATCATCACGCCTGCATCATACCCGTACGCGGTGACAAGATATGCCACGGCGGGGGTGGGCACAACGCCCAACAGCAGGACGTCTGCACCTACAGAACAAAGCCCCGCGGTGAGCGCCGCTTCTAACATTTCCCCCGAAGCACGGGTATCCATACCAATCAGTACACGCGGACGGTGCTCCAAATTCTCAGTCAGCACCATTGCCGCCGCACGCCCGATTTGCATCGCCAATTCACAGGTTATCTCGCTGTTTGCAACGCCGCGAGCGCCGTCTGTTCCGAATAATCTGCCCATAATTTCTCCTTTATACGGTTATAAATCCAACTGTTGCTGACCCGGCATGACAATGCCGAGGTGCTTGTATGCGAGCGCGGTCGCCACTCTGCCGCGCGGGGTTTTGGAAAGAAAGCCGATTTGCATAAGATACGGCTCATAAACATCTTCAATCGTTACGGCTTCTTCGCCGATTGTGGCGGCGATGGTTTCCAACCCCACAGGTCCGCCGTTATAATTTTGAATCATTGTGGTTAACAGTAAACGGTCGATTTGATCAAGCCCCAACTCGTCGATTTCCATTCTGCCGAGGGCAATTTTGGCTGTATCCTCGGTAATCACGCCGTTTGCCATCACCTCGGCAAAATCGCGTGCGCGCTTTAACAGGCGATTTGCGATACGCGGTGTCCCGCGCGAACGCGACGCAATCTCCAACGCACCGTGTTCATCGACGGCGATACCCAATATGCCTGCACTTCGCTTGACGATTTGCGACAACT
Organism: Candidatus Fimenecus sp.; assembly: GCA_051881355.1. Taxonomy (GTDB): domain Bacteria; phylum Bacillota; class Clostridia; order Oscillospirales; family Acutalibacteraceae; genus Fimenecus. Next base: position 1,561 of record JBJEPS010000061.1, on the reverse strand, counting down.
GTTCAGGCGAATACATTTCCAAACGCAAAATTACGCCGAAACGGTCCCGTAAAGGCGCAGTCAGCTGCCCCGCACGCGTGGTCGCGCCGACTAAAGTGAATTTCGGCAAATCCAACCGAATGGAACGCGCCGAAGGACCTTTACCGATAATAATGTCGAGGGCGTTGTCCTCCATAGCGGGGTACAAAACCTCCTCCACCGCACGCGAAAGGCGGTGAATTTCATCGATAAACAGCACATCACCGTCATTGAGATTGGTCAACAACGCCGCCAAATCGCCGGGTTTTTCAATGGCGGGACCCGATGTCACACGGATTTGCACGTGCATTTCATTTGCAATAATTCCCGCAAGCGTGGTTTTGCCCAAGCCCGGCGGTCCATACAGCAACACATGGTCTAACTGCTCGCCGCGTGCCTTTGCCGCTTCGATATAGATTTTCAAATTTTCTTTTGCCTTTTCCTGCCCGATGTAATCGTTCAGGGTTTTCGGGCGCAGAGAAAGCTCCAAATCGCTGTCGCTTGCCTCATTAAAATCGGGCGAAACAATACGGTTTTCCTGCTCAAAATCCATCGGTTACACCTGCCTTGCCAGTTGTTTTAACGCTTGCTTAATGAGCTCTTCCACAGGCAGAGCGGCGTCTAATTTGGAAACTGCCATTGCCGCTTCGCTTTGGGAATAGCCGAGCATCACAAGGGCGCTTACCGCCTCTGATGCATTGCCGTCTGCGGCGGCAAGCCCTGCCGCCTGAATTTCGGGCGAGTCAGCGGGCAATTCCAAGCCCTTTGCCAATTTATCCTTTAATTCCAACACGACGCGCTGGGCAAGCTTCGGACCGACGCCCTGCGCACGGGTAATGGATTTGCTGTCTCCTGTTGCCAGGCACAGCGCCAATTTGTCAGGCGTTAATTCCGACAAAATTGAAAGTGCCGCTTTCGGTCCGACACCCGAAACGGAAATGAGCAGTTTAAAGCACTCCAATTCCTGCTCGGTGGCAAAGCCGAACAAATCGAGAGCGTCCTCACGGACATTTAAGTAGGTATAAAGCGTCGCAGTACTGCCCTTTTCCCCGATTGTTTTTAAGGTTGTAAGCGTGGTACTGCACTGAAATGCCACACCGCCCGTTTCCAACGCGACAGATTGTGTATCGCGGTGCACTACGCGCCCGGTAATCGAATAAAACAAGATTTAAACCCCCATTTTTTTGAGTTTTCCCATTAAAGAGCCACTGGAATGCCCGTGACAGATTGCCATCGCGAGTGCATCGGCGGTATCGTCGGGCTTCGGCACTTTTTCGAGATTTAATATGATGCGGGTCATTTCCTGCACCTGTTTTTTCTCGGCTCTGCCGTAGCCGACCACGCTTTGCTTCACCTGCAAAGGGGTATATTCATAAATTTCCAACCTGTGCTGTTGGGCGGCAAGCATGGTTACGCCGCGCGCCTGCGCAACATCAATGACCGTTTTGGCGTTGGTGTTGTAAAACAGTTTTTCAATCGCCATCGCTTCGGGTTTGTGCCGTTCCATCAGCGCACACAAATCGTCATATATGATTTCGAGCCG
>JBJEPS010000060.1:0-13308 GCA_051881355.1 Candidatus Fimenecus sp. | reverse complement strand
GCATTTGCGTACCGTTCACACGGATTTCCGTGCGAAAACGGTTACAGCTCGCCGCACCGATTAACATTGTTTTATCACCCGTGCCGATCAGCGCATAGTTATAAACAGTTTGAAAGCCCTCGGTCTGCGGCAGTTTGTAATGGTCTTTGTCGGTAAAGCCTGTAAAGGTATCGCATTTTTTGAGCGTGCCTTTGTATTGCGTCAGTTTTTGATAGCCGTCGCCGTAAAACGGTGTGTCCGCGGGGAAACCGTGTTCGCCGCTGAAAAGCACCGCCTCTTTCACCCGCGCTGTTTGTAAAACTTTGACGCGGATATGAACCACCTGATTTGTTTTTTCGATGGTGCAGTCGCACGGAACAATCGCGTTTGCACCACTATGCAAAAGAATTTCTGTAAAATCCATAAAATCATTCACCTCTCGATTTTTCAATCACACGGGCATTGGTTAACACCAATTTGCCCGAATACAGCGGTACGGGGATTTCGTTATACACATGGGAAATACCGAATCTCGTTTTCGGTGCGGTGCGGATTATGAGCGTATTGTTCTGCTCAATGTACTGTTTATAATCCCTCAAATGCATAACAAATTTCTTGTCAATATTGAAATAGTCGTTAATTAGCGTGTTGCCGCTGAAAACCTGTAAATTCAGTCCGTCAAAATCAAATTCCAACACGACATCAAAGCAGTTTTCAAGTATATTCTTCGGCAGTTTTAATGCATAATAGGTGCGTTTGCCCCTGGAATACAAATAGTAATTGTACGGCAGTTTTTGCTTTTTGCATTTTGTAAGTGAAATTTCGTTTTTCAGGTCGATATCGGTTACTTGTTCACAGTAAATATTGCCGTTCTCACAGTAAACCGTACCGTCAAGAAAATAGGCTTTGCCGTTTATAAAATGAAATTGCTTTGCTTTTTCGTAAGGGATAACGATAATTTTGACATCGTCAATATCCGTGCCGTTTTCGGAAAAATCAAGGGAGATTTCCTTGCCGTTGACAGAGCATTTCGGCGCTATCCCCTCACATTCGGCAAACCAGCAAACGGTTTTGCCGTCCGTTTCGGTCTTTGCAACAGGCTGTGCAAGGATATAATCAAACAGCACCGAGCCGAGTTTCAGGTGAAATGGATAGAAAAACATCGTGCCCGCTTTTATGTTGATTTTCGGTAAGGTTACGGTGTTTTCGTGGATTGTAAAGGCTACATTTACATCTTTGAAATCTTGATATTGCAAGGCTTTTTCATAGGTGGAAGAAAAGAAATACCCACTCCCCGTTTCATCTGCTCTGACCGAACATTTCAAAAAGGAAATGTCGTTGGGGTTGTTGCTGTTCCACTTGGGGAAATAGGCTTGCTTGGTGCATATCTCATTATCAAATTCGTTGATAAACAAGTGCATCAGCCGTAGTCTGTCGCCGTGCGGACGGCAAACGCCGTAACGGCTGATAGGTGCCTGAAAATCGTAGTCAATAATCGGGTAATTGTTGGGATAGCCCGTAAGGCGGTTTTCCTGCATTAGGCGGTCATTGGGATTTGCCCCGCCGCAGAACATATAATAGCCGAGCCAATTCGCGCCGCTTGCAAATTTTGCAAAGCCCACACCGTAACCGTCCTTTTCACTGATATACGGTCGGCGGTGCTGGGTAACCTGATTACCGGGACCTGTTTCGCAAAACGCATAGGGCACATCGTCATAAGCTCCCTTTCGCTCTGCGTTACTTTTGAATAAGTCGCCGCCGATTTCACCCTCGGTTTTGGCAGGCGTTATGGCAAAGCGGTTGTTCGGTTTTAACGCGGTTTTACCGTATGTCCACGGCGCGTCGGGGTAACCGCCCATTGTGGGCAGAAAATCGTTGTCGGGTTTTCCCGACGGCCACGCTGTCATGGTGAAAAACGGGGTTTTAAAGCCGATTTCCTCCGCAATTTTGCGCAAAGTGCGGATATGCTCCGTTGAGCCGGTATATTCGTTTTCAAGTTGAATCCCGATAACGGTTTCGCCGTCTAAAAACGGCTGGACCTCTTTGTATAGTCCTGTCCAAGAATCCCGCACTTCGGCAAGATACTGCGGATGATCGGAACGCTTTTTTGCCATCTTGTTGATGCGTTTCGGGAAGCCGCCGCGGATTACCTCGCCGTGACACCACGGACCGATACGCAAAATGCAGGGCATTTCTAATTCTTTGCAGATTTGCAGAAACGCGGCAATATCCCGGTTTTCTGAAAAGTCGAACTGCCCCTTGATTTCCTCGTGATAATTCCAAAAAACATAGGTGGAAACGGTGTTGAGCCCACATTCCTGCATTTTGAAAAGCGTTTCTTTCCACCGTTCTTTCGGCAGTCTTGAAAAGTGCAGTTCGCCTGCAATCACTGTGTAGGGCTTGCCGTTTTTGGTAAAATACTGCGTATTGGCACCGTAAGGACTTTCGATATTTCCGTAGTTAAAATTGCCCGCTTGTACCGTTCTCGGTTTTGCGATAATCTGTATGTTCATAAAAGCTCCGTTACTCTATCACAATATGTTCAATGTTGACCGTTTGATTTTCCGCATTGCCGTTTATTGTAATCAGTGTACCGCCTGTTTCCTCTGCAAAATTCCACGGCACGGGCGACGGTCCGGTTTTTAATCCATAGGTATATGTAATGCCGTCATAGGTAATGCTTGCATTGTTTTCATGGTCATGCCCGCAGAACACATATTTTGTAGAACCGAGTTCTTTTGCCGTGTCAATAAACCCTGAATTTACGGGTGCCGCGCAAGGAAGATAGTCGCATTTTCCAAAGCCGTATTCTGCCGGAATAGTGTAACTGCCGTCTGCATTCTGCACGCCGAGGGTTTCCACCGCTTCGCGGAATTCGGGCTGTGCAAAATGGGAAAAGGTCATAGAGGGCACGGTTCTGCCCGCCGCGGCGGCAATGCCTTTCACATTCCATTCGTACCAAGCAATCTGCTCGTAACCCATATAGACTTCTTTTTTCTCACCGTTATCGTATTTTATGTATTCGCCGTTGTCAAACAGAAACAGAGAATACACAGGCGCACCGTTTTCGGTGATGTTGAGTACATAATTCCCGCAACCGTAAAGATTGGACGGTCCTTTTTCCATCAAACAGTATTCGGACTGCATATATTTATCTGCCTGCCAATTTCGGCTTGTGGTGGGGATTTCGCTGTCGTGATTGCCGAACACAGGCGCCCACGGAATTTGATAACTGTCCATATGCTTTATAAAATTGTTTATGGAAAAACGGCTTGCAAAAGCGGAAAGATTGTCACCGGGCAAAATGATTAAATCGGGCTTCGTCTGTTCAACAAGCGCGTCCATTTGCTCGTAGCATTTTTTGTTTTCCGTCAGGTCTGACCAAAGTTGGGTGTCGGTAAACAGCAAAATTTTGAAATCCGTGCGCGTTTTTTCAACCGTCTGTATTGCGGAAATGTCAAAATCATCGCCCGCGCTCCAAATCTGCGTGTGCTTTTTGCCCGTCAGCGGAAAAAACAATACACCCGCAGTCAGTAAAACAGCGATACAAACAATACACACCGTGATTTTCAGACCTTTTATGATTTTTGTTTTATTTTTCATTGCACAGTCCCCCGTTTAATGAATTGAATTATATTATACTATATAGCAGTCTAAAAAAGTTCAGAAAATATGCTCTTTTTTTTAGAAAATCTGCTTTGTTTCTATAAAGATATGTTTATGATTGTTTTTCTAAATTTTCGGGCAGGATTTTGAAAGGAAAGCGTATTTTTGGGTGTTATACTCAAAGCAGATTTTATAAAGGAGAAAACCTGTATGGAACAAAACTTTACATACAACTACGATTATGCAAGCTGTATGGTGATGAAATTGGGGCTGGCATTTCCCGACAAAAAAACGCCGGGGAAAAGCCATGTAAAGCTCACCTTCCGGGATGCGCTCGAATACATAAAAAAGATTGATAACATTACGCAGGGCATTACAAAGATTTATTATCTTGTCGGGTGGCAGTATCTCGGGCACGACGACAAATACCCCGACTTTTTTGAGGTAAACAGTGCACTCAAACGCCCCGAGGACGAAACGGCATATGACAGTTTCAAGTGGCTAAGCGACGAGGCAAAGAAACATCATTCCGTGATAAGCGTACACATCAATTTTAACGACGCCTATGACAATGCGCCGTCTTTTAACGATTTTGTAAAAGCAGGAGCACTGATACGAAAGAAAAACGGCAAACCCCACGCCATTGAAAATTACAACGGGCGGAAATGCTACAAAACCTGCCACAAGACATATTGGGAATCGGGGCTGTTTAAGCGGCAGTTTGACCGATTTGTTGACACTTTCCCCTTTATCGCGGAAACAGGTACTATTCATGTGGATAATTTTCAATGCTACAAAAACTATGCGCCCTATGTCAGCATCAAAGAAATGCAGGAAGCAAGGCGTAAGATGATTGAATATGTCAAATCAAAAGGTATTGATATTACTTCGGAGTTTACATACAAAGAAACGGAAGATTTACGCAACAAGCCGATTTTCGGGTTGCCGCGAGAACATCACCGCAAAGCACCGATGAACACGGTGGGACTTATCCCGATGAGTTGGTGGTGCTACCGCATGACAAATCAAGAACTTTTGGAAACACCCCCGCAGGTATATTGCGGCGGCACATTCCGTGAAGAACGGCTCAACCGCCTGTTTTACGGCAATATGCACGGCGAGGACATTGTGACCAAAGACAATCCGCATTGGGCAAGGGATTTTATTTCTGCATTTGCGACCTATCAAGTCCCCGGGCATTATTTGAACACCTTAAAGCGGTTATCCATACAGAAAAACCGCACCGACGAATGGTGCACCTTTTCAAACGGCGTTGTCTCTTACAAAAACAGCCGCAAAATCACAAAAGACGGCGTAGTTTTAAAGGACGGCGACACACTGCTTCTGCCCCTTGTGCAAAAGGGAAAAACCTATGTTGCATACAGCAAGAACGGCGACAGCCGCAAATGGAAGGTGTTTGAAAGCGGCGTTACCAAGGCAAAAATTTACAAAATCACCGAAAACGGCAACGAATACCTAAACGAAACGGAAATACAAAACGGCACGCTTGCGCTTACCCTCGCGCCGGATACAGCATACATCGTGGAATATGTCTAAAACAATCCCGCAAACCGAAAAGGTCTGCGGGATTTCTTATGCATCAATAGGCGGCAAATCACCCTTGCAACCCCGAAACAATAAAATCAAACTGTTCGGGTACGGTGATTTCGCTGTCGGTTTCGCCGTAAAGGGCGTGGCGAATACCGCGGTATAACGCATCTAAAATACGGTCGCCCTCGCGGAAATCCAAAATGTTCAATCCGCCGTCACAAAGCAGAATTTCTTCGGCGCGCTTCGCATTGCCGCTTTTGAAATACGCCACACAAAGATACAGCAACAGCCGCGGATTGCTTTGCAGTGACGCATCAAGTGCATCGAATGCATCAATCAGCGTATCAAATGCATTGCATTTCAAAAGCAGGGAAAAAATGCTTTCACTGCGGGCATAATTTTGATTTGGAAAATGCAGGCACTTTTTCGCGAAATACACGCTGTTTTCATCGCCGAGTTGATAGAGAATGTGGGCATACAGGTGGTTGTTCTTTTCGTTGCTGTCGAAAAGCATACTCTTTTCGCAAAGTTGTTTGGCGTTTTGAAAATCCCGACGGTCATAAGAGAGTAACGAAAGCTGATACGGCACATTCCAATCGCACAGCGTTTGATTTTCCGAAAGCAACCGTTCCATACGTGCACCGTAGGCAAAGGATAAATCCGTCTCGGGCGCTTTGCCGTGCAAAAGCGACAGCCAGCCTTTAATATCGTCATTTTTTGAAAATGTAAGCTGTTTCGGAATTTTACCGCCGAGCGCACCGTACAGAAACCCGAATCCACTGCCCATTAGCACGGTTTCGCCCGTTTGCAAGCTGATATTTTCGGCAATTTCGGGCAAGCGTGCATCTAACGCCGCGCTGTCGCCGATAGCCTTGATTTGCGTTTCCACGGCGTTTACTGCTTCGGTATACGCTGCCGTCACGGCAGTTTTCGGGATTGCGGCAAGCGTGTAGCACTCCGAAAAAGTCCAAACGGTTTTGGGCGGCATGGGAATACACTCATATTGCGTTTTGCCCAAGCCCGCCTGTACCTCTACATAATACCCGGCTTTATCCGTCAGCATTTTCTGCCAATGGGCAGAGCCTTTTCTGTGCCCCCAAGAGAATAACTTTCTGCCTTTTAGATTATTACTTGAAATCTGCAAAAGCCCGAAGCCGTCGGCATCTACATTGGCGATGAATTTGTCCGTATCGGGCGCAATATCATAAAAATAATCAATCGTATCGGGGATATTTTCGGGGTAAGACACCTCTACGCCATTATCAAACGGTATGGTGGATTTTTTGATGCCCATGCCGTCGGAGTTGTTGTAAGCACTGTCGGCAGGAACAATCACCCGCCCACCTTGAAATTCGGGCGACGCCATTGTGCTCCACCAATACATGGGCACGACCTCGGTATTGGGATTTTCAATCCGCACGGCGGTCATCAGTTTGTTTTCCTCCAACCAAAAATCCATTTGATAATAGATTTCTCGGGTGCGCTCGAATTCGTAAAACCGCAAAACCTCCTCGCCGTTTTTGCCCATGACAAACGCACAGTACATTTGCGAACAGGTAAAGGGCGAATGGCCGATTACGCCGCAATTCCATTCCACACCGCCCGAAAACCAAGCGTTGCGAATACTCAAATTGCGAAAGCGAATGACATCGTTGGTGTAAAGAATATCTTTTTGCTGTTTTTTATCGTACAATTTCCAAAGCCGCCCGCCGAGGGTGGGCAGAAATTCGGCATACAGATATGCATTTTCCAAAACAGCCACGGTAATTTCCCGCTCGGTTTCCTCCGAATAGGCATTTTGCTGTGTATACGGGTAAGCGGTTTCACGGTACCCGTAGTCGATAAACAGCCCCTCAAAATCGTCGATGGTGGATTTTGTTTTGTGCGCCTCTTTTACCTGTGAAAGGTGCGGCAAATGATTTTCGCTTGTAAAGGCGGAAACGCGGTATGTTTTTGTTTCAAGTCTCGGCATAGCCATTCTCCTTTTCCAATTACGCCGTAAAAAGTGCTTGGTAAAAATGGGCGGCAAAGTGGCTGTTATCAAGGGAAAACGCTTCTTTGAACAGATTTTCCGCCTGCAGCTTTTCGCCTTTTCCGAGAAGTCCCAAGGCTTTCATAAACAGGCAGTGCACACGGTTTTTCTTGTTCAAATCTTCGTCAAATACCAAGAAATCGGGCAGAGATACCGCAAAATAGTCAATTTTCACGGTATCGTCCATATGCGTATCCGCATAAGAAATCAGTTTGTCAAAGCGGAGATTTGCGTCCTCGGTTTTGCCGAGTTTACAAAGAGCAAGACCTTGGCAGAAAATCGTTTCGGGCGGCTGGTCGTTATAAAACATTGCGCTTTGCGGCTCGGAAAGTCCCGAAGAGGCTTTTTCAAAATATTCCTTTGCTTCTTCTGAATTACCTGCTTTTTCAAAGGCAAGTCCCAACAAATAATTTTGCAGATTTTCCTGTGCGCCGTAGAGTTTGCCCTCACCGAGATTGCGGGGATACGCAAAGGTGCGCTCTAAAAGGGAAACGGCTGTTTCACACTCGCCGTTTTCGATTTTCTCTTTTGCCAAGACGCAAAGTGCGGCAACATACTGCGCGGGGGCTTTGCCCTCGCCGCCCTCCCACGGGTGGAAAGAATGGGACAACAGGCAGTCAAGCGCTTTTTCATATTCGCCGTTCAAGTTTAACAATGTAACATATTCCGTGTATAAATCGTCGCGGAAAGCCACTAAATCCAAATGTTTCTCTAAACGCGCAAGGCGGTCTTCCGGCATCACTTGTGCTTTTTTGTAAAGCTGGTCAAGCTCCATAAACACTCTGGCATCGGTTTTGTCAAGCGAGAATGCGGTTTCGAGTTCTTGCAAAGCCGCTTTTTCGTCGCCCTTTTTATTGTAATATGCAAGGGCGAGGTTGCGGTGCGCCGTGGGGAATTGCGGCTGTTTCTTTACGGCGTTTTCCCAACAAGTGATTGCATTGTCATAACGCTTTTTGTCATAATACAGACAGCCGAGATAGTAATTTACCATGGCGTTGTTTTCGCAGTTTTTGATTGCATTTTCGAGAACAAGCATATCATCAAGCCTGTGCGGGAAACAGAGGTAACTTTCGGCATTTTCACCCTTTTTAAGGTAATATTCTGCTTTTTCTTTATCCTCTGTGATTGCGTATAAATCGGCAAGATGAATCTGCACCAGCGGATATGCTGATTTCGTTTCCAGTAAAACTTGGATTGCATCTTTGTAAAAACCGCCCGCTTTGTATTCAAGGGCAATTTCAATGGCGGTATCTACACGCATTTCGGGTTTCTCGCCCAAAATTCGGCGGCTGATAAAGTCCATCGGGTCAAGAGAAATTGTTTCTTTGGCAAGGCTTTTTGCCTCACTCTCTCTGCCGAGTTGCAACAAAATAAGCGCTTTGAGATTTCTCGCTTTGTAATTGCGGCTGTTTTTGATAATGGCGTTTTCAATGTGGTCTAATGCCGTATCATATTCGCCGTTTCGCGATGCAATACAGGCAAGAAAATAAAACGCCGCTTCTTGACAGGCATTGCTCCACGCCGCTTTGTAAAACGCGTCATAGCTTTCCGCAAGGCGGTTTTGGTAAAGCAGGCACAGCCCCAAATTGTAATACGGTTCAGCGTCATAGGGATTGGGATTGGAACGGATCGCCTTTTCAATGGCTTTTCTGAAATAGGGTTCACTTTCCAAAAACTGCCCTCTTCTCAAAAGAAGCATACCGTAAGCATTGTTAAGCCGTATATCCGTATCATCACGGCGAAGCCCTTCCAAATAGTAATCTTCGGCAAGGTAGGTTGCGTGGCGATACTGCTCAATATGTAAGCCGTACAAATACAAATCCTCTGTGGTTTTGCAGTCTTTCGGCTTGGGTGGGCAGACGGCGGGCGGGGTTGGCGCCTGTTTTTTACCGTTGACTATATAATTGAGAGCTTGTCTGCCGTTTTTAATAATTCTGATTGCTTCTGTATTTTCGGGATTTATAATTTTTATTTCGGCGGTTTCGCTCGGCAGTAAAGCCACTGTTTCGCTTTGCATGACTTTGCCGTTTGCAAGTGTCTCTACTGTGATTTCGCCGAGATTGCCCGAGGCATACAGATGCACCGCGCCGTTTTCAAAATTCATGGCAAGGTCTTTTGTGGCATTATGCACCGTGCCGAGTTGCTTGTACGGCATAAAATACTGTGTAAACCGCTTTTCTTCCATAGGGGCTATAAAGGTGAAATCGGGCTGATTATCGGTAAAACACCCTGTCATCAACTCCACATACGGACCGTCCTCGTCCGTCAAATTCCTGTCCCACGCCTTGCCGAAATCACCGCATCCCCAAGTCCATTGCTTTTTGCCGGGGGAAACATGGTGGTCGGCAACATGGAGAATACCGGCGTCCACACCGTCATCATAGCCGCCGACAAAATCATAGTCGGATTTTGCCGCCATATAGGAAGTCGGCACAGGTAAGTTTTTATAACGGGAAATATCCACTCCGCGGCTGTAATCCACCTTGTAATATGTGCCTGTTGCGATGGGAAAAGTAGATGAAGCACGCTTGCCGTGGTCCATCACCGTGGTAACATCAGGCGGAAAAATACTGCGAGTGTTGTCATTTACCGCAACGGCGGGATTTGCCCACCACAAAAAGGTTTGCGGCACATCGGTGCGGTTATATAACTGCGCTTTAATCTCGATATAGGTGCTGTCGGGGTACAGTGTAAAACGCGCCATACCCTTTGTGCGGAACATATTTTCAATCTCACTCATCACAACGGTTGCAGAGCCGTCCGCATTTTCAAAATAGGTATAATCCACCGCGTCAAAGGTGCTCGGTCTGTGGTGCTGGGGCCAGTTAAACTCAATACCACCCGAAATCCACGGTCCTGCAAGCCCGACAAGGGCAGGTTTAATAACCTGATTGTAATACACAAAATCGTAGCCGTTGGTTTTATCGGTGGCGCGCTGAATTCTGCCACCGATTTCGGGCAGAAGCATTACCTTTATGTAATCATTTTCAAGAAAAACCGCCTTGTATTCTTTATCGGTTTTCGTATCGTAAATTTTATCAATGACCGAGTGAGGATACACCTTTCCAGACGAGCCCTGATACACCCTTTTTTCCAAAAACATCGGATTTTTATCGGGCGCGCCGATTTCATATGTGGGTATTATGACCGTTTCTTCCCAAACTTTTACTTTTGAAAACTGTTTCATACAATACCTCTTGCAGATCGAAAATTTGACATTCTATTTTTTCAATTATATAATAAAAAACAATGTAATGCTTGCGAAAATCGACCGAAAAGTTTAGAATTCCTATCACAAAATAAAAGGCACACGGCAAAAGCGGCTGATACAAAGTTTTGCAACGCACCCGCCCTTACCTTGGAGGCAATATGGAAAAAGACATTCCCATGCGCGTGATTGCGCATATACACAGCGATTTCCCCGAAAAATTCGGCATTCCGCGGCAAAGCGGGATTGTGGACGAATTGCAGGCAACCGTGGTGTTCGAGCCCGAATATCGCAATCCCGACGCGTTTCGGGGGTTGGAGGGGTTTTCGCACCTGTGGCTTTTGTGGCAGTTTTCGGAATGTGCCGACAAAGATTGGTCGCCGACCGTGCGCCCGCCGCGTTTGGGTGGAAACACCCGCATGGGTGTTTTTGCCACGCGGTCGCCGTTTCGCCCGAACCATATCGGGCTTTCGTGCGTGCGGCTTATAAAAATTGATTTTGAAAGCGAAAACGCACCGATTTTGCTTGTGGCGGGGGCGGATTTGATGGACGGCACGCCGATTTTCGATGTGAAGCCCTACCTCCCCTACGCCGACAGCGTGCCTGACGCCATGGGTGGGTTTGCGTTACAGTCAAAAGAGGATATTTTGAAAGTGGAGTTTCCCGAAAACTTACTTATGAAAATTCCCGAAGAAAAACGCTCGGCGCTCCTGCGCGTTTTGGCGCAAGATCCCCGCCCCGCGTACCAAGCGGACAGCGAACGGGTATACGGATTTTCATTTGCGAGGTTTACCGTGAAATTTACCGTTTCAGGCGCGGTTTTGACCGTGACGGAAGTGGAATAACAAACGGTGTTGTGTTTTGTCATTCTGCGCCAATGGGCGAAGAATCTCTTGTTAATTTTACGAGATCCTTCGCTTCACTCAGGATGACATTTCTTTATTTTTTCAGTATTCTGCGGGCATGGGAACCCGCCACTACGCGACGAGGCGCCGAGTCGTCGCGCCCTACGCACGCATTACATTTTATTCAATAGGAAACCGTAAAAAACCACCGAAATCGGGCGTACCGACTTCGGTGGTTTTGTTTTTGTTATGCGGTTGTGCGCTTGATGAATTTACAAGCGCTGATGGGGATTATTCCGCGTCGGGTGCGTACAAATCTTTGAGTCTCATCAAGTGATTGTATCTTGCCTTTGCGGTATCCTCTGCCTGTTGGAACAGAACCTCTGCTCTTTCGGGGAAGGAACGGGTCAACGAGGAGTAACGCGCCTCGTTCATGATGAAGTCGCGGTAGCTCTCGGAACCTTCCTTGCTGTCGACGGTGAAGGGGTTCTTGCCCTCGGCTTTGAGCGCGGGGTTGTAACGGAACATATTCCAATAGCCGCAGTCCACAGCCTTTTTCATCTCTGCCTGGCAGTTGGTCATGCCGCCCTTGATGGAGTGCATTTCGCAAGGTGCATAGGCAATGATGATGGACGGACCGTGATAGGCTTCTGCTTCGGTCAGCGCCTTGATGGTCTGATTTTGGTCAGCACCCATTGCAATTTGCGCCACATAGACATAGCCGTAGCTCATGGCGATTTCTGCAAGGCTCTTCTTGGCGATGGCTTTACCTGCCGCCGCGAACTGTGCAACCTGACCGATGTTGGACGCCTTGGACGCCTGCCCGCCGGTGTTGGAGTACACTTCGGTATCAAATACCATAATGTTGACGTCTTCGCCGGTGGCAAGAACATGGTCTACGCCGCCGAAGCCGATGTCGTATGCCCAACCGTCGCCGCCGAAAATCCAAACGGATTTCTTGGAGAGGTATTCTTTGTTGGCAAGAATGTCTTTGCGTGCGTCGCAGTCGCAGTCAAGCGCTTCGAGCGCCGCAACCAAAGCCTTTGTCGCAGGCGTATTCTTTTCGCCGTCATTGACGGTGTCAAGATATGCCGCACATGCCGCTTTGACTTCGTCGGTCGCCTTTTCGCTTTCGGCAATCTGTTTCACTTCGTCAATCAAGCGGTTGCGGATCGCGTTTTGACCGAGGTACATACCGAAGCCGTGCTCGGCGTTGTCCTCGAACAGGGAGTTTGCCCATGCGGGACCGTGGCCGTCTTTGTTGACGGTGTACGGCGAGGTTGCCGCGGGGCCGCCCCAAATGGACGAACAACCGGTGGCGTTGGAGATATACATTCTGTCGCCGAACAACTGGGTAATGAGTCTTGCATAAGAGGTTTCCGCACAGCCTGCGCAGGAGCCCGAGAACTCAAGAAGCGGGGTCTTGAACTGACTGCCGATGACGGTGTTGTTGGCAAGGTCTTCCTTGACGGTAACATTGGCAACCATATAATCGAATGCTTCCTGTTTCGCATCCTGCGATTCACGCGGAACCATTTTCAAGGAGTTTGTCGGGCAGACGCCGATGCAAACGCCGCAACCCATACAATCCATCGGCGAAACCGCCATGGTGTATTTATAAACATCTTTGCCCTTGCCTTTTTTGTCCACGATGGTGGCAGTTGCCGGCGCGGCAGCCGCTTCTTCAGCGCTCAAAGCATACGGGCGAATGGTGGCGTGCGGGCAAACATATGCGCACTTGTTGCACTGTGCGCAGGTGCTGCCGTCCCATTCGGGAACCATAACGGCAACGCCGCGTTTTTCATATGCCGCAGCGCCCTGCTCGAAAGTACCGTCTGCATGGTCCATAAATGCGGAAACAGGAAGGGCGTCACCGTCCATTTTGCCGACGGGTTTCATAATGCTGTCAACCATCTTGACGAGCTTGGCAGGACCGTTTTCGGTCTCCACTGCCGCGTCGTCGGTCGCGTTTGCCCATTCGGCGGGCACAGCAATCTTCACATAGGCAGTTGCACCTGCGTCGATTGCCTTTTCGTTCATTTCAACGATTTCTTTGCCCTTCTTCATGAACTTCTGGGCTTTCTCTT
>JBJEPS010000059.1:0-3075 GCA_051881355.1 Candidatus Fimenecus sp. | reverse complement strand
ACTTGTCGTGTTATTCTCTAACTGCTGATTAGCGCTTTTCGCGAATAGCTGCCTGTGCTGCGGCAAGGCGGGCAATCGGCACACGGAACGGCGAGCAGGAAACATAATCCAAACCAATTTCGTGGCAGAATTCCACAGAGGACGGGTCGCCGCCGTGCTCACCGCAGATGCCGCAGTGCATGGTCGGGCGGACTTCCTTGCCCATCTTGACAGCCATCTTCATCAAAGCGCCGACGCCTTTTTGGTCGAGCTTCGCGAACGGGTCATTTTCATAAATCTTGGTGTCATAGTACGCATCCAAGAATTTGCCCGCGTCGTCACGGCTGAACCCGAAGGTCATCTGGGTGAGGTCGTTGGTGCCGAAGCAGAAGAACTCGGCTTCTGTTGCGATTTCGTCCGCGGTGAGCGCTGCTCTCGGGATTTCAATCATGGTGCCGACTTCATATTTGAGCTCGACGCCTGCCGCCGCGATTTCTTCATCAGCGGTTGCAACAACGATATCTTTGACGAACTTCAATTCTTTGACTTCGCCGACAAGCGGAATCATGATTTCGGGAACAATGTTCCAATCGGCGTGTGCTTTCTTGACATTGATTGCCGCACGGATAACCGCCTTGGTCTGCATCTTTGCGATTTCAGGATAGGTGACGGTCAAACGGCAGCCGCGGTGACCCATCATCGGGTTGAACTCGTGAAGCCCTGCGATAATCGCTTTGATGGCTTCGACGGATTTGCCCTGTGCCTTTGCAAGCGCTTCGATGTCCGCTTCCTCGGTGGGAACGAACTCGTGCAGCGGCGGGTCAAGGAAACGAATGGTTACGGGGTTGCCTTCAAGCGCTTCATAGAGTTTTTCGAAGTCGCCCTGCTGATACGGCAGGATTTTTGCAAGCGCCGCTTCTCTTTCTTCGACGGTGTCTGCACAAATCATTTCGCGGAATGCCGCGATTCTGTCCGCCTCGAAGAACATATGCTCGGTACGGCAAAGACCGATACCCTCAGCGCCCAATTCTCTTGCTTTCTTTGCGTCAGCCGGTGTATCGGCATTGGTGCGGACTTTGAGGGTTCTGAACTCGTCAGCCCAAGCCATAATTCTGCCGAACTCGCCGGCGATTTCCGCGTCTACGGTCGGGATGATGCCGTCGTAGATGTTACCGGTAGAGCCGTCAATCGAGATATAGTCGCCCTCGTGATAGGTCTTGCCTGCAAGGGTGAATTTCTTGTTTTCTTCGTCCATGACGATGTCGCCGCAGCCGGATACACAGCAAGTGCCCATACCGCGCGCCACAACCGCCGCGTGGGAAGTCATACCGCCGCGAACGGTCAAAATGCCCTGAGAGGCTTTCATACCGGTGATGTCTTCGGGAGAGGTCTCCAAACGAACAAGAACAACCTTTTCGCCTCTCTTGTTCCATTCGACAGCGTCCTCTGCGGAGAACACAACCTTGCCGCAAGCCGCGCCGGGCGATGCGCCGAGGCCTTTGCCTGCCGGGGTAGCCGCTTTGAGCGCTTTCGCGTCGAACTGCGGGTGCAGCAGGGTATCGAGGTTTCTCGGGTCAATCATAGCGACAGCCTGTTTCTTGTCAATCATGCCTTCGTCCACAAGGTCGCAGGCGATTTTCAGAGCCGCTTTTGCGGTTCTCTTACCGTTTCTGGTCTGCAACATATAGAGCTTGCCCTCTTCAACGGTGAACTCCATATCCTGCATATCACGGTAGTGATCTTCCAAGGTCTTGCAGACCTGTTCAAACTGTGCGAATGCTTCGGGGAACTCCTGTTCCATCTGGGCAATCGGCATAGGCGTGCGCACGCCTGCAACGACGTCTTCGCCCTGTGCGTTCTTTAAGAATTCGCCCATCAAGCCTTTTTCGCCGGTAGCGGGGTCACGGGTGAACGCAACGCCGGTGCCGCAGTTGTCGCCCATGTTGCCGAACGCCATCATCTGCACGTTAACGGCAGTACCCCAAGAATACGGGATATCGTTGTCACGGCGATAGACGTTTGCACGGGGGTTGTCCCAAGAACGGAACACGGCTTCGATAGCGCCCATGAGCTGTTCTTTCGGGTCGGTCGGGAAATCCTTGCCGATTTTTGCTTTGTATTCCGCCTTAAACTGACCGGCAAGCTCTTTGAGGTCGTCCGCAGTCAGTTCGACGTCCTGCTTCACGCCTCTCTTTTCTTTCATCTCGTCGATGAGCTGTTCAAAGTACTTTTTGCCGACTTCCATAACCACGTCGGAGTACATTTGGATAAATCTTCTGTAGCAGTCCCAAGCCCAACGGGGGTTGCCGGACTTCTTCGCCATAACCTCGACCACTTCTTCGTTTAAGCCGAGGTTCAAAATGGTGTCCATCATGCCGGGCATGGAAGCGCGTGCGCCCGAACGAACGGAAACGAGCAACGGGTTTTCCATATCGCCGAACTTTTTGCCGGTGATGCCTTCCATTTTGACGATGTATTCCATAATCTGTGCCTGGATTTCATCGTTGATTTTTCTGCCGTCTTCATAATACTGTGTGCAAGCTTCGGTCGTGATGGTGAAGCCCTGCGGAACGGGAAGACCGAGGCCGGTCATTTCCGCGAGGTTTGCGCCCTTGCCGCCGAGCAGGTTGCGCATGTCTTTGTTCCCCTCAGAGAACAGGTAAACATACTTTTGACTCATGAATGAATACCTCCAATATAAAATATACAAAAATGAATGGTTGTCCGAAACGGCACTGCCGCTCAGGACACAGTTAACCACCCGCTATTATAACAGATATTTTCAAGGATTTCCATAGTTTTCCGCGATTTTTTTCACTTTTTTTAAGTTTAGCGACATTTTGCAAAGAAATGGAATTTTTGAACATTTTTAAGCGGTTTTGCACAAAAATATGCGCCGTATGCGCAAATTGGGATTTGTAGGGGTAATTTGTCATCCTGAGCGAAGCGAAGGATCGCCAATAGCAAAAAGTAAACCTTGCACGCAACGAGATTCTTCGCCTAACGGCTCAGAATGACAATGCGTAGGGAACGGTCTTGACCGTTCCGTAAAATTATATCGAAATTTACGGGCGGGCGTGGAAGCCCGCCACTACG
>JBJEPS010000058.1:0-13422 GCA_051881355.1 Candidatus Fimenecus sp. | reverse complement strand
AGACACCGCCCTTTCACGGCGGTAACACGAGTTCGATTCTCGTCCGGGTCACCAAGAAGAAAAGTCGCACGATAGTGTGGCTTTTCTTTTTGTATTTTTCATTCTTCATTTTTCATTATTCAATATTCATTGATTGCTTCGACTTTTCTTAATGAATAATGAATAATGAAATCGCTTGCGCTGATGAATAATGAATAATTGATTTTTATTCTCTTTTATGATACGCTTTATAAAAGGGTGGTCGTTTTGAAAGAAAATATTTTAATAGACAAGTCTGTCTCATTTGCCGCAAGAATTGTGAAACTTAATAAATATTTAGTGAAAGAAAAGAAAGAGTGTATCATATCAAAACAAATTGTTCGCAGCGGAACAAGCATCGGCGCTAATATAAATGAAGCAAACTACGGACAAAGCAAAGCCGATTTTATATCCAAAATGCACATTGCACTGAAAGAAACAGCAGAAACAGAGTATTGGATTCGATTACTTGTTATGTCTGAATATATTGACGAAGCAATGGGCAATTCCCTGCTTCAAGACTGTATTGAATTAAAGAGAATACTAATTGCATCTTTAAATACTGCCAAAGAGAAATAATATGAACGAAATTATTATAAGAAAAATGAAAGATTGTGACGAAGATTATCAATTGCTTGTAAAATGGTATCAAACTCCACAGGTTAAAGAATTTTTTCATCCACAAATTAAAAATTTAAAACAGGCAAAAGAGAAGTATCGTCCAAGAATTATCGGAAAGGTTCCGATAATTCCGTATATTGTTGAAGCAGACAGAAAGGCAATAGGGTATGTTCAAACTCAACCTATTATAGAGGGCTTTGAAAAATATAATGTTTGCAACTATAAAAATCCTTTTATGATAGATTTGTTTATCGGAGAGAGTGAGTATCTCGGAAAAGGATTTGGCACAAAAACAGTCGACAAAACAGTTGATTTACTTTTTAAGCAAAATGCTGATGTAATTGTATTGGAAACCATGTGCAAAAATAAAAAAGCATTACGGTGTTATGAAAAATGTAACGCAAAAAGAATTAAATCTTTTTACGATGAAGATTATAAAGTCGAAATATGCGTTTTGCATATTACCAAGTGATGAAATTCAAAACATTGGGTCGCCGAGCCATCACTCTTGCGAAGCAGAGGGTCGATTCTCGTCCGGGTCACCAAGAAGAAAAGTCGCACGATAGTGTGGCTTTTCTTCTTGTATTCTTCATTCTTCATTATTCAATATTCATTAACTACTTCAACTTTTCTTAATGAATAACGAATCATGAATCGTTTATCCGGTTGCACAATCCCCAAAAATCTGCTATACTACCAACGGCAAAATTTGCAGGAGAAAAAACAATGCAGGCAGAACAAGGAAAAGAAGAAAAATACATAAACAGTTTCAAAAAAGGCGTAAAAGACGGTATTCCGATTGCGCTCGGGTATCTGTCCGTTTCCTTTACCTTCGGTATGATGGCGGTAGCGGGCGGCTTGCCCGTGTCGATTGCCGTTGCGATTTCGATGACCAATCTCACATCGGCGGGGCAATTCGCGGGGCTGTCGCTGTTGCTTACGGGCGGCGGGTACTTTGAAATGGCGCTGACGCAGTTGGTTATCAATCTGCGCTATGCGCTGATGTCCGTTTCGCTGTCACAGAAGTTGCACAAAAGCGTCACGCTGTTAGACCGCCTTTTGATTGCATTCGGTAATACCGATGAAATTTTCGCCGTGGCAAGCGGGCAAAAAGAAGAAGTCGGCAAAAAATATATGTACGGGTTGATTGTAATGCCTTACCTCGGCTGGACGCTCGGCACATTGGTCGGCGCGGCGGCAAGCGCGGTGCTTCCCGAAACAGTGCGCTCGGCTTTGGGCATTGCCATTTACGGTATGTTTTTGGCTATCTTTATTCCGCCGATGAAACATTCCCGCGCGATAACCGCGGTGGTACTCACGGCGGCGGGGTTGAGTTGCCTGTTCACCTATGTGCCCGTGCTCAAATCTGTTTCCACAGGCTTTGTCATTATCATTTGCGCCGTGGTTGCCGCCACGCTCGGTGCGATTATTAAGCCCATTCGGGAAGAACAGGGGGCGGCACAATGACAACGCAATATCTTTTGTTGCAGTTAGCCGTGATGGCGGGCGTGACCTATCTTATCCGTATGTTGCCGCTGGTGATTTTTCGCAAAAAGATTGAAAATACCTTTATCAAATCGTTTTTGTATTATATACCTTACGCCGTGCTTGCGGCGATGACTTTCCCTGCGATTTTTTTCGCAACGGGCGGCGGCATTTGGTCGGCGCTTGCGGGACTTTTGGTGGCGTTGTTGCTCGCGTTTTGTGAAAAAGGATTGGTTACCGTGGCGCTGTGCGCGTGCGGCGCGGTGTTTATAACGGAATGGATTATGCAACTGCTGTAAACAGGAAAACAGAATAAAAAAGAAGTAAGGGAGGCCGCATAACACGGTCTCCCTTACTTGCAGGAGAAAAAATGAGGTATTTATAAGAACGCAGAGACAGTCTGCAATCTTATCTTCTTAATACTTCGACAGATAGCGGTCAACTTCCCAACCGGTCACCTTGGTGCGGTAGTCGTCCCACTCTTTTTCTTTGCCCTCTAAATATTTCTCGAAGACATGTTCGCCGAGCGCCTCTTTGATGAACGGGTCTTTCTTGAATTCCACGAGCGCTTCTTCCAACGAGCCGGGCAGGCTTTCAATGCCGTCGGCTTCCAATTCGTCGGGCGTCATCGCGAAAATGTTCTTGGTCGTGCCGGCGGGCGGAGTCATTTTCTTTTTGATGCCGTCCAAACCTGCTGCCAAGCAAAGCGCCATTTCCAAATACGGGTTGCAGGACGGGTCGGGGCAACGAAGTTCTACGCGCGTGCCCATACCGCGTGCCGCAGGTACACGAATCAGTGCGGAACGGTTGGAAGCAGACCAAGAAAGGTAAACGGGAGCTTCGTAGCCGGGCACCAAACGCTTATAGGAGTTGACAAGCGGGTTGGAAACCGCCGCAATACCCTTGACATGTGCCAAAACACCGGCGATAAACTGCATTGCGGTTTCGCTAAGTCCCAATTCTGCGTCGGGGTCATAGAAGGCATTTTTGCCGTCTTTCATCAAAGACATATTGGTGTGCATACCCGAGCCGTTGATCCCGAAAACGGGCTTCGGCATAAAGGTGGCGTGCAAGCCGTGACGGCGTGCATAGGTTTTGACAACATGCTTAAAGGTCACCACATTGTCCGCAGTTTTGAGCACTTCGTCAAAACGGAAGTCGATTTCGTGCTGGCCTTCGGCAACCTCATGGTGCGAAGCCTCAATTTCAAAGCCCATATCTTCGAGCGCCAAGCAAATGTCGCGGCGGCACTGTTCGCCTTGGTCGGAGGGACCCATATCGAAATAACCTGCCACATCGGCGGTTTTGGTGGTGGGGTTGCCGTCCTCGTCAAGCTGGAACAGGAAGAATTCACATTCCGGACCGACATTGAAGGTGTAGCCCATATCGGCGGCTTCTTTAATGACCTTTTTCAAAACATTTCTCGGGTCACCGAGGAACGGGGTTTCGCCGTCCGCACAATAGACATCGCAGATTAGGCGAGCAACTCTGTCCTTCCACGGCAGAATGACGAACGAATCGTAATCAGGGCGCAAATACATATCGGACTCGTTGATGCGCACAAAGCCCTCAATCGAGGAACCGTCGAACATGCATTCGTTGTCAAGCGCTTTTTCCAGCTGGCTTTCGGTGATGGCAACATTTTTCATCTGCCCGAAAATATCCGTGAACTGTAAGCGGATAAATTTAACGTCCTTTTCTTTTGCGATGCGCAAAACATCTTCTTTTGTGTAACCCATTTTACTTTCTCCTTTCAGCATAAAAAAGGGCAACGAGGTCTGTCGATAGACCTCGTTGCCTTTCGTTTATGTACCCATTATAGCAAGCAAAACGGATTTGTCAACGCCATTTTTTCAAATTTTTTTGCTTTTGTAGCATTTTACAAAACCGTTTGTTAAAAATCAAATGATTTTGGAAAAAACGCCTTGACAAATTCCGACTTTTTCCATGGAAGGATTTGGAGCGTGCATTTGCGTACCTGTCTCGGTATAATGGAGGTGCATATTCTCCGCAGACAGCCGTGCGGCTGTGTCGGAAAAGGAGGTTTTACAGAGTATGCAACAACGAACGAAACGAATTTTCACCGTGCTGTTGACTTTTGTGTTGCTGTTCGCGTGCACCTTGCCCGCGTTTGCGGCAGATGCGGACAGTACGGCGGGTGCGGTGCGTATTACTTCGGGCAGTTTGAATGTCCGTTCTGCACCAAGCACCTCGGCTTCGATTGTATCGTCGCTTTATAAAGATGAAACCGTAACGCTTCTGCAAAAAAGCGGAGATTTTTGGAAAATCGAATACGGCGACGGCAAATATGGCTATGCGCACGCGAATTATATTTCGCCTATCTCGGGCACATATGCGGCGCGCGTGAAAACGGCGGGCGGCAATTTGAATGTCCGCACGGGCGCAGGGACATCGTACAGTATTCGTACCTCGCTTCCGAATGGGAAAACCGTGGTGGTACTTTCGCAAAGCGGCGGCTGGGCGAAAATCCTGTATCACGGCAAAAGTATTGGCTATGTCAGCACCGATTATTTGACTGCGGCGTCCTCGTCCAATACGGCAAGCGGCTATGCGGCGGTGCGCTTGTCGGTTGTCAGTTATAAGCAAACAGACCCGCGATGGGCAAATGTGAAAATCGGCACGGCGGGGGATACCATCGGCAGTTCGGGCTGTACCACAACTGCGCTTGCGATGACCGAAAGTTACCGCACGGGCACAACGATTACGCCCGCTATGATGGCGTCAAGATTGACCTATGCGCCGGCGGGGTGGCTTTACTGGCCGTCGAATTATTTGATTTCCACGAACGGTACGAATTATTTGCAGACGATTTATACTCTGCTTAAATCCGGTAAGCCCGTTATCCTCGGTATGACGAAATCGAACGGCGCACAGCATTGGGTGGTCGTTACGGGCTTTACGGGCGGCGCGCTCACCGCGGCGAATTTCACCGTGAATGACCCAGGCTCAAATACCCGCACCACGCTGTCGTCTTTTGTCAGCGCATACCCGAATTTTTATAAAATGGTGTATTATAAATAAAATTGAATTTGCATCTCCAATCGTAGGGGCGGTCAACCTCGGCCGCCCGTGAAAAATAGATGTAATTGATTACGGGGCGCCGACTCGGCGCCCCGTAAAATTTGATGTGATTCGCGGAATGATACACAGGTTGTTTCCTACACACGCAATCCGTTTTTTTATATTCTCGCTACCCCTGTTTCGCGGGCGGCTTGTTCGACTGCCGCGGCAACGGTTTTGCCGACTCGTTCATCAAAGGCTTTCGGCAAAATGTATTCCGCACTCAATTCCTCGTCGGAAACCAGCGACGCAATCGCTTTTGCCGCCGCAATTTTCATTTCCTCGTTGATTTCGCCGGCTCTGCAATCCAGCGCGCCGCGGAAAATGCCGGGGAACGCCAAAACATTGTTAATTTGGTTGGGAAAGTCGCTTCTGCCCGTGCCGACCACCGCCGCACCGGCTTTGATTGCCAAATCGGGCATGATTTCGGGCACTGGGTTCGCCATCGGGAGTACAATCGGATTTTTCGCCATAGAGGCAACCATGTCCTCGGTCACAATGCCCGGGGCGGAAACGCCGATGAAGATGTCAGCACCGCGCATCGCGTCGGCAAGTGTACCCGTTTTCCGTTCAGGATTGGTGAATTCCGCAATCGCCTGTTTTGCGGCGTTGAGTTCCTCGTCGCCTTTGCCAATGATGCCCTTGCTGTCGCACATAATGACGCTTTTTATCCCTTGGCTGATGAGGAGTTTCGCAATGGCAATGCCTGCCGCGCCTGCGCCTGAAAATACCACTGTGCAGTCCTCGATTTTTTTATCGACCACGCGCAAAGCGTTGAGGATAGCCGCCGCGACGACGACCGCCGTGCCGTGTTGGTCATCGTGGAAAATCGGAATATCGGTTTTCGCTTTTAATTTTTCTTCGATTTCAAAACAGCGCGGGGCGGCAATGTCCTCTAAATTCACACCGCCGAATGAGCCTGCCAACAGCGCAATGCAGTTGACGATTTCGTCCACATCTTTTGAACGAACGCAAAGGGGAATGGCGTCCACACCGCCGAATTCCTTAAACAGCACGCATTTGCCCTCCATCACGGGCATACCCGCCTCAGGACCGATGTCGCCGAGACCCAAAACCGCCGTGCCGTCCGTGACCACCGCCACCGTGTTCCAACGGCGGGTTAATTCATAGGATTTGTTAATATCCTTTTGAATTTCCAAGCACGGCTGTGCCACGCCCGGGGTGTAGGCGAGGGAGAGCGCCTCTTTGTCGCCTGCCTTTGCACGCGTTTTGATTTCGATTTTGCCCTGCCATTCGTAGTGCAGTTTTAAGCTTTCCTTTGCGTAATCCATTTGTGTTGTTGCTCCTTAAATTTTTTGATGTGAGATAGGAAACCGCGCGTTACACACGGCGGGGCGCCGAGTCGTCGCTCCTACAAATTCAGTACGTGCGTAGGGGCTGGCGTCCTCGACAGCCCGTGTATTTTGCGCAGATTTTATGTGCATGCCGAGTGCGTAGGGGCGATTCATGAATCGCCCGTTTCGTTCGTCATTCTGAGGCGTAAGCCGAAGAATCTTTTACACTGCTTTTTATTGTATGTGAACGAGATCCTTCGCTGACGCTCAGGATGACAAATCTTTTGGTGTTTTTTGTGGAACGGTCAAGCCCATTCCCTACAAATACAAACTTCCAATCGAGAGGATATATAAAGATTACCCGCCAAGTAAATTAACGATTTGCGCTGCGTCACACGCGGTTAATGTTCAATCCAGCCGCGGGCGCAGTCAACAGCGCGTAACCAACCGTGATACAGTCTGTCGCGCTCTTCCAACACCATTTTCGGCTCGAAAATCTTATCCACCTTGCGCACGGCTTCGAGTTCTTCATAGCTTTCCCAAAATCCGACTGCAAGCCCCGCGAGGAAAGCCGCGCCGAGCGCCGTGGTCTCCACCATTTTCGGGCGATTGACTTTGGTGCGAATGAGGTTTGCCTGAATTTGCATCATAATATCGCTGACCGAGGCACCGCCGTCCACGCGCAGCTCCGAAAGCTCAATGCCGCTGTCCGCTTTCATCGCTTCCAACAGGTCGGTCATTTGGTAGGCAATCGCTTCGAGCACACTGCGGGCAATGTGCTCGCGCTTGACACCGCGCGTCAGTCCCACAATCGTGCCGCGCGCGTACATATCCCAGTACGGCGCGCCAAGTCCCGTAAAGGCGGGCACAAAATAGATACCGTTTGCATTTTCCACGCTTTCCGCCAACTCATCACAGCGGCGCGCGGAGTCGATTAAACGCAAATCGTCGCGTAACCATTTAATGACTGAGCCCGCGTTGAACGCCGAGCCCTCAATCGCGTATTCGACTTTGTCACCGATACCCCACGCCACGCCCGTGACAAGGTTGTTTTTGGACTGTACGCGGGTTTCGCCCGTGTTCATCAATAAGAAACAACCCGTGCCGTAGGTGTTTTTCGCTTGCCCGGGTGCAAAACAACCTTGCCCGAACAGCGCGGCGGGCTGGTCGCCGATTGCGCCCGCAATCGGTACGCCGACAATGTCCTCAAAGCCCAAAATCCCGGGGGCTACTTCGCCGTAAACTTGACTTGAGGGTACGGGCTTCGGCAAAATGCTCATCGGGATATTCAACGCGTTGCAGATGTGTTCGTCCCAACAGAGCTTGTCAACATCGAACAGCATCGTGCGCGAAGCGTTGGAATAGTCCGTGATATGTACCTTGCCGCCGGTCAAATTCCAAATTAGCCAAGTTTCCACCGTGCCGAACAGCAACTGCCCCGCGTCTGCCAAAATCCGTGCACCGGGCACGTTGTCGAGTATCCACTTGATTTTGGTTGCGGAAAAGTATGCGTCCACCACAAGACCGGTGTGTTCTTTGATGTATTCGGTCAGTTCTTCGTCCTGCTTGATTTTTTCACAGAGCTCTGCGGTGCGGCGGCATTGCCACACAATCGCGTTGTAAATCGGCTTGCCTGTGCCTTTGTCCCACAAAATTGTGGTTTCACGCTGGTTGGTAATGCCGATGGCGGCAATGTCCGAGGTGTAAATACGGTTGGCGGAAATGACCTCTGTTACCGCCTGGAACTGCGAATAGAGAATTTCCATCGCGTTGTGTTCCACCCAACCGGGCATCGGATAAATCTGATTGAATTCGTGCTGGGATTTTGCCACAATGTTGCCGCGCTTGTCAAATAAAATGGCGCGCGAGCTGGTTGTGCCCTGGTCGAGGGCAAGCACATATTTCGCCTTTGCCAAAATGAACACCCCTGTTTCTCTTTTTTAATCTGTATTTTCAGCAGACATTTCTGCCTTTTTGTCTTTTTGGAGCATATGCCAAATACACTGTGCCCTGCCGCGCACAAAAGAGGGCATGGCTTGCTTTATGGTTGCATAATGGATATGAAAAGCGTTAAGCAGATCAAAGTATTCCGGCAAACCTGCTTCAAACCGTTCATAGCATTTTTCCTCCGGCGCGGACCACGCTGTTTCCGCAATTGCGCCGAGCCGCGGAAAAATATAGTAGTCTGCACGGTTTTGGTTCGGAATGTATCGCATATACAGCTTTGCCTGCACGCCGCACAATGTTTTTTCGGGCTCCGAATCGCGCATGTACGTCTGCTTCAAATTGGCAGTGCCGTAGGGTGCGGTCAAATCATAAGACAGTACAGCATCGTTTTTTGCCGCTGTACCGAGTTTTACAAATCGGCGCTGACAGTATTTTTCAATCTCACAAAGCGTCTTTTCGGGAAGCATCTCTGCAAGAGGGATTTCCGACTCTATCGCGTTGAATTTGTGTAATGCAATCAAGTCCGTTAAGCGGTTCAGTTTTTTTTCGGTCCAAGCGTATTTGTCTGCACCGAGCCACAGTCCGCGGTATTTGCAGCGCGGAGAATCCGCAATGAACATATCGGGGATTTGCCCCATGCCTTGCAGTAAAAGCTGTTTTAAGGTCTGCAAGCCGTAAAAACAACCCGCGTCGGTTTTACCGTAAATGTAAATACTGCCGTCACGGCAAATCAAACGATACCCCTCGTCGTCCGCGATTTCCGCGGTGCACAGCAGCAAAATGGCATTTTCGGTATTCTCATTGTCGCGGTGAATCCGAATGTCAAACTGCTTTTTGACAAAATCGCGGAATTCATCAATGTACGGTGCTTTGGACATTGTGGTATCGGGCGTAAGCGTAAAGCAGGTTTTGCCACCCGTAATAATCATTTCATTCGGCTGCGGAACGATGTTGAACATAAACTTCCTCCGAATACGGACTTATTTACAGCATTTTACAGAAATTATATATATTATAGCAAATGCAAGCAAAAATCACAACAGAAAATCTGTAATATTTTCTCTTGCAATCGGGAAAGATTCATAGTATAATGATTCTACCTTAATTGGGTCGTGTGCCGTGTGGGTCCTGTGCGACAGCGCTCCGTGAACCATGTCAGGCGGGGAACCGAGCAGCATTAAGCGGTCAGCGAGGTGCGCCGCAGATTCACCTGCACGGTGCATGACCGAGTTAAGGTATTTTTTATATCTCAGGAGGGCTTTCGATGTATCAGGTGCTTTACCGCAAATGGCGTCCCAAGACGTTTTCAGATGTTGTCGGGCAGCCGCATGTGACCGCTTCGCTTTCGGGCGCGGTCAAAAGCGGCAGGCTTTCGCATGCCTATCTGTTCACGGGTTCGCGCGGTACGGGCAAAACCTCCTGCGCGAAAATCCTTGCAAAGGCGATGAACTGCGAACACCCTGTGGACGGCAATCCCTGCAATACGTGCGATACTTGCCGCGGCATTGACAACGGTTCGATTTTAGATGTGATTGAAATCGACGCCGCCTCCAACAACGGTGTCGACAATATCCGCGATTTGCGCGAGGAGGCGAATTATACGCCCACCGCCGCAAAATACCGTGTGTATATTATTGACGAGGTGCATATGCTTTCGACGGGCGCATTTAATGCGCTGTTAAAAACGCTGGAAGAGCCGCCCGAGCATGTCAAATTTATTTTGGCAACGACCGAGGTGCACAAACTGCCCTCCACTATACTTTCCCGCTGTCAGCGGTTTGATTTCAAACGGATTGAGCCGCATGACATCGCCGCACGGCTTTTGTATGTGGCGAAAGAAGAACATATCGCCCTCACGGAGGACGGTGCGATGCTCATAGCCCGCATTGCCGACGGCGCCATGCGTGACGCGCTTTCGCTTTTGGACCGCTGTGCCGCATACGGGGAAGAAATCACCGAAGCGGTGGTCAGCGATGCGGCGGGGCTTGCGGGGCGGGAATATCTGTTCTCTTTGACCGAAGCGGTCGCTGAACGCGATAGTGCGAAAACGCTGACACTGTTAAACGATTTATATAACAACGCCTGCAATATGGAACGGTTAATTGCCGACCTGCTTGCGCACTTTCGCAATATGATGCTTGCGCGCAGCGTGCCGAATTACAAAGATTTAATTGTATGCCCACAGGCAGAGCTTGAAAAAATTGCTGTACAGTCGCAAGCCTTTACACTTGCGCGTATACTTTTGGCAATGGATATTCTCAATGAAACTGCCGTTCGCTTAAAGGCGGGCGCAAACGGTAGAACCGCGGTGGAAATGGCTTTGTTGCGCCTTGCCGACCCACAGCTGGATACGGATATTACCGCACTGACCTCCCGCGTGGCAGAAGTGGAACGGCGGCTCGAGACAGGCGCGTTCCAAACGCCTGTAAAGGCGAATACCGTTACAGAAAACACGCGAAAATCCGCCCCGAAAACTACACCTGTGCCTGAAAAAACCGCTCCGCAACCCACGCCTGCACCTGAAAAACCTGCTCCGCAGGCGGTGCAAAAACCGACGCAGCCCGATTCGGGCGCGCAAATACCGTCCGCAATACCTACGGACCAGTCCGCACCCGCACAAAAAGCACCTGCCGAAGCGGAATTTCCGAAATGGGCACAGGCGCTTGAACGCTTGGCGGCGATTGACCGTCCGCTCGTACCGCACCTGAAAGATTCATCGGCGGTGGTGCGTGGGGAATATTTACTGATTCAAAGCGATAATCCGATTCTCGGGCAGTTTTTGCTGACCGGCTCGCACGCCAACTGCATTGTCCGTGCGGTGTACGATGTCACGGGTGTGAAATACAAACTGGGTATTTTCAACGGCAATCAAGCCGCACCGAACGGCGGCGCACAGCCCGAAATGCCGAAAAAAGACCCGCTTGCCGATTTATTAAGCCGCGCCGAAACGCTCGGTGTGCAAATTATCGACCAATAAATATGCATTTACTTTCACCGAAAGAGGAGAATAAACTATGAAAGCAAGAATTCCGAATCAAGGCCCCACGGGCGGTAATATGATGAAAAAATTGCAGGAAATGCAGGCGAATATGGAAGCCGTACAGGCAGAATTGGCTGTGGCGGAGTATTCGGCGTCTGCGGGCGGCGGCGCGGTCGATGTCACCGTAAACGGCTCGCATGAGATTAAGGCAATCCACATCAAACCCGAGGTAATGGACCCCGAAGAGCCCGATATGCTTGAAGATTTGCTGTTGGCGGCGCTCAACGAGGCAATGCGCAAAGCAGATGAAACCGCCGAACGCGAAATGGGTAAAATCACCGGGGGCTTACAAGGTATGCCCGGTATGGGTGGGCTGTTTTAATGGGTTACGCCATTCCGATTTTAGAAACGCTGATTGACGAATTTCGCAAAATGCCCTCTGTCGGCACCAAGTCGGCGGAGCGTATGGCGTTTTATGTGTTGGGACTTTCCGATGAAGAAGCCCGTACGCTCGCCGGTGCGATTGTCAATGCACACGAAAAAATTCATCAATGTGCCGTTTGCCGTAATTTGACCGAGGACGAGGTTTGCCCGATTTGTCAAAACGACGCGCGCGACAAAACCATCATTTGCGTGGTCGAAAATCCGCGCGATGTTATCGCGTTTGAGCGCACGCACGAATACAAAGGGCTTTACCATGTTCTGCACGGCGCGATTTCGCCGATGAACGGGGTAGGACCCGACGATTTGACGGTGAAAGAACTCCTTGCGCGCTTGCAGGACGATACTGTCAATGAAGTGATTATGGCGACCAACCCCACCGTGGAGGGCGAGGCAACCGCGATGTATATCGGCAGGCTGTTAAAGCCGTTGGGGCTCAAAGTCACGCGCCTTGCTTACGGTGTGCCCGTCGGCGCAGATTTGGAATATACCGACGAGGTCACCCTCACCCGCGCGTTAGCAGGCAGAAGTTTGCTGTGAGAAATTGGGATTTGTCTATCCAATCGTACGGGCGGACGACCTCGGCCGCCCGTGGATTTTGATGGTATTTAGCGGAACGGTCAAGACCGTTCCCTACAATTCGTAGGGGCGAACTGTGTTCGCCCACCCGTTTGTCATTCTGAGCCATTAGGCGAAGAATCTCGTTTCGCACATTCTATATTTTGTGCTGTTTAAGATTCTTTACTTCGTTCAGAATGACAAATTTAAATTTACATTCGCAGGGGACGATGCTCTCATCGTCCCGAATTATGAGGAAACAGTCATGGCAGAGAAATCACAAAACACTACAATTGCACAAAACAAAAAGGCTCTCCATGATTATTTCGTGCTGGAGAGTTACGAGGCAGGTATTGAACTGCACGGCACAGAGGTCAAATCTCTCCGTCAGGGAAAATGCAACCTAAAAGACGCGTGGTGCAGTATCGTGGACGGCGAAATTTTCGTCAACGGTATGCACATCAGCCCCTATGACCACGGCAATATTTTCAATCGCGACCCCATGCGCGTGCGCAAGCTTTTGATGCACAAAAAAGAAATTATGCGCCTGCTCGGCACGACCAAACAGCAGGGCTTAACGCTGATTCCGCTGTCGGTCTATTTCAAAAAAGGGCGCGCCAAAGTGCAGGTCGGGCTTTGTAAAGGCAAAAAGCTCTACGACAAACGCGATGTTGCCGCCAAAAAGGAAGCCGACCGCCACATCGAGCGCGAAATGAAAGAGAGAATGAAATCGTAGGGCGCCTCGCCCTCGGCACACCGTGAAATTGTAACAAAACCAATTCGTAGGGGCGATTCACGAATCACCCACAAAATCACGGTAAACCTAACTGCACGGTAGGACGGGGTGATTCCCCTGTTAGGGAAAATGTCTGCGAAGCAGACAAAAGGGTGCCTGAAATCGGAAAATTTTGCTCCCGCCGCAAAAGATAGCAAAATAGAAAACAATGCGCGTATTTCCCAAATTTTCCTCTTGCAAAACAGAAAAAATGTGATACA
>JBJEPS010000057.1:0-52283 GCA_051881355.1 Candidatus Fimenecus sp. | reverse complement strand
TAAAATATGTGTTTTCTCCTCAAATTCAACTGCACTTTGCTCGGTAATCAT
This sequence comes from Candidatus Fimenecus sp., assembly GCA_051881355.1. Taxonomy (GTDB): domain Bacteria; phylum Bacillota; class Clostridia; order Oscillospirales; family Acutalibacteraceae; genus Fimenecus. Next base: position 52,232 of record JBJEPS010000057.1, on the reverse strand, counting down.
GCGCCGGCGATAAACAAGGGAGACCTTTCTCCCCCGCCGAATGGCACGGTTAAGCTTGTCAACATTGTAATAGATGGATTCATTTGTGGATTTTGTGCGGTTTTCTACATACACTTGTCCTTTGATTTCTTTTGCCTGCGCACTGCTCAGCAACTTTAAGATTTTTTCGCAAAGCTGTGCGCTCTTTTTCGGCGAAATAAAATTCGCAGCCTGCACAGCGTCACAAAGCAGACGGATTTCCGCCTCCTCAAAATCGCGGGACGCTAAAAAGTATCCGTTTTTCGGTGTTTTGGTATGTAAAATATCATATCCGAATTCTTTTAAAATGCTGATGTCATTATAAACGGATTTACGCTCACAAACAATCCCATGATTCTTTAGGTACAGCAAAATCTGCTCGATGTCCACCGGATTGTTTTCATCGCTCTCATGCACCAACAAATCTAAAACGAACAACAGTTTGATCTTCTGATTCAGTTTAACCTTTTGCGTATCCACGAAATAGCGCCCCTTTAATACTGCATCAGCTTGTTAACAGCAATCACCGTTTTTTCGTCCGGTTTTAATACGGCGCGATCATAGGTAAATATGCCGTTGACTTCATTTTCCACATCAGACACCTGTGTATAAATCGTGCCGCTCAAGCCCTTTTCAATCAGCGGAAAGACCTGTTTTTTATGCAGTTTTTCATAGGCGGCTGACAAAGATGCCTTATCCTTAAACATTAGGTAACCAAACGCTTTTTGCGGATTCCACATATGTCCTGTTTCTTTTTGCGAATAGCCGCCGAATTCAGTAATAACAAATGCGCGGTCATCGAGTTTCCGCATGCGAATCGGCAAAATATACTTATGCATACTTTGAATATCCCCGCCACCTTGGTCATACCAACCGCTGGCGTGGTCCACCACACGGCTATTGTCCATATGGCGCACATATTCACAGATTTTCAGCGCGTCAAACTGTCCCCATGCCTCATTAAACGGCACCCAAGCATATAAGGAAACCGTATTATACAGCAAATCCACCATTTCGGAAAGCTCACGCTTATAGTCGTCCCGCCATTTTTTCTCACTGCGGCTGAAAACTTTATATTTATCGTCTTTCACATGTAGAATACCGATATTCGGCAAAAAGCCCGCATAAAAATCGCCGATATACTTGCCGCCGCTCATCATGTCCTGCCAAACCAGCATTCCCAAACGATCGCAATGGTAATACCAACGCAAAGGCTCAATTTTGATATGCTTCCGCAGCATATTAAAGCCTAAGCGCTTCATTTCGGCAATATCAAAAATCATGGCTTCGTCTGTCGGCGGGGTCATGCCACCGTCAGGCCAATATCCTTGATCCAAAAGTCCACGTTGAAAATATGGCTTGTTGTTTAAAAACAGCCGCACAACGCCGAACTCATCCTTGGCAATATTGAATTTGCGCATACCGAAATAACTTGTCACGGTATCCACCGTTTTGCCGTTTTGGCGCACTTCTAACGCGACATCATATAAATTCGGCGCTTCGGGACTCCACAGTTTTGCGTTTGGCAGTGCGATTTCCGCATTAGACTTGATCGCATCGGAAAATACGGTTTCCCCTTGAAAAGATACCGTAGCAAAAAGCTCAACTTCTGCTTCTGTATTCAATTCGGTAGACAGAGAAATAATCTCTTTATCAATATCCGGTAAAAAACGCAGTTTGGTCACATAGACTTCCGGCACAGCCTCCAACCAAACCGTCTGCCAAATGCCGGAAGTTGCGGTATACCAAAAGCCGTGCGTCTTAATTACCTGCTTACCGCGCTGCTGCCAGCCCGCATCGGTCGGGTCATACACGCAAACGACCAATTCATTTTCGCCGTCCTGCAAATACGCAGTAATGTCTATGGAAAATGCGCAGTAACCACCCGAATGCGTACCTGCAAGCGTATGGTTAATATAAACTTTACACTGCCAATCAACCGCGCCGAAGTGCAGCAAAATGTGTTTACCCAGCATGGTTTCGGGAATAGTAAATCCTTTTCGATACCACAGTCGGTCGCTCGGATACAATGGTTTTTCAACACCGGACAGCATACTTTCTATTGCAAAGGGTACTAAAATTTTACCGTCATAGTTTTCCGCCCATTTTTCTGCTCGCGGCAAAACAGCATAGTCAAATTCACCGTTTAAATTCAGCCAATTCTCCCGCACCAACTGCGGACGCGGATATTCAGGCAAGGGGCAGGTTTTATCCACCTTGTCCGTAAATATGGAGCGCATAGACATATCGTTTTCCCTCCGTTTAAGATTTTAAACTGTTATACACAGTGTAGCATAATTCACGGAAAAAATCTACTGTTAACAGAAAATATGCAAAAGGATAAATTATAATCGCTTTCGTAGCAAAAGCCTAAATTTCAATATTCATTAGCGAAGCGTCTTCATTATGCATTATGAAAATCCGATTGAATGAATAATGAAAAATGAAGTATACAAAACAAAAATCCGTCCTCTATCAAGAACGGATTTTTGTTTTGGTGCGGGTAGCAGGGGTCGAACCTGTACACCTTTCGGCACAAGATCCTAAATCTTGCGTGTCTGCCAATTCCACCATACCCGCATATTGCAGATATTATAGCAAAAAGCAGTTATATTTGCAAGATTTAGTTTTTACGGAATTTCATTTTTAATTTTCATATAGGATTGACATATACCCATATAGGGTATATTATAAATATACCCCCACAGGGTATAATATAAAAAGGAGCTTATTTGCTTTATGGAAAAAAACTGTACCTGCTGTGCACGAACAAAAAAACGCACAGAGGAAGAGCATAAAAAACTGATACACCGTTTAAACCGCATTGAAGGGCAAATTCGCGGGATTAAAAACATGGTAGAAAACGACGCTTATTGCACGGATATAATCACACAAGTCGCCGCCGCCAACGCCGCTTTAAATGCGTTTAATAAAGAGCTGCTGTCCACGCATATTAAAACCTGCGTTGCAGACGATATTAAAGCGGGTAAAACCGAAACGGTGGACGATTTACTTGCCACTTTGCAAAAGCTGATGAAATAAGGGAGTTTTATGACACAATATACTGTTACAGGCATGAGTTGTGCGGCTTGCAGCGCCCGTGTAGAAAAGGCTGTCGGCGCTGTTGCGGGTGTGACCGCTTGCAGTGTCAGTCTTTTAACAAATTCCATGGGTGTGGAAGGCGATGCTTCCCCTGCTGAAATTATCGCCGCCGTCGAACGAGCAGGTTACGGTGCAAATTTAAAAACACAAAATACGCATAACTTGCAACGTGAGGTGCCGCAAGACGACGTAATTTTAAAAGATACCGAAACGCCGAAGTTAAAAAGGCGCTTACTGTATTCTGTTGGTTTTTTAGTGGTCCTGATGTATATTTCCATGGGGCATATGCTGGGTGCTCCCCTCCCCGCCGCACTCACGGAAAATCCAATGGCATTCGGACTGGTTCAACTGCTGTTGACCATAGCAATTATGGTAATTAATCAAAAGTTTTTTATCAGCGGCTTTCAAGGGCTTGTGCACCGTGCGCCCAATATGGATACCTTAGTCGCGCTCGGCGCCGGCTCCGCCTTTATTTACAGCGTATACGCGCTGTTTGCTATGTCGGAAGCGCAGATTTCGGGCGGAACAGACGCCGCCATACATTGGATGCACGAATTTTATTTTGAATCTGCCGCGATGATTTTAACACTGATTACCGTCGGAAAAATGTTAGAATCGCGTGCGAAAGGAAAAACGACTGACGCGCTGAAAGGGCTGATGCGGTTAACCCCGAAAACTGCGGTAATCGTGCAGAATGGTACGGAAGTCTCTGTGCCGATTGAACAGGTGAAAATCGGCGATATTTTCGTTGTACGCCCCGGAGAAAGCATTCCTGTTGACGGGGAAATTCTTGACGGGCACAGCGCCGTTGATGAATCCGCACTCACCGGAGAAAGTATTCCAGTAGATAAGACAATTGGCGATACCGTTACCGCTGCAACCATCAATCAGTCAGGATTTTTACATTGCCGCGCCACCCGTGTCGGTGCAGACACAACACTTTCACAAATCATTCAAATGGTCAGTGATGCTGCCGCAACCAAAGCTCCGATTGCAAAAGTTGCTGACCGCGTCTCGGGTGTTTTTGTCCCGATTGTCATGGGAATTGCTGCTGTTACCTCCGTTGTTTGGTTGTTCACCGGGCAGAGCGTCGGATATGCCCTTGCAAGGGGGATTTCCGTTTTGGTGATTAGTTGTCCTTGTGCTTTAGGACTGGCAACACCGGTTGCAATCATGGTCGGAAACGGAAAAGGAGCGAAAAACGGCATTTTATTTAAAACCGCCGCCGCTTTGGAACAAGCCGGCAAAACGCAAATCGTTGTCATGGATAAGACAGGTACAATTACAAACGGTACGCCGATTGTCACAGATATTTTCCCTACTGAAGTCATCAATAAAAACACGCTGTTACATTTGGCATGTTCTCTTGAACAGCAAAGCGAACACCCACTCTCCAAAGCCATTTTGGTATACGGTGCGCAAAATGCCGTTCCGCTTGCAGAAGTTACGGAATTTCAAGCTCTACCCGGGAACGGCTTACAGGGGCGCGTTGATGGTCAAGAAGTTTTTGGCGGAAATTATACTTTCATTTCTGAAAAAACTGCTATTCCCGATTCAGCCCTTACAATTGCGAACACTTTGGCAGAGCAAGGTAAGACACCACTGTTTTTTGCCACAGAAGCAACTTTTTTAGGCTTGATTGCCGTTGCGGATACGCTAAAAACAGAAAGTCCGCAAGCCATAAACGAATTACAAAACATGGGCATTCGGGTGGTAATGCTGACGGGAGACAACGAACGCACAGCAAATGCTGTCGGCAAGTCAGCAGGCGTAAATGAGGTGATCGCTGGCGTTTTGCCCGACGGCAAAGAAGCAGTCATTCGAAAACTGCAAACGAATGGAAACGTAATGATGGTTGGAGACGGTATCAATGACGCCCCTGCACTCACTCGGGCAGATACAGGCGTTGCTATCGGCGCGGGCACGGATATTGCCATTGATGCAGCAGATATTGTATTGATGAAAAGCCAATTGACCGATGTTCCGGCAGCGATTCGCCTAAGCCGTGCAACACTGCGGAACATTCACGAAAATCTGTTTTGGGCGTTTCTCTACAACATTATCGGCATACCGCTTGCAGCAGGTGTGTTTATCCCGATATTCGGATGGACTTTAAATCCGATGTTCGGCGCAGCGGCTATGAGCCTATCAAGCTTTTGCGTTGTCACAAACGCCTTGCGATTAAACTTTTGCAAGTTATATAAACTAACCAATAAGCACAAAATCAAGCCTCAAAAAGGCTTAAAGGAGGAAATTAAAATGGAAAAAACGTTAAAAATCGAAGGAATGATGTGCGGACATTGTGAAGCACACGTCAAATCGGCGCTCGAGGCGCTTGAAGGCGTGGAAAGTGCAAAAGTCAGCCACGAAAGCGGAACAGCCGTTGTCACACTTCGGCAAGATGTATCTGACAATGTGCTCAAAGCGGCAGTGGAAGCGGAAGGCTACAAGGTACTGTAATCAAAATGCAGAAAAAGTGCGATGCAAACAGTTGCATCGCACTTTTTGTATATTTACTGAGTTAGTCTTTGTAAATCATCGCGCGCATGGCATTACAGACTGCCAATACCATAACACCGACATCGGCAAAAACTGCAAGCCACATACTTGCAAGACCGAATGCGCTCAAAATTAACACGACTGCCTTAACCAATAAAGCGAATACAATATTTTCCTGCACAATCCGCATGGTTTTGCGGGAAATTTTAAGGGCTGTTACGAGCTTGGAAGGCTTATCGTCCATTAAAACCACGTCTGCCGCTTCTATTGCCGCATCGCTGCCGAGTGCCCCCATCGCAATCCCGATATCTGCACGTGCAAGCACCGGCGCGTCGTTGATACCGTCCCCGACAAACGCCAAGGTCGTTTTCGGACGCTTTTCAGTTAATAATGTTTCTGTCTTTTCCACTTTTTCGTCAGGTAACAGTTGCGTGTATGCTGCATCAATACCAAGCTCTTTAGCAACCGCTTTCCCGACTCTGTCGCTGTCACCGGTGAGCATCACCGTTTTACGAATTCCGATATTTTTCAGCTGTTGCAACGCCGATTTCGCATCGGATTTGACCGTATCCGCAATCACGATATGCCCGGCATACGCACCGTCTACAGCGATATGCACCGTAGTCCCAACCGTTTTACATTCATGATAATCCGCACCGACAGACGACATCAGCGCACCGTTGCCGACATATACAGATTTGCCGTCAATTTCGGCGTGAATGCCGCGTCCTGAAAGCTCTTCCACATTCGCGATACGCCTTTTATCAATATGACCGCCGTGCGCCTTTAAAATAGAAACTGCAATGGGGTGTGAAGAAAAGCATTCTGCCGCTGCAGCAATATCCAGCAGCTCGCCTTCCGAAATCTGCTGTGGGTGGATAGCCGTTACAGTAAATGTGCCGTTGGTCAGCGTGCCGGTTTTGTCAAATACAACCGTTTCCGCTTTGGAAAGCGCCTCCAAATAATTTGCACCTTTTATAAGCACGCCTTGCTTGGAAGCCCCGCCGATACCGCCGAAAAAGGAAAGCGGCACGGATACCACCAACGCGCACGGACAAGAAACAACTAAAAAAGTCAGCGCTCTTGTCACCCAAACAGAAAATTCTTGTTTGAAAAGCAATGGCGGAATCAGCGCAAGTGCAAGCGCCGCAAACACTACGCATGGTGTGTAGTATTTGGCAAAACGCGTAATAAAATTCTCACTTTTTGCTTTTTTAGAGGTGGCATTTTCAACCAAATCCAATATTTTGGAAACCGTACTTTCACCAAAAGCACTGGTTACTTTTGCTTCAATTAAACCGTTTTGATTGACGGAACCGCTGATAATACTGTCACCCATGCGGCAAGTCACAGGTACGCTTTCGCCGGTTAGTGCCGAAGTGTTGACAGTTGTCTCCCCTTTTGTAATTACCGCGTCCAGCGGGACTTTTTCTCCCGGTTTGATTTCGATAATCTCTCCGATTTCGACTTCTTCCGGCGATACGGTTTGCACTTCTCCGTCCCGCAAAACATTCGCATAATCGGGGCGAATGTCTATTAAGGCGGCAATGGATTTTCGACTTTTCCCAACTGCAATGCTTTGAAACAGCTCGCCGACTTGATAAAACAGCATTACGGCAACTGCTTCAGGATAATCCGCCACAAAAAACGCACCGATTGTGGCAACCGACATCAGGAAATTTTCATCGAACACCTGTCCGTGCGCAATATTGCGCACGGCTTCAAATACCACATCATATCCTGCAATCGCATAGGGCAAAAGAAAGGTGAGCAACCGCACGGCGCCTTCAGTTGGCAGCGCCCACACAACGCCGAGCAGCACTGTTGCAAGAAGAATGCGAAACAAATTACGCTTTTGCTTTCGTGACATAGCGCGCACCTCAATAGACGAGCCGACAATCACGTTCGACCTTACGGCAGATTTTTTCAATCTTTTTCAGTAAATCCACCGTAATTTCACCTTCGGTTTCCAAAGTCAGTTTTTGCGTCATAAAATTGATGCTCGCTCGCTTAACCTCAGGCATTTTATTGACGGCATCTTCCATTTTGGCAGCACAGTTAGCGCAGTCCAGTTCTTCAAATTTATAGGTTTTAAGCATACGTTGTCTCCTCCTCCGTCAAATGTTCAAAGCCCTGCCCGATAATGGAACGGACATGGTCATCTGCCAAAAAATAAATAATCGTTTTTCCCTCACGGCGGTTGGCAATCAGCTTTGCGTCCTTGAGGACCTTCAATTGATGTGAAATCGCCGACTGCGTCATGCCCAGCAGCTCGGTGATTTCCCGTACACAAAGCTCTTGCTCAAACAGCGAAAACAAAATTTTGATTCGTGTGGTATCCCCGAAGATTTTAAATAAATCTGCCAAATCACAAAGTGCCTCATCCTTCGGCAACTTTGTGCGCGCGCAATCCAATGCGACAGTATGGTCATGGTTATGCAACAAATACATCTCCTTTCATATGAATTTATATTCATATATTATCATCATTCATATGAATTGTCAATACTATATTATAAAAAATCCGCAGAAAAATTTCTGCGGATTTGAAAAATTATTTTAACTTTAAATCAGGCGGTATGCGATGGTCATACACATAACTGCCGAAATTCATGGGCTGCAAAAATACCTTTGCTTTGGTAATAAAGTCGGACAAACGGCTGCCGTTCGGTACAATGTCCCCTGCCCCAAAAAATGTAATATCATTTTGCAAATCTTCAGCTGTTGTTCCGTTGGGCACGGTTTGGGTGATTACTTTTTCCTCGCCGGGAAGTAAATCAAAGTAATTGTCTGAAAAAGGCTGTGTGTTGGATTTGGAATAAATCTGCAAAAATCGAACATAGCTTGTCGATTCTAAGGTAAGAACAGCTTGATTTTTTTCAACCTTTACCTGCATTTGTACATTGGTTTTCGGCAAACGCAATTCCTTTTCAGGGGCAAACAGCAAAGTCTTTTGGGAAATTACTTCATTTTTACTTATCAGCTCTGCTACCAAAACACAGGCTTGTAAATTGCCGCACTTGCGTAAGTCAGAAATACGCAATGTTTCCACACAACGACTTTCAAGCGCCCCTAACACAACAGGGTTACAATCTCCCGCTGTCAGCACCTTTCCGTTAAAATCCAACAGCCGATATTGCACACAGCAATCTGCAAGCGATTTGGTTGTATCGTTGATGGTATAGATACGGACACTTTCTTTCGTATCCTCCAAAGAAAGGGTAATCGGTGCATTAAAATGATGCGCACAGTATTGCAAGGCTTTGTAGTTGCCGTAATAATCCATACTTGCCCAACTGCAAACCGGCCAGCAGTCATTCAACTGCCAATACATAGACCCATTACATCTGCCGCGGTTGCGCCGCCAATGCTCGGTAGCGTCGCGCACGCACTCCTCCTGACAAATTTGCGAAAGATAGATATAATCTTCAAAATGCTTCGGCAAGCGAAAACGAGAAGTAATGTAGTATGCCATTTTCATATTGCCGCTGTTACATTTCTGATGCGCAGCAAACACTTCACTGGTCAACGAATAGTCTTTGGGCGTTGCATAGGTCTCAATCGTCTTTAAATCCGGCAAGCTTTCAAAACCGAATTCACTGCAAAAACGCGTCATACGTTGTCGATAATAGGTCAGCGGCTGTAATCCATGCCAAACCGCCCACAAATGTGTATCCCCGACATTGTCACGGTCATACCCTTTCATATACGCCGTACCGCAAGGACTTCCGGGAATGTACGGTGTCTGCGCGTCAAGGCTTTGCATCCATTCAGGCAGAATGTGGTAAAAAAACTTTTCTGTCCAATCCATATAATTTAGGCGCGTGCGCCAAGCAATGGACATCGTCTCAATTTCGTTATTGCCGTTCCACAGCGCCAAAGAGGCGTGATGCCGCAAGCGTTTCACATTGTATTCCACTTCTTTACGGACATTTTCGAGTAATGCTTCATCAAAAAACGGATACGGTTGGCAAGCAAAACAAAAATCCTGCCAAATCAGAATACCGTCACGGTCACATTTCTCGTAAAACGCATCACTTTCATAATAACCGCCGCCCCAAACACGCAGCATATTCATATTAGAAAACTTTACCGCCTGCAAATCATACTCCAACCGTTCTTCTGTATAGCGGTTCCTAAAGCTATCCGCAGGAATCCAGTTTGCGCCTTTGATAAACAACGGTACGCCGTTAATTTTAAACTGAAAATTTTCACCGTATTCGTCGCGTTCGCGGTTAAGTTCAATCGTACGCAAGCCGATTTTCTTTTCTGTTACATCTAAAACCGTGCTGTTTCCAGCCAAAAGCGCAACTGTAACCGTATATAACGGCTGGATTTGGGCATCAGACAAATCACGAGTCCACCATAACTGCGGATTTTTAATTGTAACAACATTTTCGGCGAAATCGCCCGGTTTCAAAGGATTAGTTTCCTCAAAAAGCATTTGCTTTTCCGGAGAAAGCACGCATACACGACACTGTAATTGCGCAGTATCTGATAAGAAATCAAATGCAGTATGTATATTGAGAAAAACTTCACTTTCACTATGCGTTTGTGCAATGAGAACATCAGCAATTTTTGCCGAATTGTATCCGACAACGGCAATCGCATCGGAAATGCCGCTCGGCGGCAAAACGGGACCCCAGTCCCAACCGAAATGGCACTGCGGCTTACGAATATGTGGAATTCCGTCCTGTCCATTGTTATTTCGCGGACATTTTTCGACTGCCTGTTTTTCTTTCACAAAGTTCACCGGCGAATGAAACAGAATGCGCAGGCAATTATGTTCTTGTAAATACGGTTTGACGGAAAAAATGTATTTTAAATGCGCATTTTCACCGTGCCCGATGCATTGTCCGTTCAAATAAACATCACAAATCGTATCCAAACTGAGGCACTCTAAATCAATTCGGTCACACGAAAGGAGCTCGGCTGAACAGTCAAACTCCTTTTGGTATTCCCAATCCGTACAAGCAACCCAGTACACATCTTTTTCATTCGTGCCGACAAACGGGTCGGGAATTTGCCCAAGACGCAATAAATCCAAGTAATTGCAGCCCGGCACAACAGCGTTTTTCCATTCCCCTTTTTCCGCTTCACGAAACAGCCAGTCACCGTTTAAATCTACTTTCATTTTCGCCCTCAAAATAGGATTACCCATTTGCTTTCTCGCTTAAATATTGAATGAATTTATAAAATTTAAAATTCGTTTTGCGCAAAAGCATCAATTTTTTGCTGATTTGCGCCGAACGCGCATACACATCGGGATTTATAGCGTTTACTTTTGCATCAAAGTCTTTGAATTCAGCGATTACAGCTTTGTCGTCCCACGGAAAGCTGGAATAAATCGTGCTTTGCGTGCGGACAATCTCCGCAACACGTGTTTCAATATAATTTACATATTGCGGTACTGCGTCAGGCTGTTTTTTATAGTCACGCGCAAATTCCAGCAAATGCAAGCAGACACGAGTATGGTCATCTTTGTGTTTTTGGAAGCCTTTAATGCTGACACTCTGCGTATCCAACGCCAAACGGTACATATACACATAGCAGTCAAAAAAGGTTACGGTTTTCACATACGGAACAGGGAACAAAACATATTCCACATCTACATAAAAGCACTTTTCATCAAGACGAATACCGTTTTCTTTTAAAATACTCGTTTTGATAACCAGCGCGTGCATCGGTAGCAGTTTTTTTTCACAAACCTGCGGGAAAGCATATTCGCGGTTTGGTTCCAAAAAGTCAAAGATTACGGGCTTCGTTTCTTCAACATCTTCATAATATTCATAGTAATTGGTAAATACAAAATCGGAATTGCAGGTCTTTAATCCGTTTACAAGCGCAGCAAAGCCATCTTTATCCACCCAATCGTCGCCGTCTACAACTTTAAAATATTTGCCGCGCGCTTCCTTTATGCCGACATTGATCGTTGACCCATGCCCGCCGTTTTCTTTTGAAATTAAGCGAAAAGTATCGGGATATTTTTCCGAATACTGCTTTGCAATTTCAGCGGTTTTATCTTTAGAGCCGTCATCAACAATCAGCACTTCAATATCCTGTAAAACAGTTTCTATCAGGAAGGAGTCTAAAGTGTTTTCTAAAAAATTTTCAACATTGTAGGACGGAATTGTGATTGTAATTACTTTCTCCATGATAAACCTCCTAAAGATTATCCCCTTTTGATAAGCTTATTCACTTTAAAAAGCAAGCGAATGAACACATGCTTATTGGCATACAACACTTTAAACATCAGTTGCTCTTTTTTGGAAAGATTCCCAAAATAAGGATTGTTATACGGAAGAATATTAAGTCTCTCTAAGTTTTGAAGTAAGGCGTCAAGATAGGGCGTTTCCTCATTTGTAAAACTTAAAATTTCGCGTGAAGGCAGGAAAAAGCCATGGTAAGCCACAATCCACTCTACTTCCGCCTGGTACTTGGAAAGAAAATCATTTCTCAGATAAAAATTGTAAATTTCCAGCACCGCGGCAATCCTACCCTCCGTAGTTTTTTGCGGATTTCCGTTTCGAAGAGTAGAATTAGAACGCAAAAAATAGTTGTAGAGCGGCTTGTCATTCCAATATATAAAAGCAGTTACAAACGGATACAAATTACACAGCGCGATTAAATCTTCATACATCATATGCGGAAAAGCAAATTGATTTTGTAAAAGCCAATCTCGCTTCAGAAGCTTATTACACGGGGAAGGCGAACACAGCAAAAGCTCACTGCATTGCTGCGCAGAAAACACCGTGTCATTCGGTAGACATTCGTGCGAGATATAAACTGTATTTTGCTGTTCATCTACCGCGCGAATATCAAAAATTACCATCTCTGCCGCAGTATGCATTGCCTTGTCAACCGTTACTTCAACCAAATCCGGTTCAATCCAATCATCCGAATCCACGAACAAAACATACATGCCGCAAGCGGCAGAAAGCCCGGTATTCCGAGCTGCGCCCTGCCCGCTGTTTTCTTGATGAATCACCTTGATACGCCCATCTTTTTCTGCATATGCGTTACAAATTGCACCGCTTTCATCTGTTGAGCCGTCATTCACCAAAATAATCTCTATGTCTTTTTCAGTCTGATTTTGTATAGATTCAATACACTTCGACAAATATGCCGCAACATTGTAAACGGGTACAATCACACTGACCTTCGGCATCGCAATTACTCCTTATTCGTTTTTTCAAAAAGCGATTTTGCGTGTGCTTGGTTAAGAGAATGCATGAAATAGCCTAAGAAAGACCAGAACAAAAACGCACCACCCGTATTCATATAGAAAGTCTCAGAATAGAACATCATTGAAACAAATACGGGTAAAAAGCATAAAAGCAGGAAAGTATTGTACTTGTAGTCTTCCCCTTTTGCTTTGAAGAAAAAGCGAAAAATGACCGTGATTACAGATGCGATGAAACAAAGCAAGAGGATAAAACCTAAAACACCTTGGCTGACCAAGACGTCGACAAAGCTATTGTGCATACTCGCAAATTTTCCGGAATCGTTATTAACAATATACGTTTCAGGCAGATTCTGCTCAGCATACGGAATATAATTGCGGAAAGTTATCCCAAATAAAGGCCTGGTTTTAAAAATCTCCAATCCGCTTTGCCAAATTGCAAAACGGCGGTTGCTGACATCATTATTGATATCCGACTCCGTTCTGCCGATGATGTTTTCCGGAATTTCTGTACCGATATACTCGCCGTTTTCGATTTCCTGCTCATACTGCCATGTTTTCAGTGCATTGCCGCTTACCTGCACAACTTTCAGAACGCCAAGAGACGCCAGCGCAAGGAGCAATGCCAACACAACAGAAACCGTCCCGCGGAAAACCGTGCTTTTATTTTCAATTTTTTTCCATCGCAATCCGAATAGATAAGAAGCTGCAGCTACGGTAACCAACAGAGCCACCATGCCCGTTCTCGAATCTGAAAATGTAATGTATAAAAATTCAAAAACACAGTTGACAACTAAAAATGCCCGGACACCTTTCTTGGCGCCTTTCCAGAACATAACGGACAACACCATGGAAACAATCGAAAATACAGCGCCATAATTCGGGTCAGTATATAAGCCCCAAAGGCGATTCCACATAAAGCCCGAAATCACAGCCGTTTCCGCAACCTCGCGGTAGTTATTATAATCAACAATCAACATGATGATTGCCGTCAACGCCATCAAAAAGGTATACAGCAAAAAGAACCAACCGATAATACGGATTTCCTTTTTATCTTTTTCGATCGGCATAGCATTGTCATATGTATACACGACAAAAAACTGAAGGACCATCCATACCATTGCCTGCACATTTTCAGTCAGACCGTATGCACGCGTCAGCAGTGCAGATAAACAATAACTGCCGCAAAACAAAACCAGCCACAGAATGCCGCGAGTTTTTGTATATTGTTTAAAATGAACAAGGCGGAACAGCAGAACTGCCGCGCCCAAAATTGCAACCGCATAGGAAGCAAGAGTTAGCCCCCTCGTTAAAGCGCATAAGCTATTAAACGAAAGCAATACCAACAAAAAGTAAATCAACTTAAACCATGTTGGATTTAAAAACCATGCCGAAACTTTTTTTACCATATTACTATATCCTCACACCAATTGTTTTAAATCCTGACTTTGCAAATCATATCCCGATGCAATAATCTCATCTGCACGGTTACTGCGGGAAATTTCTTTTGCCTTTTGCAATGCGGACACCCAATCAGCCGCCGCATTTTCCCCTTCAATCGGCAAAAACATACATAAATCCGTTATATGTGCTTCCTGTGGAACGCGGTCGCTGCAGATACACGGCAAGCCTGCTGCCTGCGCTTCAATGGCGACAATACCCAGTCCTTCAAAATTGGACGGAAAGGCAAAGGCGTCCATCGCCTGCATATACAGATTAGCGTCCGTTCTTCTGCCGGCAAACAACACCTTATCCGCGATGCCGAGATTTGCAGCTTGTGCTTTTGTCTCCTCAAACAGCGCACCGTCTCCGACCAGCAATAAACGTGCAGCAGCATCTACCTTTGATACATCTGAAAAAACGCGCAATAAAAAAGCATGATTTTTCTGATATACAAAATTGCCGACGTGCCCAACCACGAAGCAGTCCTCAAGACCTAATTGTTCGCGCATTTGCGCACGCAAATCCTCGTCCAACACAAAATTTTGCGTATGAATGGCATTTTTTACAATTTGAAAAGACGCACCGCTGACAATACGCTTTGGGAACATCCAATCGCCCGCCTCTTTAGAGCAAGCATAAAAATCCGTTCCAAATCGATATAAAATCAAACGGCTAATTCGATGAATTACAGTCATCAGTTTTCTCTTATAGGGATTGGAAATATCACATCCCGTTGTATGACTGTGAATCACAATTTTTTCTACCCCGCATCGTTTTGCAACGTACGGACCGACAAAACCTATCGCTGTGGACAAGTTAAAATACGCCGTATCATATTTTTTATGCGAAAATATTTTCTTGAAATCTCGATACTGCCGAACGGGATGTGCAAAACCTGCCGTTTGAAATAAATCGGCACCTTGTGCTTGCAAATCCTTCTGCAACGGTTCGGAGATTTGATTGGTAAAAAAATCGAATTCGGCGCTTTGTTGATTCAACTCGCGAAACAAATTCAGAATGTAACGGTCTATACCACCCGCTTTGCCGTCCATAATCGCACCGATTAAAACCTGTTTCATTACACACCCCCGCTTAGGAACGGTTTGCTTTCAGTTTTGCAAAAACCGTCGGAAATTTGACTTTGATAAAATAAATCACTCTTGCGATACCGAACACGATCGGTGTATTTTGCTTTTGTAGGGCAGAAGACATTATGGTTTGCAGTTTACCGGACGGATTTGAATACGGCATTAGTTCACGAAACATATCCGTTTGGTACTGCGAAAGCAACCATGCCTTTTGCGCGTTACGATTCATTTCAGCGCGACTATCCATATTTCGCTGTAAGGCGGAATACAGGCTTCGCACATAAATTGCACATAAAACCTCAGCGACACCGTCCGCGTATAAATTTTGCCGTTTGTAAAAATCAGTCAAATACTGTATCCGCATCATCTGCAATTCGAAGTAATTCTTTACAAACCGCCCTGTCAAACTGACATTTTCACGCTTATAGTACTGATACCCGATCAACCCCAAAGCGGAAAATGTTTCCGCAAACGGAAAAACATCGATGTTATATTTGAAATCTTCATTCAGCGGCATATTTTCAAATGCAATCCCAGCGCGCTGCAACAACTCCGCTTTGTAAAATTTGTTCCAAAGATAGCCAAACAAAGTTGTTTTTTCAATGGAAATGACTTCCTTTTGTATCTCTCGCGAAGTCTGTAAGCGTTTTTGTGGGAAACGCACTTCAACTCGGTCGTACACCGTGCCCCTGTCGTCCACATACACTTCCAAAGCATCATACATAACAATATCGGCAGGAAATTCCTTGATTTCCGCAAAAGCGGCAGAAAACAAATCCGCACTGAGGGTGTCGTCAGAATCCATAAATAAGATATATTGTCCGCATGCCTTTGAAAGTCCGACTGTTCGTGCATAACTTGCGCCGCTGTTTTTCGGCAAAAAAAAGGCTTTGACACGTTGGTCGCTTTCTTGCATTTTGCTGCAGATTCCAGAAGAAGCATCTGTTGAACAGTCATCCACCAAAATCAGTTCAAAATCCGAAAAGGTTTGCGCAAGCACACTGTTGATAGCCTGTTCCAAGTACTTTTCCACATTATAAACCGGCATAACCACGCTGAAAAAAGGTTTGTCTTGCATAATGTAACCCCTTACCGTTTTGCCTTTAAGGAGGCAAACAGTTTCACATTGCCGGATTTCACTTTGGAAATCACGCGACCCTCCAAATAAGTTAACGACGCACTCTGCATTTTTATCGGTATCAACATCAATTTCATATACGCAGACTGCGCATGCATGACCGGAAGCAAAGCCTTGACCCTTTCATTGGAAATGATTTTTCGGATTTCCGCTATTTTCTCTTTTAGCGGCAGGGTACAGCTTTTGTTCGTCACATTTTCAACACAGCCAATCGCACGCTCAATATAGCGGCGCGCCAAAAATTCCTGACTGTTTGCATCGTCTACGCCCCAGTGACGGTACAAGTCTACCATCCAGCCGTGTTCTTCCTCGCGTTTTTCATACATATCGCTGCGATACTTCGTCGTTTCAGACTCCGCGCGTTTGCGAATAAAATGGTAATACTTGCCCGAAATGACGACCACGCGCTCTACGTCGCGCAATACACTTAAGTTAAATGGAAAATCATCCCAAAACGTATTGGGGAAATAGAGCTTATTTTCCCGAATAAAGTCCCCAGAATACAGCTTATTCCACGGCGTATACAGCAGATTTTTGTCAAAAAGCCGATACGCATCCTCCCGAAACGCCTGCTGTGAAGCATAAACCTTGCCGTCTACGCCTTGCTCTTGCGTATATTTTTCCGTATCGGAATAATAGGTATCAATATAAAATCCGGCGACTACAAGCTGCGCGTTGTGTTCTTCCGCGGCAGATACCATATCGGCAAGCATTGTTGGCTCGGCAAAGTCATCTGAATCCATAAAATAAAAGTATTTACCGTTCGCCATATCAATTGCTGTGTTGCGGGCACTCGGAGCGCCGCCGTTTTCCTTATGAATCACATGGATACGGCTGTCCTTTGCAGCATATGCGTCACAGATTTCACCGCTTCTGTCCTTGGTACCGTCATCCACGGCGAACATTTCCCAATCGGTAAAGGATTGATTTTGTATACTCTCAATCGCGGCGCCGACATAGTCCTCGACACCGTATACAGGCATAATCACACTGACGGTTGCAGTTTTCAAAAACAGACACTCCTTTTTGATGTGTTTCCAAAACTGCCGTAAAAACCTTTTTTTACAGCAAAATCAAGTTATTATAGCATTATGCGACCGGATTTTCAACCCTTCGATTTACAGCACACGGTCACAAAGCGCAAGAGCCGATTCCACACATTTGTCCATATCATAATATTTATACTGCGCCAATCTGCCACCAAAAAGTACTTTGGTTTCCTGTGCGGCTAAATCCGCATATTTTTGATACAGCGCCGTATTTTGTTCGTCGTTAATTGGGTAATACGGTTCCATTCCGGCTTTCCAGTCCACCGGATATTCTTTGGTAATCACAGTCTTTTCCTGCGTGCCAAACGCAAAGTGCTTGTGTTCAATGATACGCGTATACGGAATTTCACGCTCTGTATAATTGACAACAGCGACACCCTGATAATTCGGCATATCCAGTGTTTCCGTTTCAAAACGCAGACTTCTGTACCCAAGCTCGCCGTAGCAATAGTCATAATACGCATCAATCATACCGGTATACAGACATTTGTCTGCCATGGAAAGGTATTTCTCTTTATCAGAGAAAAAGTCCGTATTTAAGCGTACATCGCAACCGTCAATCAATTTTTCCACCAACGCCGTGTATCCGTCGACGGGAATACCCTGATATCGGTCATTAAAATAGTTATTATTATAAGTATAGCGCACCGGCAGACGTTTGATAATAAACGCAGGCAAATCCTTACAGTCACGCCCCCACTGTTTTTCCGTATAGCCTTTAATCAGCTTTGTATACACCTCTCTGCCAACAAGACTGATTGCTTGTTCCTCCAAATTCTGCGGTTCACCCTTGATTTCTCCGCGCTGTGCTTCAATAATCTCTTGCGCCTGTTGCGGCGTGGAGATATTAAACATTTTGCTGAAGGTGTTCATATTAAAGGGCAAATTGTAGATTTCGCCTTTATAATTTGCGATTGGAGAATTGATGAAATTGTTAAATTCCGCAAATTGATTGACATAGTCCCATACGCGTTTATTGCTTGTATGGAAAATATGTGCACCGTACTTGTGTACTGAAATATCCGCCTGCAATTCGCAATAGATGTTTCCGCCGATATGATTTCTCTTTTCCACGAACAGAACACTTTTTCCCTTCTGTTTTGCTTCATGTGCAAATACCGCGCCGAATAATCCACAGCCGACAATTAAATAATCATATTGTTTCATAGTATTCTCCTTTAAAATCCAAAAAGGCGTTGTTTTATTATAGCATTGTTTTTACAAATTGAAAAGAGCTTCACAAAAAATCGTCAATTTTTACAATTTTCAGTTTTCAGAAAAAATGATGGATATTCCGCCGATTTTATGGTAGTATTATGTTCGGCAGGAGGTGTCTGAAATGAAAACGGAGGAACTGCTCAATATGTCCCTGGATATTGGCGAACGAATGCTGATCAGCGGTGCGGAAATCAGCCGTGTGGAAGATTCGGTCCAACGCATTTTAATGACGTATGATGTCAAACGCGCCGATGTGTTTACCATTACATCCAGCATTATTGTAACTGTAACCGACGCGCAAAATCATACGCTTACGCAAACCAGGCGCATTCACAAATATACAACGGATTTAGATAAGCTGCACAGCTTAAATGCACTGTCTCGCAAAATTTGCACAGACAAACCTGCATTGCAATACATTTTGAATGAACTGCAAAAAATAGACAGTGGAAAACGCTATCCGTTTTGGGTGGAATGTTTTGCGTATGCTTTAATCGCAGGCGCATTCACGTTATTTTTCGGCGGCAATGCGTTAGATGCTGTCGCAGCCGCCCTGCTCGGTGCGCTGCTCAAAGCCGTTGTATTTGCCATTGACCGTACACAGGTCAACATGGTATTTGCAAATGTTGTTTCATCGTTCATTCTGTGTGCGCTCACCTTTTTGTGCGTTGCCGTTGGCTTTGGGCAGCACGCTGACAAAATTATTATCGGCAATATTATGCTGCTCATACCCGGCATTGCAATGACCAATTCTATTCGTGACATCATCAGCGGAGATATTATGGCAGGTATTCTACGGTTTTGTGAAGCCGTTGTAATTGCTATCGGCATTGCCGCCGGCTATATTCTTGCCGCATTGTTGTTGGGAGGGCTGATTGAATGAGTATTGCGCAAATAATCACGCAAATTGTCACTGCTTTTCTCGGTTCTCTCGGATTTTCCGTATTATTTAACCTACGACGCACAAAGCTCTTGATTGCCGCACTCGGCGGTATGCTATCGTGGGGATTATTCTTACTGCTCGGCATTTGGTTTGCGAGTGAACCGATACGCTATTTTTTTGCCTCGGCGTTTGTAACCATTTACGCCGAAATTTTTGCCAGAATCAAAAAAACGCCGACAACCTCCTATCTTGTGCCGGGCTTTATTCCGATGATTCCCGGCGGCGCACTTTACAGCACAATGAAATTTGCCCTCAATACGGATTGGCAGTTATTCGGGAAAGCAGCAGCTTATACTTTGCAAATTGCACTCTGTATAACCGCAGGGATTGTCGTAGTTTCCTCCGGCATGCGTATGATCGTGGCGGCATATCGGTATATTCGAAACCGTTTTGTCTCAAAGAAAAAAATTTAAAAAAGTGCTTTCTTTTTGCTACGGCTTGTACTATAATACTGCTGATATTTTGATGAATACAGGACACTGCAATGAAAAAGACTGCTAAAAAATTCAGATTATCCCCTTTGCGTACCATTATTTTAGGCTATTTTTGTATTATTTTACTGGGGGCATTCTTGCTTTGCCTGCCGATTTCCGCTCGCAGCGGGCACTGGACAAATTTTTTTGATGCATTGTTTACCGCAACTTCTGCCACCTGCGTGACCGGTTTGGTGGTCTTTGACACCTACACCTATTGGTCGATATTCGGTCAACTGGTCATTTTGTTGATGATTCAAGTCGGTGGCATCGGCTTTATGACACTCGCTATTTCTGCGATGACGCTGACCAAACATAAAATCGGCTTACGCAGTCGCTACACCCTGCAAGAGTCTGTCAATGCGACGCAGGTTGGCGGCATTGTTCGTATGACACGCTTTATTTTAATTGGTACGGCAATATTTGAAATCAGCGGTTCGGTTTTGCTTTGCTTTCGGTTCTGTCCGCAATACGGGTTTTGGAAAGGACTTTATTTCAGTATTTTTCATGCTGTATCTGCATTTTGCAACGCAGGGTTTGATTTGATGGGCAGCAGCGGTGCTTTTTCGTCGCTGACACAGTATGCCGCCGACCCATTGGTTAATTTTGTGATTTCAGCTTTAATTATCATTGGCGGAATCGGCTTTTTTGTTTGGTCGGATATCAAAACCAACAGATTTCGCTTTCGCCGTTATAAACTGCACACCAAGGTTGTTTTGGTTACAACCGCTGCTTTGATTGTCGTACCGTTTCTATTTATGCTTTTAACGGAACGCAACAATCCGAGCTTTAAAGGCGCACCGCTCACCTATTTTCTGTCATGTCTTTTCCAAACCATTACCACAAGAACGGCAGGCTTTAATACCGCCGATTTAACTGTGTTTTCCGACGCTACGATTCTGTGCATGATTTTTTTGATGCTTATCGGCGGCTCGCCGAGCTCCACGGCTGGCGGTTTAAAAACCACAACACTCGCCATGCTTTGTGCAAGCTTAGTATCTATCTTTAAAAAGCGAAAAAATATTTCCTGTTTTCACCGCAGAATCAGTGACGATGCGTTATTACAAATCATTTCCATTACCGCACTGTATACACTTCTTTTATTCAGTTGTGCAATGCTGATTTGTGCATTTGACAGCGTTTCCGTAAAAGAAGCGCTTTTTGAAACCGCCTCCGCTATCGGTACAGTCGGGCTGTCGCTTGGGATTACTGCAGGCTTGAGCACAGTCTCCCACTTCATTTTAATGGCGCTGATGTTTTTCGGACGCGTCGGCGGACTGACACTTTTGCTTGCATTCCATGACCAACAAAGCGTCACACCGTCAAGATATCCTGTTGAAAATATTACCATTGGGTAAGGAGTAGCTTTATGAAATCCATTTTAATTATCGGTCTTGGCAGATTCGGTCGCCATATGGCACAAAAATTTTACGAACAAGGCAATGATGTAATGGCGGTAGACATTCTTGAAGACCGCGTCAACGTTGTGTTGCCGTATGTGACCAATGCACAAATCGGCGATGCCACCAACGAAATGTTTTTAAGCTCCCTTGGGGTGGACAATTATGATTTATGTGTTGTCACCATCGGCGATAATTTTCAAAACTCTTTGGAAACCACCGCTTTGCTTAAGGATTTGGGTGCAAATTATATTTTATCCCGCGCAAGCCGCGATGTGCACGCAAAGTTTTTACTGCGCAACGGTGCTGATGAGGTTATATATACCGAAAAAGAAACCGCGGAGCGTTTAGCGGTCAAGTTCGGATCTGACAGCGTTTTTAATTACATTGAGTTAAACAAAGACTTTTCTATTTATGAAATCAGTGTTCCGGAAAACTGGGTTGGCAAATCCATTGTACAAAAAAATGTACGTTCCAAATACAATATCAGTATTTTGGCAATTAAGGTTGGTGAGAATATCAATCCCCTGCCGCACCCGGATCATGTTTTTACGGCTGACGAAATTTTAATGGTACTCGGTCGGAACGAAGATGTTGAACGCTTAATCAAATAAAGCGCGGGGCAGCACATCTGCCCCGTTTTTGTATATACGGAGTTATACGATGTTCATTTCCTTACACCAAATTCAAAAAAGCTTTGCCGATGAAATTGTGCTTAAAAATATTGATTTGACGATTTCCGCACATGACCGTATCGGGTTGTTGGGGGTCAACGGTGTCGGAAAAACCACCTTGCTCAACATCATCAGCGGTGATCTACCGTATGATGCGGGCGAGTACAGTGTAAAGCGCAATTTGGCAATCGGGTATTTAAAGCAAAACGAGGTCTTAAATACAGACAACACCTTGCTGGAAGAAATTCAATCGGCATTATCGTCTGTATACAAAATGCGCTCCGAAATGGAAAGCTTGACACAAGCATTGGCTTCTGCAATTCCAAATACCGACGAGTATCATGCTTTGACGGAAAAATATGAGACGCTAAACAACGCTTATACTGCCGCAGACGGCTATCACGCCGATGTGCGTATTCAAATTATATTAAACGGTTTAGGCTTCGATAGTTTCGACTTAAACGGCAAAGTAAAAACCTTAAGCGGCGGTGAAAAAATTCGTTTTGCCATGGCAAAGGTATTGCTGCAAAACCCGGAACTGCTGATTTTAGATGAACCGACCAATCATTTGGATTTTTCAATGCTTTCGTGGCTTGAAACATATCTGCAAAATTATAAAGGTGCTGTTTTGGTTGTATCGCACGACCGTTTTTTCTTAGACAAAGTTGCCAGTGACATCTGCGAGCTGGAACGTGGCGAACTGGTGCGCTATAAAGGCGGATATTCCGCTTTTTTACAGCAAAAGGAAGCGCGTATACGTAGGCTTGAAAAGGAATACAAAAAGCAACAAGAGGAATTGACAGCTTTGCGCGATTACGTGCGCAGAAATTTAGCAAAATCCAGCAG
Source organism: Candidatus Fimenecus sp. (assembly GCA_051881355.1). GTDB lineage: Bacteria > Bacillota > Clostridia > Oscillospirales > Acutalibacteraceae > Fimenecus. The sequence goes on along the minus strand of JBJEPS010000057.1, from coordinate 29,158 downwards.
TACAAACAGCGTCGGGTCCCGTGTAAAAGCACTTGAAAAAATGGAGCTTGCCGCAAAACCCAATCCGCAGCAAAAAACAGCCAAATTTCATTTTGCTTATGATTATGAACCGTTTAAATCCGTGTTGACACTGGAAAATGTCGGTGTGTTCGTTGGGAATGCACAGACCGGCAAGCAATTGTATGACGGCGTATCTTTTACAGTAGGTCAAGGAGATAAAATCGCGATTGTCGGTAAAAACGGCGTCGGAAAAACCTCTCTTTTAAAAGCCATTTTGCGCAAAATCCCCTATTCCGGCAAAATCCGCATCGGCGGCAACGTGAAAATCTCGTATTTTGACCAAGAACTTGCCGATTTAAATCTGAACGATACAGTCATCGAAGCCGTGCATCGCCGTTTTCCGGGGAAAACCGATTTGGAAATCCGCAGTGCGCTCGGCAAACTGCTGATTGAGGAAGACGCTGTATTTAAACGCATACGCGATCTATCCGGTGCAAATCGTGCAAAAGTTGCATTTTGTATCATTATGTTTGAACGCAGTAATTTTTTGATTCTCGACGAACCAACCAATCACTTGGATTACACTGCAAAAGAAGCCTTGGATACTGCCTTACGCGAATACACAGGGACACTGTTGACCGTTTCACATGACCGCTATTTTTTGAGCCGCGTCCCGAACAAAATGATTGAACTTTTCCCCGATGGCATTCAAGAATTTGCGGGCGGTTATCCCGAATACTGTCTTGCAAAGGAAACGGTTAGTACACAGACCGCACCAAGCGTTCAACCCCATAAAGAAGACTCTGCGCAAAAACAACTTTATATGACCAATAAAAAAAATAAGGCAGAGGATCGAAAACGCCGCGCCCGCCTTGCTGCGTTGCAAAAGGAAATTGAAGATTCATATGTGCAGTTAAATGTGCTGAAGGCAGAATGTGAATTGCCCGAGGTCGCGGAAAACTATGTACGTCTTTCCGAATTGTTGGAGCAAATTGCAGAGTTGGAAGAGGCTGTGGAGCGCAAAGAAAGCGAATGGTTGGAACTGTCGGAATAAAATCATAAACAAAATGTAAATAATTCAGCAGTTTTGCTGATTTTGTGAAAATAGTGCTTGTAACTTTTTCAGAAATAGTATAAAATAGTCTTGTTTAATCGCGTTGCGGGATACCGCTGACCGAAAATCAACTGATAAAGGATGAATTCTGAATGGAAAACAACCAAGTCGAAAAAAGCCAGGCAGAGCTTTACCGCGAAGAACGCAAAAAGCGCATGGCTACTGCGGCGAAGAAAAATGCGAAAAAAAGCCCGCAGGCTGCAAAGGCGAAAAAGGTCGTCGGCAAAGTCGTTGCCATCGTACTCGCTGTCGTTGTTGGGCTTGCGGCAATTTACAGCATCGTGAATTTCTTCGGTCTTCCGCAGAAAGTGCTTACCGCAGCAAAAATCGGTGACGAAAGAGTTACGGTTGCCAAATACAATTTCTACTATATGGATTTGTATTTAAATACATACAACCAGTCGCAGTCGTATGATTCATACTACGGCTCCGGCTACGGCGCTATGTATACCGGCTATGACAGCAGCAAAACCCCGATGGAACAAGAATATCCCGGCGGCACCATCGAAGGCTTTGACGGCGAAAATCCCACATGGGCTGATTACTTCCGAATTCAGGCACTGAATTATTTGCAAACCTATATGGCATATGCGAAGCTTGCCCGCGAAACCGGTGTTACTTTAGATGAAGAGGAGCAGGCTGAAATTGATGAGCAAGTCGAATCCATTCGTTCTACTGCCGAGTCCAACGATTATTCGTTGAACAGATATCTGACTAAAATTTACGGTAAGGGCGTAGACGAACAGTTGCTGCGTGAAGTGATGGAAGAAAGACAGCTTGCATACAAATACGCACAACAGAAACAGATAGAGGTAGAAGACGGCGTTACCGATGCGCAAATTGATGAGGAATATGCTGAAAACATTGCCGACTATGCTTTGTTTACGCTTTATGGGTTCACAGTAACTGCAGATACCTCTGCAATTGCCGACGATGCCACAGATGACGAGAAGGCAGCCGCTACTGAAGATGCGATGGCAAAAGCAAAAGAGCAGGCAAATGCTTACGCCGCAAATGTGAGCAGTCCTGAAACTCTGCTGGAACAGGCGAAAGCCTATAAATCAACTGCAACAGAATCTTCCGTAAAGCTGGAAGATGTTACCGGTTCAACACTTTTGTACTCTTACAGTCAAGAGGCAAGCGATTGGGCACTTGCTTCTGACCGCGCTGTCGGTGATGTAACCGTTTTGGAAACAGACAACGGCTATGCTGTTCTGTATATGGCTGTTTTACCGCACAAGGATACCACTAAACCGGTCGATGTACGCCACATTTTAATTCAGTTCGAATCTTCGACTGACGAGGACGGCAACACTGTTGAATTGACCGCGTCCGAAAAGGAAGCATACTATCAACAGGCACAAGCCATTTACAATCAGTATTTGGAAAATCCGACAGAAGATAATTTTGCTACACTTGCAAATGACAACAGTGATGATACCGGCTCTAACACCAACGGCGGTCTTTATGAAGATGTCCATGTCGGTGATATGGTGACAGAGTTTAACGATTGGTGCTTCGACCCGAACAGAAAACCGGGAGACACAGGCATTATTGAAACCACTTATGGATATCATGTGATGTACTATGTCGGCAATGACCACGAAGAAAGCTGGAAATCTTCTGTTCGTTCCGTCTTGGCAAATGATGCACTTACCGCATTTGATGATGATATTGTCAACGGTGAAACCTACAAAGTGCGTGAAACGGAACTGATGATCAATTGGTCTGTTTCTCAATTAGAAAAGCTGATTACCAATCGATATATTCAATATTGATACTTTAATACATAAAAAAACAATCCGCATTGCTTAGCAATGCGGATTGTTTTATATACAGATATTATTCAACGGTATAAACCTGAATATCCGTCATGGGGAGGCTTTGATAAGCAACCGAAAAAGAAAAATTATAGGCAACCCCGTTCGGGAATAAATCCATCAGCGGCCGTAAAACAAACGAACGGTTCCGAATTTCGGGATGCGGCACACGAAAGTGCGGCGTATCGGAAGAAAAATCCTCTACAAGCAAAACATCTATATCAATAATACGCGGACCGTTCTGAAACAAACGCACTCTGCCGAGCGCACTTTCAATACCAAGACAGGCACCAAGCACGGTTTCCGGAGATAAATCCGTTTCAATTTCCACCGCCATATTCAAAAAATCCGCCTGTTCCTTGTAGCCGTACGGCTCACTTTCATAAATCTTGGATTTATTTAAAATCTCCGTATTCGGCAGGTGCGACAAAGCGGTAAGTGCATCTTGCAAATTTTGCAAACGTTCACCGATGTTTGTCCCTAATCCTAAAACCGCTTTCATTCGTCTGTCTCCTCTGTCGTTTCCGTCTGGCGCTCTCTTGTAATTTCAACTGCAACATAATCAAAATCCGCCTTAATGGGTGCTTGCGGTTTTTTTACACAAACCGTAACCGTCTGTATCGATGCAAAATGACTGAGTACCGCAGACGCAACACACTCTGCCGCACGTTCAAGCAAATCAAATTTTTCAGACAGAAACGCAACGCGTGCTGTTTTTAAAATTTTTGCATAGCTGACTGTATCTTCTACGCAATCGGTTTTACAAGGGACACATAAGGAAACCGCACAGGTGATATCCAGATAAAACATCTGTCCCTCTGCTTTTTCTTCCGGATTTACACCGTGATAGGCATATAACCTTAACCCTTTTATGATAATTTTATCCATTTTTACGCTCCCTTAGCAATGCATCTGCCATTTTTGCAGCAAATACTGACTCTCGAACGTGGTGGACACGAATAAAATCCGTACCGCCTGCAATAGCAAGCGTATCTGCCGCAACTGTTCCATACAAACGGTCATCCCCGTCAGCACCAGTTTCATTTGCCACTACGCGTTTGCAGGAAAGCGCCGTCAGCAAAGCACGGTCTTCCCGCTTAAGCTGAGAAACATTGCGTATCAGCTCCAAATTGTCTGCGTGACTTTTGCCAAAGCCAATGCCCATATCAAAACAAAGCTGTTCTTTCATGATGCCGGATGCTTCGCATTGCTCCTGCATACGGTCAAAAAAGGTCAGAACATCTTGTGTAACGCCGTTTGGATACTCTGCAACAGTATCGGAATTGCTGTTGCCGCTGTGCATCACAATCCAACCCGCATGATACCGCTTGACAACTTCTGCCATTTGCTCAGAAAAAACGCCGCTGACATCATTGATGATTTGCGCACCGTTCTGCAGGGCATATTCTGCCACCAGCGGATAAAAGGTATCCACGGAAATCGGTATATGCACTTGTTTTGCAATCAGCGGCAAAAACTGTTGGAGCACTTGCAATTCTTGCGCATCGGAAAGGGGCGTGTGCCCAGGTCTTGTAGACTGTGCACCGATATCCAGCAAATCTGCCCCATCACGTTCCATTTCGAGCGCATGGGTTAAAGCAATTTGCGGAGAGTTCCATTTTCCACCGTCAAAAAAAGAGTCTGGAGTAACATTCAAAATCCCCATAATGTAGGTATGTGTATTGATGGGAAATGAAAAATCCTTTCCTCGAAAAAAATACATATCATTCCCCCCGCAAAAGCGACATCGCCTCGGCACGTGTACGTGCGTCCTTGCGCATAATACCGCGCAAAGCAGATGTCTGTGTTTTGGCACCCGCCGCACGCGCACCGCGCATGGTCATACAGAGATGCTCTGCTTCAACAACCACAGCGATCCCTTTTGGAGACAAATTTTCCTCCAAAAAATCTGCAATTTGTGAGGTCAAACGTTCTTGCAACTGTGGCTTTTTGGAAAAACTATCCACAATCCGCGCAAGCTTTGAAAGCCCGATGACCTTGCCGTCTGACGGGATATAAGCAATATGCGCTTTGCCGACAAAGGGTAATAAATGGTGCTCGCACATAGAATACATCGGAATATCGCGTACAACGACCATTTCATCATTATTGGTTTCATTGAATATTTTTAAATGCCGTTTCGGGTCGTCCTCCAGCCCCGAAAAAATTTCCGCATACATATTTGCCACACGCTTCGGTGTCTCCTGCAGCCCTTCACGGTCAGGGTCTTCCCCGATCGCAAGCAAAATCTCACGCACAGCGTTTTCAATCCTTTGTTTGTCCATAAAGCTTACTCCTTATTTTACGCAAATGCAAATTGAATCGTCAGCATTTGCGCATCTTGTACATACAAAATATCCGAATATTTCTTAAAAAAACTGCGGTCCGCTTTCAGCGCTAAATCGTAAATGACGCCGTCCTCAATTAAATCTGAAAACGCTTCTTCATAGATAGCGCTGTTTGCAAAGCGTATCTCAAACGTTGTCTCCCCGTTCTGCATGGCTTTCTTGATACAATCTGCCATACGGGCACGCGCCGCCGTATTATACTCTTCAAATAACAAATGCGCATGCACAAAATAATTGTATTGCTCATAAATGCACTGATTTGTCGACGGCGTTATCTCCAAATGATTCCCCTGAATATCCGCATCAGACACATTAAAATACGCATGACTGTATCGGTCGATGGCAACCGAATCCAAATCATCCCAAGTGGCATCTAAATAATAATTCTGCCCCTCCACTGTCACTAAATTCCACATATGCCCTTCTGTGTCACCGTCCGCATTAACACCCGTGCCTGTTACCAAATAATTTGGAATCCCAACACAGTTCAACAACAGTTGCATAGACCGCGCATATCCTTCGCAGACAGCTCTGCCGAGCACCAACGCATCATACGCTGTATAGCCGACTGCACTATCCTGCGTTTCGTAGGTCAAGCGTGCGCATATGGTATCATGCAGATATAATTCAATTGCATATGTGCTCCCCTCCGCAGGGATACCACGCAAAATCTCCTGTACCGCCGTATCCAGCTCCGCGGACCGGGCGTTGCACGTTTCCACATCACAAGTGTATTGCGGTACGAAATATGCCTTTGCACCGCGTTTTACAATCTGACTTTCATTGCGCATACAAAGCAAATCCGGATTGTCATAGGACAGCGCCTGAAACATTTTTCGGAATTCTTCTTCCTCCAGCACAGGAATCTCAATTTCCGCAGGATGACTGCGAATTTGTGATAAAATCCCGTTGTAGGCAATTTTTCCATTTGTAGATAAATCCTCATAATAATACCGAACTTCTTCTTCAGCAATATGTGCCAAATCTTCTTCTGCCTCAGAAAAATCGGTCGGAATCCACATACGAATGTCCGTAACATTCAACAGGACAGCAACCCAAATTAATAAAGCCGCAACCAAAAGTATACTTACTTTTTTCATACAGACTCCTTATTGTGTACTTGGCAGTGACTGCACCGTAACGGTGTCCCGCAAAGCAACATAAACATTGACAAGACCGTTTGTATCTGTTAAATCCACAATAGAAAAATCCGTATCAGATAAATTGAACAAGGTATTGAATTGCTTTTCACGGCTATTCCCGTTCAATGACTGCAAGGTTGTTTTTGCTAAAGCAGCAGTTGCTTGACTACGACCGTTTACATCCGCAAAGCGTAAGTACTTGACAAACAAATCCCCCGTCAGCGTTTGCATACCTGCGTCTAAAAATAAGCTAAAATCTTCGCCGCGGTAGGCAATGGATTCGGGAATTTCCATGGAAACATCTCCTACTGCCGAAACAACCTTTTTTAAATTGCTTTCCGTTAACTTGATATACCGATCAATTTGTATGCCGTAAGCGGAGGACACAGCACTTTTTAATCCCGCCATACCGTTTTTTTCAAACACCGTTTGCAGGCTGACATCTAAAGTCGGTGTTGTGGACGTGTTCGTTTCCAAAGCGCATACAGCGCATACATTTTGTGCGGCATCGCTACGCAAAACTGCCAATAGTGTAAGATGATTGTCGGTATCACAGCAAATCAATAATACAGCTGAATCACAAACCGTCACAGGGACTGCAGCTTCTGTGGTCGTTTCAACAGTTGTGTCAGAATTCTCAGGTGATTTCAGCAAATTCTGCAAATCAAAATTCAAGGATTTCATAAATATCAAGGTAGACACACTGCCAAGCACCAATATAAAAGCAATAAACGCAACGATAAACGCACGAAAACGCTTCGCTTTTTCCTGTTTTTCACTTATAAATCGAAGCTCTTTTTTCTTGCGCATACCGTCATCTCCCACCGAGCAAAATGAAAACAAGATTAGTATAACATATTCCGTTCCGTTTTAAAAGTAAAATCCGAAAATAAAAGAAGCGGGACTGCAATCCTTATGCAGTCCCGATAAGTACATATTTTTATGCGTCAGTGCGGTACTTCTTTTTCAAAATCGAAACGGGAATTAAGATGAAAACTGCCACTGCGGCAGACGCCCAAAACATCACAGCTCCCGGTGCCGAAGTCACCACGCCGTAATCATTGGTATAGGTCACGGAGGAAACACGGCACACCAAATTACCGATAAACGGACCGACAACCATCGGAATCAGCACATAGAATATCATGCGAATCCCCTGAAATACGCCAACCTTACCCGCAGGCATAAAGTCGCGCACAGAAGCGTTGGTCGCAATCGAGAACAGCGCCCAACCCAACAGTGCAGGCACGGCACAAACAAAAAATACAACAACATTTTCAGCAAACCCAGCGGCTACAAGCCCGGCAACATATAATATGACCGAAAAAATCAGAAATTTTTCTTTTCCGAATTTGTCCATTAGTTTCCCTGTAAATACCAACAATGCAATCGCCAAAACGACTACGACTACCGCCGCTATCATAATTGTCGGCGTCAAGGAAGCTAAGACACTGTCTAAACTGAAATTTAAAACATTTCCGAGATAGATAAAAATATACGGAAAAAAGACCTGAAACGCTGTAGCAGACAAACAATATGCTACAAGCGCCAAATACAAACGCTTATTTTCTTTCACAACGGACGGTTTAAACCCATATAATAAATCCTTTAAATAGGATTCGCTAACCTCGGTATGAATTTCACCGTCTTTTAAAGAGACAAAACCAATGATGCCGCAAACGGAAACAATCGCGCCAAGGACAATGAAAAAGACATCATATCCGATACCGCTGACCGCACCTGCAAGTCCCATAACCGCCGCAGTTGCAAGCAACGGAAGAATTGCCAAAACACTTTCAACCGTGGCACGGTTTTTGGTCGAGGTGACATCTGTTACCCAAGCATTGAACGCCGCATCGTTCCCACCTGAGCCGATAAAGGACATGACGCAATCCATAACAATGACCAAAACAACCGTCGCAGTCAAAATCTGCACTTCATCGGACAAATGGAAAAGTGCCGCGGTATTGTCACGGGAAATCACACCGAAAACAGCCGTTGTAATGCCCCATAGAATATAGCCAAATGCAATAAACCGCTTGCGTTTTCCCGCTTTATCACTCCAAGTGCCGATTAAAAAGGTTGCACATACTGCTGTCAGCGCACTAAACGCCACCATCAAATTGATTGCGGTCATGACATCAATGGAATTGTCAACCGCCGTTTGAGACGCACCGTTATAAATCGCATTGTACAAAAAGGTGTTGAACAGCATATTTTCAACAGCCCATGCAATCTGCCCCATAAATCCGAATAGGATAACATTAAACCAAATACGACCGCCAAGCTTCGACGTATTCTTGGACATATAACCCCTCCGTTATTCGTTATTTACAAAAAAAGTATAACATAGCAAAGAAAAAAATGCAATATAGACAAAAGAAAAGGCTTCACATTTGTGAAGCCTTACCTTGTGTGGATTAACCGGCGTCTCGCGGGGTTTTGGCACTGCCGACTTTTCCGGCTGACGAGGTTTCCGTCAGCGGTTTTTCACCGTTTAGAACGCAGCCTTTGGTAATAATCACTTTACTGACTGATGCATTAGACGGAATTTCATACATAATCGGCAATAACGTCTTTTCCATAATCGCACGAAGACCGCGCGCACCCGTATTCTTTTCCAGCGTTAAGTCTGCAATTGCTTCCAAAGCATCGGGATTAAATTCCAGCGTTACGCCGTCCATTTTAAACAGCGCCGCATACTGCTTTAAGAGCGCATTTTTCGGCTCAGAAAGAATTTGAATTAACGCGTCGCGGTTTAGATTATTCAAGGTGGTAATCACCGGCAGACGACCGACAAGTTCGGGAATCAAGCCGTACTTTACCAAATCCTGTGGAATGACCTTAGAATAAATTTTGTCTGCATCTGATTTTTCCACGGAAACCAATTCGCTGCCGAAGCCCAACACCTTATTGCCCGTGCGCTTTTCGACAATTTTTTCAATACCGTCAAAAGCCCCGCCGCAAATAAAGAGAATATTGGTCGTATCGATTTGAATAAACTCCTGCTGTGGGTGCTTTCTGCCGCCCTGCGGCGGGACATTGGAAACCGTGCCCTCTAAAATTTTCAGAAGTGCCTGTTGGACGCCCTCACCGCTGACATCGCGTGTAATCGACGGGTTTTCAGACTTGCGGGCAATTTTATCAATTTCGTCCACATAAATGATACCTTTTTCCGCACGTTCCACATCGAAATCTGCTGCCTGTATCAGGCGCAACAAAATATTCTCAACATCTTCACCGACATAGCCCGCTTCTGTAAGCGTCGTAGCATCGGCAATCGCAAAGGGCACATCTAGAATCTCCGCGAGCGTCTGCGCAAGCATGGTTTTACCAACGCCCGTAGGACCTAACAAAATCACATTGCTTTTTTGAATGTTAACATCAGACTTCTGCCCGTAGTAAATACGCTTGTAGTGATTATATACCGCTACGCTCAGCGCAACCTTCGCATCGTCCTGCCCGATGACGTATTCGTCGAGGTGAGCCTTAATCTCCTGCGGTTTCGGCAAAACTTTTTCTGCTTTAGCAGAAGACTTTTTGCCACGCGCGGCAGGAGCGCCATCCTCCACAATTTCCATACAAAGCTCGATACATTCGTCGCAAATACAAACGCCGGGTCCTGCAATCAGCTTTTCAACTTCATCCTGAGATTTGCCGCAGAAAGAACAACGCACGGTTTTTTCTCTGCTGTCGTTATCTCTCGCCATAGTAAAAATACTCCTTAGAAGTTCTCTTATCGCTTATAAAAAATCTTATCCACCAAGCCGTATTCCAACGCTTCTTCCGCCGACAGGAAGTTGTCACGTTCGGTGTCGCGTGCAATCTGCTCAATCGGTTTTCCCGTGTTTTCCGCTAAGATTTTATTCAGCTTTTCACGTGTACGCAAAATGTGGCGTGCAACGATGTCGATTTCGGTTGCTTGCCCCTGTGCGCCGCCGCTGGGTTGATGAATCATAATCTCACTGTTCGGCAAAGCGTAGCGCTTGCCCTTTGCGCCGGACGACAGCAAAAATGCCCCCATACTTGCCGCCATGCCCATACAAATGGTCGAAACATCACATTTGATATACTGCATTGTGTCGTAAATCGCAAGACCCGCCGTTACAGAACCACCGGGGCTGTTGATATACAAGCTGATGTCTTTTTCATTATCCTGCCCTTCGAGGTACAAAAGCTGTGCCACAACCAAGCTCGCTGTTGCGTCGTTGACTTCATCTGAAAGCACAATAATACGGTCATTGAGCAAACGGGAATAAATATCGTACGAACGCTCTCCACGGCTGGTCTGTTCGACAACATAAGGAACCAATGCCATAAAAATACCTCCTAAATTTCAACGGTGAAACGCGCAAAGCCCCGCAAAGTTGCGGAAAGTTCTGCGCGCCCACCGTAAAGTAAGACTAAATCCAGTATTGACAGAAGATGGAAGGCTTAATCACTTATTCATCAGATTCAGCCTTTTTTGCGGTTTTCTTTGCCGCAGGTTTTTTTGCTGTTGATTTCTTTGCCGTAGGCTTCTTCTCGCCTTCCGCCTTGTCGTCCTTCTTAGCAGCAGTCTTTTTCGCAGCCGCCTTTTCTTCGGTAACAATGGCATTGTCTACGATGAAGTCCATCGCCTTTTTCGATTGCAGCTCTTTGGTAAGCCCTTCTGCGGATACAGCCTTTTTAACTGCTTCAATATCCATATTGTATGCATCGGCAAACTTCTTATATTCCGCTTCCAGTTCTTCTTCCAAAACGGTGATTTTCTCAACTTCTATAATCTTTTCAATTGCCAAGTCGAGTTTTACCTGCTTTTCGGCAGATGTTTTGTAGCCCTCGCGGAATTTTTCGACGTCCATACCGGTGTATTGCAAGTAGGTTTTCAAATCGAGACCCTGCATTTGCAGTCTGTAAGCAAATTCATCAATATCGCTGTCGATTTTCTTTTCAATCATTGCCTGCGGAATCTCTGCTTTGATGCCGTCGGCAACCATTTCCATCAACGCATTGTTGACTTCGTTGTCAGCCTCTGCTTTTTTGGATTTTTCAAGGTCTGCCTTGATGCTCTTCTTCAACTCATCGACGGTATCTTTGTCGCTGACATCTTTTACAAATTCATCGTCAAGCGCAGGCAGCTCTTTCACCTTAATTTCGTGTAATTTAATCTTAAACGCAGCGTCTTTATCCGCAAGACCTTCATGATAATCTTTCGGGAATTTCACATTGACGTCAAATTCCTCACCGGTCTTGTGCCCGATGATCTGCTCTTCAAAGCCGGGAATAAACTGACCAGAACCGATGGTCAGCTCATAGCCTTCCGCTTTGCCACCTTCGAAGGCTTCGCCGTCAACAAAACCTTCAAAGTCGATAACGGTGATATCACCTTTTTTCACGGCTCTATCTTCCACAGTGACCATACGCGCATTTTGCTCCAGCATACGGTTCAGCTCTGCTTTTACTTCATCTGCAGAAACCTTGCAGGATTTCTTTGTGGCTTTCAAACCTTTGTATTCGCCGAGTTCAATTTCCGGTTTTACGGTTACTTTCAATTTTAAAACTACACCGTCTTTGCCCATTTCGGGGACTTCCAAATCGAAGGGCGTATCCACAATTTCAAGCCCGGCTTCTTTAACAGCCTCCTCGACAGCGTCAGGATACAAAATCTCCAATGCATCTTCATAGAAAACGCCTTCGCCGTACATTTTTTCAATGAAAGAACGGGGCGCTTTGCCTTTTCTGAAGCCGTGCACGGTGATGTTCTTTCTTTGCTTGAGATAGGCCTTATTGACCGCCGCTTCAAAAGTTGCACCGTCAATTCCAATCTCCAGTTCCCAGGTGTTTGTCTCGACCTTGTTGGATGATTTTAAACTCATTTACATATTCCTCCTGAATTGTAAAGCATTAACTTACTTATTATAACAGAAAGTATTGAAAATTGCCATACTTTTTTATGATTTTATTATTTCTATCACTTTTGGACAAAATTTCAAGTAATCCCCTGATAAAAGTGCAAATTTTGTGCCATAAAATGTATCTTGAAACGCCAAATGTGCCGCGCCGCCGTGTAAATGGGCATAATAGCAACGCTTGATTTTTTCCGCTTTCAACAATTCTAAAAACGGTGCACATTGCTGTGTCAAAGAAATCGGCGGATAATGCAGAAACACAATCGGATCACCGCCGAGTGCGCGTCCGGCATCGATTGAGGTTTTTAAACGCTGGACTTCCCGAAGCATCACTTTGTCCGGCTCCCCTTGCGTATCATCATAAAACCAGCCGCGTGTGCCGCAGATACTGTACTCCCCCACGCGGTACGCATTGTTATGCAAAATATGCAAAGTCGAAAATCCGTTATTTTCAAAAAAAGCTTCCATTTTGCGACGGGTATTCCACCAATAATCATGATTGCCTTTTAAAATGATTTTTTGCCCGGGCAATGCATCTAAATACGCAAAATCCGCCTTGGCTTGTTCCAAAGACATTGCCCACGAAATATCCCCTATTAAAACAACCGTATCCGAAGGCGAAATTAAGGCTTGCCAATTTTTTGTAAGACGCGTAACATAATCGTCCCACCCTTTAAAAATATTCATTGGCTTGTCCGTTGAGAAGGACAAATGCGTATCTCCGATAGCAAAAATTGACATTTTTGATAACTCCGTTCATGCATAAAAGCATAGAAAATTCAAAAACTACGGTTGAAAGGAGGCAAACAAAATGAACGAAATCAAATGCAACGTCAGCAACTGTGTATATCACGAAGGTAAAACTACCTGCACCGCAGATGAAATTATGGTCGGCTGCCAATGCAGCCACGAACCCTGCAAATGCAGTGAAACCGAGTGCGGCACATTTCAGGCAAAAAACTGAAATCGCCGAATAAAACGAGGAGAGTGGTAAAACTGCCACTCTCTTTTTGTTTTATATGCCGAGCATTTCAAACACAACCTGTGCCATATCCTCTTTGGCAGCAACCTTGGTAAAACGCGGTGTTTTGCCTTTCAAATTTGCAAGCTGCGGCGGCACGGGCGCGCCGGATTTTTCGTGCAACTCCTCCACCATGGAAAACTCGTCTTGGGACTGAATGTTATTTTCCAATGCACTTAACACGCTCTTAGAGAACTTATACGGATTGGCGGTAGACGCAATCACGGTCGGTGTATTATCCCCTGTTTTCATTTTATATGCCGCATATACATTGACGGCAACCGCCGTATGCGTATCACAAAGATAATGGTATTCGTCAAAGATTTTTCGAATGGTGCGTTTTGTGTCCGCATCGTCACAGAATCCGGCGGCAAACAATTCGGAAATCGCGTTTTGCATTTTTTCACTGACCGTATAGGTACCGTTCGTTGCGAGTTGTTGCATAAGCGCTTTGGTCTGTTCGGCATCCTGCCCGGAGAGTGCAAACAAAAGACGCTCCAAATTGCTGGAAATCAAAATATCCATCGACGGCGAGGTGGTGCAGTAGAACGGGCGATTTTTATTATATGTCCCCGTGGTTAAGAAATCCGTCAAAACATTATTTGCATTGGAGGCACAAATCAGCTTACCAATCGGCACGCCCATTTGCTTCGCATAATATGCTGCCAAAATGTTGCCGAAGTTGCCAGTCGGCACGACCACATTCATCGGTGCACCGAGCTTTAAGCGCTCGGATTTTACCATATCGCAGTACGCCGAAACATAATAGACAATCTGCGGTACCAATCTGCCCCAGTTAATGGAGTTCGCAGAAGAAAAAGCCAAATGGTTTTCCTGAAATTTCTTTTCAATTTCACGATTGGTAAAAATAGACTTAACACCGCTTTGTGCGTCGTCAAAATTGCCCTCAATTGCACACACGCTGACATTGTTCCCCTCTTGCGTGGTCATTTGCAGCTTTTGCATGGGGCTTACGCCATCCACAGGGTAAAACACCAAAATTTCGGTATTCGGCACATCTTTAAAGCCTTCCAAAGCCGCCTTGCCCGTATCGCCTGAGGTAGCAACCAAAATCACAATTTTGGTATCCTTCAGCGTTTTATTTGCAGAAACCGTCAGCAAATACGGCAAAAGCTGTAGCGCCATATCCTTAAATGCACAGGTAGGTCCTCTCCAAAGCTCCAAAATATTTGCCGTATCATTGAGCGCATACAGCGGCGCAATTTGCGGAGAACTGAATTTCTCTGCCTTATATGCGCCCTCAACGCACATAGATAGCTCATCATCGGTGAAATCGGTTAAATAGAGCTTTAAGACCTCTTTTGCTCGCCCGATGTAGTCAAGGCGCGCTAATTTTTCAATATCCACAAGATTCAGCGTCGGGATAGTCATCGGCACAAACAAACCGCCGTCCGCAGAAATCCCCTTCGCGATTGCCTCCGCCGCAGAAACGCGCACGGAGCTGTCTCTTGTACTCGTATAAACCATACGTTACACTCCCAACATAAAATTCAACATATTTTACCACAGCTTTTACAGATTTGCAACGAGAAATCTATATCCGTTTTCAAAGAGAATATTTTTTAGCGTTTTTTCTGCAATCCCATGCTGCAAAAGGTAATCTGCAAGATAGGGAATTTTGTCTAAGCCGTTCAAAGACGGGTGCACGGTACAGCCGTCATAATCACACCCAAACGCCAAAATATGCTCTGCGCCTAAATCTAAAAAGTGCGAAATATGGCGCAGTACGGCATCTGCACCGGAATTCTCTCCGTTGCCTAAAAATGCAGTATACAGATTGATACCGATAAGTCCATTTCGTGCAATCAAAACTTTTATTTGGTCGTCCGTGAGATTGCGCGCTTTCGCATAACGATTTTCCACAATTTGCGCATCGGAATGACTTGCCAAAAACGGTTTGTCCGTATATTCGGCGACATCATAAAACCCTTGTTCGTTTAAGTGCGACACATCGACCAGCATATGCATTTTCTGCATTTTCTGTATAACGCACTTGCCAAACGCCGTAAGACCGCTTTGGTTTTCCGAAAAACAGCCGTTGGCGATTTCGTTGCTATCATTCCAAGTCAACGTCATCAGCCGCACACCGTCTTGGTAAAGCACATCGAGTTTTTCGAGGTCGCCGCCCAACACCGCACCGCCTTCGACCGCGAGTACAGCAGCAACCTTTTGTGCGGAAAAAGCCGCCTGAATATCCAATGCGGTTTTGCAATGCAGTACTTGCCCGATATTCGCGACACATTCCTTATAAAAGCAATCCCGAACGGCTTGATAATAGGAAAATGCCGCTTCTCCCCGCTTTTCATCGGGAATCCAAATTGCGAACATCTGTCCGTAATTCTCAAAAGATTTGCTGCTTTGCAAATCAATGTGCAAATCATTGCTTGCAAGGTGCTTCTTCTGCAGATAGCATTCGCCGATGGTATCACAGTGAAAATCAAAAAATCTCATTTGCCCTCTCCGTTGTACGCATTTTTGATAAGACGCACTTTGCGCACCGTTTCGCCACGCATATAGATTTCGATAATGTCAAAACGCGGCTGTTTCTTACCGTCATACTGCGTCATAAACAAATTCGCCGCCGCAATCAGCTTTTTTCGTTTGGCATAATCCACTGCATCTGCCGCGCTGAAACGGCTGTTTTCTGCGCGTGTTTTAACCTCTACGAAGCAAATATATTTTTCATCTTCGGCGATAATGTCAATTTCGCCCAAACGGCATCGGTAATTTGCCGCAAGAATTCGATACCCCTTTTCACGCAAATAGCGGGACGCTTCCACCTCGCCGCGCGAGCCTGTTTTTGCCTTATCCATTCGCGTTTTCTCCGATAATCTTTTTTAAAAAGGTTTTACGGTGGACAGGCGAAATTCCGTATTCGTCAATTTTTTCATAATGCAGCCTTGTGCCGTATCCTTTATGCTTTTCAAAAGCATATTGCGGATATGTTTCGGCAAGTCCCAGCATAAAACGGTCACGGCTGACCTTGGCAAGTACTGATGCTGCAGCAATCGACATAGACTTTGCATCACCTTTTACGACGGTCACTTCTTCACAAATGCCGATTTTTGGCTTTTGGTTTCCGTCAATTAAAAGCAGGTCAGGCTGTATTGACAACTGTTCTACCGCACGGCGCATCGCTAAAAAGGTTGCATTTAAAATATTGATTTCGTCAATTTCCTGTTCCGTGGCAAACCCAATCCCGTACGCAACTGCTTTTTCCTGTATAATCGGAAAAAGTACCTCACGTTTTTTCTCAGTCAGTTTTTTTGAGTCATCTAACCCCTCTATGTTCGTTTCGGGTTTTAAAATGACAGCAGCGGCATATACGGGACCAGCAAGCGGACCTCTGCCCGCTTCATCCACCCCGCAAATGACGCTGCACTGCTCATTTCTATACATGTTTTCAATCGTAAAATCAACCATTCAGTCACCCACTCGGTCGAGCGTGATTTTCCCAAGCTTGCCGCCGCGGTATTCGTCCAACAGCATCACGGAAACACGGGTATAATCCACTTCTCCGCCCTTTATTATCATACCGCGTTTTCGCCCGATTAACTCCAACAGCTCCCATGGCTGCAAATCCGCAAAATCGCTGATTTTATACCGTTCCGAAAGTCTGTCGGCATATTCGGTTTGCATAATTTCCAAAAGCCGTACAGCTAAGGTTTCGCAATCGACCACCGTATCTTTGACAGAGCCGATAAACGCCAGCTTGTCGCCCACCTTCGGGTCATCAAATTTCGGCCACAGCACACCGGGCGTATCGAGCAGTTCAATCCCGTTGCCGATCACAAACCAACGGTTATGGCGTGTAACACCGGCTTTGTCAGCAACCTCAGCACGGTTTCTGCCTGCCATTTTATTGATAAACGAAGATTTCCCCGTGTTCGGAATTCCGACGACCATAATGCGCAAGGGCTTTCCTGCCATGCCACGTGCTTCGTTTTTCTCTATTTTATCCTTAAGGACTTCCCGTAAAAGCGGTACAAATTGATTTAGCCCTTTTCCGCTTTTGCAATCCACAGGTAATACTGCGGCACACGACTTTTTATAATGTGCTACCCACTGCTTTGTAGCGCGGTCATCGGCTACATCACATTTATTGAGCAGGACAATACGTGGCTTATCGCCTATCATATCGGAAAGCTCTGGATTACGGCTGCTTTCGGGTACGCGGGCATCCAAGACCTCCGTAACAGCATCGACCTGCGGCAGACACGCTTTAATCAGCCGCCGGGTTTTCGCCATGTGTCCGGGAAACCACTGAACATTTTGTTTAATCGAATCTGCCATGCTCTCTACTCCGCGCCGTTTAATCTTTCAGCAGTTGGCTGTCGCCGATGCGATAAAATGCTTCGCCGACAATATAGCGTGTATCTATCATACCGACAGCGCTATCACGGCTATCAGTAGAATGATTTCGATTATCACCCATCACAAATACACAGCCTTCGGGTACGGTCACAGGATAATCCCAAGAACCCTCCACAAGCACCGGCTCCGCAATATACGGTTCCACCAAAAGCAAACCGTCTACAATAACTTCATGCGTTTTTGCATTGATTTCGACCGTCTGCCCCTCGGTTGCAATCACACGCTTAATCAACACCTTATTAAAACTGTTCGGCTGTGAAATTACAACAATATCCCCGCGTTGCACATTCCAGTCGCGCGCGGTAATCAACACTTTATCACCGTTATATAGGGTGTTGTTCATCGAGTCCCCATCAACAGCAGAAATCTTAAAGACAAAGGTGAATATCAAGCAAACCGCCAAGACGGCAGAAACCAGTATGGAAGCAAAATCATAAATATTTCGGATTGTTTTCTCATTCATAATTCTCTAACGACCATTCTCCAAAAGGATAAAAACGGAATTCAGCAACACCCAGTATGTAACGCGTATCAATAAATCCAACGGTTTTAGAGCGGCTGTCCAAGGAATTGTTGCGGTTGTCCCCCATTACAAAAACACACCCCTCGGGCACGGTAACCGGGAAAGCAACATTAGACATACGATAGGTAGGTTCATAAATATACGGTTCGTTAATCACTTCTCCATTAATGCTAACCTTTCCTTCAACAAAGTCAATATCCACTTCATCGCCGGCAACAGCAATTACACGTTTAATCAACGGCTCGTTTAAAGAGTTCGGTTGTGTGATAACAACAATGTCGCCACGCTCAACTTTTGTATTGATGGCGCGCACAGCAAGCCAATCCCCGTCTTGCAGCGTTGGCAACATAGACTCCCCGCTAACACCGACAATACGGAAACAGAAAGTAAAAATAATCAGTATAGTTAAAAAGGCATATACCAAAGAATCCAGCCATTCATAAATGAAACGCCATTGCTTCGGGGCTGTATTTTCTTCGGAATCAAACTCCTCAAACGGGACAACGAATTGTTCGGATTTTCTCAAAATATACACCTACCCTATTATCCCGAATATTTTACACCAAATTCCCAAAGATTGCAACAGAAATTCAAAAACGATGAAAAATGTTTAAAATTCAACTTCCGTGAGCAGAGGTCGGTGGTCGGAGCAAGTCGTATCACATAGCTTCTTTGCAACAATTGATATATCTTCGGAAACAAAAATATTGTCAATCGACGCAAATGCCGTATCTCCGCCGATATATGTCTCAAACGGTGTTTCGACAGTATTGACAGCGGTCGCGTTTATATGTGCAAACTCCGAGAAGCTTTCCGCATTAAAATCACCACATAATATGACAGGTGTATTTTGTACAAATACGGATTGCAGATAATCGAACTGTTGTAGCCTCGCTTGTCTATTCTCAAAGCTTAAGTGTGCATTGCATACCGTCAGCGTTTTGCCGTTTACCGTAACAGTAACAGAAGCAAGGACGCGCCCCTCGTCACCTTTACGTACCGAAAGCGGTGTCCGCAAAGCGTTTTCGAACGGAAATTTGCTTAAAATGCCGATACCATAAGTACCACCCTGCAACTGAATCGCCGGGCAATAGGCATACTGCATTTGCAAACTTTCGGCAAGTTCTTTTAAAATCTCTCTTCTGCCGGAACGGCGCATGCCGCAGTCTATCTCCTGCACACAGACAATATCAGGGTTCTCCGCCCGAATGTCAGCAGCAATTTCAGAAATTTTCGTACCTATATTCGCATTTTTTATATTATAGGTCATTATGCGAAGAACGGTTTTTGCGTTTCTTTCTTTCGCAGACGGTTGTGTATTGGCAGAAACAGTACCGGTTACGATTTGAAGTTCAGTATTTTTACTGAACATTCGCAAGCGTTTAAAAAATGGACTTTTTACTGAATTTATCAAGCCGTTCCCTCATTTCTTTTTAAAAAGGTGCGTTGTCAGCAGACGAAAAAATTTTCAGTGTCAGATGCATAACACATGGGAAAGAAGAAAGCCCCGCACGCAAGTTGCGTGTCGAGGCTCTCAACTGGCGCGCTTGACTGGATTCGAACCAGCGGCCTTTAGAGTCGGAGTCTAACGCTCTATCCAGCTGAGCTACAAGCGCATATAAAACTGTTTAATTTTAAATTAAACAGTTTTTTTATGATTAAACATTGAATCGGAACAGAACAATATCGCCGTCCTGCATCACGTATTCTTTACCTTCCGAGCGGATTTTGCCTTTTTCCTTTGCCGCTTGCATCGTCCCACAAGCCATCAGTTCATCGAAAGAAATGACCTCCGCACGAATAAAGCCGCGCTCAAAGTCGCTGTGAATTTTCCCCGCTGCCTGCGGTGCTTTCGTTCCTCTGGTAATCGTCCACGCACGCACCTCGGGCTCGCCTGCGGTCAAATAGGAAATCAACCCCAACAAATGGTAAGAGCGCTGAATCAGTAAATCTAAGCCGCCCTGTTCGATACCTAAATCCGCAAGGAATAGTTCCTTTTCCTCTTTGGAAAGAGACGCGATTTGCGCTTCAAGCTCTGCACAAATCGGCAAAACCTCGGCACCCTCCGACGCCGCAATTTTGCAAACGGCTTTGTAACGTTCATTCTCCGCAATAGAATTTGCAAAATCGTCCTCGCTCATATTGCAAGCGTAAATCACAGGCTTTGAAGAAAGCAGAGCCACGGTTGAAAGCATTTCTGTTTCCTCGTCGGTCATTTCCACCGCGCGAGCATTCACACCGTTTTCAAGCTCGCGGCGTAAACGTTCAAAAAATTCAACCTCCGCCTGCAAGGATTTGTCACCCTTCATCGCCTTTTTGCTGCGGTCAATACGGCGGTCTAAAATCTCAATATCCGATAAAATCAGTTCCAAATTGATGGTTTCGATGTCGCGCTGCGGGTCAACACTGCCCTCTACATGGATAATATCGTCATCATCAAAGCAACGCACCACATGAATAATCGCGTCCACCTCACGGATATGCGACAAAAATTTATTGCCCAAGCCCTCCCCTTTGGAAGCGCCTTTTACAAGCCCCGCAATATCAACAAATTCAATCGTTGCAGGTGTCAGCTTCTGCGGATGATACATTTCAGCGAGCTTGTCGAGCCGTGTATCCGGCACAGCCACTACACCGACATTCGGCTCAATCGTGCAAAATGCATAGTTTGCAGACTGTGCACCCGCATTCGTAATGGCGTTAAACAATGTACTTTTTCCGACATTCGGCAATCCGACAATACCCAATTTCATCTTTTGTTCATTCCTTCAATTTGGTCAGCGCATTTCATTATACACGCAAGCCGTAAAAAATTCAACTATCTTTTTTTACAGCTTCTGCTTGTTTGGATTCTTGCGAACTTTCCGTCTCCTCAGCGGTATATTTTGCCGGCAACTTCCCGCGCTGCGCTTTAAAGGGAATCCACAGTTTCTGCGCATAATGGCGGAATTCCAGAACAATATCGCCTGAACACGGCACAAAAGTACCGTGCTTTTTCTGCGAACGGTATGCAAGCTCTTTGAACAGCAGCATGCACGCACCGCCTACAAGCGCGCCGACTAAAATGATGAAAAACAGCGGCAGACGGCAGTGCAGCCAATCGCCTGAGCGCAACGGCAAGGTAAAAGAAATGTACATTTCTCTACGTGCAAACATTTCTGCAAAGGTTTCGCCGTTCCCGTATTTCGGCAATTCGGTTAAATAAGCCGTATTGACAATGCCGCAAAGCGCTGTAAGTACGCCTGTTGCAGCAGAACCGATCATCAACCCCGGAATCACCGTCAGAGGGCTTCGATAAGCATACGGCATTGTAAACGCAACAGTTAATTTGATATTTTCAAAAAACGCGTTAATCGGTCCACTGACGGCAAAATTAAAGTCGTCTGTGTCGCAGTTTCCGCCTTTTTTCGTGATTTTTTGTAAAAGCACATTCATCAGCGGTACCCAACCGACGGTGACAAAGCATGCCCCGTAAATCGTCATCAGGCGCGCATCTCCAGCGAAGAAAGCTGCAATGCTGACAGCAAAAGCAGACATGGAAACAGGTCCGATTAAGTCAAAACCAACCATTAAACCCATGACCAACGCACAAAGCACCACAGAGGTATCGGCAAGCGAGGTGAGCGGCGCAATGAGTGCTTCCCCGAGGGCTTGGAACGGGATTTCAATACCGTAATGAATCAGTAAGAAAGTCAATGCCGCGGAAACAACCGGCATAATCAACACAAGAACAATCAAATCGACCTGTTCCAAGATACCCATACCCGTCAGTGTATCGGGGATTTTTTTGCCCGCCGCGCGTTTTTTTGCAAAGGAATTGTCAAGCTTCGCACCCAAAAACTCTTTGCAGTTGTGCCATGCAATAAACAAATATTTTATGCAGTATGCCAGAAAGACCGCCATAATCAAATAGCCCATATAACCGATATTGGTACCACCGCCCATATTCAGCGGGGTGGCAAAATAGGCTTTGTAGGCTTCCACCCCTGAAACCGGTGTGCCGGCAAAATGCGCAAAATATATGCTCAAGGCAAACGCAGGTGCCACTGCGGGCAGCCCCGCAATCAGGTAAGACAACACAACCGCCATCACTACAAAGAAGAAATCGGTTGCCCAAAACAAAATGAACCATAAAATATTTTCATTTTGCGGTTCGGTTGCGCCCAAAATATGCTCAACACCGAGTATGTTTTGCACAACGAAAAAGAAGCCAGCCCCCAGTGCACCGAACAGTTGCACAATAAACATGATGGATGTAGCTCGATTGACATTTTGACGAAGTGAACGGATTTCATTTTTAAGCATTGTCATTCCCCCGTAGATTTAATTGTTATAGTTTACCATAAACACTGAATATACGCAAGATTTTCGTTCAAAAAAATCCTGCTGAAAATCATATCTTTCAGCAGGATACAAAATTATTCCGTTTTTTCGTGCAATTGTGCAAGATATTCGTCAAAGCGGATTTGCTTATCGTAGAATTCTCCGGGTGTTACATTGATTAGACGGTCTGCGACGGTATCGACAAACTGGTGGTCATGTGAGGTAAACAGCACGGTTTCGGGATAGCGGATTAACCCGTCGTTTAAGGACGCAATTGACTCCAAATCCAAATGGTTGGTCGGTTCGTCCAAAATCAGCACATTTGCACCTGAAAGCATCATTTTGCAAAGCATACAGCGGACGCGCTCACCGCCTGAAAGTACCTTTGCCGGTTTCGTTGCCTCCTCGCCCGAAAACAGCATTCTGCCAAGCCACGAACGGATATCCGATTCATAAATCAAATCCGAATATGCACGAATCCAATCCAGCAAATCATAGTCACAATGGTCAAAATATGCGCTGTTATCGGTCGGCAAATAACTGACGGAAGTGGTGACACCCCATTTGAAGCTCCCCTCGTCCGGTTCAAGCTCGCCTGTTAAAATTTTAAACAAAGTTGTTTTCGCCAAAGAATCCGAACCGATAAATGCAACTTTTTCCCGCGGGTGAATGGTAAAGCTTACGTTGTCAAGCACTTTTTTGCCACCGACGGTTTTGGAAATCCCACTAACCGTCAACACCTCGTTGCCGACCTTTCGTGTCGGCTTGAAATCCACATACGGAAAGCGGCGAGAGGATACAGGCAATTCTTCCACCTGAATGGAATCCAGTAACTTTTTGCGGCTGGTTGCCTGTTTGGATTTTGATGCATTTGCACTGAATCGACGGATAAACTCCTGCAGTTCCTTGATTTTAGCCGCAGCTTTTTTATTCTGTTCACGCATTTGGCGCTGTGCCATTTGCGTATATTCATACCAAAAGTCGTAATTTCCGACAAACATCGTAATTTTACCGTAGTCAATATCCACGGTATGGGTGCAAACCTTATTTAAGAAATGGCGGTCGTGGGAAATGACAATCACCGTACTGTCCAAATCCAACAAAAAGTCCTCTAACCACGTAATAGCGTCTAAATCCAAATGGTTGGTCGGCTCGTCCATCAGCAAAATATCGGGATTGCCGAACAATGCCTGTGCTAAAAGCACTTTCACCTTATTTTCGCCGGTTAAATCAGACATTTGCGCGTAATGCAACTCATTCGGCACGCCCAACCCGTTTAAGAGAATTTCCGCATCACTTTCGGCACTCCAACCGTCCATTTCGGAGAATTCCTCTTCCAGTTCGCAAAGACGAATCCCCTCTTCCTCGGTCATTTCCGCTTTACTGTAAAGGACTTCTTTTTCGTCAATAATTTCGCATAACCGTGCATTTCCCATCAAAACCGTACGCATGACATCGTATGCATCAAAAGCGAAGTGGTCCTGGCGCAGTACAGACATTCTTTCAGTCGCCCCTTTGCGTACCTCGCCTTTATTTGGCTCAATTTCGCCTGCCAAAATTTTCATAAAAGTAGATTTGCCCGCACCGTTGGCACCAATCAGTCCATAACAATTACCGTTGGTAAATTTCAAATCTACGTGCTCAAACAAAACGCGCCCGCCGTATTGCAAGCCAACATTGACTGCCTCTATCATACTTTCTCCTTTTCCGATAAAAAAGCCACCGTAAGGTGGCTTTCAATTTGTTTATTCCTGTGTATCCGTATCCGCACCCGATATATTCTCCTCGGACGGCACAGCGCCCGGCTCGGTATTTTTGTCATCCGCGCAGAAAAATTCATATTCGTCACTTGTTTTAAACGCTTCTGTACTGTCGGAAGCCTTTAAAAACACCGTCAGCGTTTGGAAAATCAGCTTTATATCTAACCAAATACTGTACTGCTCGATATACATTAAGTCCATGACGAGCTTATCTTTCGGCGAAGTATTGTATTTCCCCGCAATTTGTGCAAACCCGGTCAAGCCTGCCTTCACGCGCAGACGGTAACTGAATTCCGGCAACGCTTTTGTATATGCGTCAACATTTTCAATCATCTCAGGACGCGGACCGACAACGCTCATTTCGCCCTTAAAGATATTGATAATCTGCGGCAGTTCGTCAATGCGGAATTTCCGCAAATATTTCCCGACTTTTGTGATGCGGTCGTCATCTGAAGTGACGGAACGGTTGACAGACCCTTCCTCTTTCATCGTACGGAATTTATATACTTCAAAAATTTTGCCGCCTTTGGTGGCGCGTTTTTGCTTAAAAAACACTTTGCCGCCGTCTTCCGCCTTAATTGCAACGGCACAAATCAGCATCACAGGGCTGGTGACAATTAAACCAACCGTGGAAATCAGCAAATCCATTGCACGTTTCACAAACAGCTGTTCAAAAGTCAAGTCTTTGACTTGCGAGGCAACCAACGGTTTATCATCCAAAATGGAGTTCCTGCCGCGCAAAGATACGACGTCACACATTTCAAAATTGTAATAGATATTTTTGTTTTTAGCATAGCAATACTCGATAAGCATTGTGCGCGTGGACATCGGAACATCATATAAAAATACGGTATCGCACCGATTTAAAATATCAAACAGGCGGTCATCAGTATACAAAATCATATCCGTAATGACATACTGCTTTTTATATTTTCGAATTTTCGGCACAATATTGTTTAAAGAGTATTTTGAAGAAGTAATCACACAGCACTTTTCAGGAGAATTGATGGAAAAATACACATAATTGCCGAAATACGCAAAAAATACGATAACCACAAATTGCAAAAGCATCACCAAAAGCAACAGTTCCGGGTTTTCATACCGAAAGGTTGCATTGTTGTTGGCGTTCGTATTCATAATGCACAGCTGCAAATGTGTGACAATATCCGTGATAAATGCCGAGAGCGTCAAAGAATGAATAATCGGCTTGCTCTTATACTCCCCGATACGATACCCACCGTAAATGGACATCATTGCGCCGCCGAGTACAGAAAAAGTCAGCATACAAATTGCGGCGGTTCTGGACGAACGCAGCAGCCATGGATTTTGATTTCCGAAAATCAAGAAAAAGATTGCAAACAGAGAAGCAAACAAAGCCAGCTTTAAAAGCAGAACAATCGTTCCCTGAAACTTTTTTAAAATTTTCATAGGTCATCCTCGAACAGAGATTGCAATTGCAGAATATGCCATATAGCCCGCAAACATTGCAGTCATTCTACGCTTTTTTTCCTATTTTGTCAATAGAAGCCGTTTTAAGCCGGAAGCAAAGACAATATCCAATCGCCGGCACTGCGTAAACCATCGTCTGTCAGCGCAAAGCTTTGCTCCTGTTTGTTTTCTGCGAGTTCAAAGCAAATATCCGCATTCCAGACAGCAACAGAAAGCGTATCGTCTGCACGGACAACGCGAAACCGAAAATCCTTTCGAAGGCTGCCGGCAAAGGCATTCCCCTGTTCAAAATAAGAAAGCGCGGGTATATCTAAATCAGGCATTTTATACACTCCTGTTCTGAAAAAGCAGTAGCTGTACCGCACACGAACATCTGCCGCAAGTACGATACATTGCAACCGCACAAAACAAAGCCGGTATTAGACAAAAGAATCAAATACTATTATTACACATCATAAAACCGTTGCATACGTTTTTTCTGTAAAACGCGCAAAATTACGACTATAGCGACACCCGCAAGCGATACTGCGAATCCGATATACAGCCCTGTGGAATTATTTTCCCCTTTCACCTTCATCCACAAGGTATTCATATACTGCAACGTGTCCGTCGGCAGGTTGTGAAACGCCTGCGCATTCGGCACTTCTTCAGGGTAGACCGCTTCAGAATCAATTAAAGCGTATTCGTCATTTTCTATGACCGCTTTATTCGGTGTGGCGTAATAAATATATTCTGCATTCGCAAGGGCGATTTCCGGCTCCAACATAAAATTGATAAATGCCTCCGCGCCTCGCTTGTTCTGCGAGCCGACGGGAATACACATCGCGTCGTAAAAGGTGTTAACGCCTTCTTCCGGGAATGCAAAATCCAAATCCGGATTACTTTCCGCCATCAGCTCATAGTCGCCGGCATAATAGGTAGCAAAGGCGTAGTCGCCGCTTTCCATCAGGTTGAATACCTCGTCCATCACATACTGAGGACTGACTTTTTCACGCTGTTCAATCAACAGCTGCGCCGCCGCATCCCAATCCTCTTTGGTGACGGTATTTAAATCCTGCCCAAGCAATGCCTGCGCGATGGCAAACGCATCACGTGGATTGTTGAACATCAATACCTTACCTTTATATTGCTCGTCCCACAGGACATCCCAGCTTGTAGGCTTTTCGTGAACATATTTGGTGTTGTAAATCAGAACAGTTGTACCAATATTATAGATAACGGCATACTGTTCAATTTCCCCCTCGACCAAATATCCGTACTGCTCGCTGTCAAAATATTTCGCGTAATTGGGAATATTCGCATAATCCAGTTTTTCAAGCCGTTCCTCGGAGACAAGACGTTCTATCATATAATCGGAGGGAATAATCACATCATAACTGACGCCGCCGCCCGCGAGCTTGGCATACATATTCTCATTGGACTCAAAAGTGCTGTAATTCACCTTACAGCCCGTGAGCCGCTCAAACTCCGCGACTACATCGACTTCCTCGTCATCAATATATTCGCCCCAATTATAAACATTGAGCGTTGTGCCCTGCAGCCCCAAGGACTGATAGTATTCCACGGTTTCTTCGGGAAACAACTCGTCCTCTTGTGCTGAAACAGGGACTGCAAAGCAAAGTGCAAGCAAAAGAAGGGTCAAAAAAAGAGAAATCTGTTTTTTCATTATTTCTCCTCCTGTTTCGCTCTCTGCTTTTTATCTGACTGAAACTGTGCCAAATTCATAAGCAATAAAAGAAGGAAGATAGCCCCGAAAATCAACGTAGACAGCGCATACATATCAGGCTTTACACGTTTTTTCGTCATGGAGAAAATTTGAATCGGCAAAGTTTGGAAATCCGGTCCGTTTGTAAAATAGCTGATAATAAAGTCATCGAGCGACAGCGTAAATGCCATAATCGCGCCTGCCGCAATACCGGGCAGTATCGCGGGAAAAACAACCTTAAAGAACGCTTTTACAGGCGGGCAACCCAAATCCTGTGCCGCCTCGTATACTCTGTTATCTGTTTGATTGAGCTTCGGAAGCACCGATAAAATCACATACGGCAGTTCAAAGGTAATGTGTGCAATCAAAATCGTCCAAAAGCCCAACGCATTGCGGTGCTGAAACAAAGAACCTGCAAATACAAACAAAAGCATCATGGAAATGCCCGTAACAATTTCCGGATTCATCATCGGGATATTGGTCACGGTCATGATAGACGTTTTCAGATACTTTTTCTGCATCGAGTGAATGCCTACCGCTGCCATTGTGCCCAACACGGTGGAAATCAAAGCGGAAGTCACCGCCAAGATGATTGTATTTTTTAATGCATTCATTGTGGTGCGGTCATGGAACAGCTTCACATACCACTCCGTTGAAAAGCCGTTTAACACATAGGTACTTTCCGACCCGTTAAAGGAAAACACAATCATCACCAAAATCGGTGCATACAAGAACAAAAACACAAGCGCAATATACAGTTTGGATAACGGTGAAGTCTTTGTCATACCAGCACACCTCCGTCATCATCGCTGTCGGTAAAGTAATTCAGTACGCCGAGGCAAATCAAAATCATCACCATCAGCACCAGGGAAAGCGCCGCACCGAGATTATAATTATAAGCCGTTTGGAACTGCCCTTCAATGACATCGCCGATCAGCGTAATTTGCCCGCCGCCAAGCTTTTGCGTAATATAAAAGGTACTGACAGACGGCACAAATACCATGGTTACCCCACTGGCAATGCCGGGAACGGACAGCGGTAAAATGACGCGCCGCAAACAGTGAAAACGATTATAGCCCAAATCCTCCGCTGCCTCGACAAGCGACTTGTCCATTTTGGACATCACAGTGTAAAGCGGCAAAATCATATAGGGCAGAAAATTATAGACCATACCGAGAATGACCGCCCCACCCGTATTGAGCATTTGGACAGGTCCGAGTCCGAAAATACCGAGCAGTCGGTTAATGACGCCCGATTCGCCGAGAATAGTCATCCACGAATAGGTACGAATCAGGAAGCTCATCCACATCGGCAGCATGACAAGCATAACGGAAACACGCTGAAAAGATGCCTTTGTGTGCGAGAGAAAATACGCAAACGGATAGGCAATCAGCAGGCAGATGCCCGTTGCCGCCGTCCCGTAGCCGACAGACAGAATAAAGGTGGGTGCATAATCACGGATTTGCGCAATATTCTCGAATGTAAACGAACCGTTTGCATCTGTAAACGCATAATAAATGACCATAATCAGCGGCGCGATAATAAACAGCACAGACCACAAAAGATACAGCGCACTGATACACTTTTTCAAAAAGGAGGATTTTTTCATACATGTCCTCCTTACGCTTCGGAAAGCTCGTCGAATTCTTCGCTGAAAGAGCTGTAAT
>JBJEPS010000056.1:0-3129 GCA_051881355.1 Candidatus Fimenecus sp. | reverse complement strand
TTTTGTATGGGCTCCAAATCAATGGGCTGACCGATTACGCCCGTGGAGCCGACAATCACATCCTCGGCGGAAACGCCTGTATACTCTGCCGCAAGGTCGCACATTGCCTGCGCTTTTTCCACGCCGTCGGCGTTGCAGGTATTGGCAATACCGCTGTTGCAGATAACCGCCCGCGCCTTGCCGTTTGCGAGATTCTTACGGGTAACGGTTATCGGCGCGCCGTAAACAAGATTTTTGGTGTAAACCGCCGCCGCGTCACATTCGGTTTCGGACAAAATGAGCATCAAGTCCTTTTTGTCCTTATTTTTGCGAATGCCGCAATGTATGCCGTTGGCTTTGAAGCCTTTGGGCGAGGTCACCCCGCCGTTTGTGTCGATTTTGATACTAAACATTTTTTCTCCTTATTCTTTTCCGAAAGGATTTTCTTCTATATATTGCCACGCTCTTAAATAATCGTCTTCATCACGCAAAATGTGGTCGTAATATCCTCTTTGCCACAGTTTTACGCCTGCTTTTTGATTGGTAAAGCGTTTTAATGTACTGACAAATGCCGAAATTACCGCATTCGTAGGGGTCGGCGTCCCCGACGACCCGTTTTTATAAACCGTTACAATCATATGCAAATGATTTGGCATAATCGAAAAGTGCTCTATTTGCAAATGGGAATATGTACGATTGATTTCCTCGATTTGATGCAATAGAATTTTCCCATAATGGGACAACTGCATATACGGCGCTGTCAATAGACTTTCCCGAACGATTTTACCGAAAAAGTTTTTCTGTTCGCGGTGCAGAGTGTCAAAAAATATGCACCTACATGGGAATAATCATACCCTTTCAACCTCATAGGCTTTCGTTTTGGCAACTTCTCTTCATTATTTTTGTTTTGATTATCCATTTTTTCTTCCTCGGGTCGTCGAGGACGCCGACCCCTACGGATTGAGATTATAAATTCAAATTAAACTCTGCCGGCAAACCCATTTTAATGTTCATACATTCCAGCGCCGCGCCGCTGGCGCCTTTGCCGAGGTTATCGTAACGGGCAAGGAGCAAAATTCGCTCATCATTGCCGCAGACGGTAATATCCATACTGTCCGTTCCCGCTTTGGCGTTGGCAGAAAGGAAGCCCGCCTCGTCCATACTGTCTTTAAAACGCACAATCGGGGTATTGTATTTCCCTTTGTAAAGAGCTTTTATGTCCTCTGCCGTTTTGCCGTCCTTTAAATCACTTTTGAAAATCGGTACGGTGACAAGCATACCGCTGAAATAATCGCAAATAAACGGGCAGAAAATCGGTGTGACCGAAAGTCCCGAAATTGCGCGCATTTCTTTTAAATGCTTGTGCTCTTGGGTAAGGGCATAGGCACGGGGCGCGTCTAAAAGCGGATCGCGCTCGGCATCTTCATACTGGGCAATCCCCTTTTTGCCTGCGCCGCTGTACCCCGACATAGCGTGGCAGGAAAAGGCGTGGTCGGGTGAGACAAATCCTGCGTCCACCAAAGGTTTGACAAGGGCGATAAAGCCGCTTGCGTAGCACCCGGGCACAGCAATGCGGTTGGAGTTTTTCAGTTTGTGCGCAAGAGCTTCGGATAATTCCGGAAAGCCATATGCAAATGCCTCGTTTGTACGGTGGGCGGTAGAGGTATCAATCACGATGGTTTTCTCATTTTCAAGTAAGCCCACCGCCTCCACAGCCGCCGCATCGGGCAGACAAAGAAATGCAATTTCTGCTGAATTGAGCGCCGCTTTTCGTGCAGTTATGTCCTTGCGCTGTTCTTCGGGCAAGGTTATAAGTTCAATATCGTCGCGGGTTTTCAGGCGGTCAAAGATTTTTAACCCTGTTGTCCCCTGTGAGCCGTCAATAAATACTTTGGTCATAAGTCGTGATTTCTCCATTCATTCCTTGCCCCCTCTGACGAGGGGGCTGTCGCCGTCAGACGACTGGGGGAGAGATTCCTCATCTATTGTCTCTCCCTCCGTCACGCCTTACGGCGTGCCACCTCCCTCATCAGAGGGAGGAATAAAAGATTTATTTGTTAATTTCTTTGACTCTTTCTACCTGCGCCAGCACATTTTGCGGTGCGGGGCCGCCGAGAGAAGTGCGGTCGTTTACACATTTGTCGAGATTAATCGCCTCGTACACGCCGTCGTCAAACAAATCGCAAACGCCTTTGTACTCTGCAAGGGGCAGGGTTTCTAATGTTACGCCTTGTTTGATGCAAAGGGCAACCAACTCCCCTGTCGCCTTGTACGCGTCACGGAACGGCAGACCTTTTGACACAAGATAATCGGCGCAGTCGGTGGCGTTGATAAACCCGCCCGCCGCGGCTTTACGCATATTCTCGGGAAGTGCAGTCATGGTGTCGAGCATCGGGATAAACGCCGTTAAGCACATTTTGACTGTATCAAACGCGTCAAAAATCGCCTCTTTGTCCTCTTGCATATCTTTGTTGTACGCAAGGGGCAGACCTTTCATCATCGTTAAAAGCGTCATCAAATCGCCGAACACTCTGCCCGATTTTCCTCTTATAAGTTCTGTAATATCGGGGTTCTTTTTCTGCGGCATAATGGACGAGCCTGTGGAAAAGGCGTCGTCCAATTCCACAAATTTAAACTCCCAAGAGCACCACAGGACGATTTCTTCGGAAAAACGGGAAAGGTGCACCATCAAAATGGAAAGTGTCGCCGCTAATTCCATACAGAAATCACGGTCGGAAACGCTGTCAAGAGAATTTTGCATTGCGCCCGTAAACCCAAGCGCCTTTGCCGTCATTTCACGGTCGGTATTATAGGTTGTGCCTGCCAATGCGCAAGCGCCCAAAGGCGAAACATTCATTCGCTCTCTTGCATCGGCAAGTCTTGCTTTATCCCGCAGGAGCATTTCAGCATAGGCAAGCAGATGATGCCCGAATGTAATGGGCTGTGCGCGCTGTAAATGGGTGTAGCCTGGCATAACGGCGTTTGCATACTGCTCCGCTTTTTTGCAAAGCACATCGACAAGCTCCGTCAGTTGCTCATACAATTCGTCACACGCTTTGCGCAGATACAAACGAATATCAAGAGCCACTTGGTCATTTCGACTGCGGGCGGTATGTAAGCGTTTGCCCGCCGCGCCGATGCGCTTGGTCA
>JBJEPS010000055.1:0-13660 GCA_051881355.1 Candidatus Fimenecus sp. | reverse complement strand
AGCAGGGTAACGGCTAACAGCCGCCGAGGGCGACCTTAGGGAAAGTGCATAGAGAGATACCGCCGCATTTTTGCGGTAAGGGTGGAAAGGCGAGGTAAGAGCTCACCGGGGCGTCGGTAACGGCGCTGCCAAGTAAACCCTACCCGATGCAACATCGACCGAAGTTGTCAGCTGGGCAGATACTTCGACGGATGGCTCCAGCGTATCGGTAACGGTGCGCGTAGATAGATAATTGCTTTAAATGACAGAACTCGGCTTACAGGTTTACTCACATTCTGTTTTGCGCCCCATACACTGTTATGGGGTGATTTTTATGTTTGAAGCGTTTGTCGGTGCGGTATTTGTCGGTTTAATTCTGTTTGGGCTCTTGTCTCTTTGCTACTGTTTGATGGTCAAAGCGATGCAGCCGAAAAAGAAGTTCGATTATTACATAGTCATTCCGGCAAAACGTTGTGACAGCGATGTCACGGCGGCGGCATACGCCGCGCGAATGAAAATGGGCTTTTTGGGCGACGAACCATATGGCAGTGTGGTGATTTTGGACTGCGGTATGGACGAAACCCAGCGGCTCAGTTGTTTAAATGTGTGCCGCGAAAGCAACGGCATTTATCTTTGCGACGAAAAATCGTTTAAGGATTTGTTTTTATGAGCGAGGAAGTACAGGCGCAAATTTTGCAGGGTACGGTAGAGGACATTAAATTCCGAAATGAGCAAAACGGCTATACGGTATTGGAGGTCGGGTGCGATGACGAGCTTGTCACCGCCGTCGGGACCTTTTCCGATATATCCGTCGGCGAAAGCGTGCGCCTTTCGGGCATATGGACGTTTCATTCGACCTTCGGGCGGCAGTTTAAGGTCGAGGCGTTTGAACGCGAAATGCCTGCCACCGCCGAGCAGTTGTATAATTACCTTGCCGCGGGGGCGGTCAAGGGGATAGGTCCTGCCACGGCGCAAAAAATTATTGAAAAATTCGGTGAAAATGCCTTTGATATTTTGGAAAACGAGCCGAAAAAATTGGCGACGATTAAAGGGATTTCCCTTGAAAAAGCGGAAAAAATGCAGGCGAGCTTTAAAAAGCAGTTCGCCGTGCGCAATATTATGATTGCGCTGGAAACTTACGGTATGTCGCCGCGCGAATGTATCGCCGCATATGAGGCTTTTGGCTCGAATGCCGTGGAGCGTGTGACGAAAAATCCGTTTGAACTGTGCGATGCGGATATAGGGATAGGCTTTGAGCGTGCCGAAGTAATTGCCGACGCACTTCCAAATCCGCCCGGAAGCGATTTCCGCGTGCGCGCGGGGATTACCCATATCGTGCGGCAGAATTTGTATTCCAACGGGCATACCTGTATCCCGCGCGAAAAACTGTTAAAGATTGCGGCGGACTATCTTTCGGTGGGGACAGACACTGTCGATATTCAAATCGACACGCTGACCTCGGCGGGAGCCCTTACGGCAAAGGAGATAAACGGACGGGAATTTATCTTTTTAACAAGTGCTTACCGCGACGAAAAATCGATTGCCGACCGTATGAAAATTTTACTGCGTTTTCCGCCGCCGCAGTGCGAAACCTTGGAAAAGGATATTGAGACAATCGAAAAAGCAGACGGCATTACCTATGCCGATACCCAGCGCGAAGCCATCAAAACCGCGGTTTCGCGCGGGGTGCTCATATTAACGGGCGGACCCGGCACGGGCAAAACCACGACGCTCAACGGTATCTTAAAACTTTTTGAACGGCAGGAATTAGATATTGCCCTTGCCGCGCCGACGGGGCGTGCGGCAAAGCGTATGACGGAGCTGACAGGACGCGAAGCAAAAACCATACACCGCCTGCTGGAGGTCGAATGGGATGAGCGTGACCGCCCCGTGTTCAAGCGGAATTTGCGCAATCCGCTGGAGTGCGAGGTGTTGGTTTTAGACGAACTTTCCATGGTGGACATCAGCCTGTTTGCGAGCTTGATGCAGGCGTTGCCGTTCGGCTGCCGCTTGATTATGGTCGGTGACAGCGACCAATTGCCGCCCGTGGGAGCTGGGAATGTGCTGGCGGATTTAATTGCAAGCGGACTTTTGCCCGTCGTGGAACTGACCGAGGTATTCCGTCAGGCAATGGGCAGTTTGATTGTGACCAACGCGCACCGCATTGTTGCGGGCGAGATGCCGGAGCTTACGCGCAAAGACGGCGATTTCTTTTTGATGGAACGCCAAAATCCGTATGCGGCATCGCAAACGATTGCCGCGCTTTACGCAAAACGGTTGCCCAAAGCCTACAAGTTTTCGCCGCAAAACGATATTCAGGTGCTTTGTCCCTCTAAAAAAGGGGAGACGGGTACGGTTCATCTCAATAAAATTTTGCAGGACCTTGTCAATCCTCCTGCTGACGAGAAAAAGGAACTGACTGTCGGCTTTCGTACCTTCCGCGTGGGCGATAAGGTGATGCAGACAAAAAATAACTATGGTATTGTCTGGGAGAAATCCGACGGCGAAATGGGCGAGGGGGTTTTCAACGGCGACATCGGCGTGATTGAGAATATCGATATCCATACGGAAACACTGGATATTCGCTTCGATGACCGTAGTGCCGTGTTTGCCAAAGAGCAGATGACCGATATGGAGCTTGCCTATGCCGTGACGGTGCACAAAAGCCAAGGCAGTGAATTTCCTGCCGTGATTATCCCCGTCGTATCGGTCTTGCCGAATCTTTGTTACCGTAATCTATTGTATACCGCGGTGACGCGCGCCAAGGAACTGCTGATATTGGTCGGTACGCAGGCGGAAATTCGAAAAATGGTGGAAAATGATAAAAAAACTCGCCGCTATTCGGCGCTGAAAACCTTTTTAACAGAATAAAGAACCGAAAAGCAAAAATCCCCTTTCGACAAGGGGATTTTTTACTGTTTATTCTATCAATCCTACAAAATAATACAAATCAACCCGTTACAACCTTCATTAATGACGCGTTCAAGCGTTTCCTGCAATTTCATTCGCGCGTCGGCAGGCATATGGAACAGTTTGCTGCGCAAGCCCTCGTTGACAAGCTCGTGCAAAGAGGTGCCGAAAATATTGGATTCCCAAATCTTTTTGGGGTCCTCCTCAAATTCTTTGAGTAAATACCGTACCAGCTCCTCCGATTGGCTTTCACTGCCGACAATTGGCGCGACCTCAGTCTGAATGTTGGCTTTCAGCATATGAATGGACGGTGCCGAAGCGGACAGCTTCACACCGTAGCGCCCGCCTTGCTTGACGATTTCCGGCTCGTCAAGCGTCAGCTCGTCAATCGTCGGCATCACAATGCCATAGCCTGTCGCCTCGACCTCGTCGAGGGCGGATTTGAGCTTCTCATACTCTTTTTTGATGGCGGCAAGTGCACACATTTGTGTAATTAAGCCCTGTTCGCCGTCGATTTCCAAGCCTGTTTTTTCCGAAAGCACGCGGTAGAACAAATCCCCGTTCATGGTGACCGAAATCCACGCTGTACCGCGCCCCAACTGCATAGAGGAGACCTTAGCGTCAGTAATATATTCACAGCCCTTCAATTCCTCGGTTAATACGGCAACATCGCGCACCAAATTCATTTTGTCGCATGCTGTGCTGACCGCACCGTATACGGTGGCACGCAGTTTATGCTCAGGCGGAAGTGAAACAAGCCATTGCGGGAAGTCTACTGCAATTTCCCGAATGGGGAATTCAAATAAGACCTGCGTTAAAATTTCCTTAATATCACTTTCCGTCAGCTCCAAGCAGTTGACGGGCATGACAGGCACGGCGTATTTTTCGCTTAATTGTTCCGATAAAAGCCGCGCACTGTCTGACTGCGGATAGGTGCAGTTTAGCAGGACGACAAAGGGCTTGCCGAGGGCTTGCAGCTCTCGAATGACGCGCGCTTCCGCTTCTTCGTAATCCGCCCGCGGAATGTCGGAAATACTGCCGTCCGTCGTGACGACCAACCCAATGGTGGAATGTTCATTGATGACTTTTTGCGTGCCGATTTCCGCCGCGCGGTCAAAGGGCATTTCCTCCTCCGACCACGGCGTGCGTACCATACGCGGCTTGTCGCCCTCCACATAGCCCAAAGAGCCGGGAACAATGTACCCGACGCAGTCAATCATGCGAACGGAAAACGCGGCGTTGTCGGGCAGATGTACCTCCACGGCATTTTCGGGAATGAATTTCGGTTCGGTGGTCATAATGGTGCGTCCCGCCGAGGATTGCGGCAGTTCATCGACTGCTCGCGTGTGCATTGCCTCGTCCGAAATATGCGGCAATACCAGTGTATCCATAAATCGTTTAATAAAGGTAGATTTTCCTGTGCGTACGGGACCGACTACGCCGACATAAATATCGCCGTTCGTGCGGGCGGCAATATCTTGATAAATGCTTCGATTTTCCATTTTTTCGTCCCTCCTCAAACTCTCGGAATTAACAGCTTACGGTTTTCCGTCAGGGTATCACTGCTTAATGTGTTTTGACTCAAGATTGCATCGGCTGTGGTGTTATAGCGGCAAGCAATATCCCAAACGCTTTCCCCCGCCTGCGCAAAATAAATCGTCAGTGCCGCCTGCGTTTGCCGTTTCTGATTTTCCGTATCCAAGGCGATATCGGCAGTGATTTGCTGTGTTTGCACAGAGAAAATCACAGCGTTGATATCCAGTTCTGCGCGAATCTCCAGTGTGGTTTCTCCGTTTAATACAAATCCGATGCCGCAAACCGTGATATGCGGCGCACATTGCAGATTTTCACCAACCGCCGCCGTGGCGCGCTTGTAGGTGTAGTCAAAATTGCGCTCTGTGTAGCCCCATTGACTTTCACGGTCAAGATATAAAATACCGACTGTTACCGTTCCCTCTACCGAGAGCGTACCGTCTGTGACAGCTTCCTTTTGTGTAAAGCCTACACAAGTGATATCCGAAACCTGCTGCATACCGATGCTGGCGATGTCTAAATTCCCGCGGCAAAGGTAGGTGTCCGTGAATTTGTCGCAAATGTGCCGAAATTCGACCGTTTGCTTTTTTTGTTCTAACGGATACAGCGTGGAATACGCATCAAGCACCACATCGGTTTCCATGTCGCCGAAGAATTGCAGCTTTGCGCAAATGCAAATATTTGCATCCAAAAGCCGAAGCGCACCTGTTGCATCGGTCTTAGCGGCAATTTCCACACTCGATACCGTCAGGGCACAGTCTGTTACGCAGCCGTCTACAGCACCGTCTGACTCCGCAATTTGGCTGATGGGCAGGCTGTGCTCCATCATTTCAAATGTTCCTGTATCATTGTCGGCTATGTAGAGTGTGCGCAAAACCAGTTCACCTTTGATGAGAACCTTACCCGTTACGGGCTTAACATCTTCCAAAAGCGCCGTCGCCTCACATTTTACAATTTGGGCAATCGACGGTTTTGCAGAACCGAGCTCTAAAGTCTCACCCAAACGGAATAACTTTTCGGCACAGCCAAGTAAATTGGTACAGGAAACGGTTTTTTTGCGCATCTGCACGCCGCCGCCGGTGCCGGCGGATAAAAATGCTGTATCTGTCTTTTGATAAACGCTGAAAGAAATACAAATACTGCCGTGAATGTCTAAACGCCGCGGCGACTGTACACGGCAGTTGACATATTCCGTTTTGGCAGTTGCCGAAACGCACGCCGCCGACGGTACATTGCCCTCAGCGTATTTGGAAAAGGCAATATTTTGTTCGAAGCACCGCACGGTGTTTTCCTCGCTGACATATAGAATGCGCAGCAACGCCGATCCTTCTGCGGTAACACGGTCGGCGGCGCCCTGTACGGCGGTAATGCGCGGGGTTAAGTTGCATTTCAAAACCCGTACCGCGTCTGGGAAGTATTCGGGCAGGGTAATGTCGCAGTCCACGGGCTGCTCTGCCGTGGCTTCAAACAGTGTTTGACGGCGCGACAGGGTGTTTGTCTGTTTTGTAAAGTCCATTTTGACCTCTCCTCGCTTTCTGTTCTGTAAAAAACATATTCAGTTCCTGTCCGCAATATGCATAGAAGTCTGTTGTGCTTTCTTGCAAGAAAAAGCAAATTGTGTTATACTGATATCCGTACAGAAAGGAAAATCATATGGAAACGACTTTAAATATCGCTTTACTCATCGATTCCGACAATATTTCTCCGAAATATGTGGAAACGATGTTTGATGAACTAAAGGACATCGGTACGGTGACCATTAAACGTATTTACGGTGACTGGACGCTCGAACAGGCGAGAAGCTGGAAAGCGCTGTTGCCGAAATATGCTTTAATGCCTATGCAGCAGTACGCGTACACACAGGGTAAAAATTCCACCGACTCCGCCATGATTATCGACGCGATGGACATCTTGTACAGCAAAGAGGTGGACGCGTTTTGCCTCGCCTCAAGCGACAGTGATTTTACCCGCCTCGCCGCACGCCTTCGGGAAGAGGGGAAGCAGGTTATCGGTATGGGGGAAAGCAAAACACCGAAAGCGTTTGTCAGCGCATGTGACTCGTTTCGGTATCTCGACGTCTTAAGCGGGGATACGGATTCTTCGGACAGCGCGGTCAGCAGCATTACCCCACGCAAGGAAATTGAAATGGAAATTCTCTCCATGCTGTCGCAAAAGGAGGTTGGCGCACGGGTACAAATCAGCGTGATTAAAGACGCGTTACAGCGAAAATATCCCGATTTTGATGAACGCAACTACGGCTTTTCCAAATTCTCGGTCTTTTTAAAGTCCTTTAATGCGTTCAAAATCATGCCCGATGCCCATCGCAATACCCTTTGCATTTGCCAGGAGGATTCCGCACAGAAAGCGGAAATCGAGCAGTTTGTTTTGCAACAGCTTAAAAAGAGCCGCGGCAATCGTTTAAATATCGGCGAAATCAATTCCCGCATAACCGAGCATTTCCATGACTTTTCGGTGAAATCGCTTGGCTATAAGCAGATTAAACTGTTTCTGTCCGATATTGACGGCGTGGAAATCGAAAATTGTGATTTGGTACTGAAAAAGGAGGCTTCGTAAATGAAACGCATTGTGTATAAGGAATGTCCCTACTGCAAGTCGCAGAACATCGCTTACGGCTATCAGGTCGGCGAAGCAGATGTCTTTGCCGATATTCGCGGCGGCGTGTTCGGCACGCATATTGAGCATACCGTTTGTCGGGATTGCGGTAGTATCATTTACAGCCGCGTTTTAAAAACCGACTTTTTAAAGGACAAAAGTGAAACCTCTTATGAAATCGAAGTTCCCGAGGACGACGAAGCGGAATAAGCGAACGTTATGAAAAAGCAGCCAAGGAGGGCGACGGCTTTCCTTGGCTGCGTTTCTTTTTATTCAGAATTTGTATAAATTCCATAAGAATACTTGTAAATTGCTTTAAAATTTATTATAATTTATTATATTCACCCACGGAAAGAGGGGATAGGTTTGTACGGATTGATTGACCACAAGGACGAAATCAACCGCCTTTTGGCGCGCTACGGCGTGAAATTCGGCATTTATAAAAACAATGAATTCCATGAACGGCTGTTTCCGTTCGACCCGTTGCCGCGTATCATCACGCAAAACGAGTTTCAATTTTTGGCACGCGGGTTACAACAGCGCGTGCATGCCTTAAATCTGTTTTTAAACGATATTTACGGTAAAAAGCAAATTTTGCGCGACGGGATTATCCCTGAGGATTTCGTGTACCGTTCCACAGGCTTTCTGCCACCGTGCGAGAATATCGTACCGCCGCTTGCGGTTTACAACCATATTTCGGGGATTGACTTGGTGCAGGCGAAGGATATGACTTGGTTTGTGCTCGAGGATAATCTCCGTATTCCCTCGGGTGCGTCTTACCCGATGATTGCGCGTGACCTTTGTCGGCGAGCGAGCCCCGATACCTTTCAAACCAACGCCGTGACAGATAACCGCAGTTACGGCAAGCTTCTAAAAACCGCGCTTGATGATGTCAATCTCGGCGGTATCAACGTGATTTTAACGCCCGGACGGTATAATTCCGCATTTTTTGAGCACTCCTATCTCGCTGAGCAAACGGGCGCGGTCTTTGCCATGCCGCAGGATTTGTTTGTAGAGGGGAATGTGCTCTATTACAGCGAGTATTCCGGCGAGCGCCGCCGCGTCGGCACGGTGTACCGCCGCGTATCCGATGAATATTTAGATCCGATGACCTTTTTGCCTAATTCTCTTTTGGGCGTGCCGCATTTGCTCGATGCCTATCGCGCGGGCAATGTGGCGATTGTCAACGCGCCCGGTAACGGCGTTGC
Source organism: Candidatus Fimenecus sp. (assembly GCA_051881355.1). Taxonomy (GTDB): domain Bacteria; phylum Bacillota; class Clostridia; order Oscillospirales; family Acutalibacteraceae; genus Fimenecus. The sequence continues at coordinate 5,417 of JBJEPS010000055.1, read as the reverse complement.
AGATGACAAGGGAATTTACTATTTCGTACCGCAAATGATAAAGTATTACCTCGGCGAAGAGCCGATTCTCAAAAATGCCCCGACCTATCTGCCGTATTACGAAGTGGACAAAGCCTATGTTTTGGCGCATTTAGACAGATTGGTGATAAAAGATGTCTCCGAATCGGGCGGGTACGGTGTGTTGTTCGGTTCGGAACTTCCCAAAGCCGAACTGCAAAAGCTGCGTGACGCCATTTTGGAAAATCCCCGCCGTTTTATCGCACAAGAGGTCGTGGAATTCAAAGACCTTTCCGTGTTTGAGAACGGAAACGTGACCGCCCGCAAGGCGGATTTGCGCGCCTTTGTACTGTACGGCAAAGAGATTACCGTTTGGCAAAGCGGGCTGACGCGCTATGCGTGCGAGGAAGGCTCTTATGTCGTTAATTCTTCACAGGGAGGAGGATTTAAGGACACATGGGTATTATCTCGATAAAATCCACCGACAATCTGTTTTGGCTTGGACGTTACGTTGAGCGCGTGTTTACCACACTCAAAATGTTTACCGCGTGCTATGATGTGCTCATTGACGTGGACGAAAACGCTTATGTTGATTTTCTGCAAAAGCTCGGTATTCCGAATCCCTATTCTTACAAACAGGAATTCATTGCCGATTTCCTGTTTAACGAAAGCAACCCGAATTCCGTGATGAGCACGATGCTTTCGGCGTACGATAACGCGGTGATGATGCGCAATGAGCTGAGCAGCGAAACGATGTCCTATATTCAGCTTGCCGTGGACGCCATGCAGCGCGGCAAGGAAAGCTCGGCGCCGATGCTCAAACTCCAAGAGGTGTTTGACTGTATTTTTGCCTTCTGGGGTGCGGCAGATGACTACGTGGAGTCCGAAACCACCCGTAATATATTAAAATTCGGCAGAAGTGTGGAACGCATTGATTTGTATACGCGCTTTTCTTGCGCGCCCGAACTCATCAGAAAAGAGTTCAGCATTTTGTTAAATCGGCTTTATAAGGTCGGGATTGACTGTAATATCACGGCGATTGACCGCCTGATGAAAATTATTTTGGAAAAAGACGATTTTGAAGCGGACAAATTCACCATTCAGGAGGAGCTTTCCCGCTTGTTTGTCACCGCACCGAGTGCGTATTATTAAACGGGGGAGGGTTTATTTTGCAAACGGTTGAATTTTCGTATTCGATGCAAATTGCGTTTTCCGCACCCGTGGTGCGCCATTGTTTTTCCCTGCGGTGCTTGCCGTTCAACAACGAATATCAGCGCATACGCGAACTGTTTATTGACGTCGCGCCGCACAATGTCCTAACCGAAACCGCCGACGGCTTCGGCAACCGCATTTTGACGGACCGTATTACCGAGGCGCATACCGCATTTTCGGTGTATGTCAACGGCATCGCCGAAATCGACATTGCCGCAAAAGCGCCCGAGGAGCTCAATGGGATTTATAAATATCCGTCACAGTATACGGTATGCGGCGAGAAGCTCACAGCGCTAACCGAATTCTGCCGCCCGCTGTGCGAAAACAAAACGCCGACTGAATCGGCGAATATTGTGATGCGGGAGTTGCGCAAACGGTTTGCCTATCAAAGCGGTATGACGAATATCAATACAACCGCCGAAGAAGCACTTGCTTTGGGCAAAGGCGTTTGCCAGGATTTTGCGCATATGCAAATTGCTGTCTGTCGGGCGCTCGGTGTGCCTGCGCGGTATGTTGTCGGCATTCAAGAGGGAACAGGCGAAACACATGCTTGGGTGGAAGTTTACGACAACGGCATCTGGGTCGGTATTGACCCGACCAATCACAAGCCGGTCGATGACCGCTACCTTACCTTAAGCCATGGGCGTGATTTTGCCGATTGCGGTATTAACCGCGGGCTGTTTATCGGCGGCGGTACGCAAACCCAAACCATAGAAGCATCGGTAAAGGTGCTGTAATATTTGTCATTTCGGACGAAGTGGAATACGCATAAAAATACGTTTTGCATATCGAAAATTATATATGGCTGATAAAAAAGCGTCCCGATAAAAATCGGAACGCTTATTCTTTCTTTTGCAATCCCCGCCCGACCGCACACGGCAAATAATAACCTGCAAATAAGCAGGTGGGTGTCTTTCCTTAGCTTTAGTACTCCCAACGTCCGCAAAACTGCGGGAGGTCTGCACACCGCCTCGGAATTCCGACTCCCGAAAAAAACGTGTTGGGTTAATATTGTACCGTGCGTTTGTCGCATCGGGCAGGTTAAGATTAGTATGTGTTACTGTATACGAAAAATGCTTTATTCCTCGTCCTCGGCAATGTCAAATAAATCCGAAAGACGTTCCTCGAAAATACTGCCGATTTCGTTGAATTCATCTTCGTCCTCAATCGGCTCTAAATAGGTTTCGCCGTCCTCCTCGCTGACTTTTAAAATAATCAGCTCGCCGTCGTCCTCTAAAATTTCTTCGGCTTCCGTATAGATGGGCAAAAGCGCCACATAACGCGCGTCGTCGGTTTCAATGCGGTCCAACTCCTCAAAGGTATGTTCGACGCCGTCCTCATCGACCACGCTGACAATGTCGGGATTATAATTCTCGTCCATACTGTTCTCCTTTGTGTGTTCTGTACACATTTTACCCCGAAATTTCGATTCCGTCAACTGTAAAAAACTGCTTGCGGGGTAAAAGGGTTCTATTTTTGGTCATCTTTCACAAATCCGTCTTTATTCATATAAAATTTATAAAAAACAGAAAAAAACTATTGACTTTTACCAAATTTGTGGTAAACTAAAGGTGAACAAAGGGAGAAACCCTGAAGAGGCGAAGGACCTCGGTTCTGAAAAGCCCTTTGTTACATGACGAAAGCGAGATAGGAGGCGAATCCAATGTACTGTTTAGAAGAACCGCAGCATTTGGTTCGCTGTTCTTTGCGGTAAATTCGACGGGCAGAAATTTGTATGACCGTTACCGTATGAAACAAATCTTTCAGATGTTCCGATATTAGGTCACGTGCAAGACAAAAACAGAAACGATTTTCGTTTCCCGTTGCCGCGCAGAACAGCGAGATAGATTGTTCCGTATAAACAAAATAAAATCGATTTCATTTTACCCTTTATAATTCAATACCGTTAATAAGCACGCCGCAGAACCGTAATTCTGCGGCGTGTTTTTATGCGTTCGGTTTTATTCGTTTTTGAGCGTTTCTACCCATTCCTTTTCGCGAAACCCGGTCAGTACAGCGCCGCTGTCGGTAATCAGCAGGGGACGTTTGACCAGCATACCGTCCGTGGCAAGCAGACGAAGCTGTTCTTCCTCGGACATGGCGGGTAATTTCTCTTTTAACTGCATTGATTTATACAAAAGCCCGCTTGTGTTAAAAAACCTTTTGAGCGGCAGCCCACTTTGTGCGTGCCAAGCCTTTAATTCTTCAAAATTCGGATTTTCTGTCTTGATATTTCGACACGTAAACACAAATCCGTTGTCTGAAAGCCATTTTTCAGCCTTCTGACAAGTGGTGCATTTGGGGTATTCTATGAATAGCATTGTCTATTCCTTTCCGACGGTAGCATTTACAGCTTTTCAACCTTGAGCATATTGGTTGTACCTGAAATTCCCAAGGGAATTCCTGCGGTAATCACAACCACATCGCCCGTTGTGACCAGCCCGTTTTTGCGTGCCACCTCGACCGCGTGCGAGAACAGCGCGTCGGTGTTTTTCTTTTCATCACACAAAAGCGGCACAACGCCCCAAGACAAATTCATCTGGCGGCAAACGGTTTCATCGGTGGTGCACCCAATAATCATACACTGCGGTCTGTGCTTGGAAATCATACGCGCGGTCGAGCCGCTTTTGGTAACGGTAATAATCGCCTTTGCGCCGAGGTCGTGCGCCGTGGTGACGGTTGCATGCGAAATTGCGTCGGTAATGCGACGATTGGCTTCCGTTGCGGCGTTGTTAAAATGCGTAACATAGTCGATTTGCCCTTCGGTGGTTTCTGCAATGCGTGACATCGTCTCAACGGCTTCCACGGGATGTGCACCTGCCGCTGTTTCACCGGACAGCATAATTGCCGAAGTGCCGTCATAAATCGCGTTGGCAACGTCTGTGATTTCCGCACGCGTGGGGCGGGGATTGGTAATCATGGATTCGAGCATTTGCGTTGCTGTGATGACCTGCTTGCCGGCACGGTACGCTCTTTGAATAATCTTTTTCTGAATGGAGGGAATCATTTCAAACGGAATTTCCACGCCCATATCGCCGCGCGCAACCATCACACCGTCAGCTTGTGCAATAATCTCATCAATGTTGCGTACACCGTCCATATTTTCGATTTTTGCAATGATGCGCACATTGCGCCAACCGAGGGCGTTGGTGAATTTGCGTAGGTAAGCGACGTCAGCCGCCGTGCGTACAAATGAGGCGGCAATGTAATCAAAACCCATTTTTGCGCCGAATTCCAAATCGGACATATCTTGCTCGGAAAGGTAGGGCATGGAAAGCTCCACACCGGGGACATTTACGCCCTTGCGGTCGGAAAGCATGCCGCCGTCCTGCACGGTACAGACAATATCGGTATCATTTAAGCTTTTGACTGTCATGGAGACAAGTCCGTCGTTGATAAGAATTTGCGTGCCGACCGTTACATCGTGCGGCAAATCCTGAAAAGAAACCGAAGCGATTTTGTTGTCACAAGGCACATCGCGAGTGGTTAAGGTGTATTCGTCACCCGAAACAATTTCGACCGGCTTGTGGTCTTTGAAAATACCCAACCGAATTTCAGGTCCTTTGGTATCGAGCATCGTGGCTACAGTTAATCCCAGCTTTTCACGGGCGGCAACAACCTCACGAAAACGGGTTTCGTGGGTTTCGTAATCCCCGTGCGAGAAGTTGAACCGCGCAACATTCATGCCGGCGCGCATCATATTTTCCAAAATTTCGGGCTTGTCCGTAGACGGACCTACTGTACAAATAATTTTTGTTTTACGCATAGAAATCACCCTTTGCAAAATACGAGAAAACAGAAGTTCCAAATTTTCCTCAAATACATCATATTCTTAATTTTGTCAAATGTCAAGTACTTTGCATACTTTTACTTTCTTACCATAGTATGCCGAAGGGAGTAGCAAAAATCCCTGCCGCATGCAAGTGTATGCACACGGCAGGGATTCTATGTTTTTGTATTGTACAGCGAAAACAGCAATCAGTTGTTGATGAATTTGTCCTTTTCATCGTTCCAGCTGTACAGCTTGCGGATTTCTTCGCCGACTTTTTCCGACGGATGCTCTGCAGCCAATTTGCGCATGGCCTTGAAATGTACCTGACGACCTGCGGGAGACATATCCAGCAGGAATTCTTTGGCGAAAGAGCCGTCTTGAATATCGGACAGAATCTTTTTCATCGTCTTTTTGGTTTCTTCTGTAATCAGCTTCG
>JBJEPS010000054.1:0-3239 GCA_051881355.1 Candidatus Fimenecus sp. | reverse complement strand
AACATCTCTATCCGTTTTTAAAAGAGGTGGGCGCGTTTTGGGAGGACTTTTTGGTATATGAAAACGGCAGATATGTCATTTACGATGACGCCATTCACGAAGTCCCCTATTATGTGGACAATTTTAACCCCCGTACACATCAAAAGGAAATTCACGCAAAAAATAATCTGCTCTCATTGGGACTTGTCAGAATGGTATTCCGAACACTTCTCGATATGGCAAAAGCACTCGGGCAAGACGCGGAGAAATACGAAAAATGGCAGGATATTTTAGAAAAACTCAGCGACTACCCCACCTTCCGCAAACGGTTTAAAAAGGTATTCCGCTATACGGAAAAGGGTATGTCTTGGAACAACGGGAATTTCCTTTGCTTACAGCACATTTACCCCGTGGGACAATGGGGACGGCAGGGCAAAGATGGTCTTTTGCAAATTGCACGCAACACCTTTTTTATCAATGACCGCTGGTGTGATGACAACGCGACCAACTCCATCTTCCCCTGTGCGGTAAGATTGGGAATTTCACCCAAACTGATTTTGGATAAACTGAAACTCAATTACAAAAAATTCCAACAGCCCAATTTGCTGATGCTTCACGGCGGCGGGTGCTTGGAAAATTGCAGTTTGACCGCCGCAACCTTAAACGAAATGGTTTTGCAAAGTTACGAGGGCGTTTTGCGGATTTTCCCCAACTGGGATAAGAATTTGGACTGCCTCTTTGAAAACCTGCGTGCGGACGGTGCATTTTTGGTGTCGGCAGAAATGCAGGACGGCGAAATCACCGAGATTGAAATTGTCAGCGAACAGGGCGGCGCATTGGTGCTTGAAAATCCGTTTGAAGCGTGCAGGATTTCTGCGGACAGCGAATCCGTCTTTACACAGCGGGAAATCAAAATAGTTATGCAGAAAAATCAGAAAATTACTGTAACCAAAGTATAAAAATCCCAAGAAAATTGTCAAAATGCCGCGCTATTGGTCACCGTGTTGACTTTATTCGCAAAATGGTATATACTATACAGCAAATTATGAAATTTTGAAAGGAGTCCCAAATTTATATGGACGCAGACCCCGGGAGTATTATTCTAAAGGTCGTTTTACTGTTTATTTTAACGCTTTTAAATGCGTTTTTTGCAATGTCGGAGATTGCGATTATCTCGCTCAATGACGCAAAAATCGACAAAATGGCGGAGGACGGGCATAAAAAAGCACGTCAGGTGAAAAAATTGACGGAAAATTCCAGCAATTTCCTTTCCACCATTCAAATCGGCGTCACCTTGGCAGGGTTCTTAACCTCCGCAACCGCGGCGCAAAGCTTTGCAACCATGCTCACCAACGCGATTGCCAAAACCGCCGTTGCAAATGTTGTGCCGCTGGGGCTTATCAGCGGCGTTTCCACGGTGCTCATTACCCTGATTACTTCTTATTTTTCGCTGGTGCTCGGCGAGCTTGCGCCCAAGAAAATTGCCATGCAGAAATCCGAGCAGGTTTCGTTCGCCGTGGTGCCGGTGCTCCTGTTTGTTTCCAAAGTCTGCAAACCGTTTGTCAAGGTGCTTTCGGTTTCGACCAACGCCGTTGTGCGGCTGTTCGGCATTGACCCGAACGCCGACGAGGAGGAGGTTACCGAGGAAGAAATCCGTATGATGGTAGATGTCGGACAGGAAAAAGGCGTTATCGAAGATGTGCAAAAGGAAATGATTAACAACATTTTCGAGTTTGACGATATTGATGTCGCTGACATTATGACCCACCGCACGGATATGGCTTGCGTGGAAATTGAGGACTCTTTACAAGAAACCATTAAGCTTTCGATTGACGAAGGGTATTCACGAATTCCGGTGTACGAGGAAGACCCCGACAATGTCGTCGGCGTGGTATATATTAAGGATTTGCTGAAATATATCGGCACATCGCTTCCAAAAAGCAAAGGCTTAAAAGATGTGATGCGAAAGGCGTATTTTGTGCCTGAAAGCAAGCGTTGCGGCGCGCTGTTCTCGGAAATGACCGAAAAGCACATCCAAATGGCGATTGTTGTGGACGAATACGGCGGCACGGCAGGGCTTGTGACGCTGGAAGATATTATTGAGGCAATCGTCGGCAATATTCAGGACGAATACGACAACGAGGACGAGGAAATCTCGAAAATCAACGAGACGACCTTCACCATAGACGGCATCACCGATTTGGAAGAGGTCGAGGAGCAAATCGGCATCAAGTTCCCCGAGGACGATTACGACACTTTGGGTGGTTTCATTATCAGCCGTTTGGGCTTTTTGCCGCAGGACGGCGAAATGAACACCGTGGAATATGAAAATGTCCGTTTTACGGTTTTGAATGTGGAAGAACGCCGCATTGGTAGAGTGAAAGTCGAGATTTTGCCGAAAGACGACGCTAAAGACAGCGGCGAAACAGACGAAAGGAAATCCTTTTTTGACAGAGCCCGCAAAGAGGATGCGGAATAAGCTGCATAAGATTTTAACCCCCGCCTTCTATGAAAGGCGGGGGTTTGTTGTAGGGGCAAACTGCGTTCACCCGTTTCTCTCTTGTCATTCTGCGGCGGAGCCGAAGAATCTCATTTCGCAGGATTTCGTTTTATGTAGTTGAGATCCTTCGCTTCGCTCAGGATGACAATTCTTTATTTACATCAAATTGCTAAACAGTGCGACCGTTCCCTACTCAGCGGTGTCATGGGAAAACAGCGTCCCGACGGCGGTGGCAAGCAATATACACAGCGGCGCGCCAATCATACAGAGCACAAAATTCCACCCGTTCACCCCACAATCCGTTGCCATACACAAAAAGTTTCCGGGTAGATAAGTCGGCACAAGCAAAATTGTTACCCATTGCGTATTCAAAATAACTGCAAGCAAAAGCGGATAAGCCACAAAAACAGCCGGCAAAGCAAGCACTGATAAAACGGTTTTTAAACGACTTTCAAACTGTTTCCCGCGCCATTGCCCGACCAAAAACGCGGCGGCAAGCGACACGAGATACACAATGCCTAAAATAATACAATCCGCACGGCTGTGCGGACCGTCCGCAAAAAAGAAACTGCCGACCATCATTACCGCCTCGGCGGCAAGATACCCTAAAAGTCCGACCAAGCCGTTCTTGAAAAACGGTGTCATGCTATTTCCCTCCACTTTTTCGCTTACATTATTAACGTATCGATAACGGAAAACACCGTCGGTACAGCCAAAGCCAAAATCGGCAAAACGGTAAGCCACAGCGTTTTGAAACGCG
>JBJEPS010000053.1:0-3259 GCA_051881355.1 Candidatus Fimenecus sp. | reverse complement strand
GCGGCTGTAGTTCATCGGTAGAATGCAAGCTTCCCAAGCTTGACAGGTGGGTTCGACTCCCATCAGCCGCTCCAACACAAAAACACCCCGTCGTCTCCCGACGGGGTGTTTTTTGTGTTGGATTTTGCCCTGATGCGGAGTCGAACAGGACGGCGCACCGCAGTGCGCAAAAAACAGTCCGGTGGACTGTTTTTTCGTCCGCGGGCAGACTCGTTCGGTGCGGCATTCGCGCATGCGGGGATTCCGCCGTCGTCTCCCGACGGGGTGTTTTTGTGTTGGATTTTGCCCTGATGCGGAGTCGAACAGGACGGCGCACCAATGTGTCAGGTGCGGTTATTTCCATTTGAGTTCGGCAATTTTCACTTTACCTTTTGCAAAAGAACTACTTTTCCAGCCACAGGTCGTGATATACCATTTACCGTTTTCTTGAACGATTTCGGGCGCGTGCGCACAAATTCTGGTAACCGGAATCGCCCCATCCGCACCGTTATTCCAACAGCCAAAAACATACGGCGACGTACTGCAAAATACAAGTGTGTTATGATAAGTCGCTTTGGAACAGTCCGTATAGGTTGTAAAAAGATAATACATACCGTCGGTTTTGACAACAAAGGGAGATTCAAACGCACCCCACGAGGGATTGAGCGTGGATTTTTCTCCGCTTGTCAGCGCATAACCGTGAAAATCCCAATGGATAAGATCATTGGACACAAGGCACGAAACGGCACTTTTCCCGTTCTGCACACCTGCGACATACATCACCCATTCATTTTCGCCGACTTTCAACACAAAATGGTCGCGGTGGCAGGACATAGGCGGCGCATCATTGATGTATATTTCGTGCCCGAACCAATCCCCCGAATCGAACGAAACCGCAAGTTTGGTTGGGGACGGACCGTAGAACATATAGTAAAGTCCGTTGTGCTCAATCACGCAAGGCGCCCACGCAAGCGTTCCTGTATCGATTACCTTGCAGATTTCTCGTAACGGCTTTTGCAGTGTATCCCCTTCGGCGTGCACAAAATAGCGTTCGGCAGTCGGCTTTCCCTGTTTACTTGTTATGCCGATTAAATGCCACTTCCCATCGTAATAAAGCGTATGGTCATTGACATATCTGCCGAAACGGCGTGGAAACAGAAGCGTTTTCCATTCGGACGCAATGTACGGTGTTTTCATACTTTTCCCTTATCTTAATACTTTTGATTTTAAATACAGCGTGGGTTCACACCAATCCGTGAAAAATTTTGTTTACAGCAACTCCCTCAGTCTCGCTTTCGCTCGACAGTTCCCTCAAAGAGGGAGCTGAAGTGGTGTTTTTTATTTTTTCTGCCCGTAATAGGCGTTGGCGCCGTGTTTGCGCAGGTAGTGTTTATCTAAAAGTTCTTGCTGCATGGGCGGCAAATCGGGACGCATTTGCAATGCGTGCCACGCCATAAATGCCACTTCTTCCAGCACTACGGCATTATGCACGGCGTTTTTGGGGTCAGTGCCCCAACAAAACGGTCCGTGGGAGTACACAAGCGCGGCGGGAATATCGTTGGGGTTTTTACCTTTAAAAGTTTCGACCAAAACATTGCCCGTTTCCCACTCATAGCGCCCGCCGATTTCGTCGGGCGTCATTTTGCGTGTGCAGGGAATTTCGCCGTAAAAATAATCACCGTGGGTAGTGCCGAGAGCGGGAATCCCCCGCCCCGCCTGTGCAAATGTAGTCGCCCAGCGGGAATGGGTGTGCACAATACCCCCGATTTCTGGGAATGCGTTATACAGCACCACATGGGTGTCCGTATCCGAGGAAGGATTGAGGTCACCCTCCACCTTTTTGCCTGTTTTTAAATCTACCACAACCATATCTTCGGCGGTCATGGTGTCATATTCCACGCCCGAGGGTTTAATCACCATTAAGCCCTGTTCGCGGTCCACGCCCGACACATTGCCCCAAGTGAATGTCACTAAATTGTGCTTCGGCAACAGCAAATTCGCTTCAAAAACCGCCTGTTTTAATGCTTCTAACATTCCTTATTCCTCATTTCAACTTCCATGCAAGGTCGGCTAAAAACAAATCCTTTTCAAGGCTTTCCACCGTGGTGTCTTTTCCGATATGGACATACTCAATATCCATCATGCGCGCAAAGTCGCGCATCTGCTCGGCGGTGACATCGTAGCTGAGCACCGTATGGTGCGCACCGCCGGCGGTAATCCAACATTCAAGACCTGTTTCAAGGCTCGGGAGTGCTTTCCACATCACTCTTGCCACGGGAAGATTTGGCATATCCATAATGGGCTTTACACACTCAATATCCTGACAGATCAGGCGAAGTCTACCGCCCATATCTACAAGGCTTACTACAATCGCATTGCCTGCTTTCCCCTCAAATACAAGTCTTGCGGGGTCTTTTTCGTTCATGCCGATGCCGAGGTAGTGCGTTTCAATACGGGGTTTACCTGCCGCAAGCGTAGGGCAGACTTCCAACATATGCGCACCGAGGCTGTATTTTTCGCCATCTACAAGGTGGTAGGTGTAATCCTCCATAAAGCCCGTGCCGCCGTTTTGTCCCTCACTCATGGCTTTGAGTATAGCGGTCATAGCGGCGACTTTCCAGTCACCCTCGCCGCCATAGCCGTAGCCCTCTGCCATTAAGTGCTGGCTTGCAAGCCCCGGGAGTTGTTCCATGCCGTACAAATCTTGGAAGGTGTTGGAAAACGCCTTACAGCCTTCTCTATCCATCATTTTGCGAATGGCGATTTCCTCTTTTGCCTGATAGCGAATGGCGCTGATGTTGTCCGTGGCAACCTCATAATTTTCGGCATAAACCGCCATCAATTCGTCAATTTCGGTTTCTGTGACCTTTTCCATTTCTTTCACAAGGTCGCCGACTGCCCATGTATTGACCTGCCAGCCCAATTTTGCCTGAACCTCAACCTTGTCGCCCTCGGTGACGGCAACTTCACGCATATTGTCGCCAAAGCGCATCACTTTCAAATCGCGGCTGACGGCAACGCCCACCGCCGCGCGCATCCAACTGCCGAGGCGTTCACGAACGCTTTCCTCCTGCCAATGACCTGCAATCACCTTGCGGGGCATACGAAGTCTTGCCGCAATAAAGCCGTGCTCACGGTCGCCGTGCGCCGCCTGATTGAGGTTCATAAAGTCCATATCAATTTCATCGTTGGGAATTTCGCGGTTATACTGCGTAGCAAGATGGCAATAGGGCTTTTGCAAATCCACAAAGCCGTTAATCCACATTTTGGAGGGGCTGAA
>JBJEPS010000052.1:0-14413 GCA_051881355.1 Candidatus Fimenecus sp. | reverse complement strand
CGTTTCTGTGGTTTGGGATTTGGCACAGCCGATTGCCGAGCGCCTCGGGCTTATTTTGTGGGACGTCCGTTTTTTAAAAGAGGGTACTGATTGGTATTTGCGGATTATTATTGATAAAGCTGACGAGCCCGTTGGGATTGACGACTGTGTCACCATGAGTCAGGCACTCGACGCGCCCTTGGACGAAGCTGACCCCATTTCGTGCAGCTATAGCCTGCAGGTACAGTCTCCGGGCATTGAGCGGGAACTGACACGCGATTTCCACTTTACACAGAACATCGGCGAAAAGATTATGGTTCGGCTGATTCGCGCCGTGGACGGCGTGCGAGAATATAAAGGCAAACTTGTCGCCTATGAAAACGGCGAGGTTACACTGGAAAAAGCAGACGGCAGCTTGCTGTCCTTTGATAAAAAAGATGCATCGTGGGTAAAACTCGATGATTTTGGAGGTTTTTAAAAAAATGAACAAGGAATTTTTTGAGGCAGTCAAAGCGCTGGAAAAGGAAAAGGGCGTTCCCGCGGAATACCTGTATGAAAAAATCAAGGCGGCGATTGTGGTCGCCGTGAAAAAGGATTACAACGGCAAAGATGTTATCTCTTGCGAAATTAACCCTGACAAGAACGAAATGTTCGTGTACTTACACAAGACGGTGGCGGATACCGTGGAGGACCCGGATTGCGAAATCTCCGTCAGCGACGCGGCGCAGTATAAGGCAGATGCCGCTGTGGGGGATGCAATTCAAATCCCTCTCGGCACAAAGGATTTCGGCAGAATTGCCGCCCAAACTGCAAAGCATGTCATCCGTCAGGGTATTCGCGATGCCGAACGTGGGCAGATTATGATGGAATTCCAGTCTAAACAGCAGGAATTGGTGACCGCAAAGGTCGAACGCATTGACCCCGTGACGGGCAATGTAACCTTGGAAATCGGCAAGGCGGACGCCATTTTGCCGAAAGCCGAGCAGGTCCCCGGCGAAGAATTCACCGAGGGCGAACTGATTAAAGTGTTTATTGTAGACGTCCGTGACACCGAAAAGGGACCGAAAGCGATGATTTCGCGTACGCACCCGGGTCTTGTCAAACGTCTGTTTGAAACGGAAGTGCCCGAAATTTATGACGGCACCGTGACGATTGAGGCGGTCTCGCGCGAGGCGGGTGCCAGAACAAAAATCGCCGTGCGCAGCAAGGAAGAAGACGTCGACGCCGTCGGCGCGTGCATCGGTCCGCGCGGCGCGCGTGTCAACAAAATCGTCGATGTGCTCGGCGGCGAGAAAATTGATATTGTGGTTTACAGTGAGAATCCCGAGGAATTCATCGGCGCGGCGCTCGCCCCTGCCAATGTTTTAAAAGTGGAAATTGTGGACGAGCAGGCAAAATCCTGCCAGGTGACCGTGCCGGACAATCAACTTTCTCTGGCTATCGGCAACAAAGGGCAGAACGCTCGTTTGGCGGCGCGCCTGACCGGCTGGAAAATCGACATCAAACCCGAAAGCGGGTTTTATGAAGGATAAAAAAGCAAACTGAAAATCGCCAAAAGAGGAGACGAACCGCATGAAACAGAAAAAAATTCCGCAGCGCACCTGTAACGGCTGCGGCGCACAGAAGCCGAAAAAAGAGCTTGTGCGCGTGGTGCGTTCTCCCGACGGGGAGGTAAGCCTCGATTTGACCGGCAAAAAGCCCGGACGCGGCGCGTATATCTGCCGTGACATCGAGTGCCTTCGCAAAGCACGGAAAACCAAACGCATTGCGCGTGTGCTGGAATGTGAAATCCCCGAAGCGGTTTATGCCGAAATGGAGGAAACGCTGCAAAATGACGGACAGTAAAGTAAACGGACTGTTGGGGCTGGCGCGGCGTGCGGGGAAGGTAAGCCTCGGGCATGACGCGGCACTTACCGCCGTCAAACAGCGTGCCGCTTTTCTGTGCTTGGTTGCATCGGACGCCTCCGAACGGCTTTACACGGAATTTGCACGGGCAGTGCAAGCCTTCGGCGGGAATATCCCGCTTCTAAAATCCGATTACACGATGGCGGAATTCGGGCAGGCTATGGGGACAAAAACCACAGCGGTTTTGACTGTGAACGACCAAGGCTTTGCCGGCAGAATTTCGGAACTTATCGGGAGGGACTGAGTTTATGACGAAAAAATACAAGCTTCATGAAGCCGCAAAGGATTTCGGATTGCCCACCAAAAGGCTGACGGACATTCTTTCGAAATACTTTACAGGCGAAAAGAAATCACAGACAGCGCTTGAGGAAAAGGAACTGGACGTCCTGTTTGACGTATTGACCGCTGAAACCGCTGTTGACAGCTTAGACAGCTACTTTGCCATGCAGAAAACGGCGGCGCCGAAACCGCCGAAAGCGGAAAGCACGGCAAAGGCGGTACAAAAGCCGTCTGCGGACAAGAAAGTGCAGGAAGCTGCACCTGCTGCGGCAGGTGACAAGCCGAAAAAGGAAAAGGACAAAGACCGTCCGATGCAGTCGCGCACCAAAGGCGCCGTACGCCACGTTGATACGCGTGCGGGCAATGTGGAGCTCGAAAAATATAATGAGCGCTATGAAAATATTGCGCCTGTCAGCGACCGCACAAACGACAATACGGTGCGCAAGCAAAAATTAAAGCAGAAATCCCAGCAGTACAGAAAACAGGGCATGCGTTCCAAAAAGCGTGAAACCGAAAAAGAGCGTATGGCACGTATTGCCGCCGAGCGCGCGAAAAAACAAATTAAAATTACCGTACCCGAGGAAATCACCGTCGGGGATTTGGCGGCGCTTTTGAAAATGACTGCCGCAGAAGTGATTAAAAAGTTGTTTGCTTTGGGGCAGATGGCGACCGTCAACGAAGTGATTGACTATGACACCGCCGAAATTGTTGCCACAGAGCTCGGCGCAAAGGTAGAAAAAGAGGTCGTCGTGACCATTGAGGAACGCATCATTGACGATACCGAGGACACCGAAGAGGATTTGCAGCCGCGTGACCCCGTTGTGGTCGTTATGGGGCACGTTGACCACGGCAAAACCTCGATTTTGGACGCAATCCGCAATACGGCGGTTACGGAGACCGAAGCGGGCGGCATCACCCAGCATATCGGCGCATACCGTGTCGATGTCAACGGACAGAAAATCACATTTTTGGATACGCCCGGTCACGCGGCGTTTACGTCCATGCGTGCACGCGGCGCGCAGGCGACGGATATTGCCGTGCTGGTGGTTGCGGCGGATGACGGTATAATGCCGCAGACCATTGAAGCGATTAACCACGCAAAAGCGGCAGACGTCAGCATTATTGTTGCCATCAACAAAATGGATAAACCCGGTGTTACAACCGACAAAATTATGCAACAGCTCACCGAATACGAGCTCATTCCCGAGGAATGGGGCGGCGATGTCATTTGCGTGCCTGTTTCGGCGAAAACGCATATGAATATTGACAAATTGCTCGAATCCATTTTGCTGGTTGCGGAAATGAAAGAACTCAAAGCCAATCCCAACCGTGCGGGCAAAGGCGTTGTTATCGAAGCGCGTTTGGATAAGGGCAGAGGTCCCGTGGCAACCCTTTTGGTGCAAAACGGTACCTTAAACGCGGGAGATACAATTGTGGCGGGAATGTCCGTCGGGCGCGTGCGCGTCATGACCAATGACCGCGGTCAGCGCGTGGAGCATGCAGGACCCAGTGTGCCCGTTGAAATTACCGGTCTTGTCGATGTGCCGCAAGCGGGCGATACCTTTGACGCGGTTTCCGACGAGCGTTTGGCGCGCGAACTGGTTGAGCAGAGAAAGCAGGAGGCAAAGGAAGCCGAATTCAGCCAATTCCACAAGGTTACGCTGGATAATTTGTTTGCGTCTATCAACCAGGGCGATATGAAAGAGCTCAACATCATCGTCAAAGCAGATGTCCAAGGCTCTGTGGAGGCGGTGCGCCAGAATTTGGAAAAACTGTCGAATGACGAAGTCAAGGTCAAGGTCATTCACGGCGGCGTCGGGGCTATCAGCGAATCGGACGTCATGCTTGCCAACGCGTCAAATGCGATTATCGTCGGCTTTAACGTGCGTCCCGACCCCGTTGCGGCGGAGGTCGCCGAGCGTGACGGTATTGATATGCGTATGTACCGTATCATTTACGACTGCATTGAAGAAATCGAAGCGGCAATCAAGGGAATGCTTGCACCGAAATTCCGTGAGGTAGTTTTGGGCAGAATTGAAGTGCGCAGCGTCTTTAAGCTGTCCTCTTCGGGCATGATTGCAGGCTCGTATGTGTTAGACGGCAAGGTCACCCGTAACGCGCAAATTCGTGTGGTGCGTGACGGCGTCGTGATTGCCGAGGACGCGATTTCCTCCCTCAAACGCTTTAAAGACGATGTCAAAGAGGTCGCGCAAGGCTATGAATGCGGCATTGGGCTTGAAAAGTTCAATGACTTAAAAGAGGGCGACATTTTTGAAGCGTTCATTATGGAGGAATATCAAGATTAACAAAGGGTAATCCTACTGTTAAAAACGAGGTAACGAAATGCCAGGATACAGAACGGACCGTGTTGCTGAAGATATTAAACGCGAGATTGTGGCGATGATTCGCGAGTTAAAAGACCCGCGTATTAAGGATAAAATGCTGACGGTGGTGCGCGTGGAGGTGAGTTCCGACCTCTCCTACGCAAAAGTGTATGTCAGCGCACTCGAGGGCTTGGATACCGCAAAAGAAGCGGTAAAAGGACTTGTGTGTGCCACGGGGCGTATTCGCCGCGAGGTGGGTACGCGCCTGCATCTGCGCAAAACGCCGGAATTGAAGTTCATCGCAGACGATTCCGTGGCGCACGGTATGGAAATTTTTAAAAAGCTTGAAGAAGTTTCGGAGGAGCACGATGCGTGAATACAATGCCGCGCAGTGTGCGGCAGCTTTACAGGCGCAGAACAATATTTTGATTTTAACCCACCGCAATCCCGACGGCGACACGCTCGGCTGTGCATTTGCACTGCTGCGGGGACTGCTGTCGTTCGGGAAAGCGGCGCGTGTAGTGTGCTCGGACGAAATTCCGCAAAAATACGCGTATATGTGGGAAGACGTTCCCCTGTTGGATTTTACACCCGACTATATCGTCGCGGTGGATATTGCCGATGCAAAGCTGCTCGGCGAACCGCTGTATACGCAGTACCACGGGAAAGTGGATTTGTGCATTGATCACCACCTGTCCAACACGCACTATGCCGACGCGCTGTTTTTGCGCGAATGTGCGGCAACCTGTGAATTGATTGACGAGGTGCTGACTGCTTTGCACGCGGAATGCACCGCAAGCATTGCCGACTGTTTATATACGGGGCTTTCAACCGATACCGGTTGTTTTCGCTATTCCAATACCACGCCGAATACCTTTAAATTGGCGGCAAAAATGCTGGAGGCAGGTGCAAATGCGGCGGAGATTAACCGCGTGATGTTTGAAACCAAATCCCGTACCTACTTGAAGTTGGAGGAATTGGTGCTCAAAACCTTGCAGATGTATTTCGGCGGGAAATGCGCCGTGGTGACCATTACGCAGGAAATGTTCCGTCAAAGCGGCTCTTGCGAGAGCGAATGTGACGGGATCGCTTCGCTTCCGCGCAAAATCGAAGGTGTTATGGTAGGCGTCACCTTGCGCGAGCGGGAGGACGGGACCTTTAAGGTGTCGCTTCGCACCTATGCACCCGTGGATGCGGCGAAAATCTGCGGCGAAATGGGTGGCGGCGGGCATGCACGTGCGGCAGGCTGTGAATTGTCGACGGACAATTTTGAAATGGAAAAGCAGAGATTATTGGAAATTATCCGCGAAGAGCTTGTGAACATATGACAGGATTTATTTGTATTGACAAGCCCCCCAATATGACCTCGTTCACGGCGGCAAACCGTGCGCGGGCGATTTTGGGGTGCAAAAAAGCCGGGCATACCGGCACATTGGACCCGATGGCGACGGGGGTGCTCCCGATTGCGCTGTCGGGTGCAACGCGTTTTATCGAGCTTTTGCCCACCGCCGAAAAGGGCTATACCGCCCGCGTGCGGTTAGGGCTAACCACCGATACGCTCGATATGACGGGCAAAGTGCTCTCTGAAACGGTGGAGACGGTCACACCGGAACAAATTGAAGAAGCGGCGCTTTCCTTTGTAGGGGAAAGCATGCAAACCCCGCCGATGTATTCCGCACTGTCCAAAGACGGCGTGCGGCTGTATGAATTGGCGCGGCGCGGCGAAACGGTCGAGCGTGTCCCGCGAAAAATCCGTATTTCCGCACTTGCGGTTTCGGACTTTTCAGAAAACGAATTCACGCTTTCCGTCACTTGCTCGGCAGGGACATATGTCCGTTCCCTTGCCGACGATATCGGTAAAAAATTAGGCTGCGGGGCGGTGCTTTCGGCATTGCGGCGTACGGCGGCAAACGGATTTACGCTGTGCGATTGTATTGCACTCGACGAATTGGAAGCTTTGCGCGATGCGGGCAAGGTACAGGAACGCATTTTCTCCGTAGACGCATGCCTTGCGGCATATCCGGCGATTACGGTCAGCGCACCGCAGGCAGTGCGTTTTCAAAACGGCGGCGCGCTGTTTTTAAATCGTATCGGCAATCCGTCCGCGGGGTTGTACCGCATATACGCGCCCGACAAGCAATTTTTAGGGATAGGCGAAGTGCCGGCAGAGGATAGCGCCGACAGCCTTACAGTAAGGCGGGTGTTCGTCGATGGATAACAAACGAGCAATCGCCCTCGGGACATTCGACGGTCTGCACCGCGGGCATATGCAGGTGCTAAACGGCACAAAGAAGGACGGTTTTGTCCCATCTGTTTTGCTGTTTTCCGAACACCCTGCCTCGGTGCTCGGAAAACAGGCTCCGCCGATGCTTTGTTCACTCCAAAAGCGCGAATTGCTGTTACAGGCGGCGGGCATAGAAGCCTTATTTGTGAATTTTCGCGAAATTATGGCGCTTTCTCCGCGTGCTTTTTTTGAAGAAATCTTACTGAAACGCTTTTCAGCAGGACTTTTGTGCTGTGGCGAAAATTATACCTTCGGCAAAGACAAATCGGGCGACTCTGCGGTTTTACAAGCGCTGTGTGACGAATACGGCGTGCGTCTTTGTGTGGCAAAAACCGTAGAAGTCGGCGGCGCGCCCGTGTCCTCCACGCGAATACGAAAAGCGCTCGAAGCAGGCGCGGTCGAGGCGGCAAACCGTATGCTCGGCAGACCGTTTTCCTACGCGTTTCCCGTCGTAGAAGGGGATAAACGCGGCAGAAAGCTACACTTTCCGACGGTCAATCAGTTTTTCCCCGACGGGTTTGTCCAGCCGAAATTCGGCGTGTATGCGTCGTTCGCCGAGCTCGACGGAAAGCGGTATCCTGCCGTCACCAATTTCGGCGCGCGCCCGACCATCGGTACAAATACGGTGCGCAGTGAGACCTATCTGCTTGGCTTTTCAGGGGATTTGTACGGGCAAAGTCCCGAAATGCATTGGCTTTCCTATTTGCGCCCCGAACAAAAATTCCTGACGCTTGCCGATTTGCAGGCGGCAATCGCCAAAGATGCCGTCCGCGCAGAAGAAATTTTCAAAAACACTATTGCAAACAGCACACAAACATTGTAAAATAAAAGGCAGAAACTCCCAAATTTTCATAAAGGACGGTGCTACCTATGTGGGCATTGAAAACTGCGTATTACCGCGCATTCCAAAAGGTAATGAAAATCTTTATGTTCTTCCTTGATTGGTCAGAGCCGGAACTGCTGACCGGTCCCGGCAGCATTAAGAAGCTCCCCGGCGTGATTGCAGACAAAGGCATTAACAATGTCATGATTGTCACGGACAAGGGCTTGATGAGCTTACATATTTTGGACGGTCTGTTTGAAGAACTGAAAGCCAAAAATATCAGCTATGTCGTGTATGACGGCGTACAGCCCAACCCCTCAATTGAAAATATCGAAGAGGCACGCGCCATGTTTGTGGAAAACGGCTGCGAAGCGATGATCGCGTTCGGCGGCGGCAGTCCGATGGACTGCGCAAAAGCGGCGGCAGCGCGCGTGGTACGCCCGAACAAAACCGTTCCGCAAATGCGCGGCGTGATGAAGGTTATGCACAAGCTCCCGCCGTTTTTCGCTGTTCCCACCACAGCGGGCACAGGCTCCGAAACCACCCTTGCGGCGGTTGTCTCCAACACCCAAACCCATGAAAAATATGCGATTAACGACCCGTGCCTGCGCCCGAAATATGCGGTGCTTGACCCGGAGCTGACGGTCGGCTTGCCGCCGCACATCACGTCCACAACGGGTATGGACGCGCTGACGCACGCGGTTGAGGCGTATATCGGCAAAAGCAATGTGAAATCTACCCGTGACTATGCTGAAAAAGCGACCAAATTGATTTTTGAGAATTTGGAAACCGCATATAATGACGGTAAAAATATTGAAGCGCGCAACAATATGCTGCTTGCGTCGTTCTATGCCGGTATGGCGTTTACCCGCGCGTATGTCGGCTACGTGCACGCGATTGCGCACAATTTAGGCGGCATGTACGGGATTCCGCACGGGCTTGCAAACGCCGTAATTTTGCCTGTGATTTTGGAAGAGTACGGCAGTGCGATTTATGCCCCGCTTGCCCGTCTTGCGGATATTGCAGGCGTCAAAGGCGTCAGCGAAGCGGACAAAGCCGTGAACTTCATCTTTGAAATTAAGTCGATGAATGCGCGCATGAATATTCCTGCCGGCTTTACGCAAATCAAAGATGAGGATATTGACACCATTGTTGAGCGCGCGATGAAAGAGGCGCATCCGCTGTATCCCACCCCCGTGATTTTCGACAAAAAGCGTTTGTGCGCGATTGTCAAAAAATTAAAAATCGAGGAATAACCGATTTTTCGGCAGTTCGGGCTGCGGCTCGAACTGCTTTTTTCGTTATTTTGCCGCTTTTGTGAAAAAAACAGTTGATACTTTGTCGATTTTCTGCGATAATATATAGGCATATTTTGAGAGGTGTATCGAGAGCATGGAAAATACGCAAAAAATTGCGGACCTTTTGTTTCCGCATATTCATAAAACACCCGCAGATTTGGAAACAATGTATCCGCCGCGCGATTTGCCCGAGGGCGCGCGCGTGACGCGGTTTGCACCGAGCCCCACGGGGTATTTGCATGTCGGCGGGCTGTTCGGCGCGTTGACGGATTACATGGTTGCGCGGCTGTCGAAAGGCGTGTCCTATTTGCGCATTGAGGACACCGACAAAAAGCGCGAAATCGAGGACGGCGTTTCCGCAATTTTAGAGGGCTTTCATACCTTCGGCATCGAATTCCAAGAGGGCGTGACGGGCTTCGGCACGGAAAGCGGCGCATACGGGCCGTATACCCAAAGCAAGCGCGTCGAGATTTATCAAACGGTTGCGAAAGATTTGGTGATACGCGGTCTTGCATACCCCTGCTTTTGCACGGCGGACGAGCTGTCCGACCTGCGTGACCGTCAGGAAAAGGACGGTGCGCTTATTCGCGGTTATTTCGGGAAATATGCGAAATGCCGTGACTTGACCGATGCAGAAATTGAAGAAAATATCAAAAACGGCAAGCCGTATGTTCTGCGTTTTCGTGCAGACGGCGACGAAAACAAACGCATTACGCTCGACGATATGGTACGCGGCAAAATTGAAATGCCCGAAAATATCATTGACGAAGTGCTGTTAAAGAGCGACGGCGTGCCGACCTACCATTTTGCGCATGTGTGCGATGACCATTTTATGCGTACAACGCATGTTATTCGCGGTGAGGAGTGGATTCCCTCCACGGCAAAGCATATCGCGTTGTTTAAGGCTTGCGGGTTCCGCGTGCCGAAATATGCGCACACGCCGCAGGTGTTAAAAATTGACGAGCAGGACGGCACCAAGCGCAAGCTTTCCAAGCGCAAGGACCCCGAAGCGGCGGTTTCGTATTTTGCGGAAAACGGTTATCCGAAAGAGGCACTGCTTGAATATTTAATGACACTGCTCAACTCCAATTTTGAAGACTGGCGGCGTGCCAATCCCGATGCAGATATTTTCACATTCCCCTTCAACTTAAAAAAGATGAGTGCGTCCGGCGCGCTGTTTGATATGGCGAAACTGCGTGACATCAGCAAAACTGTCATTTCCAAAATGACCGCTGAAGAAGTGTATGACCGCACGCTTGTGTGGGCAGCGGCATATGACGCGGCGTACGCGGAAATTTTAAAAGACAACCGCGAAAAGGCAATCGGGATGCTCTCGCTCGACCGCGGCGGCAAAAAACCGCGCAAGGATCTTGCGGCGTTTTCCGAGGTCAAAGGGTATTTTTCCTATATGTATCCCGAATTATATGAAAAGGACTACACCTTGCCCGAAAACATCGAAAAAGCGGACGCGGCAAAAATTTTGGCTGATTACGCCGCTGTTTACAGCGCGGCGGACGATAAAGATGCGTGGTTTGAAAAGATCAAAGCGCTGTGTGCGCCAAACGGATTTACACCGAATGTCAAGGAGTATAAAGCAAATCCCGAAGCGTTCAAAGGGCATGTCGGCGATGTGTCTACCGTTATTCGCATTGCGGTGACGGGGCGGCAGAATACGCCTGACCTGTGCACGATTTTACAGCTTTTGGGCGAAGAAACCGTGCAGGCAAGGCTTGCCGACGCGGCGGCATACTATATTAAATGATTGTCTGAAACCGCTTAAAGGAGCGAACGATATGGAAGAAAAAGAAACGATAATGGCTTCCAATTTTATCCACGATTTTATTGATGAGGATTTGGAAAACGGTGTGTATACCCATGTGCAGACGCGTTTCCCGCCTGAGCCAAACGGCTATTTGCATATCGGTCATGCCAAGGCGATTTGCATTAACTTCGGCACGGCGAAAAAATACGGCGGCACGTGCAATCTGCGCTTTGACGACACCAATCCCCAAAAAGAGGATATGGAATATGTTGAGTCCATACAGGAAGATATTCAATGGCTCGGCTTTCAGTGGGACAAGTGTCTGTATGCTTCGAGCTATTTTGATTTTATCTACGAATGTGCCGTAAAACTTATTGAAGACGGGAAGGCATATGTCGATGATTTGACTGCCGACGAAATCCGCGAATACCGCGGCACGCTGACAGAACCCGGGAAAAACAGTCCGTACCGGGACCGTTCGGTCGAGGAAAATCTCGATTTGTTCCGCCGTATGACCGATGGTGAATTCGAAAACGGTGCAAAGGTGTTGCGCGCCAAAATTGATATGGCGTCGCCCAATATCAACATGCGCGACCCTGTCATTTACCGCATTGCGCATATTTCGCATCACCAGACGGGCGACAAATGGTGCGTCTACCCGATGTACGATTTTGCCCACCCGCTGTCCGACGCGAAAGAGGGAGTTACCCATTCGCTGTGCTCTTTAGAATTTGAAAATCACCGTCCGTTGTACGATTGGTTTTTGCGGGAATTGGGGCTCGAAAATCCCCCGCGCCAAATCGAGTTTGCACGCTTGAATTTGAATTATTGCTTAACGAGCAAACGCAAATGCTTGGCGCTTGTCAACGAGGGTATTGTGGACGGTTGGGATGACCCGCGCATGGCGACAATTTCCGGTATGCGCCGCAGAGGGTATCCTGCCGCCGCCATTCGCAATTTCTGTGAAAAAATCGGCGTTTCCAAAGCGTATTCCGTGGTGGATATGGGGCTGTTGGAATCCTGCGTGCGCGACGAGCTCAACGAAACCGCGCCGCGCGCTATGGCGGTACTTGAACCGCTGAAACTGATTATTGATAACTATCCGGAGGGGCAAACCGAGGATTTGGAAATCGAAGTCCACCCCGCCCACCCCGAAATGGGTACGCGAAAAACGGTTTTCTCGAAAGAACTGTATATTGAGCGCGAGGACTTTATGGTCGAGCCGCCGAAAAAATATTTCCGCCTGTTCCCCGGCAACGAAGTGCGTCTGAAAAGTGCATATTTCGTGAAATGCACGGGGTATGACACCGACGAAAACGGCGAGGTCACGGCAGTGCACTGCACCTATGACCCTGAAAGCCGCGGCGGCAACTCCCCCGACGGCAGAAAGGTCAAGGGTACGATTCACTGGGTCAGCGCGGCAGACTGCTTCCCCGCTACGGTAAACCTCTATGACCGTCTGTTCAATGCGGAAAACCCGTCCGATGAAACAAACGGCAGCTTCAAAGACAATCTCAACCCGAATTCACTGACCGTTTTGGAAGGTTGTCTTGTGGAGGGCGGTTTACGTGATGCAAAACCCGGCGACGTATTCCAATTTATGCGCAAAGGGTACTTCTGTGTTGACAAAAAATCGCAAAGCGATACGATTATATTCAACCGTACGGTTGCACTCAATTCCTCGTGGGGAAAGTAAAAGGAGCCGACTGAAATGGCAAAGAATAAACAAACAAAACAAAACAAAGGACCGAAAGATATTTTATACCGCTCTGTGATGGCGATTTTAGCGGCTTGCGTGCCGATTGCCGCCTATTTCTGCGAATATATTTATCTGGTTGTGGAATCGGATATTTTCAAATGGCTTGCACAACTGGCAGGGAATACGGAAGACACGGGCGCAACCGAAGCAACTTTAAGTATTCAAGGCTTTGTGCAGGATATTCTCCCGCTTATGCAGGGAAACGGAGATGCTGCTTCGAGTATGTGGCAGACACTTGAAGTGATTCATACACCGCTGATTTGTGTTGCCGTGTTTTTCGCACTGGCAGTTTTGCTGGCGGTCGTGATTTTCTTCTTCTCTGTCTTTTCCCGCAAAAAAACTGTTCCGCTGTGTATCGCGATCGGCGGCGTATTGTCTATGATTGCACTGTATATTTCCTTTAATGCAGCGGCAACTCCGCTTTTAGACGGCACGATATCGCTTTCGGATTTCTTTTCCAATTCCATCATCGTAAGCCTTTTAGCGGGATTGAACGCATTTTCCGTCATTCGTTTGACCACGGGATATTTCGTAATGCTGTTCCTGTTTATGGCGATGGCGCTTTGGGCAGGGGCGAATAAGCTGATTGAACTCGGGGACAAACCGGCAAAGCCTGCGAAAAAGTAACTTAAATCGTTTGCCTTTGCCCGAGCAGTGTGAGAGCAAAGTATAGCAAAAAGCCGCCGGAAGGCGGCTTTTTCTTTGAAAAGGGCTTGTATATGCGAGAGATATCCTCGGATAGGGACTATTTAATTGGAATCAGGTCGTGCGGTAGCTTGCTCTCGCCGTCAATGCATCGCAAAATTTAATTTGTCATTCTGAACGAAGTGAAGCACCTCAAACACCGGAAAATATATTTATAGATTCTTCGGCTACCGCCTCAGAATAACAAACTGAAGGCGTCATGCATCGTCAGTACTCACTTGCAGAACAGATGACTTCCGATGGTCACAATGACAGGTCTTGAGCGAATCCATTGGTTGGAGGTCTTAGCCGGATTATAATAGTATATTGCCCCGCCCGAAGGGTCCCAACCGTTAATCGCGTCGCGTGCGGCTTTTTGCGATTCCGCCGTCGGGGCGACGCTCCAGTTGCTGTCATTCACGCAGGAGAATGCGCCGGGCTGATACACGACGCCGGCGATGGAATCGGGAAACGACGAATGCTCTACGCGGTTTAGAATAACCGCGCCGACAGCAACTTGCCCGACGTAGGATTCCCCGCGCGCTTCGGCGGCAATGACCTTGGCGAGCAAATATACATCGTTACTGCTGTACTGCCCACTGCCGGAGCTGCCTGAGGATATGCCGAGATAGGAAAGTGTTTTCGGTCCGGCAATGCCGTCAACATCTAACCCGTTGTCGCGTTGAAACTTTTTCACGGCACTTTGTGTTTGCGTACCGTAAATGCCGTCTACACTACCGGTATAGTAGCCCATAGATTTCAGCTTTTCTTGAATGCGGCGAACCTCATCTCCGCGCGAGCCCATTTTGGAGAGCGTGGAAACGCTGTTCTCATTTGTCTTTACTGCCGCAATCGTGCCGATACTGCCGAGAAGAACCACGGCAAGCAAAAAGGACAGTATGCGGCGGCATAAAATTTGTTTATCCGTTTTTTTTGTCATAACTGTTCCTGCCTTTCGTCAACATTTGACTTTTAGACATAGTCTTTGTTTTGCGGCATGAAAATATACACGAAGGCAGTCCAAAAATTGTATGCGACACAAGCAAAAAACACTATATATTGTTGGCAAAAATTTCTGCAAAAAAAATTCAAAAAAATTAAAAATTAAGTGTTGACATCACCGTTTTGTTGTGGTATTATATCAAAGCTGTCGCAAGACAGGGAACAACGAAACGCTTGATACACAAGGGTTTGCAAAAAAACTTCTTGACAAGCGGGCGCGGAAGTGTTAAAATAAACTTCCATCCCCGAAATGCGGATGGCAACTCCTGAACCTTGAAAATTAAACAACGACGAAAGACAAAAGGAACCCGAGA
>JBJEPS010000051.1:0-3373 GCA_051881355.1 Candidatus Fimenecus sp. | reverse complement strand
AAGTGGCTTTGACGAAAGCGCTGAAAGACGGCAATATTGTGCCGCACGCACTTCCTTTCACCACGCACACCGAGCTGTTGGACGCAGAAACGCTTTCTTACGGGCTCTCGATTGTAGACGAGCTTGACGCCACTCGCGGCAAAAAAACCGTTTCGGCAAAAATGACCGATGTGCCCGGACACACGGCGGCGATTGTACCGTTACTTGCCGCGCACGGCATTAAACTGTTACATATCGGCGTAAACGGTGCGTCTGCCGTACCCGAAGTGCCCAAATGCTTTTTGTGGAAAGTCGGCGGCGCAGAAGTGGTTGTGGTCTATTCCGGCGATTACGGCGGGGCATACAAAAGCGAATTTACAGAAGAAGTCTTGTATTTTGACCACACCCTCGACAATCACGGCGCACCCTCGCCCGAGGCGGTACAGAAAAAACTTGCCGACATTGGGAAAGAATATCCCGATTATACCGTTTCAGCCGGCACTTTGGACGAATTTGCCGAGGCGATTTGGGCGGTTAGGGAGAAACTGCCTGTCCTGACGGGTGAAATCGGCGACACCTGGATTCACGGCAGTGCCGCAGACCCGTATAAATCCGCCGCGTTGCGCACGCTGATGCGCTTAAAACGGGAATGGCTGAAAGACGGCTCGATGCAGAGAGATACCGACGAATACAAAGGCTTTTCCGACGGGCTGTTATGTGTTGCGGAGCACACCTGCGGTATGGACAGCAAAATCAGTTTTGCGGATTACGAAAACTACTTAAAGGCGGATTTTAATAGGGCTCGTGCAAAATATGATGTGACCGCAAAGCACATTTTCCGTGATTTTCCCCACGGAATTGTTGCCGCATTTAATCGGCGTTTTAATTCCAATCAGAAAAAAGGCTCGTACCGTGTAATTGAAAAGAGTTGGGCGGAACAGCGTGAATATATTGACAAGGCGATTGCCGCTTTATCCGATACGCACAAGGAAATTGCACTGAAAGCCTTAGACGCTCTGCGCCCCTCAAATCTTCCAACAGCGGAAGGTACGGAAAAATATACAAATTCCGTGTCTTTCGGCGGATATATGCTGGCGCTCAACGAATACGGCGGTATAGCGCGTTTCACGCACGGCAATACGGAGATTATTAAACAAAATAACGAACCCATTTTACAATATCATTCTTACAAGAAATCGGACTATGATTTTTGGTTTACTCACTATGCACGGAATATGAAGCAAAACGGCGGTTGGGCATATCCTGATTTCGGCAGACCGTTGTTAAAATATGCCGAGGGCAAATACCCCACAGGGCGGTTCTACTATACAATGACCGACAGCACGGTTTGTGAGACGGCGGACGGCGTAAAGATTTTTGTAACATTGCAATGCGACAAAAAACTGTGTGAAGAGCTGGGCGCACCGCGGAATGTGGAGATTGTTTATGTCCTTTCCGCAGAGGGATTGCGTTTCTCCCTTGTTTGGACGGGCAAAGACGCCAACCGTTTGACAGAAGCCATCTTCGTGCACCTTTGCCCTGCCGCTACGGGTGACAATTTCAAAATGCAAAAAATCGGTACGGAAATTGACTACCGCACTACCGCCTCCATGGGCGGGCGCAATTTACACGCTGTGGAAAAGAGCATTTTAGAAACAGCAGACGGCAAATATGATTTTGCTAACTTGCACGCACCGCTTATCTCAGTGGGCAAGGGTAAAATTTTGGAATACGATAACAAAATTGAGGATATGGAAAAAGACGGCATTTCCTATGTGCTTTGTAACAATGTTTGGGGCACGAATTTCCCGCTGTGGTATGAGGATAACGCCCGATTTGATTTTGTAATTGCACCCGAAAAGGAGGAAAATATATGAAACTGATTTATAAAAAGCCGCTTATCTTCCCCACTTGGGGTATTTTCAGCGGCAAGGACGCAGGCAAAACCTATTACCGTCTTGAAGACGATTGTGTGGTGTTTACGCCTGAAAAAGACAAACTCCCCCATCACAATCATATTGAAATGACAGGCTTTGAGGCGTCGTCAATTATCAGTTATAAAGTGGACGAACAGAAACGCTTGAAACTGTATTCCTTTTGCGTGTTCCCCCAAATTCGTGTAATTCCCAATTTGACCAGGGGCGGATTGACGCGTCATTTTGAAAATGCCGAATTGCATTTCAAAAATGCAAAGGCAGAAGTCACCGAAATCCGTTTTGACGGTATTTTGCAAATTAAAGAACAGGCAGGCAGTGCGGCAATTTTCCGCCGCCTGACTGCGGCACGCAATAAAAAGGCGTTGATTGAAGAAATCACCGTAAAAAACACAGGCTCTGCCGCCGTAAACTTTACCTTAAAAACCGACAAGCCGCAACGCACCATTCACAAGATATTTATGGTGGAAAACCGTGACCAAGAGGTATTCACCGTCGCGTTTGACGGCGAAACAAGGCTCCTGAACCGAAAAGTGCCGTTGACGCTCGCCACAGGGCAGGAAAAAGTCATCACAATTTGCTACGGCGCGGAAAAACTGACTTTGCAAGATGCAAAAGCAGAGTTGGATTTGAGAAAAGAGTTTATAAATGACTCAAAATCCCGCTTGAAAATCAAAACGCCGGATGAAACCTTAAACCGTATGTTGGATTTTTGCAAAATCCGTGCGAGTGAGAGCATTTTCAATACGAAAAACGGCTTCATGCACGGTCCCGGCGGCGGCAATTTTTACGGTGCGCTGTGGACAAATGACCAATGCGAATACGCAAATCCGCTGTTTGCGTATTTAGGTTATAAAACCGCACAAGAGCAGTCTTTAAACTGTTATCGGTTGTACGCAGACCTCGCAAAGCCCGACAAAGCCATTCCCACAAGCATTATTGCCTGCGGTGACGGGCTTTGGCACGGCGCCGGTGACCGCGGCGACACTTCCATGTTCCTTTACGGGCTTGGCCGCTATCTTTTGAGCACAGGCGACCGTGAAAACGCACTCCGATTTTTACCGTCTATTGAAACGGCGGCAACCTATGTAAAAAGTCAAATTACCGCCGACGGTATTGTGAAAAGCGACAGCGACGAGTTGGAAAACCGATTTGAAAGCGGAAATGCCAATCTTTCCACATCGGTGATTACCTATGACGCGTTTTTGTCGCTTCAATATCTTTACAAAGAATTGGGCGAGGCGGAGAAAGCGGAAAGTTACCGTGCCTTGGCAGAGAAAATCGAAAACGGCATTGAAAATTATTTCGGTGCCAATGTAGAGGGCTTTGAAACCTACCGCTACTGCGAAGAAGAACCGCATTTGCGCTCATGGATTTGCCTGCCGCTGACGGTGGGTATTGACACAAGAAAAGACGGCACAATTAAAGCACTGCTGTCTGACAAACTTTCCAAAGACAGC
>JBJEPS010000050.1:0-15058 GCA_051881355.1 Candidatus Fimenecus sp. | reverse complement strand
ATGTGCCGAAGAGCTTATATGTCGATTTCACAATTCGATCACCACCCCGGTGTTTAGTTTAATCGCGCGCTCGCAATAGCTCATAAGTGTTTCGAGTATTTCGCGATATCTCGCGGATACCGGTTGCTCAAGCCGTTCCTTAATCCACTCGCTTAGTTTTCCGCATTTTTCAGCGTTAAAGTAGTCAACATCTCCGAGGTCTAACAAAGCGTTGCAGGCTGCATCCAAAGAACCGATATCTTTCATAAGCAATTTAATGTCATCAGAAGAAAGCGCGTATTCTTCGACTCTGCCGGAAGGATTTTCGGGCTTTTCGGGAATGTCACCGTAGTATTTCAATCCGTTCAGGTTTAAAAACAATTGAATAGCCATTTACATTTCCTCTTTCTTTTTTATTTTGAAATGGGTTTCTTCTCTGTTCCCCGGCGTTCCGTCAAGCCTAAGATATTCGCCGCTTTTGTTATCTTTTATACGCAAATAGCCAGAAGCCATATCTGCTATTACAGAATAATCGGGTCCACTGAACACATATTTTACTCCCTCAACAGACCCGTTGCTACCCGGTGCAAACCGGTCAACAATGTCATTAATGTTGACTTTTTGCTTGCTCCAGTTTTCGTTGTACTTCCTTTCTCGCTCTTTGCTACGATCATACCGTCCCTGATCTATACTTGAGCTCGGAACGGTTGTCGTGACATAATAATCGGAAACCGTAGAATAAGGCGTTTTTGCGTCTGCCATCTCAAGCCACCCCCTTTGTAAGGCGGTGAAAATCGGTATAATTACGATAGTCTATCCCCATATTTGTTAACTGTGTTTCCGCAATTTTGTCGTGTTTCCCATAAATCAGCAATTTGGAAGGAAGGATGTACAAGACCTTGGAAATAAAGCTAAAATCATTGCCCGACCTTAATTTATCACACCCAAGAAAGCTTGTGGCGCATATTGTCCCCTTGGGAAACCCCTTAAGGTTTTGAACTGATTGAGCATTGCCCACCCTGGCGTTCATAACAATCTTGACACCATTGTATGCAAGTATAGCCAAAAAGAGCTGGTTGACGAACATAATCATATTTTGCCACTCGGAATCCATATCGCTTGTAACTGTGATATCGAGTCCGATTACTCCCAGGTACTTCTTATACTCGCCAATTTCATCAAACACTTTTTCAAGTCGGCGGTATAAATCGGGATCGCCACTGAAAAAGCAAATAACCGTTTTCCCGGGATTGGTCACTGCTTTATTGTTGCGGTTGTGAAACGGAACGATTAACTCCGGTTCCGTGTCTAAAAACATCTCTTTTTTGAAAACGGGAAATCCGTTATCAGAAAACTCAATTTTTCCGTCAAGGTAGTGAACATACCTATCGGCAATTTCGCAAAACTCGAGTAAATTTTTAATCATAATATTTACGCCTCCTAAACGTGGTATTTTTGTATGGAGGCACAAGCTGCACTTGTCCGAAGGACACTTGTACCTCCAGAATGTCAGTATTCTTCTTATCTCATTCATTGTGTCAATCGCGTTTGGTAGCCGCTATTGACACTTCTGGATACACACATACGCATCACTCCTTGATATAGTAGAATTTAATTTCCGGTCGTACTGTCGTAAGAACTCTATATTACAGACGCAATATATCGAGCAAATCATAGTAATAGTACGTTCGGTTTCTACTCTTATTATCTGTGTATAAGATTTTGTTTTCAACCAGTTGACCCAGATATCTGTTAATACTTGTCATAGGAAGATTGGTCGTTGCGGCAATTTGTTTTGCCTGCGTGATTGGATACTTAAACAAAGCGTTTATTATCTCTACCATATTTGCCGAATGTGTCATACTGCATGCCAAATCCAAATGTCTTTCATACAATTCGTTGATAGCGGAAATAATGCTGATGTATTTTTCACATTGTTTTGTAACTGTGGCGAGAAAGAACTTGATCCATTCATCCCATTCTCCATTGGTTCTAATATTATTCAATAAGGAATAGTACCGCATTTTATCGTGTTCAAGCGCTTCGCTGATGAAGAAGCAAGGGAGATCGATCTGTTTCTGCGCAAAAAGATACATAGGGATCAACATTCTTCCAACACGCCCGTTTCCGTCCATAAATGGGTGAATTGTTTCGAACTGAGCGTGAATAATTGCGGTTCTTACCAACGGGCGTAGGGAATCGTTGGGATTGTTGATGTATTCAATAAGGTTTTGCATCAATTCGGGCACTTTATCCGGTTCGGGCGGGATGAATGTTATCGAATGCGATTTATCTGTTTTGCCAATATAATTCTGCTCTTTTCTGTACTCCCCGATAACAGCGGGCTTTCTAACATTGCCACGCATCAAAGCCGTATGGATATCAAAAAAGAACTCGTCGGAAAAGTCGCGCTTGGCAAGAGCGGAATACCCTATCCGCGTTGCGGTATAGTAATTCCGAACCTCGTTTAAGTTTTTATCTTTGTCATTGGGAACAACCTGGTTAATTAACACACCGTCTAAGGTGGCTTGCGTTCCCTCAAGTTTTGAAGAAGCCAATGCCTCTTTTTGCTGCAGGGTTGGCATAAACCATGAACTGTCAAGCTTACTGTCTTTGATTTTTTCTTTATATACTTCAAGTTTGGTAGTGGCGTCAATCAACTCTTCAAAAAACACCATAGGATGTAATAGTGATGTGTTCAGGGGTAGTTTGGTTGCAATAAAAGCGGTCTTCATAAGTACTCCTCCTTCTATAACGATATAAATATACCACAGTTAAAACCAAAAGTCAATAGTTTTGGTTTTAATTCATTAAAAAACAGCAGTTTGTTCTTCACATGAATTATTTTGGTCTTAACGTGTGGCTTATAGGTCGTTTTTCGTTTGATGGAACCACATTTAATAATAATGAAAACATGTCAGTCAATTTTGAATTCTTCGTTTGTAAACGCAGACAACAAGCTTTGTTTTTATGAAACACTCTTGACTTTTCTCAAATTATATATTACAATGTTGTTAGCAAATATTTCTGAAAGGAGAAACAAAGTTGAAAATCAACGGATATGCTCGAATTTCGGTGGATTTGCAGGAAGACAGCCACGAAAACACCAGTATCGAGAACCAAAAGCGGATTATTCGTGACTTTGTCGCCAAAGAGTTCCCCGATGCCGAGCTTAAAATATATGAAGACCGTGACCGTTCGGGATATACCTTCGCACAGCGAGAGAATTATCAAAAAATGCGAAATGAACTGATAAACGGCGATGTGCGTATCTTGATTGTCAAGGACTTTTCCCGTTTTTCCCGTCGAAACAGCTTGGGGCTTTTAGAGCTTGAAACCCTGCGTGACGCCGGTGTGCGGATTATCTCCATCGGCGATAATATCGACTACCCCACCCGTGACGACTGGATGCTGATTCAGTTTAAATTTCTCATGAACGAGATGCCGGTTACCGATACCTCGAAAAAGATAAAGCAGATGATTGACAACCGGCAGAAAAACGGGCAATGGATCTGCGCGGTGCCCTACGGCTACCGAATTACCAACACCAAGGAAATGACCTATGAAATCGACCCTCCGGCGGCGGAGATTGTGCGGGAGGTTTTCAGGCTGTATAACCTGGGCTGGGGGTACAAAAAGATTGCCAATCACCTGACCGACATCGGTGTACCCACTCCCAGAGCAAACGAAATTGCACAAAAGGAAGCCGAAGGCAAGGCAACCAAGCTGACCGCCCGAAACGAATGGAGCATTATCACCGTTCAGTCAATTTTGAAAAACGATTTTTATATCGGCACGCTCCGCCAGCGTAAGTATACGCGCAAGGGCATTAACGGCAGGGATGTAAAACTCGGTGACGAGGATAATATTGTTATCGAAAACGCCCACGAGCCGATTGTGGACAACAAAACCTTTGCCTATACCAAAGAACAGTTGGAACTTCGTTCAAAGGGTAATTATCGCGGCGAGAA
Organism: Candidatus Fimenecus sp.; assembly: GCA_051881355.1. GTDB lineage: Bacteria > Bacillota > Clostridia > Oscillospirales > Acutalibacteraceae > Fimenecus. The sequence continues at coordinate 11,108 of JBJEPS010000050.1, read as the reverse complement.
AAAGTATGCTACCGATTATTCCGGCTTTATGTTCTGCGGCGACTGCGGCAGTCCCATGTTTTCCATGTCTCGGCCCGATTTGGCGCCTGCCTACACCTGCGGTACATACCACAAGCGTGGGCTGAAGGGCTGCACCTCCCATCACATTCGTGTGGATGTTTTGGACGGGCTGCTCAAAGCCTTTATCCTTCGTGTGCGTGACAACTGTGGGGAGATGATTGTCGAGCTGCAAAAAATGATTGACGAGCAGCCCGAACGGGAGGAACAATTGGGTGCGACAATCAGCGGCATTGAAGCACAGCTGAGTGAAGCAAAGGCAAAGCTGAAAGCTCTCTACAAGGAAAAAATGCTGATTGACGCAGGTCTGTCCGACGCCAAAAGCCGAACCAAGGCGGCGCTTTATGACGAGATGGAGGAGGAGCTGCTCTCCCGAATCGAAATGCTGGAAAAGCAATTCGGCGATGTCAACGATATGCGCAATTCTATGATTAACACCAACCGAAAAGCCAAAACGGTCATCGAGGTGTTTAACGATGTGCTGAAAAAGGAAAAGCTCGACAAGCGCGACATCGGTTTGATTGTGGAACGAATCACGGTATTTGAGGATCATTTGAATGTGAAGCTCAAATCCGATGTGGACGCACTGCTGTCGCTTGAAGATAAGGAGCATACCGTAAATTTTAGGTATGACAGTAAGGATATCGTAATTACCCAAAAGTCCGCAAATCGTGCGAACAAGGTCTTTACTGTCAATGTTATCAATGAGGTTGACCCGCTGGAGATTTTCACAGCGGCAGACGGCGAAGTCATATTTAAAAAATATTCCCCCATGGGCGAGCTGCCCGAAACGGCGTCACAGCTGACAGAAGTACTTGCGCGCGCCACGGAGCTGCCTGTACTCATTACAGACCGCGACCATGTGATTGCCGTAGCCGGCGCACCGAAGCGAGATTTGCAAGAGCGGCGTGTCAGCGAGGACTTAGAACAGCTCATGACGGAACGGGAAAGCTATATTGCCTCTCCGGACACAGTCTCTCTTTACCCGATTGCGGGGTTTGACCGCGAGGCAGCAATCGCTCTGCCGATTATCGGCGGCGGGGACGTTTCGGGCGCAGTGGTCATGCTCCTACGCGAGGACGGCTCCATGCCCACCTCTGAAGAGAAAAAGCTTCTGCAGGTTGCTGCGTCCTTTTTAGGCAAGCAAACCGAAGAATAAGCACCCTTGCGGGCAAAGAAAAACCGCCTGTTTCGGAGCGATGCTCCGTGCAGACGGTTTTTTGCCTGTTTTGCAGGCGTTTACGCATTTAATTCTTCTTCAAATTCCGGCAATACGAGTTTTTTGGTCATTTCAAATATCGCATAACCTTGTGCGGCAGATAACCCATCGTTGCCGGTAAATCCGGCGGCACGCGTAATGGTACTGCAATCGGCGTTCAGCGAGTAGACGTATTTGAGTGTATCCGCATTGCGCACCAGCTTCCCGCTCGCATCGGTTGTCCCGTCAAATTCAAATACATGGTTATTATCCGCCTCGGGGACCGCATAAATGCACGCCAAGCGCGCGGGGTCGGAGCCGTATTTTTTCACGATTGCCTGAATGAATTTGTTTTCGGGGTCATCTGAAAAAAACATTTCGCCTTTTTTCTCCGGCATGGTAAAGGCTGCGGAAGTTTCCGGCGCGGCAGTCGTTGCCGCGGCAAGTGCGGCGGTAGGTTTCGTTTCCGATGCAGTGTTTGGCACAGTCGTGGAAGCAGAGTTTTCAATTTGCACCGCGGTTATCGCCTCGTCAGTGGAAGGATTGGTCGGATTGTCTGCCGATTTTACACCGCAGCCACCCAAAAGCACCGCCAGCAGAAGGATAAGCGGAAAAAGTCGTTTACACATACGTTACCTCTAAAAAAAATCAGCGGCGCAGCCGCGCCGCCGACAAACCGTTGGTTTACATTACATACCGATGAGACCCATAATCTGGGAGATGATCGGTTCGAGCGCAGCGCCGATTGCATCAAAATCGATGCCGAGATCTGCGAGCGTCTGCAACAACGTGTCAAGCAAGCTGGTGATATCCATACTTTTCAACTCCTTTCTCGTATAAAATAAGAGTTTTCCGTATGGTCAATATAACACAATTCCGAATTTTTGTAAAGAAAAACCAGTTAAAATGTTATACAAAAAGAATTGGAGATATTTGTGCAAATTGCCTTTTCACCTTAAAAAATCGACTATATTTTCACGATTTTTTCTCATTAGGAAACATTTTTATTGGAATTGTTGCCAAATCAAATAACAAAAAAACATACGTTGTTAAAAATTTAACAATTTAATGCGTTGCCAAATTCTTAAAAATCCAGTATACTGTTCTCGAAATTGAAAAAAGGGGGGGCTTGTTTTGGCACAGTCCAAACACGGCTGCCCGTACGCAAAACTATGCGGCGGCTGTCAACTGCAAAATTTAACATACGAAGAACAGCTGCGCCACAAACAGGTCAAGTGTATTCGTCTTTTGGGGCGGTTTTGCCGCGTGCAGGAAATTATCGGCATGGAAACGCCCTACCACTACCGCAACAAGGTGCAGGCGGCGTTTGCCACGGATCGCCGCGGGCAAATCATTTCGGGTGTGTATCAATCCGCTTCGCACAAAGTCGTGGCAGTGGAGCATTGTATGACCGAGGATGAAAAAGCCGACGAAATCATCGGCACGGTGCGCAAGCTCTTAAAAAGTTTTAAGTTGAAGCCGTACAATCCCGACACGAAACAGGGCTTTCTGCGGCATGTGCTTGTAAAACGCGGTTTTCAAAGCGGACAGATTATGGTGGTCCTGGTGACAGGGTCGCGGGAATTCCCCAAAAAACGTTCCTTTGTCAACGCGTTGTTAAAAGCACACCCCGAAATTACCACGGTGCTGCAAAATATCAATCCCCGCCGTACAAGTATGGTACTCGGCGAAAAAGAAGAAGTCCTCTACGGTGACGGCAAAATCGAGGAACAGCTTTGCGGCTTGCGGTTTCGCATTTCGGCAAAGGCGTTTTACCAAATCAATCCCGTGCAAACCGAGGTTTTATACAAAACGGCTTTGGAATTTGCCGACCTTTCCGGAGATGAGACTGTGATTGACGCCTACTGCGGCACGGGCACCATCGGGCTGTTTGCCGCCGCGCACGCGAAAGCGGTCGTCGGCGTGGAAGTCAACGCGGACGCGGTAAAGGACGCGCGTGAAAACGCCGCGTTGAACCGCATACAAAACATTCGGTTTGTGTGCGCGGACGCAGGTGAATTTATGCGTGATGCTGCCGCAAACGGTGAAACGGCAGATGTGGTGCTGATGGACCCGCCGCGCGCCGGCAGTAACCGCGCGTTTTTGTCGTCGCTTGTGACGCTCGTGCCCGAAAAAATCGTCTATATCTCCTGCAATCCCGAAACCCAGCAGCGCGATTTACTGTTCCTTTGCAAGAATGGGTATAAAGTCAAAAAAATCCAGCCCGTCGATATGTTCCCGCATACCGACCATGTGGAGACGGTATGTCTTTTGTCCAAACTAAAATCGACTCAGCATATTGAAGTTGAGCTGGATATGGACGGCAGCGGCGAAAAAGGCAACCTATGATGAGATCAAGGCGTATGTTTCGGAGCATACCTGCCTAAAGGTCGGCAGCCTGTATATCGCACAGGCGAAGCAGAAGCGCGGTATCATTGAGCGTGAGAATTACAACAAGCCGAAGTCCAAAGATGCCAAGCAGCCGCAATGCCCGAAAGAAAAGAAAGATGCTATTGCAGAAGCATTAGAATTCTTTCATATGCTCTAAAACAGAATTACACATTTCTGCTATTGGTGTGTGAAATTCCATGTAAACTCCTATTAAACTCCACGGCGGTTTCATTTTTGCGATGTATACTATCCTTAGCGGTAAAAACCGGAATAGATGATGAAGAAGCGTATGGGGCTGTATCGCATTTAGGTACAGCCCTAAATTTTCACTTGCATAATTTGCGACCGATTCGCATATTGACAAATACACAGCGTCGGCGTATAATAATTTGCAACAGGTTGCAAATTGGAGGTACAGCTGATGGCAAAGTATCTGACACGGCAGCGCAAGCGACTTTTGAAATATCTTTCAGAGCATACAGACGAACAGATGACCGCACGGCAAATTGCCGACGCACTGGCAGCGGATCAGATCAGCATCAGCGCCGTTTATCGCAACCTTTCTGCTTTGGAGGAAGAAGGACTTCTCAAACGCAGCGTTCGGGACGGAACTCGGGAGGTCTTTTACCAATACATCGCTGCAGAGGAATGTAAAGACAGCTTGCACCTGTCCTGCCGCATCTGCGGAAAGAGCATCCATTTGGGAGAGCAGGAAGCAAAGCAGCTTCTTCACAGCACATTAGAAAGCACAGGCTTTCAAATTGACAAATCAAAAACGATTCTTTACGGCGTTTGTGCCGATTGCAGGAAATAGAAGGATGTGAGCAGAATGGAAAAGAAAAAGCGGATCGCAGCAATACTTCTTGCCGTAACGGTTTTATTTGTCATGCTCTATTCTGCTCTTTTTATCGCAGTAGAAGCCAACCACGATTGCGTGGGCGAAAACTGCCCGATCTGCTATCAGATCAATGTTTGTCAGAACGTCCTGAAAAACCTTTCGCTTGCCGTATGTGCCACAGCCTTTGCTGCTGCGTTTACACATATTCTGTGCGGAAGCATTTCTATCTGCACAGACTCTGTTCAAAGTTATACTTTAGTTTCTCTCAAGGTCAAACTTTCGGATTGAATAAGAACTTTTAGCAAGGGTGAAGTCTATCCTTTTGGGGATAGGCTCTTGCGGCGTTTGCCGCTCCCCTTGTATTTTTGCGCCCATTTTTAAGTTCTTACAATGATCCGGAGGTAACAAACCTTATGAAAAAAATTACTGCGCTGCTACTTGCACTTTTAGTGCTGGTCGGCGTTCTTGCCGGCTGCGGAAAGCAGAATGATACCGATAAAACCGATAGGCTGAAAATTGTCACCACGATTTTCCCTGAATACGACTGGGTACGGGAAATCCTCGGTGACAAAGCCGATAACGCCGAAATCACGATGCTGCTTGATAACGGCGTGGATCTGCACAACTATCAGCCCACCGCTGATGACATTGTCAAAATCTCTGACTGCGACCTCTTTATCTATGTTGGCGGCGAATCCGACGGCTGGGTGGATGACGTCCTGAAAAACGCGACCAACAAGGATATGAAGGTCATCAATCTGCTGGATGTTCTTGGCGACCGTGTCAAACTCGAAGAAACGGTCGAGGGTATGCAGGAAACTGAGCACGACCATGCCGAGGATGAAGGGCACGAGGAAGAAAAGGATGAGCACGTCTGGCTGTCTCTGAAAAATGCCGAGGTGCTGGTTGGCGGCATTTCGGATGCCTTGCAGGAGCTTGACCCGAACAACAAAGACATCTACGGCGCTAATGCTGCTGCCTACATGGAAAAGCTGTCTGCCCTGGATGCAGAGTATCAGACAACCGTGGACGGTGCGACCTATAAAGCCCTCCTATTTGGCGACCGTTGCCCGTTCCGCTATCTGGCGGACGATTACGGTCTGAGCTATTACGCTGCCTTTGTGGGCTGCTCCGCCGAAACGGAAGCCAGCTTTGAAACCATTTCTTTCCTTGCAAAGAAAGTTGACGAGCTGAAGCTGCCCTGCGTTCTGACGGTCGAGGGAACACAGCACAAGATTGCCGAAACCATTGTGGAGAATACCGCTGAGAAAAATCAGAAGGTGTTGACGATGGATTCCATGCAGTCTACCACCTCCAAGGATGTGGCAAACGGCACGACCTATCTTTCCGTGATGGAAAAGAACCTCGCCGTGCTGAAAGAAGCTTTGGGTTAAGGAGGTAGGCACATGGCTCAGCTCACTTGTCAAGCCCTCTGCGTCGGCTACGATGGGAAAGCCATTCTGCATGACCTCAGCTTTGAGGTCTGTGCGGGCAACTACCTCTGCATCGTAGGAGAAAACGGATCCGGTAAGAGTACCCTTATGAAAACGATTCTCGGCTTGCAGCCGCCCATCAGTGGAAAGGTTTTGACGGGCGACGGACTGAAGAAAAATGAGATTGGCTATCTGCCGCAGCAGACGCAGATACAAAAAGACTTCCCGGCATCCGTGAGAGAGATTGTTCTCTCCGGATGTCAAGGGCGCTGCGGCAGCCGCCCTTTTTACAACAAAGAAGAAAAGCAGCTTGCTGAAGAAAACATCAGAAAAATGCAGATCGAGAGCCTTTCAAAACGCTGCTATCGGGAGTTGTCCGGCGGACAGCAGCAACGGGTGCTACTTGCCCGTGCACTGTGTGCCACAAGAAAACTGTTGCTTTTGGATGAGCCGGTTTCCGGGCTTGACCCCAAGGTCACGGCTCAGATGTATGCGCTCATAGAAAAGCTCAATCGAGAGGACGGCATTACCGTTATTATGATCTCCCACGACATTGCCGCGGCGATTCGGTATGCAAGCCACATTCTGCACATCGGGGATTCTGTTTTCTTCGGCACAAAGGCTGCGTATTTGCAAAGTCCGCAGGGACGGCTCTTTGATGCCGCGAAAGGCGGTGATGCACAGTGAATGTGATTTTGGAAAAACTCGCCTTGTACTGGACGTATCCCTTTGTCCGCTATGCGCTGGTGGTCGGTGTACTGATCGCGCTTTGTTCCTCTCTGCTTGGCGTGACGCTTGTATTGAAGCGATTTTCATTCATTGGCGACGGACTTTCCCATGTGGCGTTTGGCGCAATGGCGATTGCCGCCGTTCTGCAAATTACCAATGAAATGCCGCTGGTGATGGTCATTACGATCATCAGCGCTGTGCTTCTGCTGCGTACCGGGCAGAACACAAAAATCAAAGGCGATGCGGCGATTGCCATGATCTCCGTTGGAGCATTGGCCATCGGCTACCTGCTGATGAACATTTTCTCCACCTCGTCCAACCTCTCCGGCGATGTGTGCAGTACGCTGTTCGGCTCGACATCCATCCTCACCCTGTCACCCACTGAGGTATGGCTGTGTGTGGGAATGTCGATCCTGGTGGTCGCGGTGTTCATCCTGTTCTATAACAAGATTTTCGCTGTAACCTTTGACGAGAACTTCGCAAGAGCGACCGGCACCAAGGCAGAGTTATACAATCTGCTGATTGCCATCGTGGTCGCCGTTATCATTGTGCTGGCGATGAACCTTGTGGGTTCTCTGCTGATCTCTGCATTGGTGATTTTTCCTGCGCTATCGGCTATGCGGATGTTCAAAAGTTTCCGTAGTGTGACGATTTGCGCAGCAGTTCTGTCAGTTATTTGTTCTCTGATTGGTATTTTGGGGTCCATCCTTGCCGGTACGCCGGTAGGCTCCACCATCGTTGCCGTTCAAATCGGCGTATTTGGTCTATCATGGCTGGCAGGCACGGTTATTGGAGGTGTCAGAAAATGAAAAAACTGTTTTGCGTATTGCTGATTGCCCTAACGCTTTGCTCTCTTGCAGCTTGCGGAAACAAGAATAACAAGGATGCCGACAGTTTGGCTAATGATCCAACGCCGAATACCTCTGCGTCACAAGTTCAACCCATAGAGAAAGATTCCCAAACGACGACCTTTGAGCCTGTGCAAAGCACAGACGGCATTGATGTTGATCTGACAAAACTCAGCAGCACAATGGTATATTCTGAGGTTTACAATATGATGTACACCCCCGATAACTACATCGGAAAAACCGTTAAAATGAAAGGGCAATTTGCGTATTACGAAGATCCCGACACGAGAAACCAATACTTTGCTTGTATCATCGCTGATGCAACGGCTTGCTGTTCACAGGGCTTGGAATTTATCTTGACCGGCGAACATACCTATCCGGACGATTATCCGGAGTTGGGTAATGAAATCACGGTTACTGGTACTTTTGAGCTGTATGAGGAAAACGGTTTTCAATATTGCCGACTTGCGGACGCAACTCTTGTGCATTAAAACAGCGTGATTCTCAAATCGGTTTCGCCGGCAAGTTGGTAAAACCACGGAGGGCAGCACCGAGTGTACCGCATAATGGCGGATATAAAGTCCGGGAAAGATGGAGTCTCCTTTTGCGGGTGTTCAAGCTGCCGATTGTTGAGGAAGATATGCGCTTGAATTCGGACAATGATAAATACGTTGAGACGGTGGCGATATTGGTCAAACAAACGGAAACCAAAGCATAAAATCGGGTGCGTACCTTTTGGTACGCACCCGATTGCTGTTTTTTCTTGTATTACTCGCCTTGCAAATCCGCAAAATAGGACTGAAACTCCACGCGGTACTTGCTTTCGGGGAAGAGGAATTTGTGGATAGATAAAAAATAACTATCCGTCATGCTCGCGATGTAATCCGCCACGATTTGGTTGGGGTCCGTCGAAAGATAGGGCGATTTTTCCTCGTAAAAACGGCGCTGTTCCGTTACAAACGCGATGTGGTGGCGGTACACGGGGCTATTTTCCTCGCCTGCTTTGAGTGCGCGCAATAATTCAAAATACACCTCGCGAAACATCGGGCGCACCAAATCGTTATATGCGCCGTCGAGCGCCTCGTTTTGATAGATATATTCGTAATTTTCGCGTTTGGCGGTACTTAAATCTCGAAACGCCTGCGCACTTAACGCAATGTAATCTTTGCCGTAACTGTTTTCCAAAATATCGACGGTCAAATTGTTAATCATCTCCGCATTTTGCGTGCCGATGCTTTCCGTTGCAAAGGTTTGCTTTTGCGGCAGGATTTTGGCAACGCGCGCGTCCTGTCGATCTTTGCCGAGATAGGCAATCATATCCGAAATGCGCACCACGCACCCCTCCAAGGTCATCGGCGTGAGCGCTTTCGCCGCCGCATTGCCGTCTGTCTGGCAGGCGGCAAGCTCGCGGTCAAATTGTGCAAAATCCTTTGCGGTATCGGGCACATACGCCTGCTGTTCAAATTCACCGTTGTGGCAAAGAATGCCGTCGAGCGTTTGCAGGCTGATATTGCGGCAAAACAAGGTGTCGAGCACCCGCGCACTTTGCGCATTGTGCAAAAAGTGCGTGCCGTTTTGCGCGTACAGAATTTCATCTAAAAACCGTTCCCCCGCGTGACCGAACGGCGTGTGACCGATGTCATGCCCGAGGGCGATTGCCTCGATTAAATCAAGATTGAGCCCCAACACCGCGCCGATGTTGCGCGCAATGCGCGACACCAACTGCACATGCAAGCCACGGCGGGAAATATCGTCGTTTTGATAGAATGAAAACACCTGCGTTTTGTCGGTGTAGCGGTTGTAATAGGGCAAATGCAGGATTTTTTCGCAGTCACGCACAAAGGCAGGCCGCCAAAGGTTCGCTTTGTCGTGTGCCGCGTCGCGGCGGAGAATCGCTTCATCGCGGCAAGCATAGGGATTTTGCCAATGCGCGGCGCGGTCAGCCTGTATGCGATCTTGCAGTTCGTCCGAAAGGCGGGCGTATTTCAGTTTGCCGTTGTTGGTATGTTGTGCCGTTTGTGCCACGAGAAAACCTCCTTGACGGTTAGAGCCATTTTATAAACCGAATTTGCGGTTTTTCGTCTGCAAATTCGAGCGTTCTGTAAAAGGCGTGTGCGTCTTGCCGCGATGCGCCGGAGTTTGCACGAATTCCCGCCGCGCCGATTTCACGCGCCCAAGATTCCACCGCCGAAAGCAGTGCACAGCCTGCGCCTGAACGGCGATATTTTTCCGATACGGCAAGCCCAAGCAGATTGACAAGCGGTTCAAAATACAGCGTCTCATACCGCGCCGCATGCACAAAACCGATAACGGTTTCACCCTGTATTGCCACATAAACGCGTTCACGGGATTTATCAACGGCGACCATTCGCTTTTGCAACAAATCGGGCGTACACGCATAACCCAAATCTTCTCTGCAAAGCGCAGCGATTGCTTCACAATCCGAAATGACTGCCTCGCGGACAGACACGGAATTTTGTGCCATTGTATGTGCCTCCTTTGTGCGTTTCGGTAGGGGCGAACTGTGTTCGCCCGCCCACCGTTTTGTCATTCTGAGCCGTCAGGCGAAGAATCTCGTTTCGCATATTTTACACTTTGTACTGTTTGAGATTCTTCACTTCATTCAGAATGACAAATTTCCAATCGAGAGGATTTACAAAGAATACCAACAAAGTAAATTTACGATGAGATTTCCAATCGACAGGATAAGGTAAAGATTACCTGCAAAGTAAATTAACGAATAAAAAGGCAGAATAAAATCGGCAAAAATGCCGCGGGCAACAAATTCGCCACCTTGATTTTGGTCACTTTTAAGAGGTTTAACCCAATCGCCAAAATCAAAATCGAGCCGACAGCGGACATTTCGGTAATCATCGCGTCGGTTAAAAAAGCGGATACAAACTGCGCCGCCAAGGACAGCGCCCCCTCGTACGCAAACAAAACCACGCCCGAAAAGAAGCACCCGAAGCCGAGAGAAGAAGTAAATATTAAAACCGTCACGCCGTCGAGCAGGGCTTTGGTGTAATAGGTGTCGAATTTTCCCTGCATACCTGCTTCAATCGCGCCGACAATCGCCATTGCGCCGACGCATACAAACAGCGTAGACGAAACGAACGCCTCGCCAAACGAGGATTGGTCATTTTTTGTCAGCTTTTTCTGCAAAAACGCGCCGAAACGGTTTAGATGGCGGTCGAGGTCTATCCATTCGCCCAACAGCGCACCCAAGACGAGCGAGAGTACCTCAATCAGCAGATTTTCGCCCTCTAACGCCCCTTGTATGCCAATAAACACTACGCAAAGACCGAGCGCTGCCGTCAGGGTTTTTTGCACGCGTTCTGGAATGCCTTTTTTGAACAGCATTCCGAGCACCGCACCGATAAAAATTGCCGCGGCATTCACCGCCGCACCGAGCAAAACCATATGTATCCTTCTTTTAGTTAAAAATTGAATATTTTAAATTTTGTCATTTTGAACGAAGTGAAGAATCTCGTTAAATATAGTTTCTTCAAGTTTTGAGATCCCTCGCTACGCTCAGGATGACAAATTTTAATTTAGCGACGTAGGGGTCGGCGTCCTCGACGACCCGTCGTAGAGGCGGGCTTCCACGCCCGCCC
>JBJEPS010000049.1:0-15282 GCA_051881355.1 Candidatus Fimenecus sp. | reverse complement strand
CGGCAAATTCTTTATCAAGCTCCGCCTTGCGTGCACGCAGCTCATCTTTCGACATTTGTGAGTACTGCATTTTTTTGCCCTCCGAATTTCATTCAAGTTTTTTATTGCCCATAGATTTTAATACATTTTATGTATTTTTGCAATATCTGTTTTTATTTCCTGCAAAAATTCAGAAAAAAAGACAAGCAAGCGCATTTCTTGCCTGTCTTTTCGTGCATTTCCGATAAAATCATTGGGTTTTATTTCTTTCTGACCACGCGCGCCGGTAAAATTTTCGGCTTTGCCTCCCCGGCATTTACCATTTCGCGGACAAGCATTTGCCGCAACTTTGCGCGCACCGCTTTGTATTCCGGGTCTTTAATCAAATTGTACCGTTCAATCGGGTCGTTTTGCAAATCATACAAATAATCTTCAAAATAAATTTTGGCTTTGTATTTCGTCATACCTGCGCCGACCGCACGCACAGCGTATTTATACTCTTTGGTACGAATCGCTCTGCCGCATTGGCTTTCGCTGATTTGTATAAACACGCAGTCGCGTTCCTCGTTGTTTTCACGCATTTTGAGAATAGACTTGCCCATATAGGTTTCGGGAATAGTGATACCCGCTAAATCCAGGAATGTCGGAGGTAAATCAATCAGGCTGACGAGCCGTTCGTCTTTTTCACCGCCCGAAAACGGACCGCCCGCAATAATCAGCGGCGTATGCGTAGCGCTGTCATGGCAAGAACGCTTATACTCGGCATTACGTGTCTTAAAATGTGAACCGTGGTCACTGGAATAAATGATGACCGTGTTTTCATAAATGCCTTTTTCTTTCAATTTATCTACCAATCTACCGACATTTTTGTCAAGGCTGTCTATGGCAGCAATATAATCCGGGTACATTGTCGTATAATCCCCCGGCAAAAAGGACAAGTCATCGGGAATTGGGTAATCCTTGTATTTCGGCACAGTCTCTTTCGGTCCCTCATAACAATGATGGTCATTTTGATGATGTGGCTCAATATGCGATAAAAAGAGGAAAAACGGCTTATCCGAAGTCTTTTGGTCAATGTATTCCACTGCAAAATCCGTGATACAGTCTGCACGGTAGCCTTCAAAGTCAATTTTATTGCCGTCGCCGTCAAACACATACCCGTCATAGCCGTGCGAGGTGAACTCCAGCACATCGGCGGCGCGCCACCAATCTTTATAGTCGCCTTGGCGGTCTTTCGGTATCGCTGTTTTTTCGCAATGCACCCCGATATTCGGAAAACGGTCGGACGCCAAATGCCATTTACCGACATAAGCGGTTTCATATCCCGCATCATTAAAATAGGAAGCCAAGGGTTTTATGTTATCAGGCAGCGCAATCCCGTTAAAATAGCAACCGCATTGTGTGGCATATACCCCCGTTTGTAAACAAGCGCGCGCGGGTCCGCAAACAGGCTGACAGGTAAAGGAATTTTCAAATTCCACGCCTTCCTCTGCCAAAGCCATCAAATGCGGCGTGACAGTCTCATTGACAGTATCCCAGCGCTGTTGGTCACTGAAAAAGAAAATGATATTCGGTCGCATACTTTTCCTCCGAACTACTTGATTTCAAAAATATTATACTGTATTTCGCTGTCTATTGCAAGAACTTGGCGTGTTTGCGGTTGATTTTGCAGTGCTTTTTTGGTAGAATAAAACAAATCAACAAAAGGAGAAAGAAACATGATTTTGAAACTGCGACCTGCGCTGAAAGATTATCTTTGGGGCGGTACTCGCTTAAAAACCGACTTTGGACTGAAATCCGATTTAGATATTGTCGCCGAGGGATGGATGCTTTCCTGCCACAAGGACGGCGAAAATATAATCGAAAACGGGAAATATAAAGACAAAACGCTTTCAGACGCGATTGCCGCTGAGGGTGCGGAAATTCTCGGCACAAACGCACAGAGATTTGACCGTTTTCCGATTCTCATAAAATTGATTGACGCAAAAAAGGATTTGTCGATACAGGTGCACCCCGACAATGATTATGCTTTACGTGTCGAGGGTGAATACGGCAAAACGGAATGTTGGTATATTTTGGACTGTGACGAGGGCGCAGAGCTGATTTACGGCTTTAAACAGAAAATCTCGAAAGAAGAATTTAAACAGCGAATTGCGGACAATACATTTTTAGAAGTTGTGAATACCGTCCCCGTGCACAAAGGTGATTTGTTTTTTATTGATGCGGGCACACTGCACGCCATCGGTAAAGGTATTTTGCTTGCGGAAATTCAGCAAAATTCCAACAGCACCTACCGCGTATATGACTACGGAAGACTTGGTGCTGACGGCAAGCCGCGCCCTCTGCACACCGAAAAAGCAGTAGATGTAACAAACTGCATACCGCCTACACACCGCACGGTGCCGCAGGGAGAGAAAGTCAACTGCGACGGGTATCAAAAACAATTACTGACAAAATGTGACCTGTTTACGGTAACAACCGTACAAACCGATACACTGTATACCAACGTAGCAGACAGTACCTCCTTTGTTTCCGTATTGTTCACAGCAGGCAGCGGAGAAATTGCCTGTGGAACGGAAAGCTTCTCTGTCAAAAAAGGGGATAGCTTTTTTATCGCGGCAAACAGCGGTACATTTTCCGTGAAAGGACAAACGGAATTTCTGGAAACGAGGGTATAACTATGCAAACACGACGCAGACTGAAACGGTTTTTCCTTGTCATTTGCGCTGTGATCTTGGTTGGCGTGTTATGCCTTGGCACAATCAATGTGCTTGTTATTGCAAAATCGAAACCATATATTTTGGAACAAAGCGAAGCCGCCGATTTAGAAGGTGTGGATTGTATTTTGGTTTTAGGCTGTGCGGTTTGGAACAATGAAACCTTAAGTCCGATGCTGGAGGACCGTGTCAAAACCGGACTTTCCCTTTTGGAAATCGGCGCTTGTGACCGTCTTTTGATGAGCGGAGACCACGGCACCGTAAACTATGACGAAGTCAATCATATGAAGCAGTACTGCGTAGATAAAGGCATTGACCCGGACATTATTTTTTTAGACCATGCGGGCTTTTCGACCTATGAATCCATGTATCGTGCCAAAGCGATTTTCAGCGTCAAAAAAATGATTGTTGTCACGCAAGGCTATCATTTGTACCGTGCTGTCTATATTGCACGTGCTTTGGGCATTGATGCCTACGGTGTTGCGGCGGATTTACAAGACTATGCGCTTGTCACTGATATAAAAAACAATCTGCGCGAAGCCTTGGCCCGTGTAAAGGATTTCGGCACTTGCCTTGTAAAACCGCAGCCGACATATCTCGGCGAAGCAATTCCGATTGACGGCTCGGCAAAGCTGTCAGATGATAAGGAGTATGTTTAATCAAAATGCAAAGAACCTACAAAGGCACGACTGTGGCTTGTTACATCGGCTACTTTGTGCAGGCAATAATCAACAACCTTTCCCCGATTTTATTTATCATTTACCGCGAACAGCTCGGCATTTCCTTAAACGCCATCGGCAGTTTGATTTTAATTAACTTTTTATCCCAAACCGTTGTAGATATTATTTCCGTCAAGGTGGTTGACCGTATCGGGTATCGAAAAATCATTCTCGCCTCGCATACCTGCGCTGCCATTGGACTTTTTCTACTCGGCATTTTGCCGCGTGTAATGCCGGCATTTTTAGGCCTTGTCATCGCGACCATCATTTCGGCGCTCGGCAGCGGTATGATTGAAGTAACAATCAGCCCGATTGTCGACGCCATTCCCAGTGACCGCAAGCAGGCAGATATGAGTCTGCTACATTCCTTTTACTGCTGGGGACAGATGGCGGTGGTTGCACTATCCACGCTGTTTATCCGTTTGTTCGGCGAACAATTTTGGTATATTCTTCCAATCATTTGGGCATTGATTCCACTCGGCAATCTGCTGAATTTCTCCACGCTCCCCTTTCCGAACACCTTAAAAGAGGACGAAAAAACACCTGTTCGCAAGCTGTTGACATCGCGCCATTTTGTGATTGCGATGATTTTGATGTTCTGCGCGGGTGCTTCAGAGCTTGCAATGTCACAATGGTCCTCGTATTTTGCAGAAGCCGGCTTGGGCGTGGGCAAGTTTATGGGAGACTTATTAGGACCCTGCCTGTTTGCCGTGTTTATGGGGTCTGGGAGACTGCTGTTCGGACTTTACGGGCATAAACTCAACTTAAACAAAGCATTATTTTGCTGTGCGGCACTGTGCATTGCCTGCTATACTGTCACAGCCGTTTCACCGAACCCCTTGCTGTCCCTGTTCGGCTGTGCGTTGACAGGGCTGTCGGTCAGCTTATTTTGGCCCGGTACGTTCAGCTTAGTCTCGGAACTATATCCAAAAGGCGGCGCAGCAATGTTCGGGGTGCTTGCTATTTTGGGTGACCTCGGTTGCTCGTTAGGTCCTTCGATTGTCAGCTATATCTCCACTGCGGCACAATCGGCAAATACGGCACTTTCCGACGGCGAAGCCTTAAAAATCGGCTTGGGATTCGGCAATCTTTTCCCGATTCTCATAATTGTCGGTCTGTTGCTTTTGAAAAATATCAAAAAGCCGGTTGACAAAGTGCATGTATAAGCATATAATAGCAGTACAAATCAACAGCTGTCTTCAAGGCGGGGTGTAAGTCCCCACCGGTGGTAAAAGTCCACAAGCGTTTCGCTGATTGGGTGCAATTCCCAAACCGACGGTATAGTCCGGATGAAAGAAGATGTATGTTTTCTATACACCTACGCCTCGTGAGATTTTTCTTACGGGGCTTTTTGTTTGACAGCCGTATTTGCAAATTTTTTTGGAAAGGCGTAATGTCAAATGGAAAACACAGCAACCACCCCGAAGAAAAAAAGTAAAGTCTACTCCTCGCAAAAAATTCGTAAGCTGACCGTCACTGCTATTTTAGCCGCCGTCTCGGCTGTTTTAATGTTTTTGGATTTCAGCGTACCGTTTATGCCCGGTTTTATTAAAATGGATGTATCGGATATGCCCGCGCTGATTGCTTCGTTTGCATTCGGACCTCTAAGCGGCGTCGGCGTTTGTTTGATTAAAAACCTAATCAATCTATTTACCACCACAACGGGCGGCGTCGGTGAGCTTTCCAACTTTATTTTGGGTTGTATGCTCGTTATTCCCGCAGGGCTGATTTACAAACACAAGAAAAATCGTAAATTTGCATTGCTCGGGTCGTTGGTTGGCGCAATTTGTATGGCAGGTATGAGTTTTCTCACCAATTATTTCATTGTCTACCCGATTTACACCAATTTTATGCCGATGGACCAGATTATTGCGGCTTATCAAGCTATTTTGCCACGCGTCACCACGCTTTGGCAGGCGCTTTTGATTTTTAATGTACCGTTCACTTTCGTGAAAGGAATGCTTTGTGCACTTCTGACTTTTCTTGTATACAAACCTTTATCCCCGATTTTAAAAGGAAAACACAACGGTTAAGCAATTTGTGTGCATTTCTCTGAAATACGGTTGACAAACCCCGTAAAACAGTATAGAATACTGTTCGACAACAAAATACAACATTCCTTATAGAGAGTGACGGAGGGACAGGCCCTGTGAAGTCCGGCAACCTGCAATTCTTGCAAGGTGCCAAATCCCACAGCATTTTGCTGAAAGATAAGGTGACAGAAAGCACCTTGGCGCCTGCCGCCCGGGTGCTTTTTATTCGGAACCGGCAAAACACAAAGGAGAAACACCATGGCAAAACATCTTTTTACATCTGAATCTGTTACTGAGGGACATCCTGATAAAATCTGTGACAATATTTCTGATGCGGTTTTAGACGCGATTTTGGCACAGGACCCGAACGGGCGCGTCGCTTGCGAAACCACTTGCATTACGGACAGAATTACCGTAATGGGGGAAATCACCACCAGTGCAAAAATTGACATTGCACAAATTGCGCGCAATGTCGTTTGTGAAATCGGATATGACAGCGACGAAAAAGGCTTTAACGGCAATACCTGCAAAATTGAAACGATTATTGATAAGCAGTCGGCAGATATTGCGCTGGGCGTAGACGCTTCCTATGAATTAAAAGAAGGGAAAAAGGAAGACTATAATCTGCACGGTGCAGGCGACCAAGGTATGATGTTCGGCTATGCATGTGACGAAACCGAGGAATTGATGCCTTTGCCGATTTCGCTTGCCCACAAATTGGCAAAACAATTGACCGCCGTGCGCAAAAACGGTACACTCCCCTACTTACGCGCAGACGGCAAAACACAAGTCACCGTGGAATACGATGAAAACGACGTCCCCGTCCGCATTGACACCATCGTTGTGTCCTCGCAGCACAGCGCAGATGTAGAACTCTCGCAAATCCGCAGTGATATTTTAAAGCATGTCATTAAACCGATTGTGCCCGAAAACCTTTTTGATGAAGACACGATTATTTATGTCAACCCCACCGGACGTTTTGTCACGGGCGGTCCTGCGGGTGACAGCGGCTTAACCGGCAGAAAAATTATTGTAGATACTTACGGCGGCGTCGGCAGACACGGCGGCGGCTGCTTCTCGGGAAAAGACCCGACAAAGGTTGACCGTTCTGCAGCGTATGCGGCGCGCTATGTTGCCAAGAATATTGTGGCGGCAGGTCTTTCAAAAAAATGCGAAATTCAGTTGGCATATGCCATCGGCGTTGCTCACCCCGTTTCGGTGATGGTTGATACCTTCGGCACAGGCGTTTTGGCGGACGATGTTTTAAGTGAAATCGTAACGGAAGTATTCGATTTGCGCCCAGCGGCAATCATCGATTATCTCGACCTGCGCCGCCCGATTTACCGTCCGCTTGCGGCTTACGGGCATATGGGCAGAACGGATTTAAATGTTCGTTGGGAGCAAATCGATAAGGTAGATGCCCTACAAAAAGCGGCAGGTATTTAAACTTTTTCTGCATTTTAAAAATTTAAAAAACTTGTATAAAGCATATTTTTTAACGCAAACTACGGATAAGACACAATGAAGGAGTTGAAAAATATGCTGGATAGAATCGCTTTAATTTTGGTTATCATCGGCGGCATTAACTGGGGCTCAATCGGTCTTTTCCAGTTTGATATTGTCGGTTGGATTTTCGGCGGGCAGAGCGCGGTTGTCAGCAGAATCATTTACACATTGGTCGCGATTGCGGCAGTTTGGTGTATTTCTCTGCTGTTCAGAGAGAGCGAAGTGCTTTCTACCACGTCGGACGAATAAATACCCGTTAGTGATTCTAAGAAAAGCCCGCAGTTTCCAAAAACGGAGACTGCGGGCTTCAATTTTTGCATATTTTATGTTTCAGTTGCATCGGGATTATGCGGCGTCACATATACGGTATTATACACATGATAAATGACTTTTCCGGGCTTTGCGCCGACGGGCTTTTTAATATTTTTAATCAAGGTGTAATCCACCGGGACTTTTTTTGCATGCCTTGCACTGCTGAAAAAAGCAGCAATTTCGGCAGCCTCTACAATTGCTTTGTCTGTAATTTCTCGGTTTCCGGACAAAATCACTGTATGAGAGCCAGCAAAGGTTTGTGTATGCAACCACATATCGTAATTTTTTGCAGTTTTTAAGGTTAGCTTATCATTTTGCGTGTTGTTCCGACCGACCAAAACGGTAAAATCCTCGCTCGTTTTGAATTTGTACGGCGGCAGTTCTTTCGGCAAACGAAGTTTTCCGCCTTTTTTGCGTTTCAAATAGCCGCCATCAATCAGTTCTTGGCGAATTAAAGTTAATTCGCTTTCGGTATCTGCACGGGAAAGCGCGTCTAAAACCGAATCAAAATACAAAAGCTCCTGTTCGCCCTTTTCAATCAACCCCGTCAACATTTTTTCAGCAGTATGTGCCTTTTTATAGGCTTTATAGTATTTTTGCGCATTCTGGGCGGGCGAAAGCGCGGGATTTACAGAAATGCGTACTGTTTCATTATTGGCATAATAATTCGGTACTTCATAAACCGGCGCCCCTTTTTGAAGCGCATACTGATTGGCGTTGATAAGCTCAGCAAAAACACGAAGCTGTTCTTTATCCGCACAAGCCGCAAGCTCCGCTTGCTGATTGGAAATTTTACGTGCGGTGCGCTCTTGTAAGGTGTGCAAAGATTTATATAAATCCCCTGCCTTACGCTTGGCACGCAAGGCGCGGTCACGTTCAAAATAAAACGCATCTAACAGCGCACAGAACGAATCTGCATAAGTCCGTTTGTAAAAATCGCCGTACTGTGTAATATCCAAAAAGGAAAAATCAAAGGGTTTGTCGTCTTCATTGTACACAATACAGTATTGTGGTGTATTCGTCAGTAAACAAATCTTAACTTTTTCAAGCACGGCTGTAATCTGCTGTTGTGTAACCGAATCCACAGTACAGGTACAATCCCCTGCCGTTAAATGCGCCAATTCACGGCTGACAATCGGAGAAATCCCCTCCACGCTTTGCATAAAGGCTTTTGATAATTGTTGATTTTTTTGCAGTTTTACGCGAGCAGCGGCTTGTTCTGTGGACTCTGTCAATAGATTGATTTTATCCTGTCGCGGCGGCAAAACATAGGTACAGCCCGGTAAAACCTCACGCACAGAGGATTTGGTTTCATCCACGCGTTTGACGGCGTCAAGGATTTTCCCGTTGCCGTCGATTAAAATAATATTGCTGTGCTGTCCTGTAATTTCGATGCAAAGCGTCAGTTTAACCTTATCACCGATTTCGTTTGCACCGTCAAAGTCAAAAAACAAAATACGGTCCAACCCCGCTTGACGAATTCCCGAAAGGATTGCCCCCGTTAAGTGTTTACGAAACAACATACAAAGCATCGGCGGATTTTGCGGATTTTCGGTTGGAAACCCGGTCAAATGCACCCGTGCCGAAGCAGACTCCGCCGACAAAAACAGCCGAAATGCACCGCCACGCGTACGCAACTGCAACACAATTTCCGCTTTGGACGGTTGGTGTACCTTTTCCACCCGTGCGCCCAAAACGGTATGCTCCAATTCGGTTTTTACAAAATGTAAGGTAATTCCATCGAATGCCATAAGAACTCCTATACGGTTACGGTCGGCGTGATTTGGTCAGATAGAATACACTCGATTTCGGGGAAAACGCTTTGTATGCGTTTTTGCAGTGAAACAATCGCAGGGTGCTCGGTTTCAAAATGTCCTGCGATGATAACCGCCAAATCCGCATCGCGCGCTTCTAAAATCTCATGATGCCTTGCTTCACCTGTAACAAACAAGTCTGCGCCCGCTGCTTTGACCTGTTCTGCAAACTCCATTCCTGCACCGCCGCAAACCGCGACCGTACAAATTTCTTTTTGCGGCAATGAAACGGTGACACAAGTTTGTAAAACTGTATTTGTTGTTTTTGCAAAATCCAAAGCCGTTTGACGGTCAATTTCACCGACTCTGCAAAGCCCGTCCTCCGTTTTGCAAATATTGCGAAGACCAAGCGTTTGTGCAAGAACATCGTTCACGCCGCCGTCGGCACAGTCATACGAAGTATGTGCAGAAATCACGGCTATATTGTATTTCGCCGCAAGGTACGCGGGATTTTGCTCCGTAAATTGCTTTTGCGCATGAAACAAAAACGGGTGGTGCGTCAAAATTAAGTCGCACTGCTTTTTGTGTGCTTCCACTACCAAATCGGCAGTTGCGTCCAATGCAAATAAAATTTTGTGCACTTCTTTTGCCCGTTCACCGACTTGAAAGCCGCTGTTATCCCATTCCTCTTGTTCTGAAAACGGCGCAATATGGTCTATGTACTCATAAATCTGCCCTGCGTTCATGGTCTATCTCCTTAATCATTACAGACAGCCGTTCCGACTCTGCCGCATTCTTCTCACGAAGCGCATCAGCACGCTTTTGCAGTCGCGCAAGAATTTTATCTAAAAACAAACGGTCTGTTTCCTGTTTACTGTGTACCAATTCTCCGGCATATACATACCAATCGGGATATACACGTTTTTCGCCGTCAAGCCGTGCAGAAATCACCAAATACAGCCGCTCCCCCTCAGTGGTGGTGCGTTCTGACTCAATTTGAAAACCATTTTCTATAAGCGCTTTTCGCACATCTTCGTAATGCGTCATCGGCTGTAACACCAAATGCTTTGTATCATCTTGCAGCCATGTGGTAGATGCAACCATATCGGCAATTTGGTTGCCGCCCATGCCCGCCACGACGATTTCCTGCACCTCGTCTGCAGATATCCTTTGCAGACCATCGGATAGACGCAGTTCAATGCGTTCCTCTAAGCCGTATGTACCTATCGTCTGTCGTGCATTGGCAAGCGGCTTTGGATTGATATCCGCGGCAATGGCAAACTGCGCTTTTCCGTTCAAAAGACACCAAGCAGGTAAATAGGCATGGTCTGTACCGATATCCGCCATACAAACGCAAGGATTTAAACAGTCAGCTACTAATTGCAAACGATTTGTCAAATTCAGCATATAGCACCATAGAAAACAGGGGCGCAACATTCCAATGTTACAGCCCCTCGTTTCGTCCTTATTTATTCTTGAGAAATTCGTTGATTTTGTTCACAAGTTCATCCGCGTCAACGCCGTGCACCTCGCACGCCTGTTCAACGGTTTCCCCGCGAGATGCAGGACAGCCGAGGCAATGCATGCCCATTTCCAAGAAAAAAGGAACTGTTTCGCGGTCAGCATCCAAAATGTCGCCGATGGTCATTTCTTTTGTAATTTCCTTAAGCATGTTTATCCTCCTTATGCTTTCACAACCGAAAGTTTAACTTTACTGTCGGCAATATCCACTTCTTTTTCAAGGTCAGCCGTAAGCGCTTCATTCAGCAAAACGGTATCGGCAAGCAATTCTGTTTCCAAATACGCTTTCTTTTCTGCTAATGCCGCAATAATATCGGCATTGTCCGAAACAATTGCCATATTGACACGCTGTTCCACTTCATAGCCTGCTTCTTTACGGATAAGCTGGCATTGCCGAATGATGTCGCGCACCAAGCCCTCGCGGATTAAGTCCTCCGTCAGCGTGGTGTCAATGGCAATTACCGCCGCGCCGTTTTGGAATTCGGCAGAAACAATGCCCGCCTTGGTTTTGTTAGCCAAATTGAAAATAGAAGCGTCAAAAGCTCCCTCAAAACCGGGTACAGTCACCTGCCCACCGGCTTCCACAGCCGCCACAGCCGCCGCCATTTCCACATCGGAAAGACCCTCCAGCGTTTGTTTCATCTTATTCACATTTTGTTTGAGCACCGCACCTGCAACCTTAAAGTTGACGGTCAAATATTTATCCTCAAGCACATTTACGTCTTGCAAATACACGAGTTCCTTGATATTGAGCTCGTCTAAAATATTTTTCTCAAAGGTACGGATATTATTCGCCGCATCCATATCGCAACAAATATACAGTGTTGAAAGCGGCTGACGCACTTTTAGCTGTTGTTCATTGCGCAACCGCATTGCCACAGCAATCGCCTCACGCACCATAGCGGTTTGTGCAATGATTTCATCATTATCAAAGCCCTCCAAGGGTTTCGGCCAATCGCTCAAATGCACGGAAATCGGCGACGACGGCAACACTTTACGAGTCAAATTCTGCCAAATGTGCTCGGTCATAAACGGAATGACAGGCGCCATTACCTGTACAGCAGAATTAAGCGCATAGAACAGCACCCAATATGCCAATTTCTTGTCCTGCTCGTCACCCGTTTTCCAGAAACGGCGGCGATTGGTACGAATATACCAGTTGGAAATATCGTCTACGAACACTTCAAAATCTTTGACCAACAAATAGACTTTGTAATCATCATAGCACGCCGTTGCGCGTTTGATAAATTCATTGGTTCGTGCCACAAGCCACAAGTCCGTGGGACTCATTTTGGATTTGTCAGGCGTGTAGCCATCAAAATTCGGCTTGTCAATTTTGGCATAGGTTTCATAGAACGTATAAATATTCCAGAAAGACAGCAGTTTTCTACGTGCTTCATCACCGAGATTATAACCGAAACGCACATCGCTGGAAACCGGCGCACCTGCATACATATAGCGAATGGTATCCGCGCCGATTTTCTCCGCCGCCTCGTCAAATTTAATCATAAAGCCCGTTTTCGAGAATTTTGAGCCGTCCTCGGAAACAACTGCGCTGTTGGTCAAAACGCGCTCGTATGGTGCTCTGCCCTCTAAAACAACGCTCATAAACAGAAGCGAATAGAACCACAAACGTACCTGTTCGTGCATTTCGGTGACCCACTCTGCGGGATAATTCTTTCTCCAATACTCCTTATCTCGGAAATAACCGAGCGTCGAAAACGATACAATACCGGCATCCAGCCAAACATCGCCGATTTCGGAAACACGGGAAACAGGCTTTCCGCAATGCGGGCATTTGATTTGAATTTCGTCTACCCACGGGCGGTGCAGTTCCGGCAGGGCGTCAACTTTTGCAGGGTCAACCGCTAAATCACGCAGTTCCTGCCGCGAGCCGACAACGGTGGTATGCCCGCAGTCACACGGATAAAACGGCAACGGCATACCGTAGTAGCGCTTTCTGGAAATATTCCAGTCGCCCATATTGGTCAGCCAATCGTTCATACGCTTGCCGTTGGAAGCAGGCTCCCATTTCACGGCATTTGCGGCTTCGATAAGTTTCGGTTTTAACTCCTCGGTACGAATATACCAAGCGGGTACTAAACGGAACACCACCTCGGATTTGCAACGCCAGCACACAGGGTAACTGTGCTCGTGCGGCTCAACTTTGTAGAGCTTATTGTCCGCTTTCAAATGCTCGAACACTTCGTCCGCGATAGTGTGGCTGTCCTTACCGGTCATCCAGCCGAAGCCGTCGAGATAAATGCCGGTATCGTCAATCGGCATCACCTTTGCAAGACCGATCCGCTCCCCGAGTTCAAAGTCCTCAATACCGCAACCGGGCGCGATATGCACAACGCCCGTTCCTTCGTCCGCGGCAACATCCTCCCACGGTACGATTTTATGGTCAATCCCTGCCTGGGCGGGAATATCGGGGAAACAGGTTTCATAGTGCAGCCCGACAAGCTCCGCGCCTTTCAAGCCACGCACAACTTCAACTTTGTCATCACCCAAATATTTAATTGCGTTTTTGGCAAGGATTAAAGTCTGTTCATCACTTTTCACCTTGACTTCCACATAGTCAATGTCAGGATTCACCGCCAATGCCACATTCGAGGACAGCGTCCACGGCGTAGTTGTCCAAACAAGCATTTTGCTGTTCAATTCTTGAATCGGCAGTTTAAAGAACACGGAGTTATGCGTCATCAGTTTGTAAGAGCCGGTCATTTCGTGCTCGGAAAGCGAAGTGCCGCATCTGGGGCACCAAGGCATCGGCTTATACTCGCGCTGAATCCAGCCGTGCTCATCACACTTTTTCAAGAAATACCAAATACCACCGATATTCTCGTCAGTATTGGTAAAATAGGAATTATCCCAATCCATCCACTGCCCGAGACGTTTGGACTGCTCGGTGATAATCCCCGAAAAATGCTTTACGCGGTCTTTGCAAGCCTGCGTAAATTTATCCATACCGTACTCTTCAATATCTTTTTTGGTTTCAAAGCCGAGCTCTTTTTCGACCTCAACCTCCACCCAAAGCCCCTGGGAGTCAAACCCGTTTTGGTAGCGGCAGTCGCAACCGTTCATCGCATGGTAACGAATGAAAATATCCTTAATGCTTCTGCCCCAAGCATGGTGAATCCCCATCGGGTTGTTGGCGGTAATCGGACCGTCCAAAAAGCGGAACATTTTATTGCCCTGATTTTTTTCGCGCAATTTTTCAAAGCATTTTTCCCGCTCCCAAAAATCCATTACATTATGTTCCAATTCGACGAACATATTTTTTTCCTCTGCCACTTTTATGCTTCCACCTTTCAGCACAATTTGTTTTGTGCATACTGATAAGATTATATATAAAAAATGTAGTAATTACAAGGTTTATTTTATTTTTTTTCGTCGGTTTCGGGAATTATATTGGTTTCGTCAATAATATAATTCGGACGGTTTTTCACTTCCATATAAATTCTTGAGATATATTCACCCAAAACGCCCAAAAAGAGCAGTATAAACCCGCCGATAATTAAAATTGCAGAAATAATAGACGGATAGCCGGGCACATCGCTCCCTAAAATCAGTGTGCGAATAATAATATACAAAGCATAAATAATGCCGACAAAGCTTAAAACCGAGCCGAAAAACAAAGAAATCTTTAACGGAGCTGTGGAAAAATTCACAATCCCGTCCATTGCATATGTGGCAAGACTGCCAAAGGACCATTTAGAAGTGCCTGCTGTGCGCGCACGGTTTTCATGCGGGAACCATTTAGTGTTAAAGCCAACCCAACTGAAAATTCCTTTGGAGAATCGGTTATATTCGGGCATGGACAAAATCGCCTGCACCACTTTTCGCTTCATAATGCGATAATCCTGCGCCCCTTCTTCAATGTTGGCGTCAGAAATACGATTGATGATTTTATAAAACGCTTTAGAAAAGCTGCTTTTGACTTTAGACTCACCGGTACGATCAATTCGACGCGCCGCTGCAATGTCATAGCCTTCATCAGAAACAGCGCACAACATTTCAGGGATTAAATTCGGGTCATGCTGTAAATCCGCATCAATAATGCCGACATAATCGGCGTTCGTTGCTCGAAGCCCTGCAAGCATTGCCGCTTCTTTGCCGAAATTGCGTGAAAAAGAAATATAGCGTACACGCTGATCCCGCTCAGCCAAATCCCGCAGTACGGCAAGCGTTTTATCACGGCTGCCGTCATCCACAAACAGAAAACGAACAGCAGTATCCGCAAGTCCATCCGCAATCGGTGCAACCGTCTCAAAGAATATCGGAAGCGCTTCTTCTTCATTATAACAAGGTACAATTAAATCCAAAGTTTTCATCTGCACACTTCCTTTCTTACTAAATCTTTCTTATTGTATCACAAAAAATACACAATGCCAACAAAAAAATACGCAATCTTGCGACTGCGTATTTTTCCATTTGTTTTTAGATAGAAAGAAAGTATTATTTTTCGATGTGTTTGTACTTCTCGCGCGTGGCAAGTCCGCCGCGAATATGACGCTGCGCCTTATTTTCGTCCAAAACCTCACGCACTTCATGATACAGTGACGGGTTAATGCGTTCCAAACGCTTTGCAACATCCATATGTACGGTACTTTTGCTGATACCGAATACCTGCGCTGCGGCACGGACGGTAGTTTGATTTTGCACGATATATTCGCCGAGTTCTACTGCACGATCTTCAACAGTGTCTTTCACTGCACAGCCCTCCTTACTTCTGTCA
>JBJEPS010000048.1:0-3561 GCA_051881355.1 Candidatus Fimenecus sp. | reverse complement strand
TCCCGATTTTTTCTACGGAATACGGATTGGAAACCACATCATCGGGCATTTTCACGCCTTGCTTTTCTCCGAGGAGTACCAAATGCTTTTGAAACGCGAGCACCGCGCGGGGAAGCTTACGACCCAACTGCCGCTCTAAAAAATACGGCGTTTTCGGAAAACGATAGGGAAGGTTGTGACGACTGCAAAAGGCGTAAGCGTCACGGTAAAACCGCCGACCGTTAATACCGTACAGCGTGGCACAATGATTGTCAGCGTGGTCAACCGCACAGCCGTTTTTAACGGCAAAATCGTATTGCGCCTCCAATTCAGCGGTAATGTCGCGGTGCGTTGCGTGAATGCTAAGCCCCGATTGATTGGGGTATAACCCCGCGCCGTCCGAAAGGGACTTCGCGCCGCTTACACTCTGCCAGCGGTGTTCTGCATTGTCGGAATTCACGGTCAGATGTATCCCGACCGTAATATTTTCCTTTGCCGCTAAGGTTGCCGCTTCGCTTGCGCTGTCTGCCACCGCCATCAGCGAGGTTGAGGTAATCAAGCCCGCTTTGTATAACTCGCGTATGGCTTTTGTCTGTTCTTCATTATAGCCGAAATCATCGGCGTTAAGAATCAAATACTTATTTTGTTTCATCTTTTGTTTCATCGCTTTTTTCGTCCTTGAAATGCAGGAACAGGGAAATAATCGCCGCAATTAAAACCGCCGCACCCGGGAAGATAATCAATAAAAAGCGCGAGGCAAGGTCGGGGTTGGGACCCGGATTTTCGCCGTTTTCAAAGCCGAACACGGTTGCCGCAATGTAAAAGGCGAGGGAAGTAAACAGCCCGTTTAAGCGATTCAAAACACCCATACAGCTGGAAATAATCGCTTCACGCTTTACGCCGTATTTCTGATAATCCTCGTCCATAATTTTTGCACCGATGCAGTCCATTGTGGTTAAGCACCCTGCAACGCCGAAGCCGACCACGCCCGCAATGCACATGGCGGGAACCAAGCTGTTTACAAAGAACAGCGGTGCAATGCCGACAGCCATCACGAAAAAGGAGGTGCGCCAAACCTTCATAATCGAAACGCGTTTGGTAATTTTGCTCCAAATGACAACGCCGATAAGCGCCACAACAAATACCGCCGCCATCAACAGCGTGGTTTTACCGCTGTCGAGCTTCAACGAGTATTTTACATAGAACGAAATGGCTTGTGAAATTAAGGAAAACGCGGCAGAATAGAATGCGCCTGTCAGCCCAAAAATCCAAAACTTTTTGTTGGTGATGAGCGCCTTGATACTGCCCCAAATTTTCGGGGTTTCCGTAGTCCAGCTCTCCGGGTCTTCGTGGCAACCGAAGGTGCAGTATAGAATGACTGCCAACGCCAACACACCGTAAATGATTGCCGTTAAGCGATAGCCGATTTTTTCTGTAATCATAGGTGTCAGCGCAATACTGATGACCATTGCCACCAACTGAAACGCCTGCCGAATGGCATTGGTTTTTGCGCGCTCATGGTCACTGTGAAACAATTCGGGGAATAGCGCACCGTAATTTGCGTTCATTAACGAGTCGAGTGTGCCTGTTAATATGTACATCAGCAGAAAATAGATAAACAGTGCAGTTTGGTTTTCTCCGATAAATGACGGCACATTAAAGAAGGAAATAAAGCACAAAATCAAAAGCGGTACGCCGATGACGAGCCACGGGCGTCTGCGCCCCCAGCGGGTACGGGTTTTGTCCGACAAAAAGCCGTAAACGGGGTTGTCAATCGCGTCGACAAAGGTGTAAATCAACAAGACCAGCGAATACCGTTTCATCGGCAGTCCCAGCATATCTACATAAAAGATTGCCGCGTAGGTTTTGAACATGTTGATGGGGATAGAGGTGCCGAACATACCGATGCCGTACCGAAACGGCGAGGTTTTGCGCAATTTGTTTTGCGGTTGGTTGTTTTCCATAGGATATCCCTCACTTTTTTGCTTGATGTAAAAAAATATAGCATATTTTCCCGTCATTTGCAACAGTTCCTTTGACATTTGTATCAAAATACTGTATGATTATAACAAATCTGTTTGGAGCGAGAAATTATGAAAACCAAGACTGTTCTATTGGAAAAAGACTTTACCCCGCAAGACGTCAAAAAATGCTTTTATTTGGAGTTTGAAGTGCCTGAAAATGTCGAGGAACTTCGGATTCGTCACACATGGTCACCGAAAGCGGACGGCAACCTCGATTTCGGACTTGTCGGCGCGGACGGTAAACAAATCGGCGCGTCGGGCAATGTGTATCAAGAGGTGATTATCAGCGAAAAGTACGCAACACCGGGCTATGACCGCTGTGTACCCGCCGCCGGGAATTGGAAAATCATTGTCGGTACCGACCGCGTTGGAAACGGGATTCACACGGAGTACGAAATTGTTTTTATATTTAAGGAAAAACGCTGGCTGAAAGGCGATACCCATTCCCACACCTTCCACAGCGACGGCAAATATTCGCCCGAGGAACTTATCCAAAAGGCAAATAAAAAGGGGCTTGACTATCTCATCATTACCGACCACAACAACAGCGTTGCGGCATATAATGACTACAACAACCGTGATATGCTTGTCTTAAAGGGCACAGAGTTGACTTCCTTTTTGGGGCATATCAATTTTTGGGGCGTAAGACAGGCGTTCACCAAGCCCTATTGCATCAACAGCTTCGAGGATTTTCTGCCGCTGTATGAAGAAGCCAAGCAGAACGGCGCTGTGATTTCCTTAAATCACCCCGAATGTAAAAACTGCGGCTGGCATCTCCCGCGCGAGGGCTTTACCTGCGACTGCGTGGAGATTTGGAACGGTCCCCAGCATATCGACAATATGACGGCAATCGCTTGGTGGCATCAGGAATTGTTGAAAGGCAAGCACCTCGCCGCCGTCGGCGGGAGCGATTATCATAGGGACTATGTGGTGACGGATTTGCTTGCCCGCCCGACCACCTATGTCTGCGCAGAGTCCTGTACCTCGGCGGATATCTTGAAAGCCCTGAAACAAGGCAACGCCTTTGTCACCGCCAGTGTTAACGGTCCGAAGCTGTTTTTGACCTGCGGGCAGGCTATCCAAGGCGATACCGTGGAGTTACAGCCCGAAACCACAGTACATATAAAAGCCGAGGGTTTAAAGTGCAAAGACCGTCTTGTGATTTACGGCAATGATACAATTTTATATGAATATACCGCAAAAGCAGGGGAGAAAGTTCACGAAGCGGATATTTCGGTTAAAGAAAAAGGCTTTGTCCGTGCCGAAATCCTGACGCAATACGGCGCAATCCGCAAAATCGCCTATAAAACCGTAATGCATTTTAAATTACCTGCGGACTGCAAATTGCCCATTCCACCCTTTGCACGGTGTGTCAGTAACCCGATTTACTTTGTGTAACGCCTACGCGCACAAATTGGGATTTGTAGGGGTCGGCGTCCTCGACGACCCGAAAATGAATGAATGAATAATGAAAAATGAAAAATTGTAGGGAACGGTCTTGATCGTTCCGTAAAATTATATCGAAATTTACGGGCGGGCGTGGAAGCCCGCCACTACG
>JBJEPS010000047.1:0-15587 GCA_051881355.1 Candidatus Fimenecus sp. | reverse complement strand
ATGCGTAGGGAACGGTCTTGACCGTTCCGTTAATTCCACGCCAAACCCCAATTTGTCCATCCGAACGAAAAAATGCGTAAAACGTACAAAACAAACCGCACCGTACGAACAGTACGGTGCGGTTTTGCTCCACAAGGGAAAGGGGGGGAAAAGGTTATTCGCTTACGACCTGACGCAGGGTAAAATCCGTTTCCAAAACCAGCGCACCGCATTCGCGAACATAATTGCTGTCATAGTAGCGGCAGTTTGCGATATCAAACTCGCTGTTGAACAGCAACTGAGAATACAAATAATCCGCCAAACGGAAACATTCGTCGGCACCGCTGTCATACGGCACGAAGAAGGTTGTTTTGATGACACTCTCCGCAATTCGATTTTCGGAAAGCGTTTCCGCCCCGTCTTCACCGATGGTCACTTGGCGTTCGCCTACCGCGTGCTTATCCATTGCAAACGCGATAATCGGCTGGGTTACAGGGTAGGGCTTGATGTCGTTTTCATATGCCGTGGTCAGCGTGATGTTCTCGAAAAAGGTATCCTTTTGCAATACGGAAATCAGCTTTTTTATAAATGTATGCGAAACATTCATGCTTTGTTCACCTCACAGATTTCTTTTAGAATTGCCCAGAAATAATAGGGCTTGTCGCCGCGGCAGACCTTTTCGGCGCGTTGAATCAGATAGCTTTTGCCGTCGCTGTCCGTTACTTTTGCGTTTTTCGGCAGTTGTGTAATGTCGTGCTTTTCGTCACCGATATACAGGTACAGCCCGTTCGGGTCTTTGCCGAGTACCGTGTAAGTGCCCTCCAAATACATTTTGTTTTTATAGCGGAGCGGCTGCAAAAAGGCGCGGTATACGGGGGAGCGCCAGCCGGCGCTGTCAGACAAAAATACACTTCTGCCGAATTTATTAAAAAAATTTTCCATTGTTACACCTGCTGAAACAAGAAGTCGGTATCTTCAAAATACCGTGCCGCCGCTGCGTAGGTGTCGTCACGCAAGCGGACGGCGCTCTCCAGCATTGCCGCGGGACTGACCGTTGCCGAAACATCGCCTGCCGAAAACTGCGTGGTGCCTTCGCGGTAGGTTTTGTCCCGTAGCAGCAAACGGTAGTTGCAAAGGGCGGCAACCGCCTCTAACACAAGCGGATTTTCGGCGTACTCGGGCGAACGAAGCTTGTCGGTGCATTCGGCACACGCAACGGCGATAACGGGCATGGCATCTGCAAGCACATCGTTGGAAAGCCCCGAGAAGCGCGTCAGAATTTGTGTAACGCGTATAACGTCAATCATACAGACACCTCCGCTTTTGCACATTATGCCAGCACGCGCGAAGCGTCGGTATAAATTTTGGCGAAGCCCGAAATCTGCGAAATGGCGGCGCGCTCGAGCTGGCGGTCAATCAGTTTATCGTATTCGGTGAGAATACCGCCTGCTGACACCTGTTCAAGTGCGCAGGTTTTATCGAGTCCAATGATTTTGCCTGCGGGTACGGCACTGCTCTTTAAAAGCTTTGCGCCGAGGGGCGTAACGGGTTTGCCGTTGCCGTGGAAGGTGAGTCCCGCCGCCGCGTCGCGCATTTCCTGTAATTTGAGGATAGCTGCCGCCATATCGGGTGCAGCAATCAGGGTGTTGAGCGCATACGGGTCAAAGCTGTTCCAAAAATCGACCAAATCCGCATAGGTAACGCTTGAACCAGCCAAAGCGGCAGTCGGGGCGGCATTTTCGTTGCCGTCGCCGTTGATGAGTACGTCTACTGCGTCCTTCAGCTGCGTGCGTGCAATGTATGCACCGATTTGACGAAGTGTAACCGTGAACAAATCCAAACGCTGAAAACGGATTGCTTCGTAAGAAGCGACCAACATTCTGCCGCGTTTTTTGAGGTTGACGAGATTTTCCTGTGTGTGCACGACGGTTTCAGGGATTTCCGTACCCTCGGCAGTCTCTTTGAGCTCTTTTTCTTCTTCGGTCGGTACGGAGGTAATCGTGCGGTAATCCAGCCCGTTGATGTTGGTTTTGGTGGCGACGATGTACGGGAGCAGGTCTGCTTCCTCCATGCCCTTGCGCACCGCGCGGGCAATATATTCAGGGAACAGCGCCGCGCTGTCGGTTGTCTTAAAGAATTTTTCCACGCAGTCGCTCGCCGCGCCGTGGATTTTGATGCCAAAGCGCTTTAACTGGCGCTCAAAGGCGTCTAAACCTTCCAACGCGGTGCCCTTGTAGTTTTCGGACGGGTCGATTTCTTCGAGCGCGGCAGTAAAGCCTTTACCCGATGTGTATAAGCCTTTGTCGAGTTTAATGGTTTCAAAATTGGACATAAGTTTGTTCCTTTCTGTTGTAAGATTTTGTCATTCTGCGACGACAGCCGAAGAATCTCTTTTCTGTGAAATTTCGTGTTTGAGATTCTTCACTTCGTTCAGAATGACAATTTTTTATTTTGTTGTGATTTCGCAGAATGGGCAAGCCCATTCCCTACGAGTACAAATTTCCAATCGAGAGGATAAAGTTAAGATTACTTACAAAGCAAACCTACGATTCGGATACGCCGGGCGCGCGGTTAGAATTTGAATTCGCCGTTGTGCGGCAGTTCGGGGCTGTTCTTTTGTGCGCACAGCTGCGGCATATACACAGCGGGGGCGGCGTTGTCAAGCGCTTCGCTGAGCTGTTTTAATGCCTGCACGTCCAAAGACGCGCACATTTGCTCTGCCAAACGGTTATCGAGCACGGGCAGAATTTTTGCAAAGCCTTTGACTGCCGTCTCCAACAGCGACGCGCGGTAGAGCGCACCGTCTGCGGCGGCGGTTTCGAGCGCTTCAACTTTTTCCGAGAGCATGGAAAGCTCCGCGCGTGAAAACGTCAGTTCGTCTGCCTGCCCGTTTCGCACGGCTTTCAAAAGCGCGTCGCCGTCTGCAAACTGCTTTTTGGTTACACCGGCATTTTTTTGCGCAGGAACGGCGACAAACGACCATTCGTACGCGTCAGTCGGATTTTCCAAAATGTAATGGCACACTTCGCCTTTGTAGGATTTGCCGCGGCGATGCGCACAGGGGGTTTTGCGCTCATCTGCTCCGCAAACGGAGCAAATACGTTTTTCCACGGCGCACCCGACGGATACTTCCTTTTTAATGCCTGCCGCGATTTCCGCAATGAGCGCTTCATTTTTCGGAATGCGCGGCATATAGCAGTACGCCTTTAAGTAGGTGTAGGCTTCGCCGAGCGTGGTTTTGCGCGTTTCGTCGGTGATGACCTCCGTTTTGAAGGTGCGTGCGCTTTGGTCGGCGGCGTCCATGCTGTGATTTTGAATGGCGGTCTTGCCCTCAAACAGCGGCGCGAGCGCATGCAGGCTTTCTATGGAAAACCGTTCAAAATCACGGTCGATTTCGTTGTCGCAAAGCACGGCGGAAAAGACAAACACCTCTTCGGCGGTCAAATCCTTTTGTGTATAGCGGTTGATGGCGGCGAGGGCTTCTTCGGTCACAACGCCGTCCTCGGTTTGGGTTTGAAATTGCTTTTGCATCGTATCCTCCTTTCTCAAAGCTGTTCTTTTTGCGGCAGATTTTGCAGAATTTCCGCAGTCTGCGCGTCCAAATGACGTGCAGTGGCGTCGTCCACGGTGTCACGCAGTAAAATGTCGTCCCAAAGGATTTCCACGTCGCCCGTGTAGCCGTAAGCGCGCAAATGTGTGCGGCAAACGGATTCCAAAACGGGCGTGAGCAGCCTGCGGTAGTGCTCCAACTCCGAAGTGAGCATATCTGCCTGCTCGGACGCCATGCGTTCGGTTGTGGACCACGAAAGCCCGAGCATATACGGCGGAATGGAGAGCTTTGCCACGATTTGCTCCAACATTTGGCGCACGGGAATTTCGCTGTCCAAAATCTGATTGTCCGCGCCGATGGTTTTGATGTCTACATCGCCCACGGCAATAAAATCGCGTGCTTCGCGGCTGCGCATCGCTTCGCTCCATTGCTCGGCGATTTGCATGGCGCGTTCTTTGGCAAAAGTCTTGCCGCCTGTATCGTCCGACGGCTTGTAGGTCACGGCAAAGCGCACATTACCTACACGTTCCCAATTCTGTCCGACAGCGTTGTAGATTTTCAAAAGTACCGAGGAGACAAACGGCAACCCTGCAAGCAGCGGCGTGCCGTAAATTTCCCCGGGCTTGGCGTTTAGGGTGCACACCAGCATATTTTGCTGTCCCGGCAGGGCGTTCCCTGCCAAATCATTGGCGGCGCAAACCTCCAAACGGCGAAAATCCGTTTTGGAACGGCGTAAGATGTAGTCTTTGTGCGGCGCATTGTATAAATAGCGCACCGCGCCTGTTTGGTCGGGAACGAGTTCCGCAACCGCCGTACCGTAGGTGAGCAGCTGCTCAAAAAAGGTGTCTAAAAACGATTGCAGAGAAACACTGCCGCTGTCCGAGGGGACATATTTGACGAGCTTATCCAAAATCGGCTGAAAGCGGTCGTCTTTACAAACGGCATGAAATCCACCTGTCAAACGGACAAGCTTGTAAACCGCCGCGTCAATGACGGGTACGGCTTCACGCAAGGACGAAAACAAATCGCCGCTGATATCGGGCGGCGGGCTGTATGTGTTCAGCGCCCGGAACAGGGTGCTTTGCGGTACGCCTGCTGTGGCAAGAGCGGGATTTTGCGGGGGCGCGGGTGTGGAGCTTTTGCGAGATTTTCTCATTTCGCTTCACCTCCTTTCATCGTTTGCAGACGACGGCGAAGAACTCGTCACCGCCGTCCGTACACAGTACCGTCGAAACGAAATACCGCATATCGTCCATTGCGTGGTCGTGTTCCTTTTTGACCGTGTCATAGCGGGCGCTTTCGTCCCAACGGTACAGTGAAAATTCCCGAATAATATCGGTGCAGGGCTTGCAAATGCGGATTTCGCGCGATTTCAATGCGTCCGAGGTTTTGCGGATGCCGCCGAGCACATCGTTGTCCGCGCGGCGCACGGGGAATTCACCGTGCCGGCGGATACATTCGATAAACGACGCCGCAGACGGGTCTACCACCACGCAGTCCACTTTTTTGTCACCGATGAGCGTGCAAAGCGAACGGTAGTATTCCTCATCGGTCATTTGAAAGCCTTTTGCTTTGGAGCTGTGGTAGAATTCGTCAATGCGGTACCAGTGCCCGCCGCTTTGTCCCCAAAGCCCCATTGAGGTGGGGTTGACTGTTCCGTAGTCACACGAGACCGCATAGCGGGTGCAGGTTTTCGGCACGTCATAAAGATAACTGCTGTCAAAAAACGGATACACAAGCCCGTCGCACGCCGCCCATTTTCCCTCTACAAAGCGCGCGTAAAACGCGCCGCTGTAAAGGGAACGGTAACGGGCAAGCATTTCTTTGGAAAGCGAGGGGTTGTCCTGCATTTGAAAATGCAGATACAGGCAGTTTTTCTCTTCGCGTTTTAAAATCCATTCCTTGTAAAACCAGTGCGCAGGGTGTTCGGGATTGCAGTTGAACCAAAGCCGCGAGCCGTCCACGGAGCACCGCGCAATCGCCTGTTCACAAAAAGAGCGCGGCATTAACGCCACCTCGTCCAGCATCACGCCCGCAAGCGTCATGCCCTGAATGAGCGCGGCGGAGGACTCGTCCTTGCCGCCGAAATAGTAAAAGCGGTTTTTTCTGCCGCCTTTCGAGATTTCCAACAGATTTTTGGAAATCTGCTCGTTGCATTGAAAGCCGAGCTCCGAAAGCAAGGGAAGAAGCGGAGTAATCACGTTGCGGCGCAAGCCCGTGACGGTCTTGCCGCACAGCGCAAAGCTCTGGTCGCAAAAGCGGTAAAATGCCCAAAACACAAACGACAGCGACATACAGACGGTTTTGCCGCTGCGCACCGCACCATCGCAAATGATGGCGTCAAGCGCATGAAAGGGACTTTCATCGCACCACCACGAAAGCAGCTCCAACTGCTTTTGGGAAAACTGTTTGAATTGTGTGCTTTGCATCAGCCCTCCTCTCCGCCCTTTCCTATCGCGGCGGCAGAACGCTCCAACGCTTTGTAGAACGGCAGGGCGCTGTCAACGGCGGTTTCCTGTAATTCGGCGAGACGGTCGAGTGCCTTTTGGCGGTCAAAAAACTTGATTTCTAAGCCCCCGCCCTTTGGGCGCTTGATTTCCGACACCATAAATAAATCCAAGGTGTCGGGGTCGGGCGGCGCGTCTTGGTCGGTTTGCTGTAACAGCCGTACCGCGTCGGCAATTGAGCCGAATGCAAGCCGGCGGTAGCCCGCAATCAACTCCGCGCGCTGGACCGAAAGCGATTGCTCCAATTCCTGAATTTTGGTTTGCACAGGCTTTGCCGAGAGTAATTTTTCCGCCGCTTTTTCGGGGAAAAGCAAAAAACCTGCGGCGACTGCCGCTTCCCGTGGGGAGCGGGTACGCACAAAGGCGCGGCAGAAGGCGAGCTGCTTTTGTGAAAGCGAATTTGCCATACGGTTTTCTCCTTTTTGGGTGGATTTTTGAAAGACCTTTCACTTCATATCCGAAGCGGCGTGGATTGTCCGAAATATATAGTCAACAAAAAAGAAAAATGTGTTGATTTTGTGCAAAAATATTGTTTTTTTGCACAAAACAAACGGAAAATTTTTGTTGACATTCTTTTCTGCACGGCGTACAATAAAAACCGTTAAACGGTTAATAATTAGTCGGTTAAATAAATTTTTACGAAAAAGGAGTGGTTTTGTGGAGCGCATACAAAAGAATGTGTCGAAAAAGATACACGATTTGGAATGGTGTCGCCATTATGTGGTGCGCCGTGCGTTGAAAGACAGCGGCGTGTACTTCGGGCAACCGCCGATTTTGGATTATTTGGCACAAAACGGGTCGGGGACGCAAAACGAAATTGCCAAAGCACTGCATGTGTCTCCTGCTTCGGTGTCCGTTTCTTTGCGGCGC
Source organism: Candidatus Fimenecus sp. (assembly GCA_051881355.1). Lineage (GTDB taxonomy): Bacteria > Bacillota > Clostridia > Oscillospirales > Acutalibacteraceae > Fimenecus. The sequence continues at coordinate 8,681 of JBJEPS010000047.1, read as the reverse complement.
ATGCAAAAGGCGGGCTTGATTGAAAAAGCGACAGACGAAACCGATTTGCGCTGCAATCGAATGAGTTTGACGCAAAAGGGCAACGAACAGCATGAATACATTCACGGCTACTTTGAAGAAATCGACCGTCGGCTGTACGCAGATTTTTCCGCGGCGGAGTTGGAAACGCTCGAACGGCTGCTCACACGACTTTGCGACAATTTAATGACGATGTTGCCTGCGGGGAAGAAGCTCGAAGAAATTATGGAAGAAGAAATGCAGTTTGGAGGTGCATGCCGGCATGGGAAAGCTGATTAAATATGCCAAACCCTATTTTTGGCAGTCGTTTTTCTGTCCGTTTTTAATGACGGGCGAGGTGATTTTGGAGTTGCTCATTCCATTGTATATGAGTAAAATCGTTGATGTCGGTATTGCGAACGGCGACATGCAATATGTGCTGGTGACAGGCGGCAAAATGCTGTTGATTGCGGGCTGTTCTCTGTTTTGCGGCGCAATGGCAGCAAGACTGTCTGCGGTGGCAAGCATGGGTATGGGCGCGCGGGTGCGCGAGGCGATGTATAAAAATATACAGACCTTTTCGTTTTCGAATATCGACCGCTTCAGCACCGCGTCGCTCGTGACCAGAATGACCAACGATGTGACCACCGTGCAGAATATGTATCAGATGATGCTGCGGATTTTCTTCCGCGCGCCGCTGCAATTCGTCTGCGCGATGTTTATGAGCTTTCGCATCAATCACAAGGTTTCGTCGGTCTTTTTAATCGTCATTCCGCTGATTTTGGTGGTGCTGGCGATTTTCGGTCCGATTGCCATGAAGCGCTTTAAGAAAATGTTTACAAAGCTGGACGCTTTGAACGGCTCGGTACAGGAAAATTTGATTGCTATTCGCGTCGTGAAAGCGTTTGTGCGCGGCGACCACGAAAAGGCAAAATTCAAAAAGTCCAATGACGATTTGACCGCGGCGGCGATTTCCGCAGAAAAACTGATGGTGGCGGCGCAACCGCTGATGATGCTGATGATGTACGGCACGATTTTGGGCATTTCGTATCTTGCGTCAAAATATATAATTGCCGGAGAAATGCAAGTCGGACAGTTTTCGATGATTCTCACCTACATTATGCAGATTCTGATGTCTGTCGTGATGATGGCGATGATGCTTGTCAACTATGTGATGTCACGTGCGGCGTCCTCGCGTATCGGGGAGGTGCTCGACGAAACGCCCGACATTAACGATGACGCGGCGGACACCTCGTTAAAGGTGGAAAACGGCGAAATCGAGTTTTGCGATGTTTGCTTTAAATACAACAAAGACGGCGAAAAGAATGTGGTGGACCACGCCGATTTCAAAATCGCGTCAGGCGAAACCGTCGGCGTTATCGGCGGTACGGGCAGTGCGAAAACCACACTGGTCAGCTTAATCCCGCGCCTGTACGATGTGACAGAGGGCGAGGTGCGTGTGGCAGGACACAATGTGAAAAATTACACGATTGAGGAACTGCGCGAATCGGTCAGCATGGTGCTGCAAAACAATGTGCTGTTTTCGGGCACGATTGCCGAAAACCTCCGTTGGGGTGATGAAAATGCCACCGACGAAGAATTGGTTGCCGCGTGTAAATCCGCGCAGGCGCACGACTTTATTACGGCTTTTCCCGACGGCTATCAAACCGATTTGGGGCAAGGCGGCGTAAATGTTTCGGGCGGGCAAAAACAGCGTCTTTGCATTGCGCGCGCCTTACTCAAAAAACCGAAAATCCTGATTTTAGACGACTCCACAAGCGCGGTGGATACCTTTACCGACAGCAAAATCCGCGAGGCATTCAAAAACGATATTCCGAACACCACAAAAATTATCATCGCCCAACGGATAAGCTCTGTGCAGGAAGCGGATAAAATCATTGTACTGGACAATGGGAAAATTGCCGATATCGGCACGCACGAGGAGCTGCTCACGCGCAGTCCGATTTACAGCGAGGTCTATTATTCGCAGCAAAAAGGCGTTGTCGAGGAAGGGGGTGCTGTCTGATGCCTGCCATGAACAGAATGATGCCGGGCGGCAAAAAAGGGATGCCCGGTAAAATGCAAAAACCGAAAGATACCAAAAAGACAGTCACCCGTCTGTTCGGGTATATAGCCAAGCGAAAATGGTTGTTGATTCTGGTCTTTTTACTGGTACTGTTAAGCACGGCGGGCACGCTGCTTGCGTCTTACTTTATCAAGGTTTTGACAGACGATTATCTTACGCCGATGCTGATGGCAGGTCCCGGCAATGCGGATTTCGGACCGCTTGTATTGGCACTTGCAAAAATGGGAGCGCTGTTTGCGCTCAGCGCGTTTGCTTCTTACGGTTATGCGCGCATTATGCTCACCCTGTCACAGTCCACGGTCAATACCATTCGCCGTGACCTGTTTGACGCGATGCAGGATTTGCCGATTTCCTATTTCGATACCCATACCCACGGGGAATTGATGAGCCGCTATACGAACGATGTCGAAACCGTGCGCAACTTTTTAAGTCAAGGCTTTGTGCAGACCGTTTCCTCTTTGATTTCCGTTGTCGGCACCTTCGTGATGATGTGCATATTGAGCATTCGCTTGACGGCGGTTATTTTGGTCTTTTTGGCGTTTATGCTTTTGATTATTAAGGCGTTCGGGAAGCGAAGCTCTAAATACTTCCGCCGCCAGCAAAAAGCCTTGGGAGAGGCGAACGGCTTTATTGAGGAGACCATCGAAGGACAAAAGGTTGTTAAGGTTTTTAATCACGAACGGCAGGTAATGGACGAATTTGCAGTGTTGAATGACGAGTTACAGCATTCTGCCACGCAGGCAAACACCTATGCAAGCGCCCTCGGTCCGATTATGGGCAACTACGGGCATTTGATTTACGCGGTGATTGCCGCAGTGGGCGGCGCGTTTGTTATCGGTGAGACGATGACGGTCGGTACGGTGCTGTCGTTCTTACAGTACACGCGTTCGTTTACGCAGCCGATTTCCAATTTGTCCCAACAGTTCAACAATATTCTGTCGGCTTTGGCAGGCGCAGAGCGGATTTTCGATGTCATCGACCAAAAGGCGGAAACGGACGAAGGCTATGTAACGCTGGTGAATATTAAACCCGATACGGACGGGAAGTTGACCGAATGCAAAGAACACACCGGACTTTGGGCTTGGAAGCACACCCATACGGCGGACGGCTCCGTGACCTACAAGCAATTAGAGGGTGATGTGCAGTTTGAGGATGTCACCTTCAGCTATGATGGCAAAAAGACGGTTCTGCACGATGTTTCGCTGTATGCAAAGCCCGGGCAAAAAATCGCATTTGTCGGCTCAACGGGTGCGGGCAAAACGACAATTACCAATTTGCTCAATCGCTTTTATGAAATTCAGGCGGGCAAAATCCGCTATGACGGCATCAATATTCAGAAAATCAAAAAGGCGGATTTGCGCCGTTCTCTTGCGATGGTGCTGCAAGATACACACCTGTTTACGGGAACGGTCGAGGAAAACATTCGCTACGGCAACCTGGACGCCACCCACGAACAGGTGGTCGAAGCGGCAAAGCTTGCCAATGCGCATGCGTTTATTACCCGTCTGCCCAATGGGTATGACACGGTCATTACGGGCGACGGTGCGAATTTGAGTCAAGGCCAGCGCCAGCTGCTCGCCATTGCGCGCGCGGCGGTTGCCGACCCGCCCGTGCTGATTTTGGACGAAGCGACCAGCTCTGTTGATACACGCACTGAACGGCTGATTGAACAGGGTATGGATAAGCTGATGCAGGGCAGAACAACCTTTGTCATAGCCCACCGCCTGTCCACCGTACGCAATGCAGATGCGATTATGGTACTGGAACACGGCGAAATCATCGAGCGCGGCAACCACGATGAGCTGCTCAAGCAAAAGGGCAAGTATTATCAGCTCTATACCGGGCAGTTTGAACTGACCTAAAAAACAAAAACCATAAAAGAAAAGGGACGGGCGGATATTTTCTCCGCCCGTTTTGCTGTGTAATCCTGTTTCGTCCTGCTGCGGCGTAGCTGCAGAATCTCGTTCCGCACATTTTTTGCGCCGCTAAATTAAAATTTATTGCACACACCTTTGCGCAAAAGACGTGCGGTTTGCCGAAATTTTCCGTTGAAAAACCGGTTCGCATATGGTACAATACAAATATATATGCTGACGCAGTGTTTGCTTTTGCGGTGCGTTTGTGCAAATTACAAAATGAAAGGAACGATACCGGGCACAAAAGACACTTCCCTTTTGTGTGCCGTCTGTATCACAGGGCAATGGAAATGAACGGAAAAATGAACGGAAATAAAAAAATCATTCTCCTTTCGCTTCTCCTGCTGGTTGCTGTGTTCGCGGCGCTTTCCGCCTGCAAGGGAGACAAAACAGACGGTGGCGAAACGGTTGTCGTGACAGACGAAAACGGCGTACCGATTACCAATGAAAACGGCGAGGCAATGACGGTTGTTTTGGAAACCACCCTTGTGGAGGTCACCAATGCAAACGGCGAAAAGGTATACGATGAAAACGGCAATGTAAAAACCTCGGTGGTTTACATTTCGCAGGAGGTCGGCGTGCCGGTGACCGATGAAAACGGCGTGCCGGTGACCGGCGAAAACGGCGAGGTCTTAACGACAATGATTATCGTGCCGCCGACCACGGGCGGTCCTGCAGTGACGGAAGTTCCGATTACGGACCAAAACGGCAATCCCGTGACCGATGCAAACGGGGAAACCGTTACGCAAACGATTGTGTATACCACCAATCCCGCAACCCCCGGCGGCAACAACGCCAACTGGGGCGCCACCTTCGGCGGCACGGGGAATGATGTTTTTGTCGGGACGGCTGCCACCGCAGACGGTGGATTTGTCGCCTTGATGCAGTCCAATTCCAAAGACGGCAGTATGTCGGCGCTGGCGGGCAATTCCTCAACGCCGATTCCCGTTCTGATTAAATACAAGAAAAACGGTACGGTTGCTTGGCAGAAAGCCATTTCCTCCAACCGCGGTATTATTGTGACCGGCATTGCCGTAGATAAGGACGATAATATTGCGGTTTGCGGCTATACAAAATCCGGGAATTTGGGCTTTACAAACGCCGGCGATTTCGATGCTGTGGTATTTAAATTTAATGACCGCGGAGATTTACAGTGGACGCAAAGCTTCGGCGGCTCGATGACGGACGGATTTGAAGCAATTGCGGCTTCTCCCGACGGGGGCTTTGCTGTGGTGGGCTATTCCAGCTCCTCTGACGGTACGGGCGCTTCGCTGGGGCTTTCTCCGCAGAACAGCGGTTCTGTTTTGGTGAAATACAACGCGGACGGCAGTCTCGCGTTTATGAAGGCGGTCGGCTCCACCGGTGATTCGCTGACCGGCGTCGATGTAGACGCAGACGGCAACATTTATGCGGTCGGCGCGTTTTCCTCCGGTGCACTGTTCAAAAGCTATGGTCGAGCGGACGCGTGTGTGCTGAAATATTCGGCGAGCGGCGAGCGGCTTTGGTTTGCGCAGTACGGCGGCTCCGATATTGACAATTTCTCGGCGGTGGCTGCTTCCGGCGACGGCGGCTGTGTGATTGCGGGTCGTTCCAAGTCCAAGGACAATTCGCTGAGTAAATTAAGCAACCAAGGCGGCTACGATGCCGTTGCCGTGAAATTCGATTCCAACGGTGCGATCGCTTGGGAGCGTAATTTCTGCGGCTTCTTAGACGATGCGTTTACGGATATTGTCGCTACGGCAGACGGGTTTGCCGCAGTCGGCTATTCCAATTCCACCAACCGCGATTTGCGTACGGTTGGGAATCGCGGCGGCAGCGACGGCTTTGTGCTCACCTTGAACAACAGCGGCAAAATCACCTCCGTGCAAGGGTACGGCGGCAGCCGTGACGATAAATTCAACAGCCTTTGCGTGACCACCGAAGGAAAGCTGATTGCCTGCGGTTCTACGCTTTCTTCGGACGGCGATTTGGTCGGCTCGGGTGCCGTGAGTGACGGCGAGCATACTGTCGGTATGATTGCAAGATTTTCATAACGGCGTTTATCGCAAGGGTAGAAGGGTAAAATTACAGAAAAGAGTTTTTGCATGGAAGAACAAGCACAACCGGGGTATTTACCCCTGCGCCATCACATTTTGTGGCTCGTTTTGCGCGCGGGGATTATGATTTGGGGCATTTACGGGCTGTTCCACGGCTCAACCGTTGAGTTTTTGGAGGCAATTTTCGCGATCCTGTTCACCCATATGTGGGATTATTTTCAGGTGTTCGGCGGGAATTCCTTTATTACACGTGTCGATTATATTTCGGGCACGATGCTCAATTTGTTTATTTTTATCGGCGTGGTGGTCGGAACAACCCTGAACAACCGTACAAGCTTTCACAGCTTTGATTTGGTGACGCACTGCTGTGCGGGCTTTATTGCCGCATGGTTCGGCTATGATTTTGCCGTTATTATGCAGGGGCGTTACGGGCGGCTGTCGCCCGCGCTTGCGGCGATGTTTGCCATTTGTTTTTCTCTCGGGATTTCCGTTGCCTGGGAGATTTATGAATTTACAATGGACAGGCTTTACGGTATGGCGCTGCAATGTTCCTCACCGATTTCGGAGTCGGGGCTTATTGACACCATGGTGGACTTTATCATTGCGGCGGTCGGGGCGCTTGCCGGTATGTTTACGGTGGCGTTTTATCGGAACGGAAAATTCGGAAAACACAAAAAACAGGTTCGCGCACGGATTTTGCGCGAGAAAAAAGATGCGGAACGAAAAGACCGCCTTTGGGAGGCCTATGTAAATGAGCAAGATCATCATTTCGACTGACAGTCCGGCAGATGTGCCGCCGGAAATCCGCGAAAAGTATGACATTCGCGTGATTCCGCTGCATATTCTGTTGGACGGGAAATGCTACGAGGACGGTGTGAACATTACCACGTCGGACTTAATTGCATTTTACAAGGATACCGGCAAACTGCCGACAACCTCGGCAGTTTCGATTGCCGAATATACCGACTTTTTTACGGAACTGACCGCGGACGGCAGTGCCGTAGTGCATCTGAGCTTTACTTCCAAGCTCTCTTCCACCTATCAAAATGCGGTAATCGCGGCAGAGGAATTCGACAATGTTTATATTGTGGACTCCAAAAGCCTGACCACGGGAATTACGCTGTTGTGCATTAAGGCGGCAGAAATGGTAGCGGCAGGCTGTGATGTACAAACCGTTGTACACGAAATGGAATACAAGCGCGAAAAGGTTGTGACCACCTTTGTGCTGGATAAGCTGGAGTTTCTGTATAAAGGCGGTCGCTGTTCGGGCGTTGCAGCACTCGGCGCAAACATACTGGGGATAAAGCCCTCTATCGTGATGCGCGACGGTGCGTTGGAGGTCGGCAAAAAATACCGCGGGAAAATCGAAAACTGTCAAATGCAGTATGTCCGCGACTTGTTGGAGCAGTATGCAGGGCAGATTGACACCGACCGCGTGATTTTGTGCCATACCGAGGGTGTGCCGGACGCGCAGTTAAAGGCATTACAAAAGGAGATTCATAGGACGGTGAAATTTAAAGAATATATTGTTTCGGACGTGGGTTGTACCATTACCACGCACTGCGGTGAAAAAACCTTTTCGATGGAGTTTATGCTGAAATGACGGGAGGCGACGGGCAGATGAAAAAAGCAGTTTGCGTAATACTTGCAGGAGTACTCTGCCTGTGCACGCTCTGCGCCTGTACGGGTCGAGGCACAGTATCGGTTAACGGCACGCCCATCGGGGAAGGGGTTGCGGCATATTTTACCGATGCGGCAAAACAAGCGCTTCCCGATGCGACCAAAGAGGAGCAAACCGCCGAAGCGTATCGGCAAATTGCGGAATATGTGGCAATTAACTCCGCGTTTGCCGAGCGAGAATTGACCCTTTCCACCGCCGAAAAAGCGGCTGTTTCACAGTCCGTCAACAACCTTTGGCGTCTGTTTGGGACGTATTACAGCGAATTGGGTGTTACGAAGCAAGATTTGCTGTTGGTGGAAACATCCAAAGCATATTATGATGCGGTTATGGCTGATTACTACGCACCCGACGGCGACGAGCCTGTTTCGGAGGAAACCCTAAAAACCTATTTTAACGAAAACTATATTGCGTTTAAGTCAATAACAGGCTTTTTAACAACAGCGGACGACAGCGGCAATGCCGTGGCACTGCCCGAAACGGAAAAACAGGCGTTGGTATCGGCTTTCGAAAAGACCGCGAACACGATTAACGACGGCTCCTCGGTGGAAGAACAGGCGTCTGCGATGGAAAATACAACCGCTAATACCGAAACGGTGGTAGCACATCGGGACAATCCGAATTATCCCAACGGCTTTTTCGAGCAAGTTGCCGCGATTGAGAACGGCAAGGCGCAGGCATTTGCTTTGGGCGAATATGTCTTTTTGGTTCAGCGTGAGGATATTACGGATGCAGACCGCAATTTGTTCGCCGCCTACCGAACGGACTGCTTGCGCACCTTAAAGGGCGAAGCGTTTTCGAAGGTGCTCGAAGCTTGGACGACGGCGTATACTGTGACAGGATAAACATTTCAAACAAAGCACAGCGGCAGGCGATTTCGCCTGCCGTATTTTTGTGCCTAACAGATAAATTTAAATTTGTAGGGGTCGCGTCTCGACGACCCGTCGTAGAGGCGGGCTTCCACGCCC
>JBJEPS010000046.1:0-3738 GCA_051881355.1 Candidatus Fimenecus sp. | reverse complement strand
CCTACGCGTTGTCATTCTGAGCCGATAGGCGAAGAATCTCGTTTTCGTTGCACTCCCTTTTTGAGATCCTTCGCTTCGCTCAGGATGACAAATTTAAATTTAGATAACCTACAAAGTATATTTACGATTTAAAAACGATTTCTTCAAAATCATACATTTCGTCCGTGGTTTGTGCCGCTGTGTGTATCGTAATTCGAACACACCCCGGATACTTCGTTGCATTTTCCCCGGCGGCACGTACAACATGGTAATACGTGCCGTTTAAGAAGCTGCAATAATTCGTATCGGGGTGAATATGCCCGATGGAAACAAGCCCGACATTCCCCATATCCGCCAGCATTGCATCGAATGCGGCATTGCCGTCTATTCCCTCGTAAAAATCCGTGGGGACGGGATTATAATTTGCGCTGTACGGCATGCCGTTTTTCCCCGATAACGCAAAATTCGGCGTGTTCATATGGAAAAAGAAACTGCATTTTGCCTCCGGATTTTCCGCTTTGCGTGCACTGAGAATTTGCCGCGCCCATGCAACTTGGTCCGCTTTCATATAATCGTACTGATTGTTTGCGTCACGTGCAAGCGAGTCCATAAATATAAGACTGTGCACGACGCTGCCCGTGTCATCTTTTAAATCAATCACATACTGCGTTGCCCCGGTGAGGCTGTCCGCATCGGCGAGCACGCAGTGCGCGTACTGTGCCAAAAACGACGCCACATCTTCGGAAGTGCCGAACATCTCGCCGTCATTGTTGCCCGGCACATACGCCCAATATTGCGCCAAGTCCTCGAACAATGCGCCTACCGTTTCGAGTGCGGCTTTTTTGTTGTATTTCGGATTTTGATTGCTGCCCTCAATCATATCGCCCGAAATGACTACGAGGTCGGGGCGCACGCGTTCAATTTGTGCACGCAGATTTTCGAGCGTTTTTCTGTCTTTTTTTGTATTGCCGCTGATGAGATGCGTGTCGCTGAATTGGAGGACCGTAAAATCACCGTTTTCATTTACGGAAAATGCGGGAATCGCCCTGTCAATAATGCTGTGCATTTGCGCGTAGCCCGAGATATCCCCCGTGCTGTCCGCAGAGAACACGCAAGAGGAGAAAAGGAAAAGTACCATGAAAAACACCGTTAGAATAGAAACCGTTTTTTTCATAGTATGACCTCCAGTGGCTTTTTTACGCGGAAATTTTGTTGCAATTTGTTTTGTAATATCCATTGCTTTTTGTGGGGGCGTGCATCGCGCACCCGTAGAAACGCTGTATACTTTTTCGAAACGGCACGCAGGTCGTTCCCTACGGTATGGCGGCTAGCCCCTAGATGCAAGACGCTGGAATGTGGGGCGCCGAGTCGTCGCCCCCCTGCGAGTTGCACGCAAAACGAAATACTCTTGTAGTTAAAAATTAAGTATCACGCAGCCCATTGCCGGTACATTCACACAAGCGGTTACAGGTCTACCGTGCAAAATCTCGCGCTTGTACTGCCATTTGTCGGACAAATTATAGGTGATTTCCTGCTCGTTGCGGTTGGCAATCACCAAAATTTCGTCGCAATCCCCCTCGCGCTCGTAGGCAACGCACCCCAGCGCCGCCGAAACAATATGCAGTTCGCCCGTTTTCAGACAGTCAAGTGAGCCGCGAAGCGCTCCTAAGGTTTGGTAAAAGGCAATCAAGTCCTGATTTTCGTGCCCCCATGGGTAACAACCGCGATTAAACGGGTCTTTATACCCTTGCAGCCCTGCCTCGTCGCCGTAATAGATGCACGGCACACCGGGAAGCGTAAATTGGAGCACCGCCGCTAATTTTAGCAGTGTCACGCCTTTTTGGTAATCGGCGTCAGACAGCACGCGCCGAGATTGCCATTCGCGGTCACGCCCCTCGGCGCTTTCACCCATAATTTTGGTAATGGCGCGTTCGGTATCGTGCGTACCGATGTGGTTCATCATACAGTCAAGCGCCGGTTTCGGATAGTTTTCAACAATATCGGTCACCGCACGTGCAAAGCCCTCGGCAATGCCGTTGCGTGCAAAATTCAAAATCGCATTTGCAAACGGATAATTCATTACGCTGTCGAGCTGCCCGCCCAACAAATATCGCCGCCGTGCACCGTATGCACATTTGTTGGTCGCGTCCTCCCAAACCTCACCGAGCACCAGCGCGTCTGCCTTTTCTGCTTTCGCTGAAGCACAAAGCGCGTCCAAAAACACGTCGGGTAATTCGTCGGCGACATCTAACCGCCAGCCCGCCGCACCAAGCTTTAGCCATTTTTTAACTACGCCGTTTTTGCCCGTGATAAATTCGAGGTATTCCGGGCTTTCCTCGTTCACCTCCGGGAGCGTTTCAAATCCCCACCAGCTTTTATAGCTGTCGGGATAGTCAAAAAATGTATACCAGGGGTAATACGGGGACTGTTCGGAATTGTACGCGCCCAGAGTTTTGTACCGCCCCGCGCGGTTAAAATACAAGCTGTCGTCACCCGTGTGGGAGAACACACCGTCCAAAATAATGCGAATTCCATAGTTTTTTGCAGTTTTGCACAGCGTTTGAAAATCGTTTTCGTCCCCCAAAAGCGGGTCGATTTTCAAATAATCCGCCGTGTTGTAGCGGTGATTGGCGTGCGCCTCAAAAATCGGGTTTAAGTAAATGCAGGTCACACCGAGGGTCTTTAAATACGGCAGTTTTTCAGTGATGCCCGCAAGGTCGCCGCCGAAGTAATCATTATTTAATACCTTGCCGTTTTTATCGGGGCGCCAATACGGTTGATTTTCGGTGTCTGCCCGCAAAACACGGTCGGCAGGTACATTTTTCTTCGGTTTTCCCGAATTATAAAAGCGGTCGGGAAAAATCTGATACATTACGCCGCCCTTGAGCCAGTCGGGCGTTCGGTAGTTCGCGTCATATACCGTCAATTGCCAATCGTTTTTCGGCGTGACGGCATTGGCGACCGCGCCCACCCCGTCGCCGATATGGTAAATTGCGCCGCGCCCCCAAGCGGAAGCGTATTCAAAATGATAAAAATATAAGCCGCGCTCGGGCAAAGCCATTTCCAAATCCCAAATTTCTTGGGTCTCGCCATGCATTCCAGCCCAATACATACCGTGCTCGACGGGCATTTCCCCGTCTTTGGTCAGTACAAAATACGCGGCTGACACGCAAAAAGAGCGCGGCAAAATCAGGCGAAAGCGCAATTTTTCGCCTGATTTTACAGCGCCGAATTTACTTTTATAAAACAAATCCCTGGAATGAAACGGTAAAAAAGCCATCAGTATGTTCTCTCACAAACTTCTTGAATTTTTGCCCGCAAAGCCGCAAAGTCCGAAAGTGCATCCGGCTTTTGGACGGGATTGCGCAAAAGGGCGGCAGGGTGGAATGTCCCCATCAAATAAAAACCGCGCCGCTCGTAAAACACGCCGTGTTCTTTCGTGACGCGAAAGTCAGGCGAAATGATTTTTTGCGCCGCAATACGCCCCAAGCACACCACGATTTTCGGGTGTAGAAGCTTCATTTGCTCGCGCAGCCAGTGCGCGCACGCGACCTGCTCCTCCTCGCGCGGGTCGCGATTCCCCGGCGGACGGCATTTGACGATATTGGCAATATAAATATTCTTTTCGCGCGACAGGTCAATGTGCGTTAAGTATTTGTCCAGCAGTTGCCCACCGCGCCCGACAAACGGCTCACCCTGCAAATCCTCGTTTTCGCCGGGTCCCTCGCCGACAAACAGCACCTCTGCCGTCGGCACGCC
>JBJEPS010000045.1:0-16562 GCA_051881355.1 Candidatus Fimenecus sp. | reverse complement strand
TTATTCTACCATAGACCTGCTTTTTTGTGCTGTCTGCACAACTTGGGGCAGTTCACTGTACCGCCTCTGCGCTTTTATTTGCATATATTGCAGACATTAAAACAGGTAATTGACGCCGACAATGACAAGTCCCAACACCGTTAACACCGCGCCCGTAATCCGATTGAGCGTTTTTGGGGAGGCTTTATTGGCAAATTTCGCGGCAATCTGTGCCCAAAGGAAAGTAAACACCACACAAAGCACCAGCAACAGCCAATTCGGCGCGCCGCCGAGGACGAAATGCGACACAGAGCCCGTCAGCGCTGTAAACGCCATAATAAATACGCTTGTGCCGACAGCGGTTTTAAGCTCGTACCCGAGCACGCTGGTTAAAATCAACAGCATCATCATTCCGCCGCCCGCGCCCACAAAACCGCAGATAAAGCCGATCATCATACCGCAAAGTACCGACTGCACTGCACGTTTTTTGGGCGACACAGCGTTCATTTTTTCTTTGGTGGTCATCACGGGCTTGATTAAAAATTTCAGTCCTAAAAACAGCGTCATAAAATTCGAAAAGCCGCCCATGGTTTTGCCCGGCACGAGCTTTGCGACATAACTGCCGATCACGGTGAACAACAGCACCGTCGCCATCATAATCAGACCGTTTTTGATGTCTAAATTCTTATTTTTATGATACGTATACGCTGAAACGGCGCTTGCCAGCACATCGCTTGCCAAAGCAATACCGACCGCCGCATACGGCTCGAGCCCCAAGCAGGTAATCAGCAACGGGCTAATCACCGCCGCGGCGGAAAGCCCCGCAAAGCCCGTACCGAGCCCTGCGCCCATACCGGCGAAAAAGCACACGAGAATTTGTATAAATACTTCCATACTGCACACCTTTTTAAAGCACGGGGCGCACGGGAATGCCTTGCTTTTGAAGATAGACTTTCAAATCGACAATCGGGATTTCGTTAAAGTGAAATAACGACGCCGCAAGCACCGCGTCCGCCTTGCCGACGGTGAGCGCATCATAAAAATGCTCGAGCGCGCCCGCACCGCCCGAGGCAATCACGGGTACGCCGACACTTTCGGAAACGGCTTTTGTAAGTTCTATATCATAGCCTGTTTTTTGCCCGTCGCAGTCCATGCTTGTGAGCAAGATTTCGCCCGCACCGCGGGAAACGGCTTCCTTTGCCCACGCGACAGCATCAATGCCTGTCGGCAGTCTGCCGCCGTTTAAATACACTTCCCAACCGCCCTCGGCACGGCGTTTGGCGTCAATGGCGCACACCACGCACTGACTGCCGAATTTTTGTGCCGCCTCGTTGATTAAATCGGGGTTGCGCACCGCCGCAGAGTTGACGGAAATTTTGTCTGCCCCTGCACGCAGAAGCTCTTTAAAATCGTCGGTCGTACGAATGCCGCCGCCAACAGTAAACGGAATAAAAATGGATTTTGCCACGCGCGTAACGATATCGACCATCGTACCGCGCCCCTCGTGCGTTGCAGTAATATCCAACAGCACAAGTTCATCCGCGCCTTTTTTGTCATAGGCGACGGCGCACTCCACGGGGTCTCCCGCATCACGCAAATTGACAAAACTGACGCCTTTGACCACACGCCCGTTTTTGACATCCAAACAGGGAATCACTCGTTTTGCGTACATCAGCGTTCTCCCTTCTGCATCGCGGCAAAGTTTTTGAGTATCTGCAAGCCGACCGCACCGCTTTTTTCGGGGTGGAACTGCGTGGCATACAGATTTTTCGCTCCATCAAACGCCGCGGCGTGAAAATCAATGCCGTAATTTGCCGTCGCCGCCACATTTTCTCGATGTTTTGCCTTTAAATAATAGGAATGGACAAAATAGACATACGCCCCGTTCGGCACACCGCAAAACAACGGACATTCCGGCGTAATTTCAATGGAATTCCAGCCGATTTGCGGGATTTTTAAGCCCATATCCGACGGGAAGCGGCAAATTTCGCCCTCTAAAACCGACAAGCCCACAACACCCTCGGTTTCTGCACTTTTTTGAAACAGCATTTGCAGCCCCAAACAAATCCCCAAAAACGGCGTATCGGACAGCGCCGCCGCCTTGACGGTTTCCAACAGTCCTGAAGCGGCAAGACACGCCATTGCATCACCGAACGCGCCCACGCCCGGCAAAATCACCGCATCGGCACCTTCGATTTCTGCCTTGTTCGCAGTTACAATATTTTCTGCGCCGATGTAGTCCAGCGCTTTACGCACACTTAGAAGATTCCCCGCGCCGTAATCAATTACCGCAATCATTGTTTTCACCCGATTTTAAAAAGATGTAGGGTATTGTAGCATATTTATATCGGATTTACAATAAATTTTACGGAAATTATAGATTTCAATTTATGCGTATGGGTGGGTCTGTGTGCCCGCCCGTAATTTGGTCATTCTGAATCGTAGGCGAAGAATCTCTTGCAGAGTATATGTTCTTCTGCGTCCGAGATTCTTCGCTTCGCTCAGGATGACAAATTCTATTTGGCGGCGTCCCTACAAATCACGCTCTCGCCGCGTCTTGGAGCACGGCGGCGATTTCTTCGGCGGCAGAGAGAGTTAAAACGCGCGCTGCAAGGGCGTCTGCGTCAGTTTTGCTCCACAAGGAAACGGTTTTGCGCGTTGCAAGCACGGCGGGCGGCGCAACGGAAAACTCATGTACGCCAAAGGAAATAAACAAGGGAAGCAATGCCTTGTCTGCCGCGGCTTCACCGCAAACGCCGACAGGAATCCCTGCACGGGTTGCCGCATCTGCAGTCTGTCGTATCAGCCGCAGTACAGCCGGCTGATACGCACTGTAAAGTGCAGACACTTTGCCGTTCCCACGGTCCACCGCCATAGCATACTGCGTTAAATCATTTGTACCGATACTGAAAAAATCCGATTCTTTGGCAAGCAAATCCGCCGTCACGGCGGCGGCAGGGGTTTCAATCATTACGCCGACAGGGATATTTTCTTCAAATGCAATATTTTCTTTTCGCAAATCTGTTTTTATGCTTTCCAGAAATTCCCGCACGCGGCGCACCTCTGTGACAGTCGTTACCAGCGGGAGCATCATTTTGATTTTGCCAAAAGCAGATGCCCGCAAAAGAGCACGCAACTGAACTTTATAGATTTCAGGGTTGTCAAGGCAGTACCGCACGGCGCGATGTCCCAAAAACGGGTTATCTTCCTGTTCCATATGCAAATACGGAATCGCCTTATCCCCACCGACATCGAGTGTGCGAATGATAACCTCTTTCCCCTGCATTTGCTCGGCAACCGCACGGTATGCGGCAAACTGTTCTGCTTCGCTTGGCAGGGTTGCTCTGTCCATAAACAAAAATTCCGTGCGAAACAGCCCCACACCCTCGCCGTCGTTTTTCAGCACTGCCGCCATATCGTCAGGTTTTCCGATATTGGCATAGACCGCAAGGATTTTGCCGTCGGCAGTGACGGTCTTTTTCCCTGCAAATGCGTACAAAGCCTGTTTTTCACGGAAAATCTGGTCTCGTTTGGAACGGTATGCCTCCAAAATCCCTTGCTCTGGGCGTACCACCGCCTCGCCGCGTGTACCATCTACTATGACGATGTCGCCGTTTTGCAAAAGCGAACAAACATTTTCCACGCGCATCACAGCGGGGATTTCCAAACTGCGCGCCAAAATGGCAGAATGCGAGGTTTTCGAGCCGCTTTGCGAAAGGATTCCGACAATGTGTGCCGTTTGCATCTGCGCAGTCATAGAGGGTGTAAACTCCTCAACCACCAATACGGTTTCGGGCGGCAGGTCGCTTAAATCAACCGTCTCCTGTCCGAGCAAAATCCCCAACAGCCGCGCACGCATATCGCGGATATCCGCGGCGCGCTGTCTGGTCAACTCGTCCGCGACAGCGGAAAACATTTCAATATACAGATTGCAAACCGTATCGACCGCCGCTTCTGCACACTGTCCGTTCGCAATACAGTCCTGCATTTGCGATGCCATAAACGGGTCTTGTATCATCATATTTTGTCCGTTTAAAATCTCTGCCTGCTTTTCGCCGACAGAAGCCTCCAGTTTTTTCTGCATCGCCGCCGTTTTTTCGGAAAACACCTGAATTGCCGTCTGCAAGCGCTGTTTTTCCGTTTCCGCGCCCGAAAACGGCACATGCGAATACTCGAGATTTTGCTCGCGCACGACAAGCGCTTTGCCGATCCCGATGCCCTCTGCACCTGCAATCCCTTGATACAGCATAGTTCTCCCCTCTTTAGTCATCGACACGGTTCGGCTCGTCACCGAGTCCGCTTTTCACCAAATGTACCGCCTCTTGCAAGGCGGCGTTTTCGTCCTCACCGTCGCACCGAATTTCAATTTCTGCGCCGCATTTGATGCAGGATGCCATAATATTCATAATACTTTTGCCGTTAATTTCTTTACCGCCAAAAACAATCGTCACATCGGATTTATATTTGCCCATTGCGCTGACAAACACATTTGCAGGGCGCATATGAAACCCCATTTTATTGGTAACTTGCACGGTTTGTGAAACCATTTTAGGTCCCTCCCTATTCTGTTCTTTTCTTTTTTAAAGCCGCAAGCATCAGCGCACCGACGACTGAGCCGACCACAAGTGCCACCAAATATCCGAACGGGCGCCCGACCACCGCAAAGGTGAATATACCGCCGTGAGGAGCGGGGCAAGTGCAGCCAAACAGCGCCGTAATTGCACCCGCAACGGCAGAGCCGACCATACAAGAGGGAATAACGCGCAACGGGTCGGACGCGGCATAGGGAATGGCACCCTCGGTAATAAAGCAAAGCCCCATCAGGTAATTTACGGGACCGCTTTTCAACTCGTCTTTTGTCCAACGGTTTTTAAAAAAGGTGGTGGCAAGGGCAATGGCAATCGGCGGCACCATACCGCCAATCATGACTGCCGCCATAATCCAGGTGTTCCCGTCGGCGATTGCCGCCGTACCGAACACATATGCCGCTTTGTTAAACGGTCCACCCATATCAATCGCCATCATTGCGGCAAGCACAATGGAGAGAAGCAATTTGCTGGTACTGCCGAGCGCAGAAAGCCCGCTCGAAACCGCAAAATTTACGACGCCGACGACGGGATTAATTAAGAGCATAAACAGTCCGATCAGCAGTGTACCGAACAAGGGATATAGAAACACAGGCTTGATACCGTCCATCGACTTCGGCAGCCACGCGAAGGCTTTTTTGAGGAAATTCACCAATATCCCTGCGACAAAACCCGCAAGCAATGCACCGAGGAAGCCCGAAACCGCCGTATCATCGCCCGTTGGAGACGCGAGGGTTGCGCCCGTGGTGGCAAGATAGCCGCCGACAATGCCGGGCAAAAGACCGGGGCGGTCGGCAATGGACTGCGCGATATACCCCGCCAAAATCGGCAGCATAAAGGCAAACGCCGCTTTTCCGATCCAAAAGACGACCGCCGCCACGGGGTTGGTTTGTCCGAAGCCGGCGCCGACATTCGCATTGCCTGCAAGGGTATCGATTAAAAAGCCGAGTGCAATCAGCACGCCGCCGCCCACCACAAAGGGAAGCATATGTGAAACACCGTTCATCAGGTGCTTATACACCCTTCTGCCTGCGCCCTCTCTTTCGTCTGTGTCCGCGCTTTCATCGCGTTCACCGCTGTGATGATATACAGGCACTTTGCCGTCTATGATTTTTTGTATCAGTTCTTCGGGTTTTTGAATCCCGCTCGAAACAGATACTTTTAACACAGGCTTGCCGTCGAAACGCGCCGTTTCCACATTTTTGTCAGCGGCGATGATAATGCCGTCACATTCGGCAATTTCTTTTGAGGTCAGCACATGTTTTGCACCGCCTGCACCGTTTGTTTCCGCCTTTAAGGGATAGCCCATTTTTTCACCTGCTTTTTCAAGGGCTTCCGCCGCCATATAGGTGTGGGCAATCCCTGTGGGGCAGGCGGTGACTGCCAAAATGCGATAACCGTCCTTTTGCGCTAACTGCACTTGCGGCGCGTCGGGATATTTTTCACGTTCTTTTTCATCAATCAACAGCAGAAATTCGTCTGCGGTTTTGGCTTGTAACAGGCTTTTTGCAAATGCAGGTTCCATGAGCATCACCATAAGCCGTGAAAGAATTTCCAAATGCATGTCGCCGTCGGGCGTGGCGGCAATCATAAACAGAAGTTTTACGGGTTTGCCGTCCGGTGCATCATACTCCACACCGTCGGGTACGGTGATTGCCGAGAGCGACGGACGTTTTACCGCATCGCTTTTGGCATGCGGCACAGCAAGCCCCTCGCCGATAGCAGTCGTACCAAGCTGCTCCCGCGCCAAAATATCCGCTTTGTACTGCGCGGTATTTTTTAAGTTTCCCGCCTGTTCATGAAGAGAAATCAGCGTGTCCAAGGCGGTTTGCTTGTCCGTTCCCGCGGCATGCAGTAAAATCGCTTCTTTTTTGAGTAAATCTGTGATGCGCATAGCATCTTCCTTTCTTTTTCTATTGCATTTTTTGCAGGATTTCGATAATGGTATCGCGCTTGGCAAGCCCTTCGGAAAACGCCGTGGCACTGCCTGCTGCAAGTCCGAGCTTTAAAGCATACAGATAGTCGCCTTTTTGGAAGTAGCCTGCGAGGAAGCCTGCCACCATAGAGTCACCCGCGCCGACGGCATTTTTCACTTCCCCCTGCACGGCGGGCATTGAATACCGCTCGCCGCTTTCGGTCAAAAGCAGCGCCCCCGCCCCTGCACGGGAAACCAGCACATTTTTCGCGCCGCGCGATTGCAATTCACAAGCGCCTGCAAACAAATCTTCTTCCGTAGGCAAATCTCTGCCGAGCAATTCGGCAAGCTCGTGATGATTGGGCTTTACAAGGAACGGCGAAAATCGCAGGACGCGCAACAGCAGTGCCCCGGTGGCATCTACTGCAAAACGAATGCCTTTTCCCGCAAGATGTGCCAACAGCGTTTCATAGGTATCTTCAGGCAAAGACGGCGGCACGCTGCCCGAAAGGCAAACCGTATCGCCCGGGTGCAATGCATCGAGCTTTTTCAGCAATGCCGTGAAAGCCGTTTGCGATATCGGCGGACCGCCTGCGTTAATATCGGTTTCGGTTTGGGCTTTGATTTTCACATTGATGCGCGTATTGCCTTTCGGCAGTTCGATAAAATCAGTCTGTATACCCGCCTGCACCAACAAATCCGTCAGCGCCTTCCCAGTAAATCCTGCCGTAAATCCAAGTGCAACACTCTCCATGCCGAGTTCCTTTAAAACCGCCGAAACATTGATCCCCTTGCCGCCGAAATACAACGCGTCTGCTTCGGTACGGTTGACTTCGCCCGTTGTCAGCTTCGTCAGGCACATCACATAGTCAAGCGCCGGATTGAAGGTTACTGTATAAATCATTTGCATCCTCTTCCCTGTTACAATATATTGTATGCAAGTATTGTATACAATTACGGTGACGATTGCAAATTCATGATTGCATCGGCAATATACTGAAAAACAGGTGCACAGTCAACAGAACCGCCCTCACCGTTTTCTTTGAGCACCGTTACGGCATATTGCGGCGTTTCATACGGAAAATAGCCGCAAAACCAAGAATGCGTCACCTCGGTTCCGTCATCATTTATCCAGCCGCTTTGCGCGGTGGCAGTTTTGCCCGCCGCAGAACAAGTACTCGGTTTTGCCCGTTTTCCGCTGCCGTTTTCCACGGCATAGTGCAAAAGTTCCCCAACGCGTTTCGCCGTATCTTCGGACATGACACGCCGTGCGGACGGCAGTTCGGCGCGCTGATAAATTTCTTTTGACGCATCTACCTTGGCATACATCAAGCTCGGGGCACGGTAGACCCCACCGTTGGCAATCGCCGCATACACAGCCGTCATTTGCAAAGGCGACGCCAAAAGCTCTCCCTGCCCGAATGCCAAATTGGCAAGGTCCTGCGGCGCCGTTAGAGTCTCCTCAGTGGGAAGCGCCCCGGGATTGGTATAAAAGCCGTCTGCCAATTCAATACTTGCGCCCAAGCCGAGATTTTGCGCCATGGTGCAAACGGATTGCGCACCGATCTCCAGCGCCAAAGCAATAAAATACGGATTACACGAATTCGACATGGCTTGCGGCATATTCTGCATGCCGTGCCCTGTATGCAAATGACAGCGAAAAGTGGTTTGCCCGATGGTATACGCCCCTGTGCAGGTATAAGAAAAATCTTCGTTCTGTCCGTTTTCGAGCGCGGCGGCAGCTACCACGGCTTTAAACACCGAGCCGACGGAATACGCCGTTATTGCACGGTTTAAAAAGGGGGAATCCGCATCGTCCAATGCGTCGGCAGGATTGTTCGGGTCATAGGCGGGCGTACTCACCATTGCCAAAATTTCCGAGTTCTCCACCGAAAGCACCACTACAGCACCTTTTTCAAATTGAAATTTCTGCAAGGCGTCTTCGACAATTTCCTGTATGCGGGTATCCAATGTCAAAGCAACCCCTGCGGAACAATTATAGTTTTCCGTGGTATATTCGAGCTCCGCACCGTCCAACAATCTGCCTTTCGCGTCGGTCGCACAATGCGCTTTCAAAACGCCGTTTGCCCGTTTTAAGTCTTCGTTATAATATTGCTCTATCCCGCAAACGCCCTCGCCGTCGCCGTTGACATAGCCGATGATATGCACGGCGGTAGGATTTTGTCCGTAGCGGAGCACTTTGGAAACGGTTTTCGCCTCTGCCGTCTGTAAAGGGGCAATCGCCTTTGCAACAGCAATTTTTCTATCGGAAACCGTTTGATACAAGTCATCTTTTTTGACCGTTTCACAAAGCACCGCATCAGCGGTATTCAATGCAGACAGTGTCGGTTTCACGGAAACGGTCAACTCCGTTTCGCGATTGACCAAGGGCTGTAAATTGCGGTCATAAATATAACCGCGTGTTTCACCGACGGTTACAGATACGGAATTGTTGGAACGCGAGGCGCTTTCACTGCCCTTTTTCTCCAAAATCGTCAGCATATGCACGCAAAGCGCGCCGACGCACAGCGCGAATAGAAAAAAGAGCGTACAAACACGCTTATGCATACAAAAAACACCTCCGTTTTAGTATGAAACGAAGGTGTTTGTTTTAAACGTGAAAATTTTATTTTATCAAAAAGCCGTAGCCGTTCCCCGTTTTGCCGCCTGAGAGCAAATACGCTTTGGTACGCCTTTGCAGGTCGGTTTCTTCGGGGAATGCGGCTATTTTGGCTTTGGAAAGCGTCTCTGTACCCCATAAGCGGCGCGTAATTTCGCTGTGCGGCACGGCGGTTTGGTACACCGCGTCAAACAGTTCCCGAAAACGGACGATATTTGAGTCGGCACGCATGAAAGCGGCATTGTGGCAATCTAACAGCCAACTGTCGCACACAAACCCCTTGTAATCATACTGCGGATAGTATGTTGCAAAAAATTCCCGTGCCGCCGCAATAGAAGTACGGCAATCGTCAAGAGGCAGTCTGCCGCCCTCGGGAATGTGGATATTGAGCACCGCTTCGCCGCTTTTTATTGGATAGTCCGTATGCGGACTGAGCCCCGACAAAAGATGATTTGTCGTAAAAAACTGATACTGTAACCGACCGATTTTGAATAAATTCAAATACAGCGCATGCCGAAGCCAAGAAATTTCG
The DNA here is from genome assembly GCA_051881355.1 of Candidatus Fimenecus sp. Taxonomy (GTDB): domain Bacteria; phylum Bacillota; class Clostridia; order Oscillospirales; family Acutalibacteraceae; genus Fimenecus. The sequence continues at coordinate 6,930 of JBJEPS010000045.1, read as the reverse complement.
GCTAATCCGATAAGATTTTCTTCCCGCTTCAGAGTGTTTACCCACACGGTGATGTCGCGCATCGTATCATAATAAATTTCTTCGGGAATTCCGCGGTTTTGATATTCCGAGAATGCTTTTTCCGCCTGCAGCAGGCAAAACGCCAAGCAAAAAGCCGCACCGTTTTTGCGGTTGAAACGCAAACGGCGCGTGCAAGCACCGAGATACGCTAAATCCGAATGCCGCACTGCGCGCAGCAAGGGCTTTTCCCCATGCGAAAGCACCCGAAGTGCCGTATCACGCGCTTCGGGCGGCAAATCAATTTTTTCGCAGAAATCCAAAAGAAAGTCGGTTTGCATGCTTATGCCTGCTTTCGAAGCAACGCCCCCGCCGACGGGCACAAATTGCTTTTGATTTGCAGTTTCATCATCGGGTGCGGGCAAGCGTCAATCGGTTCGCCGGTTTCGTTTGCAAGCGCGTCCACCGTAAACTGCACGGGTGCTTTGCCGCGCTCTAAAAGTTCTATCGTATCGCCTACACAGAATTTGTTGCGCTGTTCGGCAAAAATCGTTTCGCCGTCGCTGCCCGTGACCACGGCGCAAACATCCCATTCGCGGCGGTAACCGCCCTCATAACTGATGTTGGCATCCGCTTCGGGTGCACCGAAATAAAAGCCCGTACAGTATTCGCGGTAGCTTACCTTGCGCGGCTCTTCCAAAATCCACGGCGCAGGGACATAATCGGGCGACGGATTGCGAAGATAGCCGTCAATCGCGGCACGGTAAGCGTTAGTAATCACCGCCGTGTAATAGGCGGATTTCGCTCTGCCTTCGATTTTAAAGCTGTCTATGCCCGCTTTGACGAGTTCGGGGATATGCGCAAGCATACACATATCCTTGGAATTGAGGATATAGGTGCCCGTTTCGTCCTCGCCGATGGGGAAATACTGCCCCTCGCGGGTTTTCTCCATCAGGGCATATTCCCAGCGGCACGGCTGTGCGCACGCACCGCGGTTGGCATCACGGTTTAACAGATAATTGGAAAGCAAGCATCTGCCCGAAAAGGACACACACATCGCCCCGTGCACAAAGCATTCGATTTCCAGTTCTTTCGGTGTTTTTGCGCGAATTTCGGCAATGTCTGAAAGGCTTAATTCCCGTGCACAAACAATACGCGTTGCGCCGAGGTCATAAAACTGCTGTGCCGTAACATAATTTACAATGCCCGCCTGCGTGGAAATGTGCACGGGCACAGTCGGCGCGTACTGTTTGCAAAGCGACAGCACGCCGAAATCAGCAACGATAAAGCCGTCCACACCGCACCCTGCCGCCGTTTCCAAAAAAGCGGGCAAGGCGGCGATTTCATCATTTCGTGGGAGCGTGTTGCAGGTCAAATACACCTTTACGCCCTGCTTGTGTGCGGTTTTGACCGCATCTTCTAAGGCAGGAAGTGTAAAATTCTGCGGGCCTGCACGCATACCGAACGCGGTTCCGCCGAGATACACGGCATCCGCGCCGAACCGAAGCGCGGCGTCAAAGCGTTCTCTATCCCCCGCAGGGCAAAGTAATTCCGGTTTCTTTTGCATATCTAAATCTCGTTTATCCGTTGGTTTTGTTCTTTTCCGCTTCGCTGTTTACATTCAAAATTGCCAAGTTGTTCGAGCGACGCTCGCTGTCGTTGCGGGCAAGATACAGCTTCTTGTTCACATCGTGCGCAAAGAAATAGTAGTCTGTGCTTTCGGGGTACAGCGCGGCTTTGATGGCGTCATCACCGGGATTGCATATTGCACCGACGGGCAGTCCCACACATTTATACGAGCTGTACAGGTTGGTGAATTTTGACAGCTGTGCGGCATCTTGGGTGTTCGGCTTGATATATTCATTGATATATTCTTCCGTCGAGTCGCACTGCAAGGACGGATACAGTCCCGATTTGTTGAGTCGGTTGTGCAGTACCGAGGACACCAGCGGTGACTGGTCTGCACCGTATGCCTCTTTTTGAATGATAGAGGCAAGGGTAATCACATCGTCTACGGACATACCGAGTTTTTCCGCCTGGGCGGCATATTCGTCCGTCCACTTTTTATTAAAGTTGTTTAAGAATTTGCGCAGGACGCTGGAGGGAGACTCACCAATATAGAATTCATAGGTGTCGGGGTACAAATACCCCTCTAACATTCTGTAGCGGGCGTCTTTATCGTCCATGGACGCGATGAAAGAGAATTCACTGCTGAAATCAACTTCACGCATCGTTTGATACAACGCCGCTGATGTGCAGACCTCATATTTTTCGAGTTTTTGCACGATTTGGTCTACAGTGTACCCTTCCGGGAAGGTCAAAGTAACGGTTTCGCCCGTGGTGGTCGGCTGTTTAAAGGTCGTAAGCATTTTTTCCACGCCCATAGACGCGGTGACATAATAAACGCCCGTCAAATAATTGTCGTCTTTAAACTCCATAATTTTGGCGAACAACGAACAAAAATGCCTGTGCTCAATCAAATCATTCTGCTGTAAAATTTTCAGCACGGTTTTGGTGTTGGCTTCGGCAGGGATATTCACGGTCACAACCGTTTCGCTGTCGCGGTTGACGGCAAAAATATCATTCATACAGCTAATGGTATACGTAGACAGAAGGATTGCCGCCGCGATGCAAGCACCAATCAAAATCCAAGTGACTTTATTCTTTAAGAAAAAGGCTTTCAGCGTATTCCAGTCGAGTTTTTGCGGGCGCTGCTTGACGATTTCCGCCTGCGGCGCATATGCTGTCGGTGCAAAAGATATATCCCCGTCCGTGCGTGGTGCACGGCGTTTTTTCACAACCTCGGAAAAGCCTGCAAACGCACCGGCAGCGTGTGCCTCCGTGTTCTTTTCCGTGTTCTTTTCCGTATTCTTTGCCGTTTCCTTCGTAAAAATGACTGCATTGCTGCGCGATGGCTGTGCACGGCGGGTACGCGGCAGTTCGGATTGCTGTTGAAATTCCTCGTCTAAGCCTTTAATATCCAGTTTAAAGTTCGCGGCACGGTTTGTCGTGCTTTCCGTCGATGCGGACGACGGCGGTGCGGCGGGCGACATCGGACGAATCGGCGCGGTATCGAAAGAATGCGCTTGACTTTGTGTAGGCGTGCGCGGTGGGGTCTGCCGAGTCGGTTGCTGCGGTGCGGCGGCTTTCGGCGCATTGCTACGCGGCGCAGGTGGTTCGGTAGAAGCACTCGAACGCGTGCGGCTCACGGCAGACGTATCCTTGCTTTGCGTGCGCGGTGCCGATGCTGTATTGCGCGCATGTTTCTGCGCAGAACCGGTCGGGCGGGCGGGCACATCGCCTTTTTGCGGTGTATCCGTTTTCCGATGCACATCAGCAAGGATAGAGCGCTTACGCTCCGCCTCCTCGGCATATGTGTTGAGCAATTCGTCGTATGCGTCTGCATCAAAAAAATCTTTTAAATCGTCATCACGCATAAATCGAATACCTCCTTTACCTCAGATTGAAACAACATTGATTACACGGGCTTCGGTCACAATTTTCCCCGTGCGGCGGTCAAACTTGCCGTGCGGCAAGGTCTCTTCCAAACAGTTTTCATAAACCAGCCCGACGGTCTCTCCCGAAAAGCGGGACAAAAAACGATCATAATACCCTTTCCCATACCCCAAGCGATATCCCGAAAGGTCATAACTCAAAGCGGGAACCACACAAAGTCCTTGTGAGAAATCCGTCAGTTTTTCGCAAAGCGCAGGATTCGGTTCCAACACGCCGAACGCACCTTTTTCCAACTGTGCAAAATCCGTAATTACATAAAAATCCATTTCACATGTGCCGTCCACACACCGCGGCACGGCAACGGTTTTGCCGTCTTGCAGTGCACGGCGCAGGATTTGAAAAGTGTCCACCTCGATTTCGGTGGAAACATAACAAAGCAAAACTTCTGCTTCGCGATATTGAAACAAATTTAAGAATTTGTTGGTAATCTTGCGGTCCAACCGCGCCTTTTCCGTCTCGGAAAGCGCACGGCGTTTTTCTTTACATGCCGCGCGCAAGCTTTGCTTTAACGGACGAATGTCATTAGCCGTCATACACATTGAATACTCTCTCGGATTTTATCGGCGGTTTCGCAGTCCTTTAATGCGGCAACGATTTGGAGCCCGAAGTCCACGGCAACACCCATCCCCTTTGCGGTAATGCAGTTCCCGTCGCGGCAGACCGCGCTGTCGGAAAGCACGGCGCCGTGCAAATCGTTTTCAAAACCCGGATAACAAATCGCGGTTTTGCCGTTCAGCAAACCTTTTTTCCCGAGAATAAAGGGTGCGGCGCAAATGGCACACAAATATTTGCCGTTTTCGGCGGCAAAGTCGATTGCCGCCTGCACTTCGCTTGAAGCATGCAAATTATCTGCACCGGGAAGTCCGCCGGGGAGCACCACCGCCTGCAAATCGTTATTCAGTGCCATTTCGGAAATGGCAATATCCGCTGTGACAGGGATATTGTGTCTGCCCATAACGGTTTTGCCGGTCACACCGACGGTTTGGACCTCTAACCCTGCGCGGCGGAGAATATCCACGGGCGCAAGTGCCTCGACTTCTTCAAAACCGTCTGCTAAAAATACATAAATCATACATCTTAACTCCTTATTTTATCCTAATGTAATACCGAGATAGGCATTTTGCACCGTTTCCGCTTTTGCGCGCGCCGAAATCGGGTTCAGCATTGCCGTGGGCACGGGTTCAGCCGAAAACTGCGGCGGCAAATCGGCAAAACAGGGCATACAAAGCGTAAAATGCAACGCCTCGGTGTTTTGCAGAAGCGCCTTGGCGAGTACGGAAAACTCACCGTTTGCAAAGCAAAATTCGGTAGTCTCCACCGTGTCGTCTTCGGTTTCATATACTGCAAAGCTCTGCGATAAACAAAGGGTTTGCACACCATAGGTCTTGCGTAAAAAACCGTCGAATTGCAAAACTGCGTCAGACCATACAATATGCGGCACTCCCTGCAAGGTCATTTCACGCGATACGGCTTCGGGGCACGCGCCGCTTTCGGCGCAAGCGGTATTTTGTACCACATTCAGCAAATCCGCCCGCGAGACGCAGAGAATCTGCTTTGCAAAAGCACTTTGAAAGCCGCGTTTGCCGTAATATCGAAATAAGCCGTCCTCGGCGGGGGTTAAAAACAAGAAATCTATCTGCCGCTGTGCCACGGTTTCGGCGGCGTATTGAAGCAGTGCGGACATCAGCCCGTTTTTGCGGTAACTTTGTTCGGTCGCGGCGGCATAAATATAGGCGGCACGGTAGATATTTTCGCCGATTTGCAGTTGGTTTTCAAGCAAATACAGCGCCGCACGCATCTGCCCGTCTGTTTCGGCAACCAAGGTATTTTCAGGCGTATAACAAAGATGAAAAAAAGCATCAATGGTATCTTTGCTGTCGCCGAACGCCTGCATCCAAAGGGCGTAAAGTGCGGATTTATCTTCGGTTTTCGCGGTGCGCAGGAGCATTTCAGTCACCCTTTGTAAACAGCGCGGTATTTCGGCAATAAAACGGACGGATAGTAAGACTCTTTTGCTTTCCGAAGCCCTTCACTGCCCGTATCTTCCTCACGGTTAATCAGGCGGTAAGACGAAAGCGCATTGGCGGCAAATTCGCGGTTAATCGTCGGATACGCGCCGCGCACATCGGCAAAGGCTTTTTCAATATGCGTACAAAATACGGTTTCGTTGAGTGCTTCGCCGAAGGTATAGGCGACCGCCTCGCCGTCCGCACGCAACAAACCGCCCTGAAAGCCGAGTTCAAAATATTTATCAAATCCACGGGAAAGGGCTACCAATTCATTGCCGATTTCCTCGGGATTTTTTTCGCTGTTTTTCTGCTCCCATTTTGCGTTCATCGCAAGACACTCGTCCATATTATTCTCGGTGATGGGCTCATACGCCCAATCGAAGGTCTTTTTAAAATACGCAATATGGTTACGCTTGCCGTGATAGCGACGACCCGCAAGATTGATCAAATCTTCCGAATTATAAATATAGTCATAATATTCGCGCATCGGGATATAGTCAAACGCATCGGGGAACAGACAGTCCAGCTCCCGCACGCGTTTGGGCGTTAAGCAGTACATCGTCAGCGGCACGCCGTCCTCTTTCGCACAGCAGAGCAATTCCTCAACGGCGGCTTTTTTGTTGCCCTCGCCGCAAGGGAACAGATACATCGGGCGGTCGTTGCCGTCGCGCGCGATAAACAAATCGCCGTATCGTGCAATGGTATTGTCATACACAGCCGACCACATATAGAGATTGCCGAAGCAGTATTCGCAGGCAAGCTCGCCGCTTTGCCGCATAATCTGCGTCACCCAATTTTGGTCGGACAGTTCCGGTTTCTTAAATTCCAGCACAAATTTCACCTGAGTTTCAATACAGTCGATGCGATTTCATACACGCGCTCGTGAATTTGCGCAATCGGCAACGGCTCGTCCCCGTCGGCACACGGCACAACATACCAGCCGAGCTGTTCCGCGGCGAACAAAGCCGCCTTATGACAGGCGTTTAAGTATGCCACATTTGCCTCGTGCACATCTTTTTTCGTTTCCTCGCCGTTGTAGCGCGCCGTCATCAATTTTTGCGAAACCGCAACAGGCATATCCAAGAAAATCACCGCGTTTGGCGCGGGAATACCGAGTTTGTTGTATTCGTAATCCGCAAGCCACGAAAGATAGTTTTCCCATTCGCTTTCCGGCAGCTTCACCGCCTGATGCACCGCATTGGAGGTCGTGTAACGGTCCGCCAAAATCAGCGTGCCGTTTTCGTAATCCTTCTGCCAATGGCGGCGAAAGCTCGCGTAACGGTCCACCGCGTAAAACGAGGACGCGGCGTACACATTGACATCTTCGGGATTGTTGCCGAATGCTCCGCCCAAATACATTTTCACCAGCGTGCTGGAGGGGTCGTCATAATCGGGCAGTTTGATTTGC
>JBJEPS010000044.1:0-3827 GCA_051881355.1 Candidatus Fimenecus sp. | reverse complement strand
ATAATGGCAAAGACCATTTCGATTATCAATCAAAAGGGCGGGGTGGGCAAAACCACCACTGCCGTCAATCTTTCCGCCGCAGTGGGGGCACTCGGCAAAAAAGTGCTGATTTGTGACATTGACCCGCAAGGCAATACCACCAGCGGCTATGGCATCAACAAGCGCGAAATTAAGGCTTCTTCTTACGACGCGCTGATAAACGGCGTACCGACCGCCGAGACGATTTTGCATACCAAATTCAAAAATGTCGACATTTTGCCGTCGGACATTAACCTTGCCGGTGCGGAAGTCGAAATGATTGCGCTGGACCGTCGCGAGGGGCGTCTGAAAGCGGCGCTTGCGAGCGTTTGGGACGCGTACGATTTTGTCTTTCTGGATTGTCCGCCCTCTTTGGGGCTGATTACCATCAACGCCCTTTGCGCGAGTGATACGTTTTTGGTGCCGATTCAGTGCGAATACTACGCGCTTGAAGGGCTTGCACAGCTGATGACAACCGTGCGGCAGATTAAACGTCTTTACAATCCGCATATTGAACTTGAAGGCGTGCTTTTGACGATGTATGACGGTCGGCTGAACCTGACAACGCAGGTGGTGGACGAGGTCAAAAAATTCTTCCCGAAAAAGGTGTATGCAACCACCATTCCGCGCAATGTGCGGCTTTCCGAAGCGCCGAGCTTCGGCGAACCGGTGCTGTATTACGATAAAAATTCAAAAGGCGCGCTTGCCTACACGGCTTTTGCTGAGGAGTTTTTGAAAAAACAGAGGTAAAAGAATGAAAAAAAGATTTTTAGCACTTGCGGCAGCTTTTTTGCTGGGTTTTACGCTGCTTTTTGCCGGCTGCGGCGAAAAACAGGAATTTGAAAAGGTTGATGTGCCGTCTACCGAGAAAGCGTCCGAAACCGTGCCCGAAACCACTGCACCGGCGTCGGTAGAGGGGTCGTTCACCTTTGCGGCGAGCATCAAAATGGGCATGACCGTGACGGATGTGCAGCGTGCAATCGGGCAGGTTGCCAATGTCGAAATTGTAGATGACCGCAAGAGTTTTACCAACGAATTCAGTGGTGTGTTTATTAACTATTCTACGACAAAAGCTGTCATTTTTATGTTCGACCAGCAGACCGAACGCTTAGAGCAAATGCAGTTTCGCGGCAACACCAATACCGATGGGGCAGATACTGCGGCGGCAGTTAAGCTGTTTGATTCGCGTTACGGCAAGCAGGCGGTGTATCAGGGGAAATATATCAATCACATTTGGAAAAGTGACGATGTGTATATTTTGCTGTCGGAGCTGGACGCGAACAATTATGCAGTGACGTATACCGAACAGACCTATTTTGAGGCAAACTATACGCAGGAAACCGAAGCCTATCATCGGGCGGGCTGAGAAAGAGAGACGGATTTTATGGCAAAAAAAGGCGGACTCGGGAAAGGCGTTGACGCGCTTTTCCTTGACAACGCGGTGGAGGAAAATGCGGTCACGCTGCCGATTGACGAAATCGAGCCGAACCGCGCACAGCCGCGCAAAACGTTTGATGAAACCGCGCTTGCGGAATTGGCGGACAGTATCCGTGCACACGGGGTATTACAGCCGTTGCTGGTGCGCCCGTCGGCAGATGGGAGTTATCGGTTGGTCGCAGGCGAACGCCGCTACCGCGCGGCGCGTATGGCAGGGCTTTCCGAGGTGCCCGTGACCGTGCGTGAAATGACCGATGAAGAGGAAAGCGTCTTTGCGTTGATTGAAAATTTACAGCGCGAGGATTTAAATGCGATTGAAGAAGCCGAGGGATTAAAACAACTGATTGACACCTACGGCTTAACGCAAGAGCAGGCGGCGTCCCGCGTCGGCAAAAGCCGTACAGCAGTGACCAATTCTCTGCGGCTGTTAAATTTACCGGATTCGGTCATGGGGCTCGTCAAGGACGGCAAAATCTCGATGGGGCACGCGCGCGCGCTGCTTTCGGTTGAGGATGAAACCGAATTAACACGCATTGCCGATTTGATTGTGCAAAGCGGGATTTCCGTCCGGGAAACCGAACGCCTTTGCAAACAGGCGGGGAAAGTCCGAAAAGCGCCTGAGCGCCGAAAAAAAACACGGGACAAGTTTTATGATGAAGTGGAGCTGGCGCTTTCCGAAACCCTGGGCAGAACTGTCAAGGTGTTTGTCGGGAACGGCGGCAGAGGCACATTGGAAATCGAATTTTTCGGCACGGACGATTTAAAAAAATTAGCTCAAGATTTTGAAGCATAAATTGGGGTTTGGCGTGGAATTAACGGAACGGTCAAGACCGTTCCCTACGCATTGTCATTCTGAGCCGTTAGGCGAAGAATCTCGTTGCGTGCAAGGTTTACTTTTTGCTATTGGCGATCCTTCGCTTCGCTCAGGATGACAAATTACCCCTACAAATCCAAATTTGTTATTCTAAACGCAATAAAAAATCTCAAATCCATTAAAACGAAAAAACAAAAGAATTTAAGCATTTGGAGGAATGCACCATGCTGGATATAAAATTTGTACGGGAAAATCCCGACGTCGTCAAGGAAAACATCAAAAAGAAATTCCAGGACGAAAAACTGCCCCTGGTGGACGAGGCGATTGATTTAGATCGCCGCTTCCGCGAGAGCAAAAGCCGCGCGGACAGCCTGCGCGCCGAGCGCAACCGCATCAGCAAGGAAATCGGCGGTTTAATGGCAAAGGGGTTGCGCGAGGAAGCGGAAAAAACCAAGCAAAAGGTTGCCGCCATTGCGCAGGAACTGAAAGATTTGGAAGAACAGGAAGAAACGCTCACCGCCGAGCTTCGCAAGCGCATGCTTGTGATTCCGAATATCATCGCCGACACCGTGCCAATCGGCAAGGATGACAGCGAAAATGTGGAACTGCAGCGTTTCGGTGAGCCGGTTGTGCCCGATTATGAAATTCCGTACCATGTCGATATTATGGAGAGCTTCAACGGTATTGATTTGGACGCCGCCAGAAAGACCAGCGGCAACGGCTTTTATTATCTGCGCGGAGATATTGCGCGGCTCCATTCGGCAATCCTGTCCTATGCGCGCGACTTTATGATTGACCGCGGCTTTACCTATTATGTCCCGCCGTTTATGATTCGAAGCGACGTGGTTACCGGCGTGATGAGCTTTGCCGAAATGGAAAATATGATGTATAAAATCGAGGGCGAGGATTTGTATTTAATCGGCACCAGTGAGCACTCGATGATTGGTAAATTTATTGACACCATTCTCCCCGAAAGCGATTTGCCGCAGACCTTGACGAGTTATTCGCCCTGCTTCCGCAAGGAGGTCGGCGCGCACGGCATCGAGGAGCGCGGCGTGTACCGTATTCACCAATTTGAAAAGCAGGAAATGATTGTGGTCTGCAAGCCCGAGGAAAGCGACAAATGGTATGACGTGCTGTGGAACAACACAGTCGATTTCTTCCGTTCTTTGGATATTCCCGTGCGCACCTTAGAGTGCTGCTCCGGCGATTTGGCGGATTTGAAGGTAAAAAGTCTCGATGTCGAAGCGTGGAGTCCGCGTCAGCAAAAATATTTTGAGGTCGGTTCGTGCTCGAACCTCGGCGACGCACAGGCGCGCCGCCTCGGGATTCGCATTAAGGGCGAAAACGGCAATTATTTTGCGCATACCTTAAATAACACCGTGGTTGCGCCACCGAGAATGCTGATTGCGTTCCTCGAAAACAACCTGAACGCCGACGGGTCGGTTTCCATTCCCGAACCGTTGCGTATGTATATGGGTGGCAAGGATAAAATTACAAAATAAATTTGGATTTGTAGGGGTAATTTGTCATCCTGAGCGAAGCGAAGGATCGCCAA
>JBJEPS010000043.1:0-61405 GCA_051881355.1 Candidatus Fimenecus sp. | reverse complement strand
TCGGCGCGGACCACGGCGGTTACGAACTGAAAGAAGCCATTAAAGCCCATTTGGACGAGCAAGGGCTTGTTTACACCGATTGCGGCACACATTCGGCGGAGTCGGTGGATTATGCCCCCATTGCGAAAGCCACCTGTGAAAAATTGCTTGCGGACAGCGATAAAACTTCCCTTGCCGTGCTTTGCTGCGGCACGGGTATCGGTATTTCCATGGCGGCAAACAAGGTGAAGGGCATTCGCGCGGCATGCTGTTCGGATTATTTCGGTGCGAAATATACGCGGCTCCACAACAATGCAAATGTCCTTTGTATGGGTGGCAGAGTTATCGGCGCGGGGTTGGCGTGCGAGCTTGTAGATGTGTTCTTAAATACCGCATTTGAGGGCGGCAGACATCAGCGCCGTATCGACCAAATCGCCGCGATTGAAGAGGGCACTTTATAATTTGTGCTGTCCGGCAATTTGCCGTATAAAATTCTTGTAATTTTTTGGCGGCTGTTATATAATAATTCGCAAAGAAACTAAAAATTCGGGAGGCTATTATGGGAAAGGTCGTTATTACCAACCATCCGCTGATTCAACACAAACTTACGCTCTTGCGTGACAAAAACACAGGCTCTAAAGAATTCCGCGCATTGGTGCAGGAAATTGCCATGCTGATGTGCTACGAGGCAACACGGGATTTGCCGCTTCAAGAGGTGGAAATCGAAACGCCCGTGGCAATGGCAAAAACCAAAGTCATTTCGGGGAAAACTTTGGCGTTTGTGCCGATTTTGCGCGCAGGCACGGGTATGCTTGAAGGCGTTTTGGCGCTTGTACCGTCGGCAAAGGTCGGGCATATCGGTATGTACCGTGACCCCGAAACTGTAAAACCCGTTCCGTATTATTGCAAACTGCCGTCGGATATTTCGCAACGCGAGGTGATTGTCCTCGACCCGATGCTTGCAACAGGCGGCTCGGCGATTGACGCCATTTCACAGATTAAAACCTACAATCCGAAATCTATTAAATTTATGGGGATTATCGCCGCACCCGAAGGGCTGGAAGCGTTGACCACCGCGCATCCGGATGTAGATGTTTACTGTGCGGCACTCGATGAAAAGCTCAATGAGCACAGCTATATTGTGCCGGGGCTGGGCGATGCGGGCGACCGTATTTTCGGCACAAAATAAATGAAAATCAAAAGGGCGGTGGAGTGCTACCGCCTTTTTTTGCTTTTTATGTAGAACAGGGGAAAAGAAAATGAAATGCAATAAAATCGGGGCGTGTCTCGCGGCATTTTTCCTTTGCAGTGCATTTTGCCTGCTTTTGTCATCGTGCACGAAAACGGATATGGAAATTTCTATCAATACCAATAAAACCTATCAGACGATGGAGGGCTTCGGCGCAAGTGCGGCTTGGTGGGCGCAGGATGTCGGCGGCTGGACACAAAACACCGAAAACGGCAATGAAATCCGCGCCGAAATCCTCGAATTGCTCTACGACGACAACGGAATAGATTTGGATATTTACCGCTATAATCTCGGTGCAGGCTCCAAAACGGACGACATTTCGGATTATTCCGACCCGTGGCGAAAAACCGAGAGCTTTATTGCCCCTGACGGCACGGTGGACTATTCCCGCGATGCGAACGCCGTTTGGTGTATGCAAAAGGCGGTCAATTTGGGTGTAGAGAATGTCGTGTTTTTCTCGAACAGTGCACCTGATACCATGACAATAAACGGTAAGGTACATAATGACGCAGACGAAAGCCGTTTGGATTATGTGGATGAAGAAGGAAACAGCATCTATTATTCCAAACCGAATTTGGATGCGTCGCAATATCAGAATTTTGCGGACTATGTACTGGACGCTGTTGAACATTTCCGTGCGCAAGGCATACCTGTAACCGCTGTCTCGCCGATTAACGAGCCGCAGTGGGCGTGGCAGGGCGGGCAGGAAGGCTGTCATTATGAGCCGGACGAGGTTGTGGCGCTCTATAAAGTATTCCTTGCCGAAATGCAAAACCGCGGACTTGCGGATACCACCGAACTGTCAATGTTCGAATCGGGACAACCGTTCGGAGATACGCTCAAACGCTATTTAGATCCGATTATGGACGATAAAGACCTTTCTGCGGCAATCAAAGGGTTAGATACCCATTCCTATTGGGGCACAGCCGAGCAAAAGGAAAAAACCGCCAAATACTTAAATCTGCATTATCGCAATTTGCCCGTGCGTTGTACGGAATGGACCGAAATGCAGGGCGGCAAAGATGTTACGATGGACTCCGCGTTGGTTTTGGCGAATACGATGCTTGAAGATTTGACGATTTTGGATGCTGAAAGCTGGAGCTACTGGATTGCGGTTTCCGCTTACGATTACCGCGACGGGTTGATTTATGTGGACCGTGATGCACATACCTATGAAACCACAAAACGGTTGTATGTTCTCGGGAATTTCTCCAAATTCGTAGAGCCGGGCGCGGTGCGTATCGGTGCTGCTGTCGGCAAAAATCTGCCGCTTTCCACGGTTGCGTTTGACTGCGGCGATACGGTGGCGGTGATTGTGGTCAATAACACCGAAACCGAACAAGCCTTTACAATGGATTTTAACCGCCAAGCCAAATTTGTGAATGTTTCTGCCTTTTTGACCGACGCAAATCACGATTTAGAATGTGTTTATACTAAGCCTTTTGCTGTAAATGTCAGCTGCACCGTTCCTGCGCAGTCCGTCACCACCTTTGTGTTCCAAAAGGAAGCGGCGCAATGAGTAACAGGGGAAACCAATCGGCACAGCATATTGTGCACCCGATTCCACCACTGTATGACGAAAACAGCCGTATTTTGATTTTGGGGAGCTTTCCGTCTGTGAAGTCCCGCGAACAGGCGTTTTTCTACGGGCATCCGCAAAACCGCTTTTGGCGTGTTTTACCCGCACTTTATGGGGAGGAGCCTTTGACAACCATACCCGAAAAACGCGCGTTTTGTGCGCGGTATCATATTGCACTTTGGGATGTGATTGCCTCGTGTGAGATTGTCGGTTCATCGGACAGTAGTATTCAAAACGCCGTGGCAAACGATTTAACGCCGATTTTGTCCGCCGCCTCGATAGAACGCATTTTCACAAACGGTAAAACCGCGGGAAAACTCTATGACCGCTATATTTTGCCGCAAATCGGTAAGCCCGCCGTTTGTCTGCCGTCCACAAGCCCTGCCAACGCCGTATGGACGCTTGAAAAACTTGTTGCCGCGTGGCAGGTGATTGTGCGGTAATGCACGACAATCGTAGGGAACGACCTGCGTGTCGTTCCGTAAAGTAAAATGACATCTAAATTAAAAAAACGGTCGGGCGGGGTGCTTCTGAAAGGAGATATGGCTTAGAGTAGGGCGGGGGCTTGCTCTCGCCGCACAGAAATAACCGCCTTGACTTTCCGGGGGTATATGGTAAAATCAGGTGTATCTTAAAGAGGGGGAAATTGAACGGATGCTTAAAAAAATAATTATCGCCGTGTTGGTTGTTGCCATTCTCGCGGCGAGTGTATTCGGTGTGATTGCATATCGGTTTCACAATTCGTTAAAGCCTGCTATTACGGCAGAAAACCTTGCTGAAAATGCCACACTCAATGACGCGGCACATGGTCTTAAGGGGACCGCACCGTTTTCTGCGTGGAAAGCGCAGGCGGGCGAAGCCGCTGAAATCGACTTCGGCAAAGAGGTCACCTTTAACACGGTTACCTTAAACGAATCGGGCGACAATGTCCGCATTTTCCGTATCTACAAATTGGTCAACGGCGAATGGGAACTGTTTTACGAGCAGGACAGAATTGCCGGCTACCGTATGTGTACCTTTGAGCCTACAACCACCACGAAACTCAAAATCGAGGTCGTAGAATGCGACGCGCCCGTAAAACTGTCGGGGCTTGGCGTGTATAATCAGGCAAAAAGCACGAATCAAATCAAGGTCAGCCAGTATCTCACGATGGGCGAAAATGAAATTGTCGCCCTGCGTGACAGCGGCGACGAAGGCTTCAGCGGCTACTATGATGTGGTCACCGATGTGATTATTATCGGTTCTGTGCATATGGACGAGGAAGCGAATATCTTTTTCCCCGACGGCGAACAGGCTTTTGCCGATAATTTGCAGGCGCTTCGGGACATTATCGGAGACAGAAACGTGCGCATTTGGTCAACCGTCCGCTTTGACCAACCCGAAACCGAAAACAGCAGCAGTTTAGATGTTACCCGCGATTTTATCAATAACCGTGTTGCCGATATGACAAAGAGCATTGCGGATTTTGTGGGGAAATATGACCTTTACGGCATTGACTATGACTGGGAATATCCGCTGACGAGTGCGCAGTGGAAAGCGTATGATAAAATTGTCACAGAAAGTGCTGCACAGTTCAAAGTTTCGGTTGCCTTGCCGCCGTGGGGCGTGCATTTTTCACGCGATGCCGTCAAGTGCATTGAACATGTTAATGTAATGGCATACGATTTGTTTGACAGTCGCGGCGACCACGCCAATATTCAGTGGGGGACTGTGGCTTCCACCAAAAATCTTTTGTCCGCAGGGTTTGAGAAAAGCCAAATTCTTTTGGGCATTCCGACTTACGGCAGAACGGTGGACGGCTCTGCGTATGCGTGGCCCGTGGTAAAGGGGAATGAGGAAGTCCTCGGCAAATTCAACAGCATTGTCAAAGACAATACCTTTACCGACGACGACGGCGAAACGCATACCTATGACGCGTATGTGCAAAGTTACGCCGAGGCGCGCGACAAAACTGCCTATGCCGAAGAAACAGAACTCGGCGGCGTGATGATTTTCCGCGCCAAATGCGATGCGCCCTATACCAACGAGTATTCCATTCACCGCGGTATCAAAGAAGCAATTGACAACTGATTATTCTATGCATTTCATAAAAAGACGGATGGTTTTGCCATCCGTCTTTTGTCATATGTATTTATATTTTATTTTGCGCCCATTTCCTCTAATGTCTTTATGATTCCCTTTGCAATTGCATCAGCGTAAGCGTCCAAGTTTTCATCAAACAGGGCGTTGTCCTCGTCGTTCGTAATAAACCCGATTTCCGCAAGGCAACTATCCATATTTGTGTGTGCATTTACGTAATAGTTGCCGTCCGCGTTTTTGGCATAGCCTGATTTCACGCCGCGCGCTTTGGAAATTCCCGCGTCCTCTAACGCGGAAAGCATATTCTCCGCCAACGCCCATTCCGTGTCGCTTGGCGTGTTTTTGACCCACATTTCCACACCGTTGCCGCCCGATTCACTGCTGTTACGGTGGAGCGCCACAAATAAGGTGCAACGCTTACGGTTGGCAATTTGGCAACGTTCCGCAAGGGTTAAGTAGGTATCATCCTCGCGCGTTAAATATACCTTAACGCCGTTTTCCTCTAACTTGTCACGCACCAAAAGCGTCAGCCGCAGATTGTCATTCTTTTCGAGCCGTTCGCCGTATGTCGCGCCGCAGTCCTCGCCGCCGTGTCCCGCATCTAAGCAAACCGATATTTCGGGGCGCAGACTTTCGTTATATACAATCCCGACTGTCAACAGAATGATAAACAGCACTGCCAATGCCAAAATTGTATAGATTATCCACTTCTTTTGCCGCAATTTCATCTAACCACCTTGCACAATATACCATAGTTTTTGACTTCCGTATACCGCTTTAAAAGAATTTTAACAATATTGTAATGTATGTCCGAAAGAACGGACATATGCCGGTCTATAATCGGTTGTCAATCGAAAAAAGATATGCTAAAATAAGCAAAACAGCAAATTACCCGAAAAAGGCGGTCAAAATATGCTTCGTTTAATTCTCGGCAGAGCCGGCAGCGGCAAAACCGAATATGTGCGGCAAATGCTTTGCGAAAAATTGCTTGCGGGCGAGCGTGATTTGCTCTTAATTGTGCCCGAGCAGTTTTCGTTTGAAACCGAACGCGAAATGCTCAAAAAGGTCGGCGCAAGCCGTATGCAATATTTGGAAATTCTGACCTTTTCACGCCTTGCGGAGACTGTTTTGGCAGAAACGGGGCGGGAAAATAAGCCGAAAATCACCGACGGCATGCGCGCGGTGATGATGCGCCTTGCCTTAGATTCCTTAGAGGATAAAACCGAGATATATAAAAAATATAAATCCCGCACACCGCTTTTGCAAAGCCTTGTGACCTTTTCCACGGAATTAAAGCAATGCGCCGTCAGTGCGGACGCACTCGAAACGGCGGGGAATGCGCTCCCGAACGGCGCGTTAAAACAAAAATTGACAGAGCTTTCGCAAATCACTGCTTTATATAAAGCACTGGTGCATGAACGTTTTTCGGACGATACCGATTTGCTGACGGAGCTGGAAACTGCTATTCTCGAAACGGACTGCTTACACGGCAAAACCGTGGTGTTCGATACCTTTGCGGGGTTTACAAAACAGGAACGCGCTGTCATTGCCGCGATGCTACCGCGCTGTCATGAAGTGTATATTACCCTTTGTACCGAGGGAAAGGAGAGCGCGCGGCAAAACGCCTGTGTGTTTGACAATATCAATGACGAAATGGAACAGCTCAAACGCGTTGCCGCCGAGCAGAACGTGCCTGTTGCAAAGCCCGTTGTGCTTTCTGCTGCCCCCGACAGCCGTCCTTTACCGCTTCGTTTTTTGGAGCAGAATTTGTATGCCTGCCGCAAACCCCGTTTTGACGGTACGCAAAATTGTATTTCGCTGTATTCCGCCGCGAACCGCCGAGAAGAGGCGGATTTCGTCGCGCGTACCATTCGCAAATTGTTGCGCACGGGGGACTGCCGTGCACGGGACATTTTGGTGCTCCAGCGTCGCAAGGATACCTATGACAACGAGCTTTGCGCCGCTTTTCAAAAATATGAAATTCCGTATTTTGAGGACAAGCGACAGCCTGTTGATGCCCAACCGTTGATGCGGCTTGTCACAAGCCTTTTGGAGATAGCGGCGGACGGGATAACCACCGAGACGCTCTTGCGTGCATTCAAAACGGGTTTGTGCGGTCTTGCCGATGACGATGTGTCGGAACTCGAAACATATGCCGCCGTATGGGGGATAGACCGCGGCGCTTGGAAAACGGACTTTACCGAGAATCCGTCGGGTCTCGGCAAAACAATGCAGGAACGCGACGAGCGAAAGCTTGCAAAATTAAATGACTTGCGCCGTCGTGCCGTCTCACCGATTGTGCAGTTTTGTACGGATTTCCGCACGGCGAACGGTGCACAGAAATCCGAAATGCTGTACCGCTTTTTACGCAAAAACGGCGTAGATGAAGCCTTAAAAAATTTAGCGCTGTCGCTGTCGGCGGCAGGGTGTACGGAAGCTGCTGTCGAGCAGGACACCGTTTGGCAAATGCTTATGGAGATTTTCAATGCGCTGTATCTTGCGGTGGGGGAGGCGGAGATTTCCGCTTCGCGGTATTGTGAACTGTTCAAAATTCTTTTGGACAGTGCCGATTTGGGGCAGCTGCCGCAGGGGTTGGATGTTGTACATATCGCCGCGGCAGACCGTGTGCGCCAGTCCCCCCCGCGTGTGGTATTCACCGTCGGCGTCAATGACGGCGTTTTTCCCGAAAATCCGCCGACGGACGGTGTTTTGAATGACGAGGACCGCAAGGTGCTCTCCTCCCTCGGCGTGGAGTTGACTGAAACTGCCGAGGTCAAGGCAGTAGATGAACGCTTCTTTGTATACACCGCATTTACACTACCCGCAGAACGGTTGTTTGTCTCTTGGGCGGTTGCCGATTACAAGGGCGGCTCACTTGCGGAATCTGCCGCCGTTCGGGAATTGCGTGCGCTCTTTCCTGTGCTTCCTGAAACCGATTCTTCCACCGTCCCACCTGAAGACCGGCTGGAGGGTGCCGCCGCTTCGTTTGAAACCTGCGCCGCACACTATTGCGAAAATACGCCGCTGTCTGTGACGTTGAAATCTTATTTTGCCGGTATGCCCGCGTTTCAAGCGCGCCTTGCAGCGGTGAAAAAAACCGTGCAAAATGCGGAAATACAGTTTGAAAATCCGCAAAATGCCACCGCGTTGTTTGGCGAAAATATGTTGGTTTCCGCGTCCAAAGCGGAGGTCTATTATAAATGCCCGTTTTCCTATTTTTGTAAATTCGGCTTGCATTTGAAGCCCTTAAAAAAAGCAGAATTGGACGTTGCGCAAAGCGGCACAGTCATTCACTACTGTTTGGAAGTGATTTTGCGCGAATATGACCGCGATACGCTTTTGTCATTGGACGATGAAGCATTGCGCACCGTAATTGGGGAGACAATTGCACAGTACGCAAAGGAAAATATGGGTGCAACTGCCGAAAACAGCCGCTTTGCATTCTTGCTGCGGAATTTGGAAAAATCCGTCTTTGATGTGTTAAAACGCTTACTGTCGGAATTTCAGGTGAGCGATTTCATTCCGACTGCATTTGAGCTGTCCATTGCGCCCGACGGTGAAATTGCACCTTACCGTCTGGATTTGCCCGAAGGCGGCATTTTGCGTGTCATCGGCTCGGTGGACCGTGTCGATACCATGGTCAAGGACGGCAAAACCTATCTGCGCGTGGTGGACTATAAATCCGGCGGAAAAGCGTTCAATTTGTCCGAAGTGTTTTCGGGCTTGAATATGCAAATGCTCATTTATTTGTTCGCGGTCTGTGAAAACGGGAAAGACCGCTTTGTGTCGCCCGTACCGGCGGGCGTACTGTATTTGCCTGCCAAAACGATTGAGGATAAATTACCGCGCAATGCCGAGCCGACAGATATTTTATCTGCAAAACTCAAAAACAGCCGTATGCAGGGCGTGGTGCTCGACAGTACCGATGCTGTCCACGGTATGGACAAAACCGTTTCGGGCAATTTTGTGCCCGTTACCGCCAAAAAGGATGGCAGTTTTACAGGCAATTTGCTGTCATTACCTGAATTTGCCGCCTTAAAAGAAAAGGTAGACGACAAGCTCAAACAAATGGGTACGCTGTTACACGAGGGGGTTATCCCTGTATTGCCCGCATGCGCAGGCAAACAAAATGTTGCCTGCACATACTGTGATTATGCGGCGGTTTGCGGTTATGAGGACGGCGACCGTCAGCGGCAGCTTGTAGATTACGGCAGATTTGACAGCGCGAGAAAACAGTTAACAGAAACCAAGAAAGGGGAGACGGACGCATGAGCACACGCAATTGGACGCCGGAACAGAAAAATGCTATCTATGCGCGCGGCGGCTCTGTGCTCGTTTCCGCGGCGGCAGGTTCAGGCAAAACCGCCGTGTTGGTCGAGCGCGTCATTCAAATGGTCTGTGACAGCGTGCACCCTGTGGGGTTAGACCGCCTTTTGATTGTCACCTTTACCAAAGCGGCGGCGGCGGAAATGCGTGAACGCATCGGTAAAGCACTGGAGGACTGCTTAGCGCTTGACCCCGAGAACGCATATCTGTTGCGTCAGCAAATTCTATTGCCCTCTGCTGAAATCTGCACGATGGACAGCTTTTGCAACGCCCTTGTCAAGCGGCAGTTTCACCTGCTTGCAATTTCTCCGGATTTTCGGATTTTAGACGACAGCGAACGACGTGCGCTGGAGGAAGAAACCGTTTCCGAATGTATTGCAGAGTTGTATGAAAAGGGCGGGGAGGTATTTTCCTGTCTGTCGGATTTGTTTTTGCTTGGTGCGTCTGACCGCGCATTGAAGGATACGATTTTGGAATTATACCGTTATGCACAGGCGTATCCGTTTCCCGAAGTGTGGCTTTCTGCCGTTCCGACCGCATACGATCCCGAAACGCCGCTTGTAAATACCCTTTGGGGTAAAGAAATTTGTAAATATTTGTCGGCACAAATCGGAGAAAATCTACGTGTTCTGGAAAATGCCGTCCGAATGCTCGGCGACGAACCTGCCCTTGCAGAGAGCTATTTACCGGCATTACAGACGGATTTGCAATACAACCGCCGCATTGGAGACGCACTTTCGCAAAACGATTGGAACACCGCCAAAGCACTGATAGAAGATTATGCCCCCGCAAGGCTGTCCGCCGCGCCGCGCGCATATAGTGGCAGTGCGGTAAAAACAGCAGTGACGGCAATGCGCGATAAGGCGAAAAAATCCCTGCAAGGCTTACCGAAATATCTGCCTGCCACCACCGCTGAGCACAAACAGGATATGCAGTATTTACAGCCGATTGTGGCTTTGCTTTGCGAAACCGCGGCAGCATTTTCCGAAAAGCTACTCGAAAAGAAGCGCGCGGGAAATGCCTTTGATTTCAACGATATTTCTCATATGGCGCTTTCGCTTTTGACGCAGCGCCAAGCGGACGGTACGGTTGTACGCACACCGCTTGCTGTGGAGCTGTCCGAAAAATACGAGGAAATCCTGCTGGACGAATATCAGGACACCAACGAAGCGCAGGATATGCTCTTTTCAGCAATTTCACGGGAAGAACGGAATTTGTTCACCGTCGGCGATGTCAAACAAAGCATATACGGCTTTCGTCTCGCCATGCCTGAAATCTTTATGCGCCGCCGTGCGCAGTATGCCGATTTTAATGGCAAAATCTATCCGGCACGTATCACCTTGGATAAAAACTTCCGTTCCCGCAAAAATGTTGCTGAGGGGATTAACTATCTGTTTGGGCAGTTGATGACGGAAGACACCTGCGGCATTGACTATTTGCGTTCCGAGCGTCTCAATCCCGCTGCAGCGTTCGATGCCGCAGAGGACGAAAGCGTCGAACTGCATCTGCTGCATACCACGGCACAGGAGGAAAACGGCAGCTTCCCGGAATGTCAGCACATTGCGGAAACTGTCCGCAAAATATTGGACTCCGAAATGCTCGTAACCGATAAAAACGGCGAACGCCGCCGCGTGCGTCCGCGCGATATTTGTATTTTAATGCGTTCTTTAACCAACGGCAATCGGTATTTGGAGGCACTCGAAAGGGTTGGTGTGCCCGCGTTTTATCAGAAAAAAGGTGGATTTTTCTCCATGCGGGAAATCCGTGTGATGGTGTCGCTGTTGGAAATTCTCAACAATCCACTGTTAGATGTCCCGCTGTGCGCCTGTCTGCTGTCGCCGATTTGGGGCTTTACGCCCGACGAACTGGCGCAAATCAACTTGCATTCGCATGAAACTGTGCTGTTTCGACGGTTGCGTGCGTTCCAAAGTCCCAAATGCCGCGCGTTTTTAGCAGATTATGAGGCACTCAAACGGCTGAGCACCGTGCAAACACCCGCCGCATTGCTTCGAAGCATTTATGCCTATACGGGCTTTGAAGCGATTGCCGGCGCCATGGCGGGCGGAGAAAACCGAAAACTGAATTTACTGTTGTTGCTGCGCTATGCCGAGGAATACGGAGAAATCGGCAAAAACAGTCTGTCGGGCTTTTTGCGGTATCTTGAGAAACTGCGTGAAAACGAGGAAAATGTCGAGGCGGCAACAGGTGTTTCGGAATACGCCGATGTGGTGCGTATTATGACGATTCACAAAAGCAAGGGCTTAGAATTCCCTGTGGTGATTTTGGCAAAATGCGGCGCACCGTTTAACCGACAAGACCAAATAAAAAAAATGCTGATACACCCCGACCTTTTGCTGGGGCTGAAAATTTACGACCGCGAAAACCGTCGCACCTTTGAAAGCGTGCCGTATATCGGGACAAAGCTTGCTATCGGCGCGTCCGCGCAGGCAGAGGAATTGCGTGTGCTGTATGTTGCGCTTACGCGTGCCAAAGAAAAGCTGATTTTTGTCGGCGGCGGCAACGGACAGCGCACCACCGACGGAATCCTCAAAAAGTCTGCACTCGCCGTGCTCGGGGAAACGGGTGTACCCGCTGTTTATGTGCGGGAAGCGTCTTGTTATTTGGACTGGATTTCGGCTGCTTGTATGCAGCATCCACAGGCGGCATTTTTGCGGGAAGCCGCTGATGTCGGCACGCGCGAGAATACGGTCGGCGGATTTGATTTAAAAGTCCTTTTGCCGAATGAAGAAACGCCGCCCGAGACGGTTGTTGAAAGTGAACCCACAGAAACAGTAAAGCCCGATGAAGCCCTTTTTGCGGAAATTGACCGCCGTGTGCAGTTCCAATACCGCGACATGCCGCTGGCAGTTTGTCCGGGAAAGGTTTCGGCGTCCGCGCTGAATGAAGCGGAACACGGCTTCACCTATTTTGCCGCTGCTGAACCTGCATTCCTCGGGAAAAGCGGCTTAACCCCCGCCGAACGCGGTACGGCAACACACCGTTTTGCGGAGGTTTGTGATTTTCAAAACGCTAAAGACGATTTAGAATCGGAAATTTTGCGATTACAACATACAGGATTTTTGCGCGAAGAAGAATGTGATGTACTTGACCGTGAAGCCTTACACGCCTTTTTACATTCCGATTTTCTTGCGCGTCTGCAAAACGCCGAACGCGTGTACCGTGAGCAAAAATTCACGGTACTGTTCCCCGCAAACGAAGTTGTGCCCACGCTCGGTAACGAGTTTTCCGATGAGCAAATTACGGTGCAGGGAATTATCGACTGCGCCTTTATAGAAAACGGCGAGATTGTTGTGGTCGATTATAAAACTGACCGTGTAAAAACAGCACAAGAGCTTGCCGAACGGTATATAAAACAGCTTTCCGTTTATAAACGCGCCGCAGAAGAGCTCTTCTGCCTGCCCGTGAAAGAAACGCTTTTGTATTCGTTTACACTTAAAAGGACGGTTTCGGTAAATATTTAACGCGGATTTGAAAAAAAGACTTGCATTTTTACCTGCGATGTGTTAAAATTGCTAACGCTGTTATAAAGGATACCGAAAGAGGTGAATGACAATGAAACAGGGAATTCATCCCGAATACAAAACGACTACCGTTAAATGCGCTTGCGGCGCTGAGTTCGAAACCCGCTCCACCAAAGAAAACTTGCGTGTGGATATTTGCTCCAACTGCCATCCGTTCTTCACCGGCAAACAGAAGTTGGTTGACACCGGCGGGCGTGTAGACCGTTTCAACAAGAGATTCAACATCAACGCAAAATAAGTTTGCAAAGCAAAAAGCGGTACGGTTTGTGCCGCTTTTTTTGTGTATAATTGTTTTTGAAAAGAGGTGTAGACTTTGGAGTATAAAACCGTCAAACACAGCGCAAGCGACGAATTCACCGAGAAACGCTCGCGTTTTATCGGCTATGTGCGCCCCGTTACAACGGTTGACGAGGCAAACGCGTTTATTACGGAAATCCAAAAAAAGCATTGGGACGCAAAACACAATGTCTACGCCTATATTCTGCGTGATGGCAATGTCAAACGGTATTCCGATGACGGCGAGCCACAGGGCACGGCGGGTGTGCCGACCTTAGATGTACTCGAAAAATCGGGTGTGACCGATGTTGCCGTTGTCGTCACGCGCTATTTCGGCGGGATACTGCTCGGCGGCGGGGGGCTTGTGCGCGCGTATTCCCACGCCGCGCATTTGGCGCTTGCGGCGGGCGAAATCATCACCATGGGACTATGCTCCATTATAGCGGTGGAAGCGGAGTACCCGTTTTACGCAAAACTCCTGCCGTACCTCGAAAAAACCGCGGCAAAAATTGTGGATACCGATTTTTCCGACAAAGTATGTGTAACGCTCAGTATTGACAGCGCTTTGGAAGCGGATTTTTGTGCGAAAATCTTTGATTTTTCAGGCGGGCAGGTGACACCGCAAAAAATCGGCGAGAAATTTGCCGAAAAATAAAGGGAAACCTGAAATTTATGCGTATAAATAAATAAAGGCGGTGAAAACGGTGGGCGAAAGTGTACGCGAAACCACTATGAAAATTGAAAAAGAAACGCTTTCTCCTTTGGCGTGCTTGTCCGAAAATACTAAGGGCAGAGAACGCCCCGAGGAAGCGTGCGATTTGCGTACCCCCTTTCAGCGCGACCGCGACCGTATTTTGCATTGCAATGCCTTTCGTCGCTTAAAACACAAAACGCAGGTGTTTTTGTCGCCCGAGGGCGACCATTACCGCACGCGCTTAACGCATACCTTGGAGGTGTCGCAAATTGCGCGCACCATTGCGCGTTCGATGCGTTTGAATGAGGATTTGACCGAAGCGATAGCCCTCGGTCACGATTTGGGGCATACGCCGTTCGGCCACGCGGGCGAGAGGGCGCTTGATGAGGTATTCCCCGGCGGCTTTCGCCATTATGACCAAAGTCTCCGCGTGGTGGACAAGCTCGAAAACGGCGGCAAGGGCTTAAATTTAACCTATGAGGTGCGCGACGGCATTGTTTGCCATACCTGCGGCAAGGAAGCCGATACCTTGGAGGGTAGAATTGTCAAAATTGCGGATAAAATCGCCTATCTCAATCATGACATTGATGACGCTGTCCGTGCGGGCGTGATGCGAGAGTCGGATATTCCGTTAGATGTCCGCGAAACCTTGGGCGACACAAAGTCCAAACGCATTAACACGCTGGTGCATTCCGTCATTGAAAACAGCACACAGGATATTACGCTTTCGCTCGAAGTTGCCGAGGCGTTTTCAGAGCTCAACCGCTTTATGTTTAAAAGTGTCTATACCAATCCCGTTTGCAAAGGGGAGGAAAGCAAAGCCGAAGCGCTCATTAAAAGCCTGTACAGCTATTACGTCGAGCACCCGAACGAATTGCCGTCCTCCTTTTGGCAGACGGTCATTTCCGAGGGCGCCGAGCGCGCCGCGTGCGACTATGTGACCGGTATGTCCGACAGCTATGTGTTAAGCGTGTACCATCAGATTTTTATTCCGAAAGCCTGGATTGAAAAGGGCTTATATTAAGATGCTTGCCGTTTTGAAAAGTGAGGTGACCTCGGTTGGCGTTTGATGAAGCTTTTTTGCAGGAACTGCGTTCCCGCGCCGATATTGAAAGTACGATTTCGCCGTATGTAGCCTTGAAGCGCCGCGGTCGTCTTTTAACGGGGCTGTGCCCGTTTCACAATGAAAAAACACCGTCTTTTACGGTTTACCCCGAAACGCAATCCTATTATTGCTTCGGTTGCGGCAGCGGCGGCGATGCGGTTACATTTATTAAGAACATTGAAAATTTAGATTATGCCGAGGCGGTTCGCTATCTTGCCGACAAGGTCGGGCTTGCCGTCCCACAGGACAATTATAATTCCGATTTATACGAAAAACGCCGCCGTATGTATGAGGCGAATCGTTTGGCGGCACACTTTTTCCATAGCGTTTTATATAGCGAAGCTGGCGCACAGGGCTTACAGTATCTCCATGACCGTGGGTTGACCGACACAACCATTCGCAAATTCGGTTTAGGCTTTGCCCCGAAAAGCTGGGACGCGCTTCGCAACCATATGCACGCACAAGGCTTTTCGGATTTGGAGCTGTATGAAGCGAATTTGCTTCGTATGAGCGTTAAAAATGAGAAAAAGCACTATTACGACGCATTTGTCGAGCGTGTGATGTTCCCCGTGATTGATTTGCGCGGCAATGTGTTGGCGTTCAGCGGCAGAGCTGTCACCGCCGACGCACAGCGGAAATATGTCAACACCAGCGATACGCTGATATACAAAAAAGGCGAAAATATCTTTGCACTGAATTTCGCCAAAAAGAGCAATACTGACGCGCTGATTTTGTGCGAGGGGAATATGGATGTGATTTCTCTGCACCAGGCGGGCTTTGACAATGCCGTGGCGGGCTTGGGAACGGCGCTCACCGAACAGCAAGCTGCGCTTTTGTCACGGTATGCAAGCGAAATTTACCTTTGCTATGACAACGATGAGGCGGGGCAAAAGGCGGCGCGTAAGGCGCTTGCGCTGTTTTCCAAAACCACGCTTCGCGTCAAGGTCATTCGTATGCAAGGCGGAAAAGACCCCGATGAAATTATTAAAAAGTTCGGCGCTGAGCGCTTTAAGTCTCTTTTAGAGGGTGCGGCAAACGATGTGGAATACCGCATTTTGCGCGCGCGTGACGGGTTAGATGTTTCTACGCCCGACGGAAAAACCCGTTTTTTGGAGGCGGCTTGCGCAGTTTTGGCAACGCTCAAAAATCCCACGCAACTGGATATTTATGCCACGCGCCTTAGTGAAGAACTCGGCGTGGCAAAAGAAGCGATTTTGTTGCAAACCAAGAATTTATACAGCAGCAATACGCGTCGGCAGAAGAATCGTGCACTGCAAACGGCGTTGGAAAACGAGCGTACCGCCGAAAAGATAGTGAATACGGCAAATCCCGAACGCGAAAAGCATTTGCGCGCCGCAAAAGCGGAGGAAATGCTGTGCGCATCGCTTATACACAATCCGGAATTTTACAAGACCTTGCAAGCGGAAATTTCGCCCGCCGATTTTGTGACCGCGTTTAACCGTCGCGTGTTTGAAAGCATTGTTTCGAGTATCGAACGGGGCGTGGATTTTTCGCCTTCTGCTTGGAACGCAGATTTCCGCGGGGAGGAATTGGGTGCAATCGCGCATATACAAACCCTGATTCCGCAGCTTGCCGATACACTTTCGGAATGCCGCGATTGTATAAAAGTCATTGCAGAGGAAAAAAATAAGGTTGTGCGCGCTTCGCCTGCCGAGCTTTCCGATGCGGACTTTCTAAAACTGTTTCAAAATTTGTAAATATTTTACATATGTGTGAAGGAGATAGTATGGAAAATACGGACAAAAAAAGTTCTGTTGCGGCGCTTTTGGAAAAAGGTAAAGCGGCAGGCAAACTGACCACCCAGGAAATCGATACCGTTATCCTTGAAATGGATTTCGACATGGACGAACTGGACAAGCTGTACGAAACCATTGAACAGCAAAATATCGAAATCATCGACGATATGAGCGATACTTTGCTGGAGGATTTGGATTTCGATTCGGAGCTGCCGAAAGGGCAGGAGGCAGCCGCCGCGCAGGCAGATAACCGCAACGCGGCAATGGACGACCCCGTCAAGGTATATTTGAAAGAAATCGGGCGCGTGCCGCTGTTAACACCTGAAGAGGAAATCGAGCTTGCCATTCGTATCGGCAACAACGACCAGCAGGCAAAACAGCGCCTTGCGGAGGCAAACCTGCGTTTGGTTGTCAGCATTGCAAAACGCTATGTCGGGCGCGGTATGCAGTTCTTGGATTTGATTCAGGAGGGCAATTTGGGACTTATCAAAGCCGTGGATAAGTTTGACTATACCAAAGGCTTTAAGTTCTCCACATATGCCACTTGGTGGATTCGTCAAGCCATTACCCGCGCGATTGCCGACCAAGCGCGCACCATTCGTATCCCCGTGCATATGGTGGAAACCATCAACAAGGTGAAAAAGACCAACAGCCAGCTGCTCCACAAAAACGGGCGTGACCCGACGGCGGAGGAAATCGCTGAGGTGCTCGATATGCCTGTCGAAAAGGTGCGCGAAATTCAGCGCGTTTCCCAAGAGCCTGTGTCCTTAGAAACCCCCATCGGTGAGGAGGAGGACAGCCACTTGGGCGACTTTATCCCCGACAACGATGCATTAGCGCCCGCCGATGCGGCATCGATGATGTTGTTGAAAGAACAGCTCAATGAGGTCTTAAAGACCCTAACCTTGCGCGAGGCGAAAGTGCTTTCTCTGCGTTTCGGCTTGGAGGATGGGCACCCTCGCACTTTAGAGGAGGTCGGCAGCGAATTCGGCGTCACGCGTGAGCGTATTCGCCAAATTGAGGCGAAAGCCCTTCGCAAATTGCGCCACCCCAGCCGTAGTAAAAAATTAAAGGATTTCTTAGATTAAACTTTCTGTTTTCGGCAGCCGCATTCGTTGCGGCTGCTTTTTCCTTTGTCAAGCCCCAATTTTAAAATCGGCAATGCTTACAAATTTTTATTTTGCTTTTTGTGCATTTCATACGGTAAATGTGCTATGAATCACAATATATGGCGTTTTGAAAGGAAAAAATCAAAAAAAATTCCCATATCTTGTATTTTCCCTCTTGCATTCTGACACAAGATGTAGTAGAATAGTGGGGCATTGAAAAAACATCTTGTGAAAGACGGAGAGAGAAAATATGAAAATCATCAAACGAAACGGGTCGGAAGAAACCTTCGACCGCCAAAAAATCAAAAACGCGATTGCCAAGGCGAATAACGAAACCGACGGCAAAAAGGAACTGACCGACCGCCAAATTGATTACATATCTTTGGTGATTGAAGATTATATCAACGAAATCGGCAGAGCACTTACCGTGGAAGAAGTGCAGGAGCTTGTCGAAACCCACATCATTTTGCAGGGTGCGCCCGAAACGGCAAAACGGTATATTCGTTATCGCTTTACGCGTAACTTGGCGCGTGTTGCCAACACCACCGACAATCAAATTCTGTCGCTGATTGAGTGCAACAATGAGGAAGTCAAGCAGGAAAACTCCAACAAAAACCCGACGGTGAACTCCGTCCAGCGCGACTATATGGCGGGCGAGGTCAGCAAAGACTTGACCAAGCGTATTTTGTTGCCTGAGGATATTGTCAAAGCGCATGAAGAGGGGATTATCCATTTCCATGATGCCGACTATTTCGCACAGCATATGCATAACTGTGATTTGGTCAATTTGGAGGATATGCTCCAAAACGGTACAGTCATTTCCGATACCATGATTGAAAAGCCCCACTCTTTCTCTACGGCGTGCAATATCGCTACACAAATTATCGCGCAGGTCGCGTCCAACCAGTACGGCGGGCAGTCCATTTCCTTAACGCATTTGGCACCGTTCGTGCAGATTTCGCGTGAAAAAATTCGCCGCGAGCTGTCCGAGGAAATGCAGAACTTCGGCATTGATGCCACCCCCGAACAGGTTGATAAATTGGTCGAAAAGCGCGTCCGCGAAGAAATCAAACGCGGCGTGCAAACCATTCAGTATCAGGTTGTTACGCTTCTCACCACCAACGGGCAGGCGCCGTTTGTCACGGTGTTTATGTATCTGAACGAGGCGAAAAACGAGCAGGAAAAGAAAGACCTTGCCATTATCATTGAAGAAGTCTTGCGTCAGCGCATCATCGGTACAAAAAATGAGGTCGGCGTGTGGGTAACGCCTGCATTCCCGAAACTGATTTATGTTTTGGAAGAGGACAATATTCACGAGGACTCTGAGTATTGGTATTTGACCGAGCTTGCGGCAAAATGCACTGCAAAGCGTATGGTGCCTGACTATATTTCCGAAAAAATTATGTTGCAGCTCAAAATCGATGAAAACGGCAACGGCAACTGCTATACCTGCATGGGTTGCCGCAGCTTCTTAACGCCATATGTCGATGAAAACGGCAAGCCGAAGTATTACGGACGCTTCAATCAAGGCGTTGTCACCATCAATTTGGTCGATGTCGCTTGCACCGCGTGCCGTGAAACCAGAGATGAAAAGAAATTCTGGGAAGTCCTTGACGAGAGACTGGAGCTTTGCCATAGAGCGTTGCAGTGCCGCCACGAGAGACTGGAGGGTACGCTGTCTGACGCGGCACCGATTTTGTGGCAGTACGGGGCGCTTGCGAGACTCAAAAAGGGCGAAACGATTGACAAACTGCTTCACGGCGGCTATTCCACGCTGTCACTTGGCTATGCGGGGCTTTGGGAATGTGTCTATGAAGTTACCGGTAAGAAACTCACAGAACCGGCAGGTGAGGAATTTGGGCTTCGTGTGATGCAGGCGCTCAATGACGCTTGCTTGAAGTGGAGAAACGCCGAAAATATCCACTACTCTTTGTACGGTACGCCGCTGGAATCCACCACCTATAAATTCGCAAAGAGTCTGCAAAAACGCTTCGGCGTTATCGAGGGTGTGACGGACAAAAACTATATCACCAATTCCTACCATGTCCATGTGACCGAGCCGATTGACGCGTTTGAGAAATTGGCGTTGGAATCCAAATTCCAAGCCCTTTCGCCCGGCGGTGCGATTTCCTATGTCGAAGTGCCGAATATGCAGCAAAATATCCCTGCGGTGTTGGAAGTCATCAAGTTCATTTATGACAATATTATGTATGCCGAACTCAACACCAAGAGCGACTATTGCCAAGTCTGCGGCTATGACGGTGAAATCCAAATTGCCGAAGAAGACGGCAAACTCGTTTGGGTTTGCCCCAACTGCGGCAATAAGGACCAAGATAAAATGAATGTCGCGCGCCGTACCTGCGGCTATATCGGCTCGCAGTTCTGGAATCAGGGCAGAACACAGGAAATTAAAGAAAGAGTGTTGCATCTGTAATGCGTTACGGAGCGATAAAAAAACGGGATATTGCCAACGGCATCGGGGTACGCGTGGTGCTGTTCGTTTCGGGCTGTACGCACCATTGCAAAGGCTGTTTTCAGCCCGAAACCTGGGATTTTCACTATGGGCAGGACTATACCGAAGATACGGAAAATGAGATTATTGACGCTTTGCGCCCCGATTTCATTGACGGGCTGACCTTACTCGGCGGCGAGCCGTTTGAGCCGCAAAATCAGGCAGAGCTTGTAAAGCTTTTACGCCGTGTGCGCTGTGAATTACCGCAAAAAACGGTTTGGGCGTTTTCCGGCTATACCTATGAGGAATTAACGGGTGAAAGCCGTGCACGCTGTGCAGTGACGGACGAAATGCTGTCGCTTATCGATGTGCTTGTGGACGGCGAATTTGTCGAGGAAAAGCGTAATATTTCCCTGCAATTCCGCGGCAGTGAAAATCAGCGGCTTATCGATGTGCCGAAAACCCGTGAAAACGGCGAAATTATTTGGTGGCAAGCGCCTTCGGCGCAAAAAGCATAAAACGGATTTTGGGAGTGTGCATATGGAACGACGCGACAAAATTAACTATTATTTGGATTTGGCAGAAATGGTTTCGCAAAGAAGCACCTGCCTGCGGCGGCATTTCGGCGCAGTTTTGGTGCAGAACGATGAGGTCATTTCCACAGGCTATACCGGCGCGCCCCGCGGCAGAAAAAACTGCTCGGATTTAAATTACTGTGTGCGCCAGCGACTTAATGTGCCGCGCGGCGAACGCTATGAGTTATGCCGCAGTGTCCATGCAGAGGCGAATGCCATTATCAGCACCTCACGCGATAAAATGCTCGGCAGTACGCTGTATTTGGTCGGCATTGAATGCGATACGGGCGATTATGTGGAGAATGCAAGCAGTTGTTCTATGTGCAAACGCCTGATTATCAATGCGGGCATACAGCATGTGATTATCCGCGACACCAAGGATGATTACAGAATTATCCATGTGCAAAAGTGGATTGAGGACGACGAGTCCTTAGACGGTGCACGTGGCTATTAACAGTTTAAAACATTAAAACCGCTGTGCGTATGCACAGCGGTTTTTTGCATCTATGATGATAGCTGTATTGTCAGTTTTTCCGTGTCCGCTTTGTCGCAGAGCAGTAAAACAGTAAACGCAAATAAAATAGTTTTTATGTCTTGCTTTTCGGAGTAGGAAACCGAGAATTCACACGGTAAAACTTCTTTACCCGAAAAGGTTTTCAACGGGCGCTGGATACAGATTTGCAGATGCGTGTCCTCAATGCTGGAAACACTGATATCGCTGTCCTTGCCCATGCCTACGGTTATGCTGTTCGGTACGCTTTTTAAAACGGTGTCCGCATCGAGAATTCGATAGGCAAACGGGGTACAATCAAATTGTATATTTTCGCTGTTTTTATCTGTAATCAGCAAAACTGACATCTTTTTCGGCACGGTTTTCGTGCGTTCCCCGTTGTAGACAAAAAACACCGATGCGACCGGCGCAAAATCCGAAATTTCCGTTTCGTCGGCAAAGATTGCACCGCCGAAACGTTCCAAAATTGCGCAAACAGCTTTGGCGCACGCTTTATTCTCCGCTCCGGGGAATACAACTGTGACCATTTTCTTCACCCGTAGTAGTATGGCAACTTCCTGTCTGCTTATACAAAAGCCTTTTCTCGGAACGAAACAAAAATTCCTGCGGAAAATCCAAAGAAATTTCCAAAAACCTATTGGAAAGTGGATGCTTTTCGTTTATAATACAAGAGAATATTAAAAGAGGAGGGAACCGGAATGGCTTCCGACTATTCGGTATCCTTGGAAAAAATTCTGAAGGAGTTTTCCTTTGAAATTCTGTATATGCCTACGGACGCTTCCGAGCTGTCTGTCACGTCGCAAGATGTCAACCGACCGGGGCTTTTGCTTGCGGGGCGAGACGATTATTTTGACCCTGCGCGTGTGCAGATTTTAGGGCTTTCAGAGCTGGAGTTTTTAAAAACGTTAAGCGCCGAACAGCAGGCGCAGGGCTTGGAACGGCTGACCTGCCGCAAACCACCTTTGATTTTAATTACCCGTAATTTGGAGTGTCCGGAAATTTTACGCGCCTTGGTGGAAAAATACAAAGTCCCCCTGCTTCGTACGGAGGAATCAACCTCAGGCTGTATGTCCGCGCTGATTTACTTTTTGAATACCGAGCTTGCCGAGCGGATTACCCGCCACGGTGTTTTGGTAGAAGTTTACGGCGAGGGCGTGCTGATTGTCGGCGACAGCGGCGTCGGGAAAAGCGAAACAGCTGTAGAGTTGATTAAGCGCGGGCACCGATTGATTGCTGACGATGCGGTGGAAATCCGCAGGGTGTCGAATAAAACGCTTGTCGGTTCCGCACCGGACAATATCCGTCACTTTATTGAATTGCGCGGTATCGGTATTATCAATGCGCGCCGTATTTTCGGTATGGGCGCCGTAAAGTTAACCGAGAAAATCAATATGGTTGTCCAGCTTGAGCCGTGGGACGCAAATAAGGTGTATGACCGTATGGGGCTTGATAACGATTATATCAGTATTATGGGCGTAAAAGTGCCGATGACGGTTGTGCCTGTAAAACCCGGGCGAAACTTAGCCATTATCATTGAGGTCGCGGCGATGAATAACCGTCAGAAAAAAATGGGTTACAATGCCGCACGCGAGCTTCTCCACCAACTCGGTATGGATGAGGGCGAGGAAGCCGCAGAGGAAGAATTGGAAATCTGGCAAAATTATTAAGTGCTTATAAACGGAGGAAACGCATATGTATAGAATCGGTGTGGACTTAGGCGGTACGAATATCGTCGCAGGTGTTGTAGATGAATTTTATAAAATCGTGGCAAAGGCAAAGCGCAAAACCGCTTGTCCGCGCCCGGCAGGGGAGATTTTGGCGGATATTGCCGCTGCGGTAAACGAAGCGGTCAAAACGGCGGGCATTACTTTAGATGAGGTGAAGTCTATCGGTATCGGTACACCCGGCTCTGTCAATAAACGGATGGGCATTATCGAATATGCCAATAATTTGGGCTTCGATAAGGTTCCGGCACGAGATATATTGCAAAAATATTTTGATAAGCCGATTTTTATTGAAAACGATGCCAACTGTGCCGCGCTCGGCGAAGCGGTTGCAGGTGCAGGCGGCAATGTGGAAAACTTTGTTGCCATTACTTTGGGTACAGGCGTTGGCAGCGGTATCATTGTCAATGGAAAAATCGTCAACGGCTGTAACGATGCCGCAGGCGAAATGGGGCATAGCGTAATTGTGGTGGACGGCGAGCCGTGCACCTGCGGCAGAAAGGGCTGTTGGGAAGCGTATTCTTCCGCCACGGCTTTGGTGCGTCAAACCAAAGCGGCGATGGAGGAAAACAAGGCTTCCTTAATGTGGGAGGTCGTAGACGGCGACATATCTAAGGTCAACGGCAGAACGGCGTTTGACGGTATGCGGAAAGGTGACACCGCCGCAAAACAGGTGGTAGACGCCTATATCCGCTATCTTGCGGCAGGCGTTACCAATGTGGTCAATATTTTCCAACCCGATGTGCTTTGCATCGGCGGCGGTATCGGCTGTGAGGGTGAGCCGTTGCTTGCGCCGCTTCGTACCTATGTGGAAAAAGAGCGGTACAGCATTCACTGCGGCAAGCAAACCCAAATTTGTTCTGCCGTTTTGGGCAACGACGCGGGTGTTATCGGCGCGGCGCTGTTAGACGAATAAGCATCGGAGGATTTTCGTTTGTTCGAGAAGATACTGGCGGCGGCAGACCGCTTTCAAACCGAATATTTCAGGGATTTTCCGCTTTCTAAGGTGACCAGCTTTCAAACGGGCGGCAATGCCGATTTACTCCTTTTGCCGAACAGCACAGAGGCGCTGTCGGAACTGATACGAGCTTGCAATGCAAGTGATGTGCCGTATTTTGTCATCGGGAACGGCAGTAATCTGCTGGTGTCCGACAAAGGTGTGCGCGGGGCAGTTTTGCGCCTTGCGGCGCCGATGTCCGAAATCACCTATCTCGGCGACGGGCAAATCTGCTGTGCAGCGGGTGCGCCGCTTACGGCACTTTGCAATTTTGCCTATAAACACAGCCTTTCGGGGCTGGAGTTTGCTTACGGGATTCCCGGCTCTGCGGGGGGCGCGGCATATATGAACGCGGGCGCTTACGGCGGAGAGATGAAAGATGTGCTGACAAAATGTACGCATATCGCGCCTGACGGCACGGTCGGCAGCTTTTCGGGTACGGATTTGCAGCTCGGTTACCGCAGAAGCGTGTATGCAGGGAAAAATTATTGTATTACCGCGCTGTATTTGCAGTTATCGCCCGGTGACCCTGCTGCTATTAAAGCCGCTATGGACGACAAAATGGCGCGCCGCGTGGCAAAACAGCCGCTGGAATACCCAAGTGCAGGCAGTACCTTTAAGCGACCCGAGGGGTATTTCGCAGGTGCGCTGATTGAGGAATGCGGCTTAAAAGGCTATTCTATCGGCGGGGCGCAGGTCAGTGAAAAGCATGCAGGCTTTGTGATTAACAAGGGTGGTGCAACAACGGCAGATATTTTGGCGCTGATTCGCCATATTCAGGAAACCGTTTTGCGCGAAAAAGGCGTGCATCTACAAACGGAAGTTGAAGTAATCGGAGAAGTGTAACGATGGAATTGGTAATTGTAACAGGACTTTCGGGTGCGGGCAAATCCGCCGCAGTGGACGCGTTGGAAGATATCGGTTATTTTTGTGTGGATAATATGCCGCCCGAGCTTATTCCGACCTTTGCGGAACTGATTTTAAAATCCAATGAAAAACGCGACCGCGTTGCCGTGGTGGCGGATATTCGTCTTGGCGCATCGTTTTCTTCGCTGTTTAATGTGTTGGGCGATTTGGAAAATATGAATGTCAAATATAAAATCCTCTTTATCGATGCGGACAATGATGTGATTATGCGCCGCTATCAGGAGACGCGTCGAAAGCACCCGCTTGCCGATATGTTTGACTCGCCATCGATTGCCGAAGCCATCAATAAGGAACGTGAATTTTTACTGCCCGCACGTCAGCGAGCCGATTATATCATTGATACTTCCCAAGTAAAAAGCTCGCAGTTTAAAGAACGTGTGGCAAACCTGTTTTTGGACGACGCGACGAAGGCGATGAAGGTCTACTGCATTTCTTTCGGCTTTAAATACGGCGCGCCGAAAGAGGCGGATTTGGTGTTTGATGTGCGGTGTCTGCCGAATCCGTTTTATGTGCCGGAACTCAAAAGCCATACGGGACTTGACGAAGAAGTCCGTAAATTTGTAATGAAATTTGACCAGGCACAGGGCTTAAAAACGAAACTGTTGGATTTGCTCGATTACCTTTTGCCGCTGTACCGCAGTGAGGGCAAAAGCCAGTTGACGATTGCCGTCGGCTGTACGGGCGGCAAGCACCGTTCGGTGGTGTTTGCGGAGCTGATTAACAAGCATTTGTTGGAAAACGGTGCGTACAGCAGTGTTTTTCATCGTGATATGAACAGGTAACAGACAATGTCATTTTCTTCCGAATTAAAAGAGGAATTATTACATATTGAGCCCGAAAACCCATGCTGTCTTTTGGCAGAAAGCTATGGGCTGATGCTGTTCGGGCGTGCCTTTTCCGGCAAGGAGCTTTCTATTTCCACAGAAAATAAAGCTGTTGCCGAGAAATATGCGTATCTTGCCGAACGGCTGTGTCTGCACTCGTTGGAGCTGCAAAAGCCCTCTGCAAAAAAATATAAGGTTTCTGTCGACAGCGAACAGGACCGATTACGAATTTTAAATGCATTCGGCTGTAACGGAACGGAGCGCGTGCGGCGATTAAATTGGGCAAATATTACGGACGACTGCTGTGTCGGGGCATTTTTGCGCGGGGCATTCCTTGCGTGCGGTACCATCAATTCGCCCGAAAAAAACTACCATTTGGAATTTGTTGTACCGCATTACAATTTGAGCCAGGATTTGCAAAAATTCCTTGAAAACAACGATTTTTCGCCGAAAGCAGTGCGCCGTGGTGGCTTATATGTGCTGTATTTTAAAAAGACCGAGGAAATTCAAAATCTATTGGGAATTATGGGTGCGTCGCGGTTTGTAATGGAATTCATTGATGTGATTGTCTATAAGGATATTCGCAATAATGTAAATCGCCGCCTGAATTTCGAAAGCGCCAATCTCAACAAAACCGTCAATGCGGCTGTACAGCAGATTGAAATGATTGAAAAACTGCAAAATACCGCTGTTTTCTTAACTCTGCCTGAAGAATATCAGCAAATCGCTGCGCTGCGCCTGCAAAACCCGGATTATTCCTTGCAGCAAATCGGGGAGGAAATGCAGCCGCCGATGTCGCGCTCGGGTGTCAATTACCGACTGAAAAAACTTTGTGCACTTTCCGAAAAATTACAAAAATAAGGAGAGCCGACCATGAAAATTTTAGCCATTGATATTGGCGGTACTGCTATCAAATACGGCGTTGTCAACGAGGATTTTACCATTGAGCAGTCCTTTGAAGTGCCGACCGAGGCGAGCTTAGGCGGACCGCATTTGATGCACAAAATTATGACCTTTGTCGGCGAATTTGCCGACCGTGTGGACTGCGTCGGTATCAGCACGGCGGGGCAGGTCAACAGCGAGCTTGGCAAAATTATTTTTGCAAGCGAGAATATTCCCAATTATACGGGAATTGAAATCAAAAAAACCATTCAGAAAAAATACAATTTGTCCGTCAAGGTAGAAAACGATGTCAATGCTGCCGCGACTGCGGAAGCGGTTTTTGGTGCGGGCAAAGGATATCGTGACTTTTTGTGTTTGACATACGGCACGGGCGTCGGCGGTGCGATGTGGATTAACAATAAGATTTATACCGGCGAATATTTTTCAGCGGGAGAGTTTGGGCATATTGTTACGCATACAGGCGGTAAAAAATGCACTTGCGGCAATAACGGCTGTTATGAAATGTATGCTTCCACCCGCGCGCTTGTGAACGCTGTGCGTGAGGAAACCGGAAAAGTGCTCACCGGTCGTGAGATTTTTGAACCGGAGAATTTCAGCAATGTCACAATCCGTGCTATCATTGATAATTGGATAGAGGAAATTGTCGGCGGGCTGATTACTTTGATTTTCATTTTCAATCCGCCTTGCATTATTCTCGGCGGCGGTATTATGAATGAAGATTATATCATCGGCGAAATCGAGCGCCGTATCCATGCGCGCCCCATGCATAGCTGCCGCGAGGTGCAAATCAAAAAAGCGGCAATGAAAAATCAGGCTGGTATGCTTGGTGCAGCCTATCTTGCCAAAGCGGAATTTGAAAAAAATTAAAACAGTATAGCTTTTCATGCCAACCGCCTTGAGAGTGTTTACTCTCAAGGCGGTTTTTAAAATACATTTTGAAATTTCGGCGATTCCGAACCGGACAGGTGCGCAAACTGATATTGAATTTCATACAAATCTTCGGTAAATTCTTCTATGTTGCCGTTTTGCAGCTTGTCTGAAAGCCCGCGTACCAAGAGCTCCGCATCGTCTAACTCTCCGTGGTTGACATACGCGCCGAGCCGTATGGCGTAGTGCTCGTAGTCGTTTAAAAAGGTTTCAAGCTGTGCGGCGGTTTCGGTAGGATTTTCACTTTCTACCGACTGTATCAGTGTTTGGGCTTCTGCTTGCATTTTGTCGGAAATCCGATTTAAATCTATATAACCGAATACCGCGAGTCCGATTGCCAATACTAAGCAGACAACTGCAATTACAATGCGTTTCATTGGTTTTTCTCTCTTTCAATTAAATGTATGTTGCCTTTTTTGTCCAGCGTCATCAGCAGGACATTTTCTTTTTGAATTTTCTTTTTTTGCAGGAGTGCCTGCAGCTTTTGCGCTGTCATATTGCATTCTTTGAATTCCGACTCTAAAATGTGCCCGTCGCTGATGACTACACAGGGAATGCCGTTATCCTCCTCGATTGCCGAAAGTGCTTCGGCTTTCGGCGCACGCGCTTCAGGCTTTAACAATACACTTAACGTGCCGTCAGTTTCTACAATCGCATATTGCACCTCGGAAATATCGAATACATCTTTTTTTCGAAGCGCCTCCAGCAAATCGTCCACCGTAAAGCGAAGCAGTTTTAATTGCTTTTGGTCCAATTTCCCGTCACGAATTACAATGATGGAGTTTCCTTGCAACAGTGTGCGCAGACGAATGCTTTTGATGCTGAACACCGAAATCAGTACTTCAAATCCAATCAGCAAAAGTACGGGAATAAAGGTGTTAATGAGCGGAATTTGCGTGTCCTGCATCGGAATGACCAAAATTTCCGACAGCAAAAGGGTAATCACCAAATCGGCGGGCTGTAATTCGCCGACCTGGCGTTTGCCGAGAATGCGAAAGGTGATTAAAACCAAAATATACAGAATAATCGTTCTCAAAAGTGTGATTAGCATTTCTATAACTCCCGCGGATATTATCGGGTATATCATTTGCAGAAACGGTCACAATATTACAGGTGATTTTGATGCAAAATTGGCTGAACCGTGAAATTGCGCGCGTGACCGTGCGGGAGACAAATCCGCCCACACCGCCCGTGCCGATTGAACCGGATATTGAAAAAAATATTATCTACTTTAAAGAAAAGCTCGGCTCGAGCTTTGATATTTTATATAAGCAGACGACTATCGGCGAAAACAAAGCGGTTTTGATTATGGATGACGGAATGTGTGATAATTTGCTTGTCACGCAACAGGTAGTCAATCCCATTATGACTGCCGACGATATGCCGCAGGACGCGTCTGCACAAATGGCGTATATTCGTGACCAAATTTCTTCCGGAATAGACCAAAAAGAAATATATAACTTAGACGATGCCATAACAGAGGTGCTTTCGGGCGTTGTCGTCCTGTTGATTGACGGTGCCACCGTCGGTGAGGCGTTCGGTGTACAGGGGTTCCCAAAACGCTCGGTGGAGGACGCGCAGACCGAGGTACAGGAGCGCGGTGCGCGCGAGGCGTTTGTGGAGAGTTTTAAGGATAATGTTGCTTTAATCCGCCGCCGTGTACGCTCGCCTGTGGCAAAATTTGAGATACAGGAGGTCGGCGTTACCAGTAAAACGCGCGTGTGCATTTGCTACTTTTCCGACCGTGCCGATGCGAACACCGTGCACGAAGTGAAAGACAGACTTCAAAAAGCCGAATTGGATGTGGTTTTGGGGGCGGGGTATCTGCGCCCGTTTTTAGAGTCCGATGTCACCTCTATGTTTTCCTCTGTTGGCTCAACGGAACGCCCGGACATTGCCTGTGCGGAAATGGCAGAGGGCAGGGTGGTGATTTTGGTAGACGGTACGCCGTTTGCCTTGGTAGTGCCGTATCTATTTTTAGAAAATTTTCAGTCTTTAGATGACTACAACCACCGTCCGTATTATTCCGGCTTTATTCGCCTTTTAAAATTTTTGGCATTTGTGGTCAGTGTGTTTTTGCCGGGGCTCTATGTTGCGGTTTGCACCTTTCATCAGGAGATTTTGCCGACAGCACTGCTTTATGATACGGCAATTCAGGAGAGTATTACACCGTTTCCTGTGATGCTGGAAGCGATTTTTATTCATTTTATTTACGAAATCGTGCGCGAAGCGGGGCTCAGAATGCCCAAATCCGTCGGGCACGCGGTGAGTATTGTCGGCGCGCTGGTTATCGGCGACGCGGCGGTTTCCGCAGGACTTATTGCCGCGCCGATGCTCATTGTGGTGGCAATGACGGCAATCAGCTCGTTCGTTGTATCAAAAATTTACTATCCCGTATCTATTTTACGCTTTGCCTTTATGGTGATTGGCGGTTTGACGGGCTTTTACGGCATTGTGCTTGGTTTCGGCGTTTTGCTTACCAATATGTGTGCTGTCAAGTCCTTCGGTACACCGTTTACCGCACCCGTTGCCCCGATGCATCTCGGTGCATTGATACGAGACTTTTGGTTGCGGCTTTCGTGGAAACACCTCGGCAAACGAGAATTAAAAATTCAGAATTTAGAGAAATAATAAAACGAAAGGAGGCAGAGGTATGCGCAGTGTACCGAAAATCAGCGTTTGGCAGTTGTTTGCTGTCTTATTGCTCTCAAGACTTTTAACGCTTCTAACCTATACCACCCTCGGTGCCGAAGTCATGCGGAACGCCGATTATTTTCCGGCGGCGGTTTTTTCGGTGTTGTTTATCCTACTGTTTTCTGTGATGCTGTTTTTACAAATGCGGTGGTATCCAAAGCACGATTTGATAGAGATAGCATACTATGCTTCTCCTGTGTTTTCAAAATGTGTTTCGGTTTTGTATGCCTTTTTCTTTCTGTTCACCGCGTTGGAAACGCTGGCAAGATTAGAACTGTTCGTCAGCACCGTAATTTTTCCGAGCCGACAAAGTGCTTTTTTGGTCATTATTTGTGTGGTTGCAGCATGTTATGCAGCGTCTTTGGGCGTGGAGGCGCTCGGCAGAACGGGCGCGATTTCCTTAGGACTGTTCGTCGCTGTATTTTTGTTCATTATGTTCGCCATGGCGGACGAAATTGATTTTATTAATTTCTCCCCAATGTTTTATGACGGTGTATCGCCGAGCCTTTCGGCAGGATTGGCGGCGGCAACGCGCAGTGCGGAGATTATGATGTTTTCTGCCATGCTACCGCAAGTCAGCGGAAATACGAAAAAAGCATACGGCGCATGGCTTGCCGCCTTTCTCGGTAGCACTTTGCTTGTATTTTTCTTTGTGTTCGGCGGACTCGGGTATTTTGCGTTGACACAGCTTTTCCCGATTCATGCCGTCGCCGTGCTGTCGGAGCTCAGTGTGTTTCAGCGGTTTGATGTACTTTTAACGGGGATTTGGATATTAAGCGCCTTTGTTAAAATCAGCTTTCTGCTGTATCTGGTATCCGCGCATTTGCAAAAATCCTTTCGCCCCGAATGGAAAAACCGCTATATCGTTGTCTCGGGTATTTTGATTGCCGCTGTACAGATTTTGTTTGCAAAAAATTT
Organism: Candidatus Fimenecus sp.; assembly: GCA_051881355.1. Lineage (GTDB taxonomy): Bacteria > Bacillota > Clostridia > Oscillospirales > Acutalibacteraceae > Fimenecus. The sequence goes on along the minus strand of JBJEPS010000043.1, from coordinate 30,258 downwards.
TTCCGATTATTTCTATACGGTCGGTTTATGGCAGCGCACCGTTTTTTTTGCGGTATTTTCCGTAGTTTTGCCGGCAATCGTTCTGTTTGCGGCACGCAAAAAGAGGGGAGGCAAACAAAATGCGCAAGCTGAGTAAAATTCTTGTGCCGATTTTCTTGCTTTGTACGCTGCTCTCAGGCTGTGATTTTTCTACGGGAGAGCTTAAAAATCGATTGATTGTGCAGGCAATCGGCATTGACCGAAAAGAAGACGGCGGTGTGCGTGTAACCTTGCAAACGCTCAATACGGAAATGACAGGGAATCCCAACAGCGGTGCAAACCCGGGGGATATCGTCAATTCCTTAACTGTAGAGGGCGCAACGATTGCCGAAGCCGTTTCCAATGCCGCCGAAACGGTCGGTAAAATGCCGTTGCTTTCGCAAAATCGCCTGATTGTGTTCGGCAGAGAAACCGCAGAAAGCGGTTTGCACGGCTATTTGGATTATTTCGTCCGCAATGTGCAAAACCGCGCCACGGTGTTGGTAGCGATTTCCGATACAACGGCAGAGGAGCTGGTCGGTGCCAAAATGGGCGAAAGTGTGTTGGCGGCAGACAGTATTGAGGATATTTTGCAGGCGGAGCGGTTTAATTCCAACATTCTCAGCCGCGAGCTTTACAACTTAATCAATACATTGGACTCGGATACCGCCGATGCGGTTTTGCCGATATTGCGTGTTAGCGGCGAAGAAGAAGAAAGTAAAATTCAAATGCTGTCCGTCGGTTTGTTCGATAAGGACTGTATGCGGTATGAACTGAAAGACGAGGATATTACAGCGCTGTTGCTCCTCAGTGATGAGGCGCAAAGCGGTGTGTTTTCCATAAAAAATGAAGCGTTTGCGTCTGAAACCGTACTGCGCATTAAAAAGTGCAGTACGCATATAAAACCCACCGTGGAAAACGGTACGGTTTCCTTTCGTGTAAAAGTAAAATTGTATTTAGATGTGATTGAAAACAAAACGGATAAGCCTTTCTCGGTGGATGAAGCCTATATTATCGAAACGCAAAAGCAGGCAGAAATCTATATTACGGATTTGCTCAATAAAAACCTTTCGTATTGCTTTTCGGAGATGCACTCTGACCCGTTTTGCTTCGGGATGCGGTTTATGCGCTTGCATCCGCGTTTTTACAAGGCAAATATAACCGATTGGAAAACGGTTTTGCCTTTTGTGCAATATCAGGTCGAGACGAAAGCGGAAATCAGCCGTGTCGGCAACGGTGTGGAAAACTTGTAATTTATCCCGTTTTGCTGTACAATATTGACGGTGATGTGATGAACACGTTTGAAAAAATTTATGAGATTGTCCGCAAAATTCCGAAAGGCTGTGTTGCCACCTACGGCGATGTGGCATTTTTGGCAGGCAACCCACGCCTTGCACGTGTGGTGGGGTATGCTTTGCATCAAAATCCCGACCCTGAAACCATCAAATGCCACCGCGTTGTCAATCGGCAGGGGCGTGTGTCGAGCGCCTTTGTGTTCGGCGGGGAAAATGAGCAAATCCGCCGCCTGCGCCAAGAGGGCGTGGAAGTCAGTGATGACGGCTTTGTGGATTTGCAAAAATATCGGTGGAATTTTGACTGCAATTAAAATTACTATAAAAAACACGAAAACCGCGAACAGTACGCCTGTTCGCGGTCTTTTAGTATCTATGAATTGGTAGGGCGGGGGACAAACTCTCGCCGTGCAGGGAACGGTCTTGACCGTTCCGTAAATATATATCGAATCAAAACAGACGCAACACGCAAGCGTCCCTGTAAATCGTAGGGAACAACCTTAGTGTTGTTCCGTAAAAACACCAAATTCAAACGGGTGACAAGTGAATCATCCCTACGCACGCACGAAATTTTGCGTAGTGGCGGGCTTCCACGCCTGCCTTACGATTGTGTAAAAGATATATTATTATATTCTGACCTTTAACACAAAAAACGAGAATATTTGTGATAGAATGATATAAAAAATAAGGAGAATAACGGAATGTCTGTGTTAAAGGATTTCTACTATGGTAATATTTGCCCGATAGACCGCAGTTACGCTTGCAGTGCAGAAAAAAAGGCATATACAAATTTGCTGAATCAACAAGAGAGAATCCGTACGCAACTGTGTTCGGATTTAGATAATAAACAGTTGCAAGACTTTCAAATGTATTGCTCGTTGCAAACAGAACTTAATTTGGCAGAACAGGAAGATTTATTTCTATATGCATTTCGATTGGGTGCTCGGTGGGAACAGGAATTGTTTTCGGAAAGAAAGGACAGCTTAACAGAAGAAAAGTTTTAAGACAACCCCCGTTATTCAACGGGGGTGTATTTATATATGTTTGTCGGTATTACATCTCCGACAGCACTTTCCCGTTCTGCAAATCAAAACGGAAGAATTTCTTTTCACCGTTTTCGGTGTAATCGATTTCCACGGCGTTTCGCTGTTCGGCGGAGAATTCCGCGCGCAAAATTTCAATATCGTCCTTACGGAAAGCCTTTAGCAGTGCCTGCATTTGCAGTTGGTTGTAGGCGTCTACATTATCGGAAATAAACAGCACACTGCCGAACAGCTTGTTGACGGTGGAAATGATTTTGCGCTGTTCAAAATTACAATGCATGTTCTTATCACGCAACAAAAAGACATCCGGGTCGTTGCGGAAGGCTCTGCCGTCCAACTGACGGCGGAAAATCGAATTTCCAAGTGCGTTAATGGAGGATACATCTTCACGGTGGCTCTTATTGCTTCGATGCCACGAAAGCCCCATATCCGCACCGATGCGGCAGTAATCCACCTTGCCGAAGGCAGGCATCATCGGTACGCCGCAACCAAGAATTTGCTTTTCGCCGACGCATTCACGCAAAAAGTCCATCGCTTCGCACATCAACTGCCCGCGGGTTTTGCCGTGATTCGGGATAATGGCGGCGGCATAGAGGAAATCGAGCTTCACAAGGTCATAGCCCCAGTCATTTAAAACGACATCGAAGAAATGGCGGATATATTCGCGTGCTTCGGGATTTTCAATATCCAATGCATAAAAGCCGCCCCAGTTTAAACCACAGCGAACCGGTCTGCCGTTTTGGTGACGAATAATCCAGTCGGGATGCGACTTAGCAACCTCAGACACATACTGTGCAGCAAACGGCGCAAGCCAAAGTCCTGCCTGCATGTTCTTTTGGTGAATTTTATCGGCAACCACTTTCATACCGCAGGGGAATTTTTTTACATCTACCGACAGCCAGTCCCCGACATTGGTTTGAAACCCGTCATCGATTTGGAAAATATCGATTTCCGCGTCAACTTTTGAAAGGGCTTCCAAATCGTTGCTGACAATCGTTTCATTGATATTCGGATAATAGTTGTACCAAGTGGTGTAACCGTTTTTGACGGGTGCGGTCGCTTTCGGAATCCCGAGAAGCGAGAACCATTTGTCAAATACCGCATTTTCCGTGCCTGTCAAATGTACAAAGTTCAGCACTTCATAATCGCCCGTGAATTCAACGCCTTCCAAATCCTTTACCACCGTGACGGTGTTGTCGGGACAGTCAAAACGGAAAATCGTGTAGCCCGTGCGCTCATTCAGCGAAGCGAACAGGTCATAGGTTTCCTCTCGCCGCACATAGCCGTAGGAAAATCCATGAAAATGCCCGGGACGTTTATCGTATTCTACAAAAGTGTAGTCGCCGGCAGAGCGCATAGAGGTTGCCATCACATACGGCTTGACATACGGCGCCAGACACGGCGGCTTATCATCAATAAAGTATTCGCGGCAGTCTGTCCACGACTGATACCCGTTTAAAAATACGCGGTCATTTTGCATAAAGGTATAGGGCACAGTTACTGCAAGGTGCTGAATCGTCAACGGCATAGCAGCGTGCAGATTTAAAATGAGATGGTCGCAGAACGCCTTATATTCGATTTTAAAATGCTCGGTTTCAAACAAATTGGTCGAATACACAGTTTTGCCGACCTTGTATTCCAACTGCAATTTAAATTTTTCCATAATTTCCTCCAAGTTTTCTCCGTAAACGGATAATAAAACCAGTATACCATAAAATAGCAGAATTGCATACCAAATTTATTTCTGTTTTTTTGTTGATTTTGATGTTCTTTTGCAGTAAAATAGGTGCAAATTTAAGTGAGGTGTTCAAATGCTTTATACCGAACGATACAATGAATGGCTTTTGTTTGATGATGAGACCAAGCAGGAACTCTTAAAAATTACGGATGAAAAAGAATTGGAAGACCGTTTTTATAAGGATTTGCAGTTCGGCACGGGCGGGTTGCGCGGTATTATGGGTGCAGGACCGAACCGTATGAACAAATATACCGTCGGCAAAGCAACGTTGGGGCTTGCCGAGTATCTTTTGGCAGAATTCGGCGGTGAGAAACGCGTTGTGATTGCATTTGATTCCCGTAACAACTCCACCGAATTTGCAAAAAGTGCGGCGCAGGTGCTGGCGGCAAAAGGGATTACTGTGTTTCTTTTCAACCAAATCATGCCCACACCCGTTTTGTCCTTTGCTGTCAAACATTTGAACTGCACAGCAGGTATCGTCATTACTGCCAGCCACAATCCGAAAGAATACAACGGCTATAAGGTCTATGATCAAAACGGTTGTCAGTTAGTACCCGAATATGCCGATAAAGTGATTGCGTATGTAAACGCGATTACAGATTTGCGTGCTGTGCCGCATTTGGATTATGAGGTCGCTTGCACCAGCGGTTTGATTCAGTCTGTCGGCGACGAGGTGCTCAATGCATTTTTGGCGGCAGTAAAACAGCAGGAGTTGTATACCGAAACCAACGGTTTAAAGGTGGTTTACACGCCTTTGCACGGTACGGGCAATATCCCCGTACGTCGTATTCTTGCGCGGTATGATGTGGCTGTTGTGCCTGAACAGGAAGTGCCTGACGGGGATTTCTCCACCGTTCGCTCACCCAATCCCGAGGAAAAAGACGCTTTGACGCTCGGCATTGCAAAAGCAGAGCGTGAAACCGCGGACTTGGTGCTCGGCACGGACCCCGACTGTGACCGTGTCGGTATTGCCGTCCGTCATAACAACGCTTATGTATTGATGACGGGCAATCAGGTAGGCGCCTTGCTTGCGGATTTTGTTCTGCGCTTCAAAAAAGACACATTAAATGCAAAATCCACTCTTGTCAAAACGATTGTAACCAACGATTTGGGCGCAAATATTGCGAGAAACTATGGGTTGCAAATCGTTGAAACGCTGACAGGCTTTAAATATATCGGCGACCGTATCAATCGCTATGAGCAAAGCGGTGAAAATGCGTTTGTAATGGGATATGAAGAAAGCTACGGGTACTTGGTCGGTACACATGCACGCGACAAAGATGCCGTTGTTGCGTCGATGCTTATCTGTGAAGCGGCGGCGTACCACAAGGCAAACGGTAAAACGCTTGTGGACGCCTTACACGAATTATATGCACAGTATGGGTTTTATCTGGACGCGTTGGATTCCTTTACGCTCAAAGGCAAAGACGGCGCGGAGAGAATTCGTACGATTATGTCCGCCTTCCGCGCGGCAGGAGAAACTGCCTTTGACGGCGTAGAGCGCGTTATCGATTATTCCGTCGGCGTGGACGACCTACCGAAAGAAAATGTTTTAAAATTCATTTTTGACAACGGCAGTTGGCTGGCGGTGCGCCCCTCGGGCACGGAACCAAAGCTGAAAATCTATTATTCCGTCTGCGGCGAAAACGAAGAAACGGCAAATGCGACCTTGCAATCCCTCCGAAATTTGATACATGATACGATAGGAGAATAAACCGATGGAAGAGTACATTGCATCTGTAATTCGACCGAAAATTCAAGGCGACGGCGGCGAAGTGCGTTTTGCAGAGCTTCAAGACGATGTGCTGACGCTTGTGTTTCAGGGCGAATGCTCCAAATGCTTAATTTTAGACCGCTGTGTGTGTTGGATTGAACAGGAAATTGAAAAAGATTTGGGCAAACGCGTCACGGTAAACGCCGTGCGTAAAAAACCGTACTTTTGGGATACATAAGGAGTTGAAATATGGCACATATCAAAGTTACACGCCGCAGTATGCGTCTCGAAGAATGGACGGCTTTGCGCTTCGGCTGGCTCAAACGGCATATTTACAGGAAAACCTATGAAATCAAAACCTTGCAAATCCGCGACGCGCGCCAGGTTGCCGAAATGGAATATGAATACTATTCCGACGATTACCGACCGCTTCAAAAAGGGGATATGTACTTTACCCCCGACGGGACGGCGTTTATTCGCGGGGATATTGTCATTCCCGACGATTTCCGTGGAGAGGAGCTGTGGTTTACCTTAAAAACCGCGGCTGAAATTATCGTGAAAGTCAACGGCAAATATGTTGGCGGTGTTGACCCGAACCGCGACCGCATTTTGCTTTCCCCTTATATGGAGCCGAATTGCGAAAAACTGCATTTTGAAATGCAGGGCTATAACCGTTCCAAGCCTGACGATGAGCGCAATCCCGAATCGCTGTCCGTACGCGGCTGCCGCCAAATTTTTGAGGGTGCATATCTTGCAACGGTGAACCATGAAGTTTTAGATTTGGTTTATGATTTGGAGCTGCTCTCTGATATTGCAAGCAGTGATTTGTTTAACGAGGATTACCGCGCGTTTTTAAACCGCGAAATGAACAACGCCTTGAATTTAATCGACTTTGAGGACGATACACTCCCCGGTCTTCTTGATGCCAAACGCTATGTGGACGAAGTGATTTATCAAAACGACGATTACAAGGGTAGCGGCGATGTCGCGCTGATTGCCCATTCGCATTTGGATATTGCATACTACTGGCGCCGCATTCACGCCGTGCAAAAGAATTTGCGCACGGTGCTTATCCAGTTGCGTTTAATGGATCGGTATCCTGATTTTAAATACACCCACACCCAAGCGTATACCTATGAAACATTAGAAAAATATTACCCCGAAGTGTTTGCGGAGTTACAAGAAAAAATCGCCGCAGGGCAGTTTGAACCCGTGGGCGCTATGTATGTGGAGCCCGACTGTAACATTCCCGCGGCAGAAAGTCTGATTCGTCAATGCTTGTACGGACAAAGGTATTTTCGTGAAAAATTCGGCAAAACCGTGCAGAATTGTTGGCTTCCCGATGTGTTCGGCAACAGTTGGATTTTGCCGCAAATTCTTAAAAAAAGCGGCGTAGATTATTTTGTTTCCAATAAGATGTCTACTTGGAACGACACCAACCGTTTTCCGCACAACAACTTTATTTGGAAGGGAATCGACGGTAGTGAGGTCTATGCCTGTGTGCCACCTACGCATTTTATTACTTGGAATATGCCATCGCAAATTCAGGAGAATTGGGAAGCTTATCAGGATAAAAATACAGGCGGGCAAACCTTGTCTATGTTCGGCTACGGTGATGGCGGCAGTGGGTGTACGGAAGAAATGATTGAACTGATGCACCGTTTCGAAAAGCTTTCGATTATGCCAAAAACTGAGCACATAAGCGCCGAAGCATTTTTAGAGAAGAATTTGAAAGACAATTCCAACCTGCAAAAATGGGACGGCGAGTTATATTTGGAAATGCACCGCGGGACATTTACCACCAAAGCAAAACTCAAAAAAGCAAATCGCAAACTGGAATACAAACTGCGCGAAGCGGAAATTATTTCCACCCTGCGTGCGCTCTCCGGAAAACCCTATCCGCAAGAGAAATTGCGTGCGTGTTGGAAAAAACTGTTAATTAACCAATTCCACGATATTTTACCGGGCAGCCACATCACACCTGTCTACCGCGATGCCATGGCGGATTACGAAGCAATTGACAGGACGCTTGATGAAATCATCGGAACCGGTACGCAGTATTTTAACTCCTTGAATTTTCCACGTACAAACTTAACCTTTGTTGAAAATGAAAACGGTGACAGCACGCGGTACGGCAAAAAAGGTTTTTGGTGCTTTCCGAATTTGCCGCCTTTGCAAAACGGCGAAATCAAACGAAGTGTCGGCATCGCGGGCGAATGGTGCTTTGCAGACGGTGAATCGGCGGAAACCCCGTATTATAAAATCCGCTTTGCGCCCGACGGCAGTATACTGTCGCTGTATGACAAAACTCTAACCCGCGAATGGGTGAACGGTGATTTTAACAAGCTGAGTTTTTTTGAGGACAAGCCCGGTGTGTATGACGCGTGGGATATTCTTCCGAATTATAAGGAGAAACCGGTGTTTCCGACCGTTTCGGAGCCGTTGCATCTGACCGAGAAAAACGATGAGGTTGCCGTATTTGCATGTGTTTTACAAATCGGACAAAGCACTTGGAAACGGTACATTCGGCTGTTCCGTCAGTCGCGCGGGATTGAAGTCGAAAATTTGGTGGATTGGCGTGAAAAGCATCGACTTGCCAAAGCAGAATTTTCGTGCAACGTGTTAACGCGAGAGGCGACTTGCGACCTCGGTGCGGGATTTATCAAGCGCGAAACACACAAAAATACTTCATGGCAACAAGCACGCTTTGAAGTCTGCCATCATAAGTGGTGCGACCTTGCGGAAACCGATGGCGGCGTGGCACTCATAAACGACTGCAAATACGGCGTCGGCTTTGACGAAAACACAATGTCATTAAGCCTTTTGCGTGCTACCATTCGCCCCGACCCGACGAGCGATATGGGCGTGCACCGTTTCTGCTATTTGATTTTGCCGCATGCGGGCGACGCAGTGTCGGCAAAAATCAATCCAATCGCCTTGGAATACAATATTCCGATTGTAAAAGCAGATGTTTCTTGCCAAAATACCTTTGACGGCTTGTTCTTGCAGGCGATGAAACTGTCCGAGGACGGCAAAATGGTGGTTGTCCGATTGTCGGAATGCGACGGACACCGCGGTACATTGCGCTTGCCGAAAAAGGTAAAGCTGTTGAATATGCTGGAAGATGTTGAGCGTGAAAGCGCCGAAATTCCGTATAAGCCGTTTGAAATTCTCACATTGGGCATTGATATTTGATTTTATTTTGTATTGAAATCCTAAAAAGCGACCAAGCAGAAGAGTACTGCTTGGTCGCTTTTTTATGGAAATATACGCAATCTTGACAAATTTTGACGATTTTTATTGCAATTGTTAGGCGGTTTTGTTATTCTTAATCTATTGTGAACACAAAAAGGAGAAAGAGGGGATTTGATGCAGTCGGATTTTTCGGTACGGCTCGCCACAGCAGACGATGCAAAAACCGTGCTGTCGTTTATTCAAAAAATCGCCGAATATGAAAAAATGACCGACGAGGTTGTAAATTCCGAGGATTTAATTCACGAGGTTGTGTTCGGCGACAATGCCGCCAAGGTCTTTTTAGGCGAAGAAAACGGAAAAGCGGTTGGCTTTGCGCTGTTTTTTGAAACCTATTCCACTTTTGTCGGACGCAAAGGTATTCATTTAGAGGATTTGTTTGTGGACCCTGACTGCCGCGGGAAGGGGTACGGGAAAGCGCTGTTTGACGCGGTTGCAAAATATGCGGCGGACGGCAATTTCGGCAGACTGGAATGGGTTTGTCTGGATTGGAATACCCCGTCCCAGGACTTTTATTTCCGTTTGGGTGCAAAACATATGGACGAGTGGTGGATATTCCGTTTGGACGGCGAAAAATTGGCACAGTATAAAACAGAAGAATAAATAATGGAAAAGAAAAGGAGAAAATTATGGAGGCAACCTTTTGGGCATTAGTGCCGCCCATTATCGCCATTGTGTTGGCGTTGATTACGAAAGAAGTATATATATCCTTGCTTATCGGTGTTTTGTCGGGCGCGCTGTTTTACACCGATTTTCATCTGTTAAAAGCGCTCGAAACCACATTTGATATTATGAGTGACAAGGTCGGCAGCAACATAACCATACTCATATTTTTGGTCATTCTCGGTATGATTGTGTCCTTGATGAGCAAATCGGGCGCGTCTGCAGCATACGGTAAATGGGCGTCGCGTGCGATTAAAACCAAACGCGGCGCATTGGCGGCAACCTCGGCACTCGGCGCGTTGATTTTTGTGGACGATTATTTTAACTGCTTGACCGTAGGGACGGTGATGAGTCCCGTAACCGACCGCCACAAAATCACCCGCGCAAAGCTGGCATATATCATTGATGCTACGGCGGCACCCGTCTGTATTATTGCGCCGATTTCCAGTTGGGCGGCAGCAGTCGGCTCGTCTATGCCTGAGGGCAGCAGTATTGATGGATTCGGACTGTTTTTGCGCACCATTCCCGCCAACTTCTATGCGTTGTTTACGGTTGCAATGATTATTTTCTTGATCGTCACGAATTTTGACTTCGGTCCGATGAGAAAATACAACGAAAAACACCCGGAGGGTGGGGATACATTGGTTGAAATCCCCGAAGATGCAAAAGACACCAAAGGCAGAGTGTTTGACTTGATTATACCAATTGCCACGCTGATTTTATTCTGCGTACTGGCAATGCTGTATACAGGCGGTATTTTAGAGGGTGCAAGTGTGAAAGACGCCTTCGCGGATTGCTCTGCGGGGCTTTCCTTGGCGCTCGGCTCTTTCTTCACCTTAATTGTTATTTTCCTATTGTATATCCCACGCAAGGTTATTTCCGCACGGGAATTTATGGAAAGCCTCACCGACGGCTTCAAGGCAATGGTGCCTGCAATCTTAATTTTAACCTTTGCGTGGACTTTGAGTGGTATTTGCGGCGAAAGCTACCTGAATGCAGGGGCGTTTGTTAGCAATGTGGTGTCGTCAAGCAGTATGCCCACAGGACTTTTACCGGCGATTTTCTTCCTTGTCGCATTGGGGCTTGCATTTGCGACAGGCACTTCTTGGGGCACTTTTGCCATTCTCATTCCGATTGCGGTTTCCGTGTTCGGCGGTATGGAAATCACGCCGATTTTGAGCATTTCCGTGGCGTCTATTTTGGCGGGCGCAGTTTGCGGCGACCATATTTCGCCGATTTCCGACACGACGATTTTGGCATCGACGGGAGCAAACTGCAATCACTTAGACCACGTCTCTACACAATCACCGTATGCATTGCTTGTCGCGGCGGTGTGCTTTGTAACCTATCTGCTTGCGGGCTTTACAGAAAGTATATGGATTTCTTTGCCGGTTGGTTTGGCATTGCTGTTGTGTATTTTGATAGGGATTTATTTGGTAAGTAAAAAGAAAGAAAAAGTATAAAGGAAAAGGAAAGACCGTTCCCGCGATTGTTCTGCGGAAACGGTCTTTTGCGTGTGTATTATTTTGCAGTTGGGGCGGGCAAATGCTTTTTCCAAATGCCCGTGCAGTAAAAAATCATAGAAAGTATGCTTGCGACTGTCCAGCCAATCGGCCACGAATACCAAATACCCTGTTCGCCGAAGACGGGGGAGAGGACAAAGGCAAACAGAACGCGCAGAATCAAGTCGGAAAAAGTGGCAACCATAAAAGCGTTCATGGCACCTGCACCGCGCAAAATGCCGTCTACCACCAATTTCACAGTGATGAGAAAATAAAACGGGGAAACAATTTTCAAAAAGGCTGTACCGGCTGTAATGACATCTGCGCTCGTTTCGTCTACAAAAATTTGCATGGAGTATTCGGGAAAGAAGAAAAACAACACGAAAAACGGTACGGCAATGAATAGTGCAATCACAACCCCTGCGCGAAAGCCTTGCTTGACACGGGTGGTGCTTCCTGCGCCGATGTTCTGCGCTGTGTAGCTGGAAAGTCCGTTCCCAAGCGCACAAAGTGTGGTAATCGTAAAGGTATTGAGTTTCATTGCCGCCGCAAACGCCGCAACTACGGTTGCGCCGTAGCCGTTGATTAACCCTTGAATAAATACATTGCCGACCGAAACAAAGCTCTGCTGTAAAATGCTCGGTATTGCAATGCGGGAAATGCGTGTAAGCATTTTCTCTGAAAACAGCTTCGGCTTTTCGCTTTTGATTTTTTTAATACGAAAAATCAAAACCAAAAGTGCGGCAATGGAGGCAAATCCCTGTGCAATAAAGGTTGCCCAGGCAACCCCTGCAACACCCATACGGAATTGCGTGACAAACAGAATATCCAGCGCAATATTCCCAACAGAAGAAAAAATTAAAAAGAACAGCGGTGTTTTTGAATCGCCGAGCGCCGTGAAGACACCGTTGGCAATATTATATAAAAATAAAAAGCATAAGCCCCCGATGTAGATATTCAAATACAGCTCGGCATCCGCGAGAATTTCTGCAGGTGTGTCGATTGCACGCAATAAAGCGGGAGAGAGCAACAGCCCGAGCCCGGTCAGCAAAAGAGCAAGCGCCGTACTTGCGAGAATTGCCGTGCTGACCGCTGTTTTCATATGCGTCATACGCTTGCCGCCGAACAGCTGTGAAATAACCACGGAGCAACCGATGTTCGTACCGTTGGCAATTGCCATAAATATCATCGTAATCGGGTAGGAAGCCCCGACCGCCGCTAACGCGTTTACGCCGATGTAATGTCCCGCGATGATGCTGTCCATGATATTATACAATTGTTGAAACACAACGCTCAAAAGCAGGGGAAGTGTAAACTTCATCAACACACGGCGCGGTTTGCCGACGGTTAAATCCGTTACCAAGGGAAAAACCTTCTTTCCGAAATTTGCGTTTATTATATACCGTTTTCGGCGAAAAGGGAACGCTTTGCAAAAATTTTGGAAATTTGTCTGTTTTTCAGGATTTTCTGTTGAAAAAATTGTCAGAATATTGTATACTTACTTCATCTGATTTTGTTTTGGTGAGGCAAGGAATGAAACTGTTAGAAGAACGTATTCAAAAAGACGGGATTGTAAAGGCAGGCAATGTCTTAAAAGTGGACTCCTTTTTAAACCACCAAATGGATATTGCACTGTTCAATGAAATGGGCAAAGAATTCAAACGCCTGTTCCAAAATACCGAAATCAACAAGATTATGACCATTGAGGCGTCCGGCATCGGGATTGCCTGTATTGTGGCACAATATTTTAATGTGCCTGTGGTATTTGCCAAAAAAGCACAGAGCGTCAATATTGACGGCGAAGTCTATTCCACACAGATTGAATCATTTACGCATAAACGGGTTTATAATGTGATTGTCTCTAAAAAATACCTATCTCCGTCGGACAAGGTTTTGATTATCGATGATTTCCTTGCAAACGGCTGCGCTTTAGAAGGGCTTATTGATATTGTCAATGCGGCGGGAGCGTCGGTTGCCGGCATCGGTATTGCCATTGAAAAAGGGTTTCAAAAGGGCGGTGCGCTCATTCGCGACCGTGGAATACATCTGGAATCTTTGGCGATTGTTGATTCCATGGATGACAAAACCGGTGCGATTATTTTCCGCGCACAGTAAACAGTAAATAGATTGTATGATGCGGCAGAGAGGTACTTTCTTTGCCGTTCATAATATTTTATTTTTCTTTTTAGGAGGAAAACAGTATGAAGAAAGTTCTCAGCATTGTTCTGGCACTGGTCATGGTCGTGCTTTGCTTCGCTGCTTGCGGTCAAACCGACGATGCCAAAACCGATGATACGGCTGCAAGCGATTTCCTTGTAGGCGCTATCTATATTAACAGCCAGAACGACACCGCAGGGTATACCTATGCCCATCACAACGGTATTACCAAAGCAATGGAACAACTCGGGCTTCCGAAGGAAAATCTCAAGATTGTGGATAATGTTCCCGAAGATACCGAACAGGTTTCCAAAGCCATCGACACCTTGGCAAGTCAGGGCTGCAAAATCATCTTCGGTATCAGCTTCGGCTATATTGATGCATTTGCAGAAGCGGCGGAAAAACCCGAATATGCGGATATCATCTTCTCGCATGCAACCGGCTATAAGTCCAATGAAACCAACTTCAACAACTATTTCGGTAGAATTTATCAGGCTCGTTACCTTGCAGGTATTGCGGCTGGCTTAAAATCTCTCGAACTCAACAACAACAGCATTGGCTATGTTGCTGCTTGGGGTACGGAGTATGCAGAAACCTGCTCCGGGATCAATGCGTTTGCACTCGGTGTACAGTCTGTCAACCCCGATGCAGTTGTGCATGTGAATAAAATCAGCACATGGGGCGACGAAGCGAAAGAAAAAGCGGCTGCTGAAGCGCTCATCAACACCTATAACTGCTGCGTGATTGCACAGCATTGCGACAGTGCACAGCCTCAGCTTGCGGCTGCGAACGGCAAGGTGTACGGCTGCGGCTACAACTCCGATATGACTGCACAGGCTCCGTCCGCGCACCTGACTGCGCCGATTTGGAACTGGGATGTTTACTATAAGCTGGCGATTGAAACCGCAATGACCGATCCGGCAAACTTCATGAGTAAGGTCGGTATTTACTACGGCGGTCTCAAAGAAGGCTTTGTAGACATTTCTCCGCTTTCCGACAACTGCACGCCCGAAACCAAAGCTATCGTTGAAAAGGTCAAAGCGATGATGGTAGACGGCGAATGGGATGTATTCACCAATGTGAAGCTTTCGATTGATAAAGACGGCAACATCACCAAGACCGAAGGCGCTCTGAAAGACAATAAGGGCGCGGAGGTTATTTCGGCAGACGGCAATACCTATTCTACCTATAATACCGATACAGGCGCTTTGGAAGCGGTTGAAGGCGGTAAAGACGCTTGCGACGGCGTTATCAAAGGTTCTATGAACTATTATGTTGAAGGTGTTGTAGAAGGCTAAGCTTTCTCGAACTTTCCAATCTGTTTTAAGGGAGAACTGTTTGTGGCAGCATACGCGATTGAATTAAAGAATATAAATAAATCTTTTGGTAGTGTAGCTGCCAATAAAAACATTAACCTGTGCGTTCGGCAGGGCGAGATTCTCGCCCTGCTGGGCGAAAATGGTTCCGGAAAAACTACATTGATGAATATGCTGTCGGGCATTTATAAGCCGGATAGCGGTCAGATTTTTGTAAACGGGCGGGAGGTTTCCATCAATTCGCCCGAAGATGCCAAAAAACTGGGCATCGGTATGGTGCACCAACACTTTAAACTGGTCGATATTTTTTCCGCAGCGGATAATATTTGGCTCGGAAAAGAAAGTGACGGCAGTTCTGCGAAAGCGAAACTGTCTCAAGTTTTTTTACGTAAAGAACGTTTTGTTGAAATTGAAAAAACTGCCGAGCGATTCGGTTTTCAAATAGATGCAAGAAAACTTGTGAAAAATATGTCTGTCAGTGAAAAACAGACATTGGAAATCATGAAAGTTTTGTACTACGGTGCAAAAACCATTATTTTGGACGAGCCTACTGCAGTGCTTACCGTGCAGGAAATTGAAAAACTGTTTGAAATCCTACGCAAAATGAAAGCACAAGGGCACTCCATTGTCATCATCAGCCATAAATTAAACGAGGTTCTGGAAATCAGTGACCGTGTGGCAATCCTCAGGAAAGGCGAGTATATCGATACCGTCAACACCGCCGAAACCAATGAGAAACAGTTAACAGAGCTGATGATGGGCAAAAAAGCGGATTTGAATATTCACCGTACAAAGGTGGAAAAGAAGCAACCTTTGCTTGAAATTCGTGATTTAACCATTAAAAATGACGAGGGTGCCATTGCCATAGACCATGTGAATTTCTATGTGCGCGGCGGCGAGATGCTCGGCGTAGCGGGCATTGCCGGTTGTGGGCAAAAAGAGCTTTGCGAAGCGATGGCGGGTTTACGCAAAATCGAAAGCGGTATGATGATTCACGAAGGGGAAAGCATTGTGGGTTTGCCACCGCAGAAAATTATCGAAAAAGGCATTTCCATGAGTTTTATCCCTGAGGATAGGCTCGGTATGGGGCTTGCGCCTTCGCTTTCGATTACCGACAATATGATTTTGAAAAAATACAATCAGAATCGGTTGAATCCGTTTGTAGACCGCAAAACGGCACGGCGGGAAGCCGAAGAGATTATCGAAGAGTTAGAGGTTGTCACGCCCTCAGCCGACATGCCGGTTCGTCGTCTTTCGGGCGGCAATGTGCAAAAGGTTCTGCTTGGACGTGAAATTAAAGCCAATCCGAATGTGCTCATCACCGCATATCCTGTGCGCGGCTTAGATATTAACTCCTCTTACACGATTTACAATATTTTGGATGATTTGAAACAAAAAGGCGTCGGTATTTTGTTTGTCGGTGAGGATTTGGATGTGCTTATGGCGCTGTGCGACAAAATTATGGTGCTTTGCCACGGCAGAGTGATGGGTGTTGTACACGCAAGCAAAACGACGAAAGAGGAGTTGGGTCTGATGATGACCGGCGCGTTGGATTTGTCCGAAGCGAAAGGCAAACCTGCAGGTATCGCCAAAGACTCCAATATTCAAGGGGAGGGAGTGCAGTGAGTAAAACAAAAGAGCCTCTGGTGCGCGTAGTCAAGCGTGACCGTATTCATCCGCTTTTAAAGGTAGCCTTTTATTTGCTTGCGATTTTGCTTGCTCTGACGGTCGGCGGTGTTTTATTATTCGCGATCGGCGTAAATCCATTTGTCCTGTATAAGGACATGTTTACCATCGGTATGCTCGGAAGCCGCTTTGCTTATAAGAGCGTTGAAGGACTTTTGACCGTTTTTATCCCGCTTTTGATTACTTCCCTTGCACTTTCCCTGTCGTTCAAAATGCGCTTTTGGAATATCGGCGGTGAGGGGCAGTTTATCATCGGTGCACTTGCTGCGGCAACTGTTGCACTGAAATTCGGCAATTCGATGTCTTCCCTGCCGCTATTGCTGTTGATGTTTGTAGCGTCAATGTTGTGCGCGGGAGTTTACGGCGGAATTGTGGCGCTTTTGAATGTGCGCTTTCGAACCAATGAAACCTTGCTGACGCTAATGCTCAACTATATCGCGCTGTATTTGCTCCGCTTTTTCGGTGAAACGCAGGCATCGTGGAATTTCTATTTAAGTGACGAGTCTGTTCGTCCGGTGTTTCAAAAATTCCCGGAAACAGCGTTTATGCCGACCATTTCCATCGGCAAATTCTCTCTGAATATTTCGTTTATTTTTGCAATTCTCATTTGTGTCGGTGTATATTTTTATCTGAAAAAGACGAAGCACGGATATGAAATCTCCGTAGTCGGTGACAGTGCCAATACCGCGCGCTATGCCGGTATGAATGTGCCGAAGATTATTGTTCGCACGATGTTCCTGTCGGCGGCGCTGATTGGCTTGGCAGGTGGGTTTTATGTTTCTGGCGCGAAGGTTTTGTCCACCTCGGTGACCAACAATGTCGGGTGGACGGGCATTATCGTTGCTTGGCTTGCCAAACTGAACACATTTGCAATTTTCGGTGTAGCGTTGCTTATCAGCATTATGCAGTACGGTGTCCAGGCGGCAAGTACGCAGTTCCCGATTATTGACTCCAATTTTGCGGATTTGCTGCAAGGTATCATCTTGTTTTTTGTGCTGGCGGCAGACTTCTTTATTCGGTTTAAATTGGTATTCCGCAAAAATGCGAAGAAACAGGGAGGTGCGGCAGAATGAATTCCTTAGATGTTTTAACCCTGTTTCTGTTTAATATCGTGATTTACAACATTCCGCTTTTGTACGGCACGGTTGGTGAAATTGTGATTGAAAAATCCGGCAGTCTGAACCTCGGCGTGGAGGGGATTATGGCGGTTGGTGCGATTTTCGGGTATCTAATCGGCTGTTCTGCAAATTCGCTTACGGTCGGTATTTTGGCGTCATTTGTTTGCGCGGGGTTGTTTGGCATTATTTTTGCCGTGCTTACTGTGACAATGCAGGCAAATCAAAATGTAACGGGTCTTACCATGACCACCTTTGGCGTCGGGTTGTTCTTCTTTATCGGCAAGGGATTAAGTGCTTCTTGGCCCGTTATGACGCAATATGAGAATATCAATGACGGCTTCAAAAATCCGATTGAAATCCCTTTACTTTCCAAAATCCCTGTGCTTGGCAAGGCACTGTTCTCCCACAATATTCTTGTGTATCTCGGCATTGTCATTGCCATTGCGGTTTGGTTTTATCTGAACAAAACCAAGCCAGGACTTCGTTTGCGTGCGATTGGAGAAAATCCTGCTGCCGCTGACTCTTTGGGCATCAATATCACACTGTATAAGTATGTCCACATTGTTCTCGGCTCGGGAATTATGGGCATCGGCGGCTACTATATGGGCTTAAACCTCGGCGGTAGCTTTGAGGGCAGTAACTGTTGGATTAACGGCTACGGCTGGATTGCCGTCGCATTGGTTATTTTTGCGAATTGGAATACGCTGGCGGCGATTCTCGGCACGCTGGTATTCGGTTTCTTCAATACCTTGCAGATTTACAGCGGCTCTTTGGCGTATGCGTTTCCGAAAGCCCTCGGGTTTTTGGATAAAATTCCGTCTCAATTGTATCAAGCCTTGCCGTTTGTAATTACGGCATTGGTTTTGATTTTCTCCTCTGTGCGCAAAAACAATAAATCTGCACAGCCGGCTTCGTTGGGGTTGAATTATTACCGCGAAGAACGCTGACATAACAATACCGTATACAAAACAAAGCACCGAAAGGCGAAAATCCTTTCGGTGCTTTTTGTATATTCCGCTTTACAGTATGTAAATGCCGGAATCCAGTTGTACAATTTCTTTGCCGCAGCTACGTAAATAACGGCGTACAGGCTCATCAAAGGTGCGAAAATCGCGAACGGAATAATCCTTTAAATTGACCGTGCGGATTTTATAAGAGCCGGCGTTGCAAACAAACAATTCATTTCCGTATTTTTGAATAGCGGTCGGCAGGCTGAAAGCCGTCGAATTTTCACCGCCGATGCGCATATAAAACTTTTTATGCGCAATAGAATAGCTGATAATGGCGTTTTGGTCGGGTACGGTGCACCAAATCTGATTGCCGTCTGCTGCAACGTCCTGCACGGGGCAGTCATGATATAATAAATCGCCTGCCCAAAGGCTTTTGCCCTCAAAATCAAATACACCGGTTTCGCCGGTGGGGTATACAAGCACCGTGCCGTTGGTGTTAAAGGTGTCCGCATCACAGTTTAAATAGTCACCGATCGCGTCCGCAATCCGTTTGTAGCCGTTGCCGAATTTGTTCAACAAATAGACACTTTTGGTCACAGGGGCGTTTCTGTAATTTTTAATATCAAATCCGTAAAAGGAAACTCTGCATTTGTCTTCGCCGACGGCTTCTTTCCTCGAGAAAATGACGCCGCTCGAAAAGGGAATCATATCCACAATTTGAAAATCTGCAATTTTCTTCATTTTTATCACCGAATATATTATAAAGCATAAAAAATCATTTTATTTAACAATATTCTACTAAATTTTTTATATTCGGTCAACTGTTTCCGATTATTTTTGAAAACTTTTAGGATTTTTCGCTGTTTGAATACTCTTTTGCAGCCGTGCAATACAAATACATTCTCCGCAGTCACAGCTTGCGTGATGCTCACAGCGAATAATATGCGTGCCGTCCTTGTCAAAAAATTCCTCTAAAAATACATTGTGATTTTTATGCTTGCAAAATTGTTCGTATGTGTTCGGTGTTTCCGTCATTGTAAAACCTCCCGTCCTATTCAGTATATTCCGAAAAAGCGCAAATAATCGCGCATATTTTACAGCCCTTCCGACATATATTGAAGCAAAGGGAGGACAAAGATGAACGGTTGGATTTATTTTGCCTTGATTTTTTCAGGGATAATTATATTGCTCGCCATGCTGCGTACCAAACGTTTTTTTACCATGTTGATGCTCACGGCATTACAAGGGCTTGCCGCATTTTTTGCCGTAAATTTTGTTGGCGGCTTTTTCGGCGTGCATTTGGCACTGAATTGGGGGCACTTGGGCATTTCTGCGTTTGGCGGTATGCCGGGTGTAATTCTGCTTTTGCTTGTTAATACCATGTTTTGCCGATGAAATTGCTTTTCAGTACCGGCAGAACAAAAGCAAGCATAACGAAAAGAAGCACATTCATACGAATGTGCTTCTTTTTTGGTGGACGTTAACGGACTCGAACCGCTGACCCTTCGCACGTCAAGCGAATGCTCTACCAACTGAGCTAAACGTCCTTGTCAATGCTGTTGTATTATATCGAAAAGCGCGCAAAAAATCAAGTCTTTTTTTATAATTTCCGAAAAAAGTTTTTAAAACCGCAGCTTTTGTGCTGATTTTACATTTTTACGGCTGCAAAATCATATACATTGTTGATAATAAAAAAGACAGGAGTGATGAAAAATGCAACAGCCGAGGGAATATAAATTTGAACCTGCTTACCAAAGTGCGCGTGATAATACCGTTCCCCGTACCCGTGCCGTGCGCAATGCGCCGGAAACGGAAAAGGAAAGCGGCACATTGCAAAGTGTGATTGCTGTACAGCTGGTGCTGTGCCTTTTGCTGAGCGGCATTACATTTGCTGTTTACAAAACGAGTGAAACGCGTTTTGAAACCTTAAAACAAGCATATGCGACGCTTTTTTCGCGAGATATGGAAAAAGACGAGCTGCAAGAGACCTTTCGGCGCGTGTCGGATTTTGTATTCAAACCGCCGAGCCTTGCCGAAACGGAAGAGATAACGGACGGAACCGTGACACAGGCGGCAGAAACTGACACACCAACGGAAGCTTACGATGGTGCAGGCGGCGAGGATTTGCTGTATCCCGACGAAATCACTTCCTTTTCCCCGTTTACGGTGACGGGGAAATTTTCCGTGCCAGTGGACTACAAGCGTGTGACCTCAAATTTCGGCTACCGTGAAAACCCCGTAACAAAAGAATACGGCTTTCATTCCGGTATTGACTTAGCCGCCCCTTCGGGTACGCCGATTTATGCAGCCTATGCGGGGACGGTAGCGGAGACAGGCTATACCGAAGCACGTGGCAACTATATTATTCTGACGCACGGCAACGGGGTGCGCACAGTGTATTGCCATTGCAGTACAGTTTTTGCGGAGACGGGTGCAAACTTAAAAAGCGGAGAGGTGATTGCGGCAGTTGGCTCGACGGGGCAGGCAACAGGTCCGCATTTGCATTTTGAAATCTGGCTCGGGACGACGCGCTGTAACCCTGCTTGGGTTTTAGGCTTATATGCAGATAACGGTACGGGGTGTTGAGGTCAAAGTCAGCTTTTGGTTTGCGGTTTTGCTTTGCTTTCTGCTTATAAATACGGACAACTCCGTCTTGTGCTTTGCGGTGCTGTTTTCGCTTTTGCACGAATGCGGACATTTGCTGTGTGAATTTCTGTTCCGAGAAAAACCGCAGAAAATCGAATTCGGGCTGTTCGGGATGACGATTGTGCGCGCCGATGATATTTGTTTCAGTTATCAGCAGGAAATTTGTGAGGCTTTGGCAGGACCTGCTGTCAATTTCCTGCTTTTTTTGCTTTTTTTACTGATTTATACATTTTATCGCACGGAAACGGTGTTTACCTGTTGCTTTGTGAATTTATACATTTTCCTGTTTAATGCAATGCCCGTATTTTCTTTGGACGGCGGCAGGGCTTTTTGGGCTTTTTTATGTAAGCATATGGACAATCCCGAAATCCAACAAAAAATACAAAAAACAGTTTCTTTTTTTTGTGTTTTGGGGATTATGGGTTTCGGATTTTTCGTTTTATTCCAAAGCCGATACAATTTTACACTGCTCTTGTTGGCAATTTACCTAATGATTACTCTTTTTGTAAAATGTTAGAATTGCAAAAAATACACTTTTCGTGTATGATACTGTGTATCAACCAAAAAGAGGTATTGTATGCTTACAAAAAAACAGGAACAGTTGTTAAATAAAGTTCAAAAACCCGCACGCTATACGGGCGGTGAGGTGAATTCCGTTGTGAAAGACAAAAACAGCGTGAAATTTCGCTATGCTTTTTGTTTTCCCGATAATTACGAAATCGGAATGTCGCACCTCGGTATGAAAATTTTGTATAGCTTGGTCAACGCACGTGAGGACGCGTGGTGCGAGCGCGTATTTGCCCCGTGGACGGATATGGAGGAAGAAATGCGCAAAGCGGGCGTACCGCTGTTTGCGCTTGAAAGCGGCGACAGCCTTTCCGAATTTGATATGATTGGCTTTACACTGCAATATGAACTCAGTTATTCCAATGTCTTAAATATGCTGGACCTCGGAAACATTCCGCTGAGAAGCATTGACCGTAAAGGTCTTACGCCGATTGTGGTCGGCGGCGGTCCGTGTGCGTGCAATCCCGAACCGTTGGCGGATTTCTTCGATATTTTTCTGCCCGGTGAAGGGGAGGAGGTTACCAACGAACTGATTGACCTTTTCATTGCGCACAAGGAAAAAGGCTCTACAAAACTCGAATTCTTACGCGACGCCGCGAAAATCGAGGGTGTGTATGTTCCCGCATTTTACGATGTTTCTTATTATACAGACGGCACTATTGCCGCTGTAACACCGCAAGAAGGCGCGCCCGCAAAAGTGAAAAAACGCATTATTTCGGATTTGGACAAGGTGTATTATCCCGAAAAATTTGTTGTGCCGTATATTGATATTGTCCACGACCGCGCGGTTGCAGAAGTATTCCGCGGCTGTATTCGCGGTTGCCGTTTTTGCCAAGCGGGTTTTATTTACCGTCCAATCCGTGAAAAATCGAGCGATACCGTCAACCGTCAGGCAAAATGCCTGTGCGACACAACAGGATACGACGAGGTTTCGCTTTGCTCACTGAGTACAAGTGATTATTCAGGCGTTGAGCAGTTAATTCCGCAAATGTTCTCATGGGCGTTACCCGAAAAAATCAATGTGTCGTTGCCGTCTTTACGTGTGGATAATTTCTCGGAAGAGCTGATGGAGGAACTTAAAAAAGTACGCAAAAGCGGACTTACCTTTGCGCCCGAGGCGGGCACACAGCGCCTGCGTGACGCTATAAACAAAAACGTAACCGAGGACGAGGTACTGTCAACTGCCGCACAGGCGTTCCGCGGCGGTTGGACATCGGTCAAGCTCTATTTTATGATGGGCTTACCGACTGAAACCATGGAGGATATTGCAGGGATTGCAGAGCTTGCGCAAAAGGTTGTCAACGCGTTTTACAAAAATCCGGACAAGCCCAAAGGCAAGGGTGTGACCGTCAGTATCAGTGTGGCGTCTTTTGTACCGAAGCCCTTTACGCCGTTCCAATGGGAACCGCAGGATACGATGGAACAGTTGGTCGCAAAGCAAAAGCATTTGATGGAAAATGTGCATACACACAAAATTCAGGTCAGCTGGCATCAGTCGCAAACGAGCTTTTTAGAGGGTGTGTTTGCCCGCGGTGACCGCAAGCTTTGCGATGTGATTGAAGCGGCGTGGCGCAAGGGTTGTAAATTTGACGGTTGGGACGAATATTTCTTATTCGATAAATGGATGGAAGCGTTTCAGGAGTGCGGTGTTGACCCTGCATTTTACAGCAACCGCCGCCGCGAATTTTCCGAGATTTTGCCGTGGGACCATTTAGATTACGGCATTCGCAAGGAATTTTTAATCGAGGAAAACAAAAAGGCGCATGAAAGTATTACCACGCCGAATTGTCGGCAAAAATGCGCGGCGTGCGGTGCGGCACGTTTGAACGGAGGGAAATGTGATGCAAAATGATGTTCGCCTCTTTTTTACCAAAACAGGGTTTGCAAAATACATTTCCCATCTCGATTTAATGCGATGTATGTCGCGTGCCGTAAAACGCGCGGGTATTCCGCTGTGGTATACAGAAGGCTTTAACCCGCATTTGTTTATGACCTTTGCGCGCCCGCTGTCGCTCGGGCAGGAAAGCCTTTGCGAGGTTGTAGATGTCCGCTTGGTGGGGGAGATGTCCTTTAAAGAAATCCAGTCTCGACTAAATGACGCGCTCCCAAAAGATATTACGATTGTATCCGTGCAAAAACCGGTGCATAAGCCATCAGAAATTGCCTTTGCCGATTACGAGGTGCGTTTATTCTGTGAGAATCCGTCTGCATTAAAAGCACATATGGAAACCGCTTTCTCCAAAGAACAAATTACCGTCCTCAAAAAGGCGAAACAGGGCAGACGCAAAATCGACAAAGAAATCGATATTAAACCGAATGTATTGCAGTTCAACATACATGCGGAAGAAAACGCGGTTGTTTTGGAACTTCGCTTAACGGCGGGGGACCAAACCAATATCAATCCGACACTGCTTTTGTCGGCACTGACAGATGGTTTTATTGGTGAAATCCAAAATACCGATATTCTCAAAAAGCATATTTTGCTTGAAAACGAGGAGCCGTTTTGCTGATTTTTAAGAATTTTCGCTTTTTTTAAAATAGTACTTGCATTTTACAAAAACCTATGGTATTATATCTTAGCATTTTGCGTTGGTTTCTCACCAACGGCAGTTAATGGCGACATTAAAGCTGGCGGTCCTCTGCAATGTTTGTACGAACGCCTGAAAAAATTAGGAGGACTGAAAATGGACGCACTCAAAGTTATGACCGAAGGCATGATTAAAGAAGACCGCCCCCACATTAAGGTCGGCGATGTCGTTAAGGTACATGTCAAAATCCGTGAAGGTGAAAGAGAAAGAATTCAGGTGTTTGAAGGCACCATCATCGCTGTCAAAGGCAGCGGCGTTTCCGAAACCTTTACCGTTCGCCGCGTTTCCTACGGCGTTGGCATTGAGAGAGTATTCCCTGTGAATTCTCCCAATGTGGCAAAGGTTGAGCTTGTCCGTCCCGGTAAAGTCCGCAGAAGTAAACTGTATTATCTGCGCGACAGAGTCGGTAAGGCGGCAAAGGTCAAAGAGCAAATCTGAGTTTTGCAAAATAAAACAGAGCAACCAAATGCGGTTGCTCTGTTTTTTTGTGCCTGAGATAGGGCATTTAATCGGAGATGTATTTTTTATATAACGTTTGTGACGCGGCAGTGACATCTCTGTTTTGTGGCTCTTCATATTCCGAATAGGTTTCACACCAATGCTTTTCAAATTGAAAAAGCTCACGTCCAAATGTTGTCGCATCAAAACGCGGTCTGTCCCAAATCATATCTGTTGGTTTTGCCTGCGGAAAGTCTTTGCCGTTTTCTAATGCGTCAATGGCTTGCGTATAGAATTTTTTCCACCGTACGGCGTAGTATTCTTTGATAAGACCGTTCCATTCACGCCACGCGTAATCATACAGTGAGGAGCAGTCCCCATACAAATTTCCCCAAACCGTAATGAGCGTGCGCGCATTTTTGTCAAAATATTGTGTTTCTGCCTCACTCGTACCGAGCGCGTGACTTTGGTTAACCCAACGTGCCAGCGTAAAATTGCGGCGCAGACCGAGGAATGCGTCCAAATCTGCCAAAACTTCCATTTGCGAATGTGCAATTTGCTTTATGCCTTTTAAATCTTTTTTCTTATAAGCTTCTGCAAATTCAGCTTGCTGTGTATGGAAACGGTTGGAAAGCACTTGCCGCGTGAGGTCGCACAAATCATATTGATATCCGTCGCTGTCTTTAAAGTCTTCGCGGACAGACAAAAACAACTGCAACGCTTTTTCTAAATCTTTCGGGGCATAGTGCACCTTGGTTTCGTCCCATGCAGCGCATCTTTTCGGATTTAACAGCGGGCGTGCACAAAGGGTTGAGCCGACTTCGTTTTCTTTATACCCGTCGTCACGGTAACAGGTTTTCGCGAGCAAATTCCATGCTTTCCGCAAAGTCGGATTCCATTCGCCGTAACGGCGGCTTATGTAATCGTCCAGCCATTCGTCAAAATCGACGGAGGTACTTTTGGTCAGTAATTCGAATTGTAAGTCATAAACAACGGGATTTTGTTCAATGCCTTCCATGAACAGACCACTGCCCACAACATTTGCTCCACGTTTTTGAAGGCACACATACGGATTTTCACAATGTAAACGCAGTTTTCCCTGCATCGCATTTTTACCGCCGAAGTTGTGGAGCATTCCTGCAACCACCGGGTATCCCCAAACATTGTGTGTTTTCGGCGTTTTTTCCGAGTTTAAATCCAAAATCAGCAATCGGTCTTTCGGCACAGCTTTGACAATGTGCTTGCGCATAGACCATGACTGCATGACCCATATGGATTCTTCGTCAAACTTCTCGTAAAGCGTGTTGATGGCTTTGCCGACACGGCGTAAATACAGCATACCCGGTTTCGGCGGCGTACCCTCGTGGAACGGGTCGCAGGCAAGAAAATGGTGATTTCCCAAAAGCGCGTCCAACTTTTGTAAATAAACCGTCCCCATTTTTTGAAACAGCGGGTCAGTCGGATCTAATTGTGCCGTTTTGGGAAAATCGCACCAGCCGTGTTTTTCCACAATATTGGCATCGGGATATTTCTTTTTCAACAATACAGGCACATGCCCCGAAAAGCCCTGTTGTATAGGGTACATGCCGAATTCCAATACCCGTGCCAAGACCTTTTTGCCGAGTTCCAGACGTTCATATACATATTCTTTCGACTGCGGCGGCATATAGCCTTCAATATTGGTCATCAATTGCCAAGCCCAAAAGGCAGGACCGGAAATCGTTTTTAATGCCTCTTCGTTTGTAAAGCCGAATTCCAACAACGTTTCATACCAAACCGCCTCCGTACCGAGTACGCAAAGCGGCATATTGATGCCGTTCATCGCCATAAAATCAATTTCTTTTTCCCATCGCGCAAAGTCCCACCAGCACATGGAGTAGTCTAAGGTGCAGTAGTTCATATACACGCGGTATGTT
The DNA here is from genome assembly GCA_051881355.1 of Candidatus Fimenecus sp. Lineage (GTDB taxonomy): Bacteria > Bacillota > Clostridia > Oscillospirales > Acutalibacteraceae > Fimenecus. The sequence continues at coordinate 3,654 of JBJEPS010000043.1, read as the reverse complement.
TGCTCGATGGTCTTTTCCAAAACACCGTCAAACGGCAACAGCTTTTGGATTTGCAGCGTTTCGTTGCCGCACCAAGAATAATTCACATGGCAAATCTGTTTTAAATAATCATAAACCGCGTTGCAAGCCGAAACACGGCTACCTGCGCGAATGTTTATCTTGTTTTGTGCATAGGTGACTGTATAACCGTCCGGCATGCGCGAATCCAGTTGAATGTCATATCCGTTTGCCACGGACGGAACATTTCTCTCTAAAAAGCCCTGTAATACGGTATCCATAATTCTCGCCCTCTTTCTATACATTACTGTCATTATATCGGAACGCATTCAAAAAAACAATGTGTTTTTCCTTTTTTGACTTACTTTGCTTTTTTGTAACGAAATACCTTTTTTTGTAACAAAATTTTAAGAATTTGTACCTTGCACTTTTTGGGATATGTTATATAATGAAAATAAAAGCAAATGCGTTGTTTTTGTCAAAAAGAGGGGCAATATGCAAACGATAAAGCAAAATAAAATTTTCAAGTGTATTCTTTTGTGCTGTGCGGTTATTATTTTAATCCTGTCCGTCGTGCTTGCGGTTACGGCGGTCAAAAATAAAAACTTGCGCGCGGGCGGCGAAAGTGCGGCGGAGGCGTATGCCAGTCTTTCGCAGGAAAATGCAAGTATCAGCGAGGCGCGTGCAAAGGAAGCGGAATCGTATCAAAACCAAATCAACGAACAAAGCGCCTCTTTTTCAAGCGAAAAAGATGCCCTAAATCAAACCATAGCGGACTTAAACAAGCAAATTTCCATCAAACACGCGTCAGAAGCAGCGGAAAAAGAAAAAGCCACTGCTCCGTCTCCGGTTCCTGCAGAACCACAGGGAGGTACGGATTTATCGGCAAAAACGATTTATCTAACCTTTGATGACGGACCTTCCGCCCGAACGCCGGAAATTCTGCAAATTTTAGCGGACTACGGTGTGAAGGCGACTTTTTTTGTGAAAAACGGTGGAAAGTATAATCATTATATGAAAGATATCGTGGAACAGGGGCACACGATTGCTTTGCACACCTATTCGCATAGCTATTCCGGAATTTATGCATCTGATGAAGCCTATCTCAGCGATTTACAGCAAATTTCGGATTTGGTTTATAACGAAACCGGCGTTCGTTCCAATATCATGCGTTTTCCGGGCGGCAGCAGCAACACGGTCAGTAAAAAATACAATCAAGGTATAATGACACGTATGACGCAGAAAGTGACCGAAATGGGGTATCTATATTACGATTGGAATTTAAACTCCGGCGATGCGGACAAGACCAATGCGCCTGTAAGTACCATCATCAACAACTGCCGCAAAGTGCCGAAAAGCAATACGGTGATTGTGTTAATGCACGATGCCGGAAATAAGCAAACCACGGTGGAAGCACTTCCCGAAGTGATTGCGTATTATCAAGCGGCAGGGTGTCAATTTGCAGCAATTGACGTAAATACACCGCCTATCCACCAAAAAGTGGCAAATTAAACGCATGTCCCCCGATTTTTTGTGTATATTCAATATACAAAAGATATTTCTCTTGTCATTTTGCACAAAGTTAACGGAGTGAAAATCAACTGACTTTGGAATACCCACCGAAATCTTGCAAAAACCCCCATATATCGCGTTTTAACCGTTGACGAGGACAAGTTTTGTGGTATAATATGATACTGTAAACGCAGGAAAATACTGATAGTATGATATATGGGGAGAATGACTATGTACGTTAAAGAAGTTCTTGTTCAGAATCAAGTTGGTTTACACGCGCGTCCGGCGACTTTCTTCATTCAGAAAGCCAATGAGTTCAAATCCTCGATTTGGGTGGAAAAGGATGAAAGAAGAGTCAACGCAAAGAGCCTTTTGGGTGTTCTTTCCTTGGGCATTATGGGCGATACAAAAATCCGCATCATTGCCGGTGGTCCCGATGAAGAGCAGGCGGTGGACGAACTTGTGAAGCTCGTGGAGTCGGGCTTTGCTGAATAACTCTGTTTTTATAGTATGTATTCGACAGACACGCTGTTACTACGGTTTCGGTGTGTCTGCTTTTGTATCTGCGGCTTTTGGGAGGTGACAGTATGTCGGAAAAACGCTTAGAGCTTCGCAAAAAAGCGATGTCTTTGCCGCTTTTGCCGGGCGTGTATATTATGAAAAATGCCGAAAATGAAATCATTTATATCGGCAAGGCAAAAGCGCTGAAAAACCGTGTCAGCCAATATTTCGGTTCGCAAAACGGGCATACTGTCAAGGTACGTAAAATGGTTGAAAATGTTGACCATTTTGATTATATTGTCACCGACAGCGAATTTGAAGCCCTAGTCCTTGAATGCAGTTTGATTAAACAGCATATGCCGAAATATAATATCCTGCTCAAAGATGATAAGGGATACAGCTATATTCGCATTGCAGGTGACCGCTTCAAAACCATTACTGCCGTATTGCAAAAAAATGACGATGACGCTGAATATATCGGACCGTACACCAGTTCCTATGCTGTCAAGCAAAGTGTAGATGCCGCCAATAAGATTTTTATGCTACCGCAGTGCGGCAAGGTGTTTGACGGCAAAAAAACCAATGCGCGCCCGTGTTTGAATTACTATATCGGACAGTGCTGTGGGGTGTGTACGGGAAAAGTGCCGCAGACGGAATACAGTGAGGCAGTTTCACAGGCGATTCGCTTTTTAAAAGGGGACACAAAGGAAATTTTAAAGCAGTTGGAAGAAGCAATGCTTGCCGCCGCCGAAAAAACCGATTTTGAACGTGCGGCAAAACTCAGAGACCGTATACGTTCTATCGAGCGTATGCAGGATAAGCAAAAGGTAGTCTTTAAATCTGTCGAGGAGCAAGATGTTTTTTCCCTTGCCGAATCGGAAAATACAGTATGTTTGGCGGTTTTGCGCTTTGCGGACGGCAGATTGTTTGACAGTGAGCACTTTTTCTTTGAAAAGAATGATACCCCCGAGGCAATGCTATCCCAAGCCATTCCGACCTATTATTCGATGCGGAGCAATATTCCGAAACGGGTCACGGTGGACGGAGAAGTGGAGGACGCAGAGAATATCGCACGCTGGCTTTCCGAAAAGAAAGGGAAAAAAGTCGTTCTGTTTTGCCCAAAGCGCGGCGAACAGTTAGAGGTTGTGCATATGTGCCGCGCAAATGCACAGGAAAAGCTGGCGTTAAAAGTTGGTTTAAGCGGAAAAACCGTGGCGGTGCTGGAAGAATTGCGCGATTTGCTGGGGCTTTCCAAAACACCGTCCTATATTGAATCGTATGATATTTCCCATACTGCAGGGCAGGACAGCGTAGCGGGTATGGTGGTTTTTAAAGACGGTAAACCCTATAAGCAGGCGTATAAGCGATTTACGATAAAGTCGTTTGAAGGAAATGACGATTATCGCTCTATGGCGGAGGTGCTCACACGCCGTTTTACGGAATATAATGCCCAAAAAGGAACAGGCGAGGGCTTCGGCAGATTGCCGGATTTAATCCTTTTGGACGGCGGCATAGGGCAGGTAAATGCCGTACAGCCTGTTTTGGATGCATTCGGCTTGCAAGTGCCGCTGTTCGGTATGGTAAAAGATAACCGTCACCGCACGCGCGCGATTGCGCAAAACGGTGGAGAAATTGAAATTCGTT
>JBJEPS010000042.1:0-16964 GCA_051881355.1 Candidatus Fimenecus sp. | reverse complement strand
CTCTGCGTATAAATCACGGAGCCGTTGGCATAAGGATTGGAATTCATAATCTCCAAGCCCTCTTTGAAATCTTTGCAACGCTTAATGCAAAGCACAGGACCGAACACCTCGTCTCTGCCGATGGTCATATCCTCGGTTACATGGTCAAAGATGGTAGGACCGACAAAATAGCCGTTTTCATAGCCCTCGACAACGCAATTTCTGCCGTCGAGTACCAATTCAGCTCCCTCGGCAACGCCCTTGTCGATGTCGGCAAGAACTTCTTTATAGTGCTTTTCGTATGTAATGGGTCCGAGTTTCGAGGTCTTATCCCAAGACGGGCCGACTTTGATTTTTTCAGCCTGTTTTTTCAGTTCTGCCACGAATTTATCGGCAATCGCTTCTTCCACAACACAGCAGGAAAGCGCCATGCAACGCTGACCCGCACAGCCGTATGCGGAGTTGATAACGCCGGCAACCGTTCTTTCGAGAGCGGCGTCCGCCATAACCAGCGCGTGGTTTTTCGCCTGGCAAAGCGCCTGACAGCGTTTGCCTGCGGCGGCGGCACGCTGATAAATTTTAAGACCGACAGGCGTAGAGCCGACAAAGGTAATACCTTTCACATCGGGGTGGTCAAGAATGGTGTTAATCTCGTTTCTCGAACAGGTTACAACATTGATAACACCGTCGGGCACGCCCGCTTCTTTATAGATTTTCGCAAACAGCATAGCAGTTTTCGGCGTTAAAGACGCGGCTTTTAAAACCATTGTGTTGCCTGTTGCAATGCAGGTGGGTGCCATCCAGCCGAACGGAATCATTGCGGGGAAATTAACAGGCACAATGCCTGCAAACACGCCGAGAGGCTCGCGGTATTTCACCGTATCATAACCTGTTGATGCGTCCATCAGGCTCTCACCCATCATCAAGGACGGCACTTGTGTGGCAAGCTCTGTACCCTCTTTGGCTTTGAGCACATCGCCCTCTGCCTCCGACCAGACCTTGCCGTTTTCTTTTGCCACGGACATGGTGAGCTCTTCCATATTTTCGATAATCAAGTCGCGGATTTTATAGAGAATCTGCGCGCGCTTGATTGCGGGAACGGCACGCCATGCGGGAAATGCCGCCTTTGCCGCTTCGATTGCTTCGAGCACCTCATCGTTGGTGCAACAAGGCGCCTGCCCTGTGACCTCGCCGGTGCTCGGGTTGTGCAGGTCATACCAAGTATCGGTTTTTGAATCCTTGAACTGACCGTTTACAAAATACTGTAATTTTTCAACTGCCATATTGACTCCTCCAAGTCATCATCATTATTTTTTGCTTTGTTTTTGATATTGAACAACAATCCATTTATCCCAAAGCCACTTTAAAAGCAGCGGCATCGACATGGCGAACACAACATAAAAGAAATATGTTCGACTGTCGCGCCATGCATAGCAATACCATATGGTAGTTTGGAACTGCTGTTGGTCAAAAGATACGGTATTCACAAATCTGCTAAATACATACAGACCGAAATTGAGGAAAAATATCCAAAACGGATGGTGCATCATAATGGTAAACGTATGGTCACCGATATAGCGCACAAGCTTGGAATTTTCAAATGCCGGTGCCAAAATGCCGCATATCGCAGCCACCAATACAAGTGCAATAATTTGCGTTGCTACGCTGAGGATCGGGTTACCCTCAAACCGTGCAAACACGCAATTGATTTCGGGTGTTCCTCCGTTGAGAACAAAAATCAAATACAGAACCACCGTCAAAACGGAGATAACCGCTAACCGATTTTTGTCCAAAAACGGTTCCCACTTTTTATACATAAATCCCAATTGGAAAAACGGTAATAAAAACCCCGTTCGTGTGCAACACATCAGCCACCCGTAATTGTAGCCCTGCTGTGCGAAGTAAATGGAAAGCACGGACACAGCAAGCAAAACAGCTAAAAGCGCATATTCATTTAACAAATGCAGTTTTCGCAAAATCGCACGTAGCACACAGGTGATAACACTCACCAAAAACAAGGATAACAAAAACCATGCGGGAATATTAAAATGGTATTGATGTCCGTCAATCCACGGTCGCAGGAAAAAAGAGGAGAAGTTCATCGGGTCCCCGTAAGTAATCACACCGATTTTGCGCAAGAACGTAGACAACAACCCATAAAAGAAATTCCAAACAAAATACGGTATAACCAACGTTTTGCATTTTTGCTTGAGAAACAGAAAAAAAGTCTGTGTATCATTTTCAATTTTATAAAAATATCCGGAAACGAATACAAACAAGGTCAAATAGTAAAAACTCGGATGCAGCCAACTACCCATAAAATAGGAAACCGATCCGTTGTTACAGTGCACGCTGACCACCGCAAAAATCGCAAATGCCTTCATTAGCGTCATTTTAATATTGCTTTTACGGGTATTCAATTTCTGTATTTTATTATACGATCGTTCTATATAGGCCGATCGATTCATATCTCACCCTCCATTGCAACTCCGCTGCGGAACCCCGCCGACAGAGAACAATCCTGCCGTTTGCGCAATCTCTGCGGCGTGTCACCTATTGATTGCAGAAAGTGGGAGGATTATTTTCGGAACTCCCTCAGTCAAGCGCTGATGCGCTTGACAGCTCCCTCAATGAGGGAGCAAATATAAGGTTTATTGATTATAAGCCGGAAACCTCGTTGATATATTTGCGGGCTTTAATAGCATATTCAAGGGGATTGGCTTTTGCAGGGTCTTGCTCCGCTTCGACCAATACATACCCCTCGTAGCCTGTTTCTTCCAGCACATCAAAAATCGGTTTGAAATCAAGTGCGCCGTCGCCGGGCACAGTGAATGTACCCAAACGCACGCCGTCAAGGAAACTCAAATTTTCCGCTTTGACTTTTTCAATCACTTCGGGGCGAATGTCCTTCAAATGCACATGGCGCACACGGTTTGCATACTTCTTTAGCACCGCCATATAGTCCTCACCGCAATACGCCAAGTGCCCGCTGTCAAACAAAAGTCCAAACAGCTCGGGGTCAGTGTTTTCCATCATACGGTCAATTTCCGCGGCAGTTTGCACCACAGTGCCCATATGATGATGGAAACAAAGCGCAATACCCATATCTTTGGCGACTTTGCCAAGTTTGTTAAGCCCCGTGCAAAGCAAATCCCATTCTTCGTCGTTCATCACATATTTGTCGCGGAAAATGGATTTGTCCGTCCCTTGAATGGAATGCCCCTGTTCGGAAACGCCGACCACTTTTGCGCCCATTTCCTTTAAGAAAGTGATGTGGCGAATAAAATCGCGCTCGGTATCTTCATAGGGTTTGGTGGTCAAAAAGGTGGAAAACCACGCATTGCAAATCTGCATTCCGCGCAAATCCAGCGCTTTTTTCAGTTCCACAGCATCTTTCGGATATTTGTTGCCGACTTCACAGCCCGTAAAGCCTGCCAACGCCATTTCGGAAACGCACTGCTGGAAGGTGTTTTCCGCGCCCAAATCGGGCATATCATCATTTGTCCACGCAATCGGCGCAATGCCGAGTTTGACTTTGGTTTTGTCTAACATCAGTATTTTCTCGCTTTCTCTAAATTTTCTTTTTTATTTGCGTAAGCCGCGCGAACGGCTTCGTTTTGCGAAGTACTTGCCACGCCGACATTCCACCAAGCGCCGTAGCCGTCCGTCATGGATTTCGGGAGCACCTTAATGTCTATGAGCGTAGAAACGGTTTGTTTTTGGCTGTCTAAAAGCGCCGCTTCGAGTTCTTCAGGCGTTTTTGCGGTATAGGTTTTCACGCCGTAGCCGCTCGCCGCCTTGGCGAAGTCAATCGGCACCAAATCGCCGAGTAGGTCACCGTTTTCATCGCGGAAACGGAATTCCGTGGCAAGATTGCCGATACCGTTGGACATTTCAAGATTGTTAATACAACCGAAGCCGCTGTTGTCGAACAGCAAAACATTGATTTTTTTATGCTCCTGCACGCTGGTAACAAGTTCCGAATGGAGCATCAAGTAACTGCCGTCACCGCACATGGCGTAGACTTCCTTTTCGGGTTCGGCAAGTTTGGAACCAAACGCGCCCGCAATTTCATAGCCCATACAGGAATACCCGTATTCCATATTGTAGGAATAGCGGCTGTCGGAGGTCCACATACGCTGTAAATCGCCGGGCAGTGAGCCTGCCGCACCGACACAGATTGCATCTTCGGGAATCAGGCGGCGCACGGTTGCCACGGCGGCGGTTTGCGTCAAGCGCCCGCCGATTTTTTCAACAAATTCGGGGATTGTGCGCTTGTCGCCCGCGGCAATGAGGGGTTTAAAGTTTGCATCGTATTTATAATCTGCAAGGAATTGCATTTCCTTTGCCCAACCGTCACGCGCGGCGGCGATTTCGGTGGTATAGGCGGATTTGTAACCCTTTTCTTTGAGGGCGGTATACAGCGCCTCTAAGCCCAATTTTGCATCGGCGACCAATTTCACGGCGCCGAGTTTGTACGCGTCAAAGCGGGAAGTATTGATGGTTAATACCTTGGCATCGGCTCTGAACAGGGCTTTTGAGCCTGTGGTGAAATCAGAAAACCGCGTGCCGACGCCCAAAATCACATCTGCCGCTTTGGCGATTTCGTTACCCGAGGAATTGCCCGTCACGCCCACGCCGCCGAGGTTATACGGGTCGCTCGACAGGCAAGCGGTTTTGCCGCTTTGCGTTTCGGCAAAGGGAATGTTGAATTCGTGGCAGAATTTTTCGAGCATTTCGCCCGCTTCGCTGTATCGCACACCGCCGCCGCAAATCACAAGCGGCTTTTTCGCGGTCAACAGGATAGATACAAGGTCGTCAACTTCCTCTTTGGCGGGGGCAACGCGGGTAATTTTATGGACGCGCTTTTGCAAGAATTCGTCGGGGAAATCGTAGGTTTCGCCCTCGACATCCTGCGGCATGGAAATGCAGACCGCACCCGTTTCGGCGGTATCGGTCAGCACGCGCATGGCGTTTATCATCGCGGTCATCAGTTGTTCGGGGCGGGCAATTCTGTCCCAATACCGTGTGACGGCTTTGTACGCATCATTGGTGGTAATCGAAAGGGAATTGACCTGTTCGAACTGTTGGAGCACCGGGTCGGGCTGACGCGTGGAAAACGCGTCGGCGGGAATTAAAAGCAACGGCACATGGTTGACGGTTGCCGTTGCCGCCGCGGTAATCATATTTGCGGCGCCGGGGCCGATCGACGAAGAACAGGCAATGATTTTGCGGCGATTATTTTGCTTTGCAAATGCCGTTGCGGCGTGCGCCATTCCCTGTTCGTTTTTGCCTTGATACACAGTCAAACCGCCGCGGTCGGAGTCGAGTGCTTCGCCGAGGCCGCAAACAATACCGTGCCCGAAGATGGTAAAAATCCCATCTACGAATTTGGTTTCTTTGCCGTCAAAAGACACATACTGGTTATCTAAAAATTTGACGAGGGCTTGTGCGGTCGTCAGTACTGCCATAAAAACGCCTCCTTATTTTTCGTCGAGCAACCATTTGTGGGCAGGGTCGTCAATGCGCGTTTTGCGCCACGGGTCACCGTCCAAATGGCGAATCATCCAAACATAATACATCGAATAGCCGGGCGCGGCGACCTGTTGGTGCGTTTTCATCGGCGTAATCGAAAGCGCGCCGCCGTTTAACACCTTGTAGCAGTCGTCGCCGTTAAAGCCAACGCCGAAGCCCTGCGGTTTATCGAATTCATAATAGTAAAGTTCGGGTTGGGGGTGGTAGTGCGGCGGGTAGCTTGACCAGCACCCGGGCTTGTGGAACACCTCGCCCAATACCATATTGGAATACGGCGCGTTTTCATAGTCAAACACCGTTAACACCTGTCTGTGCGCCGTGCCGTTCCACTGTTCTTTGCCGAACTCCTGCAAGGTGCAGGTGTCGGGCGTATAATAGACAATGTCAAAGTCTTTGTCATTGTCGGTTTGCTGGATTAAAATGCGTGCGTCCGTTTTTGCCGCGACAGTCACCGCCTTTTTGTGCGGGAAATGCACGCAATAGGGCTTGTCGAGAAACGGACTGCGGCGTGCGGCAGTTTTTACTTCGCCTGCAAAGAGGAATTCGACCTCGCCCGCAAGCAGTAAAATCGCAGTTTCATTCGCGGCACTGCACACCGTGAGGGACTCGCCCACCGACAACTGTTTGACTTTAATAGTCATCAGCATTTCGGCGTTTTTGCCGCCCATTTCGCATAGGATTTTTTCGTTGTTTTCATTGAAAACAGGCGTTTCGTACATATATATCACCTTGCATTTTTTGTTATCTGTTACATAGGTAGGGGCAAACTGCGTTCACCCGCGGTGGGAGCAGACAGCACTCTACCGATTTAACGGAACGGTCAAGACCGTTCCCTACACAGATTGCGCTCAAAATATGTTTGCTTTTCGCGCGGATTTTTTGCAGAACAAGGCACGAACACCGACGGCATATACGGATATTCCGAGGCGGGCGTAACGCAGTTCTGCGGAAAATCAGCCAAAATTATGCTCTTGCCACCATTTCGCCGTATTCTTCCTTTTCTTTTTTGATAAATTCTTTGACGGCTTCGACAGTGGGCATATCCTGCGAGCAAGCGTGGGACGCCACGAGCATTGCCGCCGAGGCAGAACCGAATTCGAGTGCGTCTATCATTTCATAGCCTTCAAAAAGACCGTACAGGAATGCGCTGGCGTACCCGTCGCCGCCGCCGAAGGATTTTAACAGTTTTACGGGGAACGGCTTAATCGAATAACTTTCGCCGTCGTTTGTGTAAGCGGTGGAGCCGTCCTTGCCGTGCTTGATAATCACGATTTTGGCATTGTAACTATGCCACAGCGCGGCGGTTTCCTTATCGGTCATATTGGGTTTGATTAACGCCTCGGTCAAATCGTATTCCTCTCGCGAGCCGAGGATAATGTCCGCCTCTTTCGCAACGGCGGAATAATAAATGGCGATTTCGTCCGCATTTTTCCAGTTGTAGGCGCGATAGTCGATGTCGAAAATAATCGGCACGCTGTTTTTCTTCGCAAGGGCAACGGCTTTGAGCGCCGCCTCACGCGAGGGACTTTCGGCAAGGGCGGTACCCGAAATGAGCAACGCTTTCGTCTGTTTGATATAGTCCTCGTCAATGTCGGCAACATCCAATTTCAAGTCCGCCGCAACATTGCGGTACATCAAAATGGAGCTTTCGGTTTCGGACTTGATTTCGGTAAAGGTAAGGCCTATTTTTTCGCCGTTTTGACAGCGTTTAATGTGCGAGGTGTCAATGCCCTCCTTCTCAAAGAAATCGGTCACGAATGTGCCGAGTTGGTCATCGGAAACACGCGCAAAAAAGCCGATTTTCTTGCCCAAGCGCGCAAGCCCCACCGCGATATTGGCAGGCGAACCGCCCAAATACCGTTTAAAAGTGGTACTCTCGTTTAAGGGGCAATAGTAATCGACGGGGTTAAAGTCCACAGCAACTCTGCCGAGCAGGATTAAATCATAGGGTTTGGTTTGGTCAAAGGTTATGTATTGCATAAAGGCACACTCCTTTTTTTGTGTTCGGGTTTTATTTTGATATTTGCGAGCGAACACAGTTCGCCCCTACAAGCAGGAATCAGAAAGAGTTTGCAAACTCCCTCCGTCAAACGCTACGCGTTTGCCACCTCCCTCAATGAGGGAGGAATATAAGGTAAAGGATTTTATTTTATTTCATATTAAAAATCTCAATATGCCGTTTGACGTTTTGATATACGCCCTCGACTTCGCAGGCGGACAGTTCAAAATAGTTGGGCTTGCCCTGCTTGTTATCGCAATAAGCCTTGGCATAAGACGCGAGTGCGTCGAACGAGGCGGTGGCGATATTGATTTTACGCACGCCCAGCTGAATACAGCGTTGGAACATCTCGGCAGTAATCCCCGTGCCGCCGTGTAACACAAGCGGCGTTTTGACCGCTTTATGGATTTCTTCAAGCACATCAAAACGAAGTTCCGGAAGAACAGGGTAATTGCCGTGGGCATTGCCTATCGCAACCGCGAGTGCATCTACACCTGTTTCATCGCAAAAACGAACGGCATCTTTCGGGTCGGTGCACAAAATCTGATGCGCCTTCCCCTCGCCCTCGTTACCGCCGACCACGCCGAGCTCCGCTTCAACAGTTGCACCGTAATCACTTGCCAAATCCACAACATTTTTTACGGTCTGAATATTTTTTTCCAGCGGCAGCTGCGAGCCGTCAAACATCACGGAGGTAAAGCCGATGTCAAGTGCCTGCAAAACGGTTTCGGTGCGAAGCCCGTGGTCCAAATGCACGGCAATATCGACCGACGCATTTTCTGCCGCAGCAAGCATCATCGGTCCCATCAGCTCCAGCGGCGAATTCGGAAGCCGCACCTCGGCAATCTGCAAAATAATGGGGGTTTCGAGTTCCTCGGCGGCTTTCACCGCCCCCATCACCATTTCCATATTGCCGACGGAAAACGCCCCGACGGCGATATTTTTTTGCTCTGCACGTACCAGCAAATCCTGCATTGGGACTAACGCCATATTTAAAAAAACACTTCTTTCCGATTATATTGATTTATTTACTATTTATAGCACTTTTGCCCATTTTTTTCAATGCACCGACGGTAGAAATATCTCGGCATAATCTGTGAAAAATCACAAGAAAAGCGGCACTGCGAATACAGTGCCGTTCGGTATATTTGTATTCCCATCAGGATTGGACCGCCGCGGCGGGCGTTGTCGCTTTTTTATCGTCATGCGCATACAGCAGCTTCAGAATAATCGGTGTGATAATTGACGAAATCAAAATGAGCAATATAACGGGCGTGAAATATGCCGACGAAATTATCCCGCAGGAAAGCCCTTTTTGCGCGACAATCAGCGCAACCTCGCCGCGCGTCATCATACCAACGCCGATTTTGAGAGAATCGTTCCATTTGAAGCGGCACGCCTTTGCCATAAGCGAACAGCCGATGATTTTGCACAAAAGCGCAACCAATACGAAGCCGATTGCAAACAATATAATTTCGCCCGAAATTTTGTCCAGTGTGGTTTTCAAGCCGATACTCGCAAAAAACACGGGTCCGAACAGCATATAGGAGCTGATGTCCATTTTTTCGGCGATGTAGTCGGAATCGTGAATACTGCAAAGGATAATCCCCGCAACATACGCACCCGTAATGTCGGCAATGCCGAAAAAGCGTTCCGCGACAAACGCCATACCAAAGCAAAGCGCCAACCCCGCAATCGGAATACGGCGCGTGTGCGGCCAGCGTTTGTCACACCAGCGAAATACAAAGTAGCAAACAAAACCGAATCCCAACGCAAACAGGAAAAATAACCCTGTTTTTAAAAGCACCGTAACGGGTTTTACATCGCCGCCGTTTAAGCCGACAACAAAGGTTAAAACGATAATCCCGATGACGTCGTCAATAATCGCGGCACTCAAAACCGTTGTACCGACCTCGGTGGAGAGCTTGCCGAGCTCTTTTAAGGTTTGCACGGTGATGCTCACCGAAGTTGCGGTCATAATGACGCCGATAAATACCGCGCGGTAAAATGCAGGCGAGCCGAACAGCGAAACACCGTAAATCGCCATATATAAGACTGTGCCGCCTACAAGCGGAATGAACACGCCCGCACAGGCAATGGCAAAGGCTTTTAAACCTGTACGCAATAAATCGTGCAAATTGGTTTGTAACCCTGCGGAGAACATCAAAAGCACCACGCCGATTTCCGCGAGCTGCGCCAAGAAATCGCTTTGGTCCACCAGTCCCAAAACGCTCGGACCAATCACAACGCCGGCAATGATTTCCCCGACCACCTGCGGCGCTTTAAGTTTGCGTGCGGCAATGCCGAACAGCTTTGCGGCAACAATAATAATGCACAACGATTTGAATATGGTATAGGCTTGCATAAAGAAAATTCGCTTCCCCTTTTTTCATTTCCGCACGCTATTATACGCCCCTGTCTTTCGTTTTGCAAACAAAAAAACAGAAACCTCTGTTTTGAACAAACCAAGGTTTCTGTGTTGGATTCTTTTGGTGAAAAAAAGCGAAAAACCGCACAATCAGCCGCGCACGCCGTCGGTAAACTTTAGTGGGAGCGTCAAAAACACGCCGGTATTTGCCTTTTGCAGTCCGCCGGTGACATCTGTTACAATGTTATGCGTTTTTTCAATATTTTCCGCAGACATTGCCGCAAGCAGCAGTTTATTCGTATCCGCATCGGGATTTAAATATTGGCGCAAAGAACTGAACACAGGCGGTTTTTCCAATTCACTGCCCGCAACGGCTTGCAAAACACCTTTACAGTCTAAAAGTGTGCCGCCGCGAATACCTGCCTCCATCATTTTGACGAGGATTTCGTCCATTTGCTCCGAATCGTGTATAATCAAAATTAAAAGCTCCATGCCTTGCCTCCGAAAGAAGTTTATGCTATTATTTTACACGAATCACGGAAAAATGCAATATCACAAAGAAGAAAGGTGGTGTTTTCGTGGCAAGGCGGTTGGAATTCATTATGGAAAGCCGTTCGGACGGCAAAAAAATCAAGGATTTTTTGAGGCACGAGGTCGGTATTTCGCACCGAATGCTTTGTATTTTAAAACGCGAGCCCGAAGGCATTACCGTCAACGGTGTGCACGCACGGGCGATTGATATTCTCCACACAGGGGATTCGCTCGTGCTCACAATGCCTGATGACCAAGCAACAAGCGTCAGCACGCCCACAAAAATGCCGCTGGATATTGTGTACGAGGATGCGGATATTTTCGTGCTCAACAAGCCTGCAGGGCTTGCCATGCACGAAACGCATAACCATCAAGGAGACGCGCTGTCGAATGCGGTGGCATATTATTGGGAAACGCGCGGCGAAGCGGCGGTTTTCCGTGCCGTCGGGCGGCTGGACAAAGGCACTTCGGGACTTGTGGTCTGCGCCAAAAACAAGTATGCCGCATATCGTTTGGCAGGTCATATTGAAAAGACCTATTACGCTGTCGCGTGCGGTGTTTTTACGGGTAGCGGGACAATTGATGCGCCGATTTTTCGCCCCGACCCGAACAAAACCCTGCGTGCGGTGGGGGCAGGCGGTGAACATGCCGTCACGCACTGGGAAGCGCTGAAAACCGACGGGAAATGTACACTTTTGCGTATTCACTTGGAGACGGGACGCACACACCAAATCCGCGTACATTTCAAACACCTCGGCGCGCCGCTTGTGGGCGACGATATGTACGAAAGCCCGGATTTGCGGTTAAATCATCAAGCGCTCCACTGCGGGGAATGTGTGCTTTTACACCCCGTTACAGGCGAAAAAATGGTGTTTTCTGCCCCCTTACCTGAGGATATGGCGGCGTTACTCACAGAAATGGATTGATACACTTGCGAGGACAGTTTTTCATGCCTGCACAAATATAATTTTGAACCGTCAGACGAAGAAACTCGTTTCTATGCTTCGTTTTTTGAGATCCTTTTCTACGCTCAGGATGATAAATTTGGATTTGGATTTGTAGGGGGCGTCGACTCGGCGCCCCTACGGTTTGTTATACAAATTAAAATTTATATTGCAAATAGATCTCGTATGCAAAAAATAAAAAGCCGCCGTTTCGGCGGCTTTTGGTTTTTCAGCAATCCTTTTGCCATCAACAATCCTTACGGTATTTTAAGGGCGATACGCCATACAGCTTTTTAAACGCTTTGGAGAACACCAGTGGGTCACGGTACCCACAGGAATAGGAAATGTCCTCAATGGAATAATTGGTGGCTTTTAAAAGCTCGCAAGCACGCTCCAAACGGAAATTGCTCAAATACTTTTGCGGGGAAATGCCCAAATGGTCTTGGAACAGCGTAAACAGGTAGCTGCGATTTAAACCGACATATTCGGAAATATCCGACACATTGATGCCGTTGGAATAATTATCCCGAATAAACTCAATCGCTTTTTTAATGTAGTAATTCTGCTTGCTGTCGTCCTCCGCCTTTTTGCCGCGGCGCGTAACTTCGGAGGAAACAATGGAAAAGAACTGACACAACAGCCCTTGCAAGGCAAACTCGTTTTCGATGCCTAAAGTATTGTGCTTGAGCATTTCCATCACGATTTGCTTTAGCTCAATCCCTTTTGTAATGGAAAAGACCGGCTTTTTTGCACCGAGCAATTTCATTTCGCGCAGATATTCCGCAGCATGATCACCGTCAAACCCGACCCATAGATACGTCCAAGGGTTTTCGGCATCTGCCTTGTAATAGGCGCGGACATTCGGTTCAATCAAAAACGCCTCGCCTTTTGATATCGTATACTGCTGATTATTGACGGAAAATTCTCCTTTTCCGCTTAAAACATAATGCAAGACATAGTGGTTTTTCACGGCGGGACCGAAGCTGTGCCCGGGCTCACATTCCTCATACCCACAATAGCAAAGGCGGAAATCGTTGAATTTCACGTTATTCAGTTTGATTTGACAGGCATTTTCCACACTGCACACCTCACTTTTCCGCTTTGCCTAACATTTCTTTATTTGTTAAGAATATCATATTTTCACGAATTTTTCAAGTTCTAAATCGTGTTTATAAAACAAAACGTCCAAAAAGCGAAAAGAAAGCGGGCATCTTACCATCCAAGTAAAATGCCCGCAGAAATTTACGGAATTATTTGCGTTTTTTCTTCGCGGCTCTTTCCGCTTTAATTTTAGCGTTCAGCGCATCTTCTTCCTCTTTTAAACGCGCTGCCTCTGCAGCCGCTTCGGCTACTGCAGTCTCATGGCGTGCTTTTGCGTCATCATACATTGCGGCAATTTCATCAAAGTGACTGTAATTTTCCTGCTGTTTGATGAGCTTTTCCGCATCCAAATAGGGCTTTGCGGCACGGTTAAAGTAAGCGTGTCTGTCCATTTCGGCTTTAGAGTTGTTGCGCGCCTGTTTACGCTTGATTTGCTCCGCATCAATTTCCGCCTTAATGGCTTTTGCTTTCGCGGAATCATGCGCTTTTTTGGCAATTCTCTGCTCGACATACAATGCCTTGAGCTTTTCATCACATTCATCTTCTGCGTTGAAATAGCCTTCCAAAACTGCAAAATCAGGCTTTGTAAAGTCCGTACCGTCTTTAAAGTACTTATCCAGCGCTTTGCGGGAGCTGATTTTTTTCTTTGCCACTTCAATCGCAAATTTGCGTAGTTCTTTTTCGGTTGCATTGGTTTTGGGCATTGCCTTTGCTACAGCAAGCTCTGCACGCAAATCCGTCATCTCGGCAGCACGCAAGCCCGAAAGACCTGCATCATATACTTTTTTGTAAACCGAAAGCTGATGCTTGACAAGGTCGGTGGAGAATTTGTCCAATTCCGCACATACGAACTTGGAAACCTCAATTTCCTCGTTGAGCTCAATTGCCTCGCGGTATGCTTTTTTTGCCGCTTTGCGCTGTGCTTTATCCTTTATGGATTTATAGTCTTTTTTGCTGACTTCTTTGGGTGCAAGCGTCGCCGTTTCGCGGGCATTGCGGATTAAGTCAATCGCTTCTACCAATTTTCCGTCGTCCAAAGCATTGTTGCCGTAATCCTCAAACAGTGCGCGAACCTGCAAGACGCGCATAACGGATTTTTGCTTTTTCTCATTAAAATCGTACCAGAAATACGGAACAACATTCATCACTGCACCGATTGCGGAAACGATAATCAGAACATGCAAAAGCTTAATCAAAATATCCGGGTCATACAGTGCAGAATAAGCATTATTATAGTTATCCTGCCCGTTTGCCAGCTGCTCTGCGAGAATCTGCCCAACGGTTTTATCATCGCCGAGCATACGGTTCAAAATATCAGGATTAGAGGTAACAACCGCCGCATTCGCCTTGGTAATACCGCCTTTTTCATAGATAATCGGCAAAACAGAGGAGGTTGCAAGCGCAATAACCGTACCGATGGTCGATACGGCGGAAAACATACCGTCAATACGCTCACCGGTTCTGTATTGCTGATAATCACGGATATCCGCCTGAATGGCAGGATTGAGGATATGCGCAAACGAACCCATAAAGGCGTTCAGATACAAGCACCCCATTACGAGCCAAATTGTCATATGACTGATTTGGGAGGTGAACGGCAGCATCAGCAAAATAAACGCAATGTTAAAGAGGTTTGTCACAACCAAAACGGATTTTTTGCCCCATTTGCGAATGCAGAACGGTGCAAGCAGCATGCCCCAAAGGGAAGCGTTACCGTAAACGGTGACGACAATGCCGTATTCATTCCCGGAGCAGGCGCCGCCGTAATTATAGAGCCAGTTCAAAATGTTGGCATAGGAGGACTCTAAGAAGCCAATCCAGCCCGCCAAAGAGATAATCCAGAAATATTTATTCTTCGCAACCTCCCGAAGGGCGTCCATAAATTTAATCTGCACCACGTGGGTTCTTGCCTGCACGATTTTTTCCTCGGTGTATTTATATACGATAATGCAAAGCAAGATACCGAGTACGCCGAGAATGGGATACAGCAGTCTGTAAACACGGATATCCGTGGAATTGGTATGGAACACATTTGCCGCAATAATCGGGGTAAACAAGTTCACAAGGGTGGGCGCTAAAGAATACACAACGCTCTTGACCGCCGAGACGTCGGCACGCTCTTGTGTATTCGGAGAAAGCACGTGAATTAAATTCTCATACGCATCGTAGAAGAAATAATAGAAGAAGTGCAGGAACAGGTTTAACACCATAATAATGGCACACTTGGCGACATAGGCACGTGACTCGCCGAACCAAATTCCTGTACCGACGATGGCTTCCAGCTTATTGTACGGGAACCAAACCATCAAAATACAGATGATTGCAGTCGGAATCGCCATAGACACAATATAAGGGCGGTATTTACCTGCTTTGTTGCGCGTATTGTCGATAATATTTGCACGAATACCCGTCAGCGGAATATTGGCAAGCACTGCGATTACGTACATAATATACATATCGGTCGCGTCTACGCCCAGGGTACTGGAAATCAGCGTGTTCCCCGTTGCAAGAAGACAAGCTGTACCAAGCGTAATAATCATATATGCACCGATACCGCCGCCGGAATATGCGGCAATTTCGCGGAAGTTCATATATCGACCCGCCATCGGCGTTTTCCAATATGTACGCACTTTGGAGACGCCGTCTTTTGCCTTTTGAACCAAATTCATAGTAAACCTCCCATATTTTTATGCAGCTTTATAATTTTAGCACAAAAGCTTTGGTACTTCAACCGAAAAAAAAGTTTTTCCCCGAAAAATCGGACAAAATGGAAAGAATTGTGAAAAACAACAAAAAAACAGGTCAAAAATTTATAATTATGCCGAAAGCCCGTTGCGCGAATTGTTGAAAAACTATAAAAAAGCAGACCGACAACAGTCGGTCTGCAAGATGTAAGTGGTTTATTTCACACGGTTACTGCTTTAAGCAGCCGTAAAAGCAAGCCCGTACTCTGCCGCATAATTTTCTGCCGTACTGCCCGCCGGCGCTGTCACAGTCACGCCGCTTTCGCCCGTAAAAATATCCTTCTCCATTGTAGCGGGAGAGCCCATTTTACAAGTTTCAAGCGATGTGCAGTTATAGAAAATATACGGTTCCATCGTCTGGACGCTGTCGGGCACGGTGACATCTTTTAAAGAAGAGCACTCCTCAAAGGCACCTTTTTGCAACGTCTCCACGCCTTCACCGATGGTCAGCTTTTCGGCGGATACACACTGATAAAACGCACTGGTTTCCACGGTTTTACAGGTGCCGGGAATGGAAATTTCTTTCGCGGCATGGCATTTCAAAAATGCGTGGTCACCGATAACCTCCAGACCCTCGCCCAGAATGATTTTATCTGCAGAAAAGCATTTGGCAAATGCCCAATTTTCGATTGTCTTGACCCCTGCGGGCAAAACAATTTCCGTCAGCTTGTCGGCATAGTAAAACGCCTTTACGCGGATAACCTCGGGGGCGCCGTTCCACACAATCGTTTTCAGAGACCCCGCTCCCGTACTGCTGGTATTATCGCCGACACTTTCAAAAGCACTTACACCGATGTTGCGGATATTTTTTCCGAAGGTAACTTTTTCGAGTTTGTCACAATACATTGCAGCGTAATTGCCGACAACCTCCAATGTATCCGGCAAAACAAGCTCGGTCATTTGTGCTTTGTAAAGCGCCTTGTTTTCCAATGCGATAACGGTATGTCCATCTATGGACTCGGGAATGGTAAGCACCCCGCCTTTGCCGCTCCAAGCCGTGACTGCGGCAGTCCCGTCCGAGAACACAAGGTAGGTAAATTCACCGCTCGTAAGCCCTTCTTGCGAAACGGTCTTTCCCAGTACCTCAGCAACCATTTCGGTTGCGGGGTCATAGGTATCGGTATCAATGGAAAGCGCGTTCAGAATGGTGTCTGTCGAACAGCCGCAAAACAGCACAGACAGCCCCAAAACAAGCACAAGCAAAACAGCCGTCATCTTTTTAGCCATTGCTGCCGCCCCCTTTCCCTTTCTTTGCAAGGCGTTCTTGCTTGCGGCGTTCCATATCCGCTTTACGTTGTTCCTCCAAACGGTCAGCCTCGGCTTTTTTCAGCGCAAAGGCTTCGTCGGCGCGCGTTTTGGCTTCCAAATACTTTTCACGAATCTCGTCCAAATGCGCGAAATTCTCACGTTCGGTAATCATACGGTTGGCGTCCAGCAAAATTTTCACAGAACGCACATAATGTGATTTTGCGTTAACATAAGCTTTAATTGCTTTTTTCTTTGCAGTGCGCTCACGGAGTGTCTCCTCCGGCATGGCTTCCGCCGCCGCAAGCTGTGCTTCGTCGGGAGCTTCAACCGCGCCGCCTTTGTAGAATTTCACCATATTCTTGCGGCAGGTAATCATTTGGCGTGCATATGCCATGGCATCACTGCGGTATACACGCTCGTCGTGCGTGGATTTCGGCATTGCCTTTGCTTCTTTGAGCAAGGATTTGTCCGCGTTGCGAATTGCGTCTATCCCCGCCGCTTCAAGTGCAACATAC
>JBJEPS010000041.1:0-4003 GCA_051881355.1 Candidatus Fimenecus sp. | reverse complement strand
AAAAGGACGGCTTCTCAAAAATATGCAAAAAAGTGTTATTCCCATGCTTTGCAAACATCAATCCACGAAATAAAACCGGAGTATTGCTCCAATTCAGAAATCGTCAGCTCAATGGCACTGTTTGCACTTCCGCAAGCGGGAAAAACGGTTTCAAAACGCTTTAAGGAAATATCCAAATAAACTTCTACTTCGTCACGCACGCCGAACGGGCACACCCCGCCGACCGCGTGCCCGACAAGCGGCTCGACTTCATCAAAGCCGAGCATTTTGGCTTTGGTATGGAACTGCGCTTTAAATTTCGGGTTGTCAATTTTGGCGTCGCCCGCCGCCACAATCAATACGGGCTTGTCCTCCACCATAAAGGAGAGGGTTTTTGCAATCCGCTTGGCATCGGTGTGCAAGGCTTCTGCCGCCAATTCTACTGTTGCACTGGAAACCGAAAATTCCTGTATACGGTCTTGCATATTGTATTGCGCAAAATATTCGCGCACGCGTTCAATCGACATTTTCATTCGCTTCCTCTATTACAGTTGGTAAAAACCGACCTTTTTCATCGCCTTACGCAAGGTCTTATTCGCAAAGTAGGACGCTTTTTCCGCACCCTTTTGCATACAGTCGTCCAAATATGCTTTGTCGGCAATTAAGCGGTCAAATTCGGATTTTACGGGACGCAATT
The DNA here is from genome assembly GCA_051881355.1 of Candidatus Fimenecus sp. Classification (GTDB taxonomy): domain Bacteria; phylum Bacillota; class Clostridia; order Oscillospirales; family Acutalibacteraceae; genus Fimenecus. Next base: position 3,327 of record JBJEPS010000041.1, on the reverse strand, counting down.
CCTCGACAACCGCCTCAGCAACCGCGGCTTTGAAATCGCCGTAGCCCTTACCGTCAAATTCTGCGGTGATTTCGTCAAAATCCTTACCCGTACAGCAAGCGTAAATCCCCATTAAGTTGTTCACGCCGTCTTTGCCCTCGCCGTAATAGACGCGCGCTTCGGAATCGGTCACGGCGCTTTTGATTTTGCGCGTGATAGTGTCGGCATCGTCGAGCATCGAAATAAACGCTTTCGCATTGGTGTCGGATTTACTCATTTTCTTGGTCGGCTCTTGCAGCGACATAATTTTTGCGCCTGCCTTGCCGATAAAGGGTTCGGGCAGTTTAAAGGTATCACCGTACAGCCCGTTAAAGCGCTCGGCAATATCGCGTGTGATTTCCAAATGCTGTTTTTGGTCCACGCCGATGGGCACAAAGTCCGCCTGATACAGCAGAATATCCGCCGCCATCAGCGTCGGGTACGAAAACAAGCCGACATTGACATTTTCGGGATGCTTTTCGCTTTTATCTTTAAACTGCGTCATACGCGCCGCCTCACCGAATTGGGTGTAGCAGTTTAAAATCCACGCAAGTTGTGCGTGCGCATTGACATGGCTTTGCACAAACACGGTGTTTTTTTCGGGATCAAGACCGATTGCGAGCAAAAGCGCATACATTTCTAATGTGCGGCGGCGAAGTTGCGCGGGCTCAGGGCGCACGGTGATCGAATGCAAATCCGCCACGGCGTAAAAGCAGTCATAATCCGCTGACATCGTTTTCCAATTCTTCAAAGCACCGAGATAGTTGCCGAGCGTGGGCGTGCCCGTCGGCTGTATGGCGCTTAATACAATTTGTTTTTTCTCTGCTGTTTCCATATCTGTAACTCCTAAAATAAAGTACAAAATCAAATTACGAGCATTGTACCACAAAATGCAGTTTATGGCAATAAAAAAATCCGCAAGGTGTTGTAACAGCCCTGCGGATATACGAATTTTATTTTGTCAAAACCGTTTCGCCCTCTGTTGAGGTTGTAACCGTATCGGTCGCTTGCTTTTTATCGAAAAAGGAGGTAAAGTTGACGATAAATAAAAGCGCATAGGCTACCCACATCGGCAAATTCTCAATAAATGCGCTCTTGCCTACTGTGACTAAAAGCACCAACATTAGGGCAAGAACGCCGACAAAAACGGCGGTTGCTACAATATATTTTTTATCCTTTTCTCTGCATTTATGAAACAGAAAAATCACAACCCCGGCGGCGCCTAAAAACGCAAAAATCAAAGCGGTTGCCCAATGGCCTAAGCATCGCGCGGTCATCACCAAATCAAGACCTGCCGAAGGCACATTGATTGTCACATAAATTGCCGCACAGCCAAGTGAGGTTACGACAACGCCCGCTTTGCCGCAGTAGTTGTTTTTACGGTACATATACAGCGTGTTTGTAAAAATGGACAAAGACGCAAGCACGCCCCATATCTTAAAATACCACGGATAGCGAAGTCCCAACATACTCGCGGTGACATCGGTTAGAATATTCCCAAACTGTGCAGGAAAACTTAAAAAACCGTACCAAGTAATAAAAGCGCAACCTGCAAGAAGGTTAACCGCACAGAAAACAGTTGTAGCCTTGCTTAATTTTTCAGCAAAAAGGATTTTTCGGATAAAAAATGCATACAGGAACAACAAAGCCGTTGAACCGATAACCCAAAGCCAAAAGACCACTGCATTCGGATACATCGGTCCGTAAAGCATGCCGTCGAATTTCTCGATAAACGCCTCAGAGGGCAGTGCCATATCGGCGTCTGTCGGTACGATATAAGGATATTGGTCCCAACGCATAAATACGGACATCCAAAGTCCGTAAGCCACGGCGATTATTGCCCACAAACCTGTGTACGCGTGCATCATTTTTTTATTGTTCATATCCATCCCCCACAGTTTCAAACAACTTGAATAGCATAATCTTACAACAATATGCGTTGTGTTGCAAGTACTTTTCAGCAATGCGTCACTGGCACGCCCCGCATACCGCTGTAAATCCTGCCGCAAATGCGGAATTTCACATATTTTTTCAGCGCTTTGTATTGACAGAATGACATATTTTTGTTAAAATTGTCAGCGTTATAAGCGGGTGTAGTTCAATGGCTAGAATTCCAGCCTTCCAAGCTGGCTGTGTGGGTTCGATTCCCATCACCCGCTCCACAATAAAAATCCCCGTCGTCTCCCGACGGGGATTTTTATTGTGGATTGTCTGTGCTGTAAAAGCTTTTCGGAGGGTTCGTATGGAAGGTGTAGAACGATATAAAGTCAATTTGATACCGCATAATGCTGCTTGGGAAGAAGAATACAAACAGGTTAAAACCGAACTGGCTCAGTGTTGGAATACAAATATCATTGACATACAACATATCGGCAGTACTGCAATCAATGCGATTTGTGCAAAATCGATTTTAGATGTTGCTGTAAAGTTACAATCCATTCATAAAATGGATATCGGTGCTTTGGAGCGTTTAGGGTACGAATATTGCGCTGCACGGAGCGGAAACGAAAACTACCATTTGTTCGTTCTACGCGGCGAAAAACAAATCTCTTTGCGGCACATACACTGCTATGATAAAACCGAAAGAGAGTTTGATTTGTTGGTTGGTTTTCGTGATTATTTAAACACGCATATAAACATTACAAAAGAATATGAACATATAAAAACGGAATTGGCGCAAAAATATTCCGATGACCGCGTGGCATATACCGCAGGAAAAGCAGGATTTATCCATTCCATTTATGATAGGATTGAAATGCAGTCGATTATGGGGCGGTTCTCTGATTGAAGCGAAATGATACACGGCGAGTCGCGTTTGTTCTACCCCGCCCCGCACGGAAAACAAGAAATGCGCACAAGCGAAAAGGGCTGTTCAAAACAGCCCTTTTATTTTTGCTGCATTATTCTTCAAACTTTTTTCGCAGTTCCTGCAACACCCGTTTTTCGATACGGGAAACATAAGAACGGGAAATGTGTAATCTTTCGGCGATTTCGCGCTGGGTTTCGGGGAAGTTACCGTCCAAGCCGTACCGCCGCACAATGATTTCCTTTTCCCGCGTTGCGGGCATTTCGTGAATATATTTTCGCAAGCGTTCAATTTTAATTTTTGTGTCCAAATCGTCAGCTATGGTGTCCTCAGAATAAATAATGTCTGAAAGCGTCAGCGGATTCCCCTCGCTGTCGGTATCTATCGGCTCGTTCATTGACACATCTTGCGCGGTTTTCTTTTGGTTGCGAAAATACATTAAAATTTCATTTTCAATACACCGCGCGGCATAGGTAGCAAGACGCGTACCGCGTTCACCGTTA
>JBJEPS010000040.1:0-4115 GCA_051881355.1 Candidatus Fimenecus sp. | reverse complement strand
GTCTGTGCTCCGAATGTCAAAAGAAAAATCAAACATAAAAGAGGGGTGTTTTATGGCCATTTACAAATGCAGAATTTGCGGGGCAGTCTATGATGAGGAAAAGGAAGGCAAACCGATTTCCGAACTTACCGGTTGTCCGATTTGCAAACAGCCGATTTCCAATTTGCTGCCGATTTCCGACGAAGCGCAAGCACCTGCGCCGAAATCGTATGCCGGTGCCTTGGATTATGACAGTTCTACTGCGCGGCATGACCCGACTGCCCGCTATATGGCGGAAATCCACGAAATGGCAGTGACGGGGAAAACCATCGGCGGCGCGATGAGCACCAAAATGCCGATGCCGAATTGGGACGATATTTTGTTGCTCGGCGCACAGCTCAATCCGCCGCCGCTTGATGACGGCGAAGCGGTGGATACCGTGACCGTTATCGGCAAGCGCGCCAAAAAGCCGATGGTTTTGCAGAGTCCTATCTATATTTCGCATATGTCCTTCGGCGCATTGTCGAGAGAAGTCAAAATTGCGCTTGCCAAGGGCTCGGCAATGGCAAAAACCGCGATGTGCAGCGGCGAGGGCGGCATTTTGCCGGAGGAAAAGGAAGCGGCTTACAAATACATATTTGAGTATATCCCCAATCAGTACAGCGTGACCGATGAAAATTTGCGCACATCCGATGCGATTGAAATTAAAATCGGGCAGGGTACAAAGCCCGGTATGGGCGGACATCTGCCGGGGGAAAAGGTCACGGCAGAAATCGCCGCTATCCGCGGGAAAAAGCAAGGCGAGGATATTCAAAGCCCGAGCAAATTCCCCAATCTTAACACCAAAGAGGATTTGCGCGATATGGTAGATATGTTGCGCCAGCGCTCGGACGGTCGTCCTATCGGCATCAAAATTGCCGCGGGGAATATCGAACAGGATTTGGAATACTGCGTGTTCGCCCAGCCCGATTTCATTACGATTGACGGCAGAGGCGGCGCAACGGGCTCGAGTCCGTTGTTCTTGCGAGAGGCGACCACCGTGCCGACGGTGTATGCGCTCGCGCGTGCGCGGAAATATTTGGACGAAGTCCATTCCGATATTTCTTTGGTCATTACCGGCGGCTTGCGGGTCTCGGCGGATTTTGCAAAAGCATTGGCAATGGGCGCGGACGCCGTTGCGATTGCAAGCGCAGGCTTAATTGCCGCCGCGTGTCAGCAATACCGCATCTGCGGGAGCGGCAACTGTCCGGTCGGCGTGGCAACGCAAGACCCCGAGCTTCGCAAGCGGCTGCATACGGACGCCGCCGCACAGCGCGTGGCGAATTTCCTGAATGTTTCGCGCGCGGAACTGCAAACCTTTGCCCGCGTGACAGGCAATCGCTCCGTGCACGGGCTGTCGATGGAGAATTTGATTACTACGGACCGAGAAATTGCCGAATACACGGGTATTCGCCATGCAGGGCAGGCGCGTGTGCCCCAAAATACCAATGAAACTACAAATATCAAAAATACGGAGGAAAAAACAATGAAGTATCAATGCAAATTATGTGGTGAGATTTTTGAAGTAAAAGACGGCGAAACGCCGGTATGTCCGCGTTGCGGCGCAACCGGTGACAATCTTGTACCGCTTGCCAAAGAAAGCAAAAACAAATATGCGGGTACGCAAACCGAGAAAAACCTGCACGCCGCATTTGACGGGGAATCGGGTGCGAGAAACAAATACACCTATTTTGCTGCTGTGGCGCAAAAAGAGGGGTATGAGCAGATTGCCGCTTTGTTCTTAAAGACCGCCGAAAATGAGCGCGAACACGCAAAAATGTGGTTCCGTGAGTTGGACGGCATCGGAGATACCGCCGCGAATTTGGCGGCTGCCGCTGACGGCGAGAACTATGAGTGGACGGATATGTATGACGGCTTCGCCAAAACAGCAGAAGAGGAAGGCTTCCCGGAGCTTGCCGCAAAATTCCGTATGGTCGGTGCGATTGAAAAGCATCACGAGGAGCGTTACCGCGCCCTTTTGAAGAATGTGGAAACCGCCGCTGTTTTTGAAAAGAGCGAGGTTAAAATTTGGGAGTGCCGCAACTGCGGGCATATTGTGGTCGGCACAAAAGCGCCGGAAATTTGCCCCGTCTGCGCTTATCCGCAAAGTTATTTTGAAGTCAGCGAAGCCAATTATTGATTTGTTGACAGACATCGTTTAACGGTATGATAAAAGACCTTCTTTCGGCACGCGGTTGCGTCCGAAAAAAGGTCTTTTTAATTTTGAAATTTTGTTTTAACGGAATGGGTTATTTCCCGAATATCGTGTTCGCATAGGGTACGCCGCCTGCGTTTTGCATCGAGTGTTCTTTGAAAAGTATTTTTAAATTACAAATTCCGGTTTGTCGTGCACGCACAAAGACCCGTCCTCTGTGTTTCCGTTTATTCCCCAAACACTTCCCGCATTTCAGCCATGCGCCCGCAGGAGAATTTGCCCTCGGGGCATTTGCCGTCTGCAAAACAACTCGGACCGTAAAATTTGAAAATTTCGGGTGAAACCTCACGTAAAAGCCGCAAAGCCTCTATCGCGTGCGCACGGATTTCCCACTGGGCACGCGTGCAGGTGCGCAAACGGAAAAACAACAGCAGTTCGCGCGCGTTCATCGTGGAAACAATGTCCACCGTGTTGCCGCTTAATTGGTAATAGACCAAATCCGTTTCGGGCACGCCCGCCGCTTTGAGCGCTTCGTATTCCGCCGCCATGCTCTCAAACGCCGCATTGTATTTTTGCAGTAATGCGGGATTTTCCTGCACGGCAGGGGGGATAATATGCTTTTTGCGGTCGGTGTAGAGTAACTCCGGAATTTCAATCGAGTGTATTCTGTGCCGCGTGAAGTGCGTCAGTCCCGACAGCGATACCCCGTTATAGCGAAGTGTATAGCTTGCGCTTTCAAGTGCGCGTGGGCGGCTCGTTTTTAACAGTGCGGCAAGGACTTGCTCGACCGTTTTTTCGTCTGCACAAGCCGCTTTTGCCGCTGCCGTGTCACAGCCTGTATATTCAATCAACGCATTTTGTGCCACAACTTTTGCCGCGTCGGGGGTGTAACTTAATAATTCTACCGACGCTTCGGCAGTTTCACTTTGCGGCAGAGAAACAAACGAAAAATCGGGCGTATCCGTTGCGGTATTTTCGTTGCGCGCTTCAAAATCGTGCAAAATACCCGGCGTGCGCTCCCGTGCCTGCTTGAGTAACTGCTCGCCGAGCGTGCGGATTTCGGGATATTTACTGCCGCGCCCGTAAAGCATTGCGCATAACATATGCAAAAATTCGCGCCCGTTCACACTGCAAAAGAAATTGCTGTATAGGCAGTAGGGGAGCAAAAAGCGCGCGTCCTCTTTTTGAATACCCGCCTCGGTAAATTCGGTATACAACTCGAAAAATGAGCGCATATGCGCTTTGTAGCGTTCGGTCATTTCCGCGTTTTCAAACGGCGGCACATAAAAGCCTGCGTCCGAAAAATCCACATACCGCCGCGATTTTACGGTAAACGAGGCGAGACGGAATTCAATAATGAATTGCTCGACCACCGCCGAAACATTTTGAAACACCAAATTGAAATAGGTGTGCTCCACCACGGAGTTGTGCCCCGAACGGGTGACCTTGTCAATCAAATTGGCGTTTTTTTCTTCGTCTTGGCTTTTTGCCCAAATGCCCATTGCCGTGCCCGGTTGGGTGGAAACTCTGCCGCCTGCCGCAGTCACTTTTTCACCGCAGTCGGATAATCCGACCAAAAAAGCGCCGCTTGCTTTCATATCTACCTCGGAAAAATCCATTGTTTTTTCTCCTTTTCACGGAATTTGTAACTATTTTACCATAAAGTATATTGTTTCGCAATTTATTTGTTGCGAAAATTTAGAACTTAAATCACGAAATCCCGTTGTAAAAGTCGGAAAAATTTGTTATACTACCCTTGTATGTTGATTTATAATGGAGAGGTGTGCATATGCAAAATTGTTTGCTTGTGGTCGAGGGCTTGGACGGCAGCGGAAAATCCACGCAGGTTTCGCTTTTAAAAACACGGCTGGAAACCGCGGGAACGCCCGTTCGGCAAATCAAATTGCCCGATTACGACGACCCCTCCAGCACGCTTGTGAAA
>JBJEPS010000039.1:0-4121 GCA_051881355.1 Candidatus Fimenecus sp. | reverse complement strand
AATGACAAAAATTTTACGGGCGGCGTGGAAACCTGCTCTACAACGGGGCGCCGAGTCGTTGCCCCCTACAAATACAAATTTGTCATTCTGAACGCAGTGAAGAATTTTAAACAGTGCAAAACACAGTATATATAGAGCACGATTCTTCGTCGGAAGGCGCAGAACGACAAACAAATCAGGGCACGCGTAAGCCCCAACAAACAAAATAACACCCCGTCCGTATTTCGGACGGGGTGTTGCTGTGTGTTGGTTTTTATTTCGTTTTTGCGGGTTCTTTTTCTTTGGATTCGTTTTTATCCTCTTTCTTTTTGTGGAACAAAATCTTATCCACGGGGAAGTACAGGAAGAACTGCAATGCCGAGCAAACCGCAGTTGCAATGTTTCTTGCCGCCGCATCGCCCCAGCCGAGGTCGTTGAGAATCCAACCGTAAATGGTGGGGTTGAGCCATTGCGAGAAGCAAATCAGCGCAACGGTGAATATAATGTAAATCGGCAATACGACTTTTGTATTTGCACCGGAATTAAAGGTCTTGTCTTTATTGATAAAGAATGCGACAATTTGCGCCGTGATGTTGGAAATAGCGAATACCCAGAAGTAGCCCCAGCCGCCGTCTTCTGCGGGATAGTGGAATACAAAGAAGTCACAAGGATTGTCATACAGCGGGCGGAAAATCAACGGCAGGATATTTACCAAACCGAACTGCACGATGCATGCTCCGAGGCTGACCACGATGAATTTCACGAACTGCCAAAGTGTGTTAATGCCGCTGCCTTTGCCTTCGGCAGCTTTGTCAATGTTGTTTAATTTTCCCATGAACATTTCTCCCTTGAACATAAAAATTTATCCTAATTTTAGCACGGCAAAGTGTGAAAAACAAGGGATAAAGTGAATAAGATTTTCCTTGGATATTTATGGAAAATTCACAAGAAACCGTATCAAATTTTGTGAATATTTTAACGAAATACGTGCAGGTGTTTTATAATTGGGATTGAAAACCGTTTTGCAATTTTGTATAATAAGGAAAATACTGTGGGGAGGGCTTTTATGGACGACCTTTTTGCGCGAACGGCGCTGCTTTTGGGTGACGCGGCACTGGAAAGCTTGCAGCAAGCACGCGTTGCGGTGTTCGGCGTCGGGGGCGTGGGCGGCTATGTGTGTGAGGCGCTTGCCAGAAGCGGCGTGGGAACGCTCGATTTGATTGATAATGACACGGTAAGTATCAGCAACCGTAACCGCCAAATTATCGCGCTTTCGTCAACCGTCGGACGTGAAAAAACCGAAGTGATGCGTGAGCGGCTTTTGGATATTTCCCCCGAAATGACCGTCTATACGCACAATCTGTTTTTCACTTCCGAAACCGCAGATGGCATTGATTTTACAAAATATACCTATGTGGTGGACGCGATTGACACCGTCGCGGGGAAAATCGAACTTGCCGTGCGTTGCCAAAATGCAGGCGTGCCGCTGATTTCTTCCATGGGAACGGGCAACAAACTGCATCCGGAGCGGTTTGAAATTACCGATATTTACAAAACATCGGTTTGCCCGTTGGCGCGCGTGATGCGTACCGAACTTCGCAAACGCGGCGTAAAAAAATTAAAAGTGGTGTATTCAAAAGAAATCCCCGTAAAGCCCATCGGTGGTGCGCCGAAAGAGAACGGACGGTATTTGCCGGGCAGTACGGCATTTTGCCCGCCGGCGGCAGGCATGATTATCGCCGGCGCGGTGGTGCGCGACATATTGGGGATAGAGTGAGGCGTGATTTTATGCAATATCGTGATTTCGGGAAAACAGGCGAAAAGGTTTCGGCGTTGGGCTTTGGCTGTATGCGTCTGCCCACCCTTGACAATCTTACCCACAGCATAGACGAAAAAGAGGCAACGCGCATTGTGCGGGACGGCATTGACAACGGCATCAACTACATAGATACTGCCTTTTTCTATCACAACGGCAAAAGCGAGGGCTTTGTGGGCAAGGCATTACAGGACGGCTACCGTGACAAGGTTTTGCTTGCCACGAAATCGCCGTTCGGCGGGTTTAAATTCGGCTTTGAGTTTGACAAAATCTTAAATACACAGTTAAAGCGGTTGCAAACCGACCATATTGATATGTATTTACTCCACGCGGCGTGTTTAAAATCGTGGCAGAATTCCGCGTTGAAATTCGATTTGCTTTCCAAAATGGAAAAGGCGCGTGCGGCGGGAAAAATCCGCTATATCGGGTTTTCCTTCCACGACAACTACGAGGCGTTTGAAACGATTTTAAACGGCTATGACGGCTGGGACTTTTGTCAAATTCAATATAATTTCGTAGATACAGACCACCAGGCGGGCACAAAGGGCTTGGAAGCCGCCGCAAAGAAGGGCTTGGGCGTGATTGTGATGGAGCCTTTGCTCGGCGGCAAGCTTGCAAATCCCCCGCAAAATGTCAAAGATGCCCTGCCGCAAGGGGCTTCACCTGTGCAGGCATCTCTCGACTTCATTTGGGACCGCCCCGAAGTAAGCCTTTTGTTAAGCGGTATGAGCAACGCCGAGCAGGTGAAACAAAACCTGCAATATGCCGACGAGAGTCACGTCGGAAAATTAACCGACGCGCAAAAGGCGTGCTATCCCAACGCGAAAACCGTGTTTGAAACCTCTGCACGCATTTCCTGCACCCATTGCGAATACTGTGTGCCCTGTCCGAAAGGTGTGGAAATCCCCGAAATTTTTGCGCAGTACAACAAGAGTGTTCAAGACGAAAACGGTGCAAGAAAAGCCTATAAAAAAATCAAGGGCGGCGCACAGCAATGCGTGGGTTGCGGCAAATGCGAGGAAAAGTGCCCACAGCAATTACCCATTCGGGAAAAACTGAAAGAGGCAGACGCCTTTTTTAAAGGGGAATAAGTATGGAACAAGCGAAATCCAATAAAATTGCGTTCCCCGCCCGCACCGTCGCCACGGCGGCGCTCGTGTGCGCGCTGGCGGTGGTGTTGCCGCAAATGTTCCATTTTATCGGCGGCAAGGCGCTCGGCAACGCATTTTTGCCGATGCATCTGCCCGTGATTTTGGGCGGTTACCTGTTAAATCCTGCAGCGGCGCTTGTTTGCGGCGCGTTGTCTCCGATTTTAAGTTTCTTTGTCAGCGGTATGCCCGCGTTCCCGCGGCTTGTGTTTATGGTCTTTGAATTGGCGGCGTATGGTTTCTTTACTTCCGTTTTCGTTCACAAATGCCGTTTGCCCGTGTTCCTCACTTTGCCGCTGACTTGGATTTGCGGGCGCGCGGTGTATTTTGTAATCGCCTTTTTCGCACTGCGCATTTTGCACTTGGAAATTCAGGGAATGGCGACCGCTTCGGCGGCGGTTTGGACTGCCATTACCACCGGTGTGCCGGGGATACTCTTACAGGCGGTGGCTGTACCGATTTTGGTTGCCGCCCTCAAAAAAGCGAGGTTAGTGACATATGCGCCCCGATTTGGAAAACTGTAAAGCGATTTTAGAAAGTGAAAAGCTCACCTGTGTTGTAAAATGCGGTACGCAGATTTTAAAAACGACCGACCGCGGCATAAAGCCGTTTATGCAATGGATTGAAAACGGCGAAAACTTGCAGGGCGCGGTTGCGGCAGACAAGGTCGTTGGGAAAGCGGCGGCGTTTTTAATGGAAAAGGCGGGAATTTCCGCCGTGTATGCCGCAGTGTTAAGCGAGCCTGCCGAAGCGGTTCTGAAAAACGCCGGCATTACTTATACATATTCTCACCTTGTGCCGCGTATTCAAAACCGCAAAGGGGATGGACTCTGCCCCATGGAAAGCGCCGTGATGGAAATGGATAACGCAGAAACGGCGTTTGCGGTGTTGCGTGAGAAACTGCGTGCTTTCGGCGTGGAACACGTATCGTAGGCAGCGAAAAAATCCCGAAAAAACTATTGACAAGCCGTAGCCTTTATATTATAATATCAAAGCCGCCGAAAAAGGCGGCGCTTATGGCGGCATAGCTTAGTTGGCTAGAGCGTCCGGTTCATACCCGGAAGGTCACAGGTTCAAGTCCCGTTGCCGCTACCAAATCGCGGCAAACTGTTTGCCGCGTATACGGCCCGGTGGTCAAGCGGTTAAGACACCGCCCTTTCACGGCGGTAACACGAGTT
>JBJEPS010000038.1:0-18302 GCA_051881355.1 Candidatus Fimenecus sp. | reverse complement strand
TTCGGCATCGCCCTTTAACCAACAGGAAAGCCAAGCCGTCATATATCCGTCCGCATACGGTAACATATCGCCATGGTCCGTGTTTACGCGCCTTGCAAGCACTTTCGGCACATTGCCTGCAATCGCCTGATAATTTTCCTGCAAAGACCATAAGGGTGCAATGCCCGCATCTTTGCCGTTACCGGCGTCTGCTTGCAATGTACCTGCCGTCATAAAATACGGGATTTTAATTTTGGATACATCATATTGCCACGAAAGTGCCTGTGCTAAAACAAGATGTGTCGTACTGGCGGTATACATAGCTTTATAATAACTGCCGTTAGTCTGTGCCGTTACAGCGTTAATTGCACCGACACCGCCTTGAGAATGTCCCGCCACGCCGATATTTTTCGTGTCAATTTTTTGGTAGAATAAACTGCCTTTATCTCGATTATTTTGCAGCATGAAATCCAAACTTTTCGCAGAAGATGCACCGCTCCACGAATTTTCGTCTTCATTGCCGATGACCACAAATCCCCACGACGCCAAATGCTCAAAAATGGCTTTATAGGAAGATGCCTTCACGCCCGTGCCGTTCGCCATAACCACCAGCGGATAGGTGCGGTTCGCCGTTAAAAGCTCTGTCGGATACCAAATTTCATATTTCCCGACGCTTTGGTCCTCTGCCGTATACTCGGTATAGGAAACCGCATAGCTGCCTTTATCGGTATACTTTTTCTCCAACGGTTTATCTGTTTTCACTTTTTGATAGTAGTCCGGCTTGACTGTTTGGGTGAGATATGAAAGCATCGAACCGACCGTTTGTGCAAGGCTTGCCGAATCGTCCGCCTGTGCGGTACTTTTTTCCGTTTCCGTCTCCGCCTGCGGATTTCCCGTCTGCGCAGGAGACGCTTTTTGGGTCGTACTTTTATTTTCCTCCGTCGAAACTGCGTCTGAAGTTTCCCGTTCTGTCGGCGTAAACAGCGTGGTGGTTTCGTTCTGCACACAATCCTCAGTTGTTTGCACAATCGATTCCGTATTTTTCTGTTTGGAACAGCCGCTGCACAGCAGCAAACAGACAACAGCGAGTGCACCCGCGCGCAGTCGATTTCGTTTCATTTCCATACCTCCGCATTGACAAATAGCAATCTGTATGTTACATTTGTTACATACAATATACAGGATTGTGCGGTGTAAGTCAATCCAATGGACAGGCGCTGTCACAGTTAGGAGGAATTTGCTACGGGCAGAAACTATGCGGTGAACGAACTAAGAATCATCAGTTGTGAATCTATTGAGCTTGCCTTATTGCAACTGATGAAAACCAAAAAATTTGAAACCATCAGCATATCGGAAATTACAAAGAAAGCCGGCGTGTCTCGAAACGCTTTTTATCGAAATTTCACATCGAAAGAGGACATTCTCAAACAATATTGCGACCGTGTGACCAAGGATTTTTTTGACAGCGTAGACGAAAAATTTACATATAATTACTATGTACGGCTACTGTACCACTTTCAAAACCAATACGAAGCGATACAAATTATTTTAAAGGCAAATCTAATCTATATCCTAATTGATGTGTTTTCAAAATATACAAGCGTCCGTGACAGCGACACCAAGCGAAAGCCCTACGCGGACAGCTACGCTGCAGGCGGTATGCTGTTTGTTGTTTTGCGCTGGTTAAATGCGGGGATGCCGGAAACCCCCGAAGAACTGGCACAAATCATTTTCTCCGTTAAAATCGGCGAATAAAGGCATTTTGCATAAATAGCAACAATAAAAAATGAACGGTATGCATTTACCGTTCATTTTTTTATTTGTTTTCATTTGCGGTCAGGGTTATTCCTTTACCATATGCACATTTAAATGGTTATAGGTCATTTCTACGCCGTTTTCGTCAAACGCGGCTTTGATTTGCTCTAAGAGGGCAAAATACGCATCCCAATACTGTTCGGTTTTTACCCATGCACGCACTACATAGCGAATACTGCTTTCGTCAAACGAGAGCACAGCGGCAAACGGCGGCGCGGGGGTATCTACAAACAAGCCTACCGCCGCAACGGCTTGCAAAAGCGACTGCCGCACCGTTTCAATCGGCGTATCATATGCAGCGGAAATTTCCAAATCCACCCGTCGTTTTTCCTGCTGGGTATAATTCACGATTTTCGTGGCGATGATTTTGCTGTTCGGCACATAAATCATCTTGTTGTCAATCGTCGTAATGCGCGTGTGGATAAGACTTATCATTTTGACCGTGCCGCTGACATCGTCAATCTCGACATAGTCCCCGATTTTAAACGGTTTGGTCACAAGCAACATAATGCCGCTTGCGAGATTTGAAAGCGAATCCTGCACCGCAAGCGATGCCGCCAAGCCGACCACGGAAAATGCCGCCAAAAGCGAGGTGACGGATACACCCAAGGTATCAATCACCACCATCGCGACAAGGAAATACAAAATCAGCTTAATCGTGCCAAGCAGAATCTTCCGAAGCGTATCGTCCATATTTACGCGTGAAAGGAGGCGCGTAAACAGGCGCATCAACACGCGAAGAATCAAATAGCAAATGACAAAAACCACCACAGCGGCAAGAATTTTGCCAACGGTGAAATTGCCGACGGAATAATTTAAAATTTCAGAGATTTTTTCCATCAAAAGTCCTTATTTCGCAAACAAAATGGTTGCCGCCATAATAAACTGCGCGGCATAGTACAACGAATGATTTAAAATAACATTGAACGACGTGTTTTTCCCCTCACCGAAGTACATGCCCGACAGCACCAAATCCGACAGCAGGAACAAAAGTCCCCCGACGGACATTACCGTCCACATCATTTCAAAACGTGTAATCACGGCAAGCGTCATCGCCATCGTCATGGTCAGTGCCAGCATAAAGGAGTAGAGGAACACAATCCATTTGAATTTGCCGTAGTGCATTTTAAAGGGTTTTTCCATCAACAATGCCACAATCGCAATCACCAATGCTGCCGCCAAAGCAACAATCAGGGATACCGTAGTGTGAGGCCCGACCTTGAGCGCCGCGGTTACAAAGCAGACATGCCCCAGCAGGAAAAAGATAAACCCCGAATACAGGTACGAGTCCTTATCCTGCAAATAAATCCATTTCAAGTCAAGCCATACATCGCCCAACAACCCGAACACCAGACCGAAGGTCATCAGCGAGCCGAAATCCAGAAATAAACGGTTTTCATTGGTTGCGGCAATCGCTGTCGCAATAAAGCAAAGACTTGCCACTGCCTTGGCATACAATGCGGCAATGCCGCCGCGTTTGACGCGGAGCACCAAAAACACCGCTGTGGCAAGCACGCCGATAATTAAAAACGCCCAGTACACAGAATCCCTCCGTATCGCATAATCTAATACATAATATACAATATTTGGCAAGGGAATTCAATAGATTTTATAAAATTTAATGGTCTGTCGCAGCATCTGAAAAAAAGTCTGCCGCCAGGCGGTTTTTGACATACGGTGCCGCCATTTGTTTGTGCGCCACATGCAGAGGATGGTTTTGGAAAGCCTGCAAAGCTTCGAGCGACTCAAACGTCGCGTAAAACACGAAGTCACAGTCCTCCCCCACCACATTTTCGCCGATTTCGCACGAGAGAAGCCCGTCAATTTTTCCTTCCAAATTTTTAACGGACGCAGAAAGTTTGTCAAGCACTTCCCTGCGGTTTTCATCTGTCACCGCGTCAGAGAACTGCCAAAACAAAATATGCTTGAGCATTTTATTCACCTCTTGTTTCAATTGTAGCACAAAAAAAGTAAAAATAAAGTGTTGACAAACGAAAAATTTTGTGTTTTAATTTGATAAACCGTTGAAACGGAAGTAAAACTGCAAAACGAGTTCCAAGCGAGCGGGCGGCGGTGCGAGGTCCGCAACAAACGAGGCAGACAAATGGTCCGTTGAGGGCGCATTGAAAAGATGCGACGGCACTTTCCCGTTACAGAAAGAGGAATATGTCAGTATTCCGTAAAGGTGGGCGGCGTTTTGCCGTCAATCAAGGTGGTACCGCAGGTTTAGAATTTCAGCCTGTCCTTGTTTTTGCAAGGGCAGGTTTTTTATTTTGAACGTAGGGCGGCGTAAGCCAAATCGGTTTCACCAACTGACGAAAAATATTATTTTTTCGGAGGAAAAGAAAATGAAAAAAGCACTCTCTATTGTATTGGCACTCGTACTGATGCTCGGCGTATTTACCGCCTGCGGCAACACAACCGATACCGGCACGGCGGACACCTCGCCGCGCGACACCGACAAGGTATATAAGGTCGCGGTGGTGCAGCTTGCAGACAATGGTGCGTTCACCGAAATGCGCGAAGCGTTTATTGAAAGAATGCGCGAGCTCGGCTATGACGAAGCCAAAATGACATTCGACATTCTCAATGCACAGGGCGACCAAAGCAACCTGCAAACCATCTGCGCAGGGCTGAAAGGCAGTGACTATGATTTGGTCGTTTCGATTGTGACCCCTGCTACTACTGCAGTTGTCAACCAGGAATTGGATATCCCCGTGGTATTCATTTCTGTCACCAATCCCGTGGCTTCCGGCATTTTAACCACGATGGAAGCACCCGACAAAAACGCAACGGGTACCTCCAACATCGTTCCCGTGGACCGTATTTTCACGGTGGCAAAGGAACTGACGCCCAATGTGAAAAACATCGGTATCCTCTATTGCTCAGGCGAGCAGAATGCCGTACAGACTGCGGATAAAGCAAAAGCCTATCTTTCGGAAAACGGCTACACCTATAAAGAAGTTACCGTGGCGAACTCCTCGGAGGTCGCACAGGCGGCACAGTCTTTGGCAGGCGATGTCGATGCGATTTATGTACCGATTGACTCCACCGTGCAAACCGCAATGACCGAGGTCGTCAAAGCGGCAACTGACAAGAAAATCCCCGTTTACGGCTCCGACCCCGTAATGGTACAGTCCGGCGCATTGGCATGCGTCAGCTGCAGCAATACACAGCTTGGACAAAAATCTGCGGAAATGGCAGATGAAATTCTTCGCGGTAAAGCGGTTTCCGAAGTTCCCGCTGTGGAAATGAGCGAATTCCAGTATGTCATCAGCCAATCCACTGCCGACGCTTTGGGCATCACCATTCCGAACGGCGATAATTATGTCGTAATCTAATTCCGCAACATACATTTACTATCGGGCAGTCAGCCGACTGCCCGATATTGCATTTTTAAAGTTTCAGGTGATTTTATGACGATGGTCAGCAGTGCCCTGCTGTTGGGGCTGCAATATGCGTTATTGGCGCTCGGGGTGTATATCACCTTTCGGGTGCTGAACAT
This sequence comes from Candidatus Fimenecus sp., assembly GCA_051881355.1. Classification (GTDB taxonomy): domain Bacteria; phylum Bacillota; class Clostridia; order Oscillospirales; family Acutalibacteraceae; genus Fimenecus. The sequence goes on along the minus strand of JBJEPS010000038.1, from coordinate 13,003 downwards.
TCCCGATTTGACCGTGGACGGCAGTTTCACGCTCGGCGCGGCGGTCTCGGCGGTTTTATCTGTAGCGGGGCATCCGTTTTTGGGACTTCTCGCCGCCCTGCTCTGCGGTGCGGCGGCAGGCAGTGTGACAGGCTTTTTGCAGACAAAAGCGGGAATTCATCCGATATTGGCAGGCATTCTCACCATGAGTGGGCTGTATACCGTCAACATCACGATTATGGACGCGCCGAATGTATCGCTCATCGGCAAACCGCGGTTCTATGAATTTTTATACACGCTGTTCCCAAACAGCAGTAAAGACGCGCTGAAAACCGTCGCCGTATTTGTGATTTGCGCGGCGCTTATCCTGCTCCTCATTCTCTTTTTCCGCACGGTGTTCGGACTTTGTATTCGCGCCACGGGCAACAATGAGGATATGGTGCGCGCCTCGTCTATCAATACAAACATCACAAAAATTACAGCGCTTGCGATTGCCAACGCGTTGGTGGCACTGTCGGGTGGGTTAATCGCCCAAACCGGCGGCTTTGCAGACATCAACGGCGGCAGCGGTATGATTGTTGTGGGACTTGCGTCGGTCATTATCGGCGAAGTGCTGTTCGGCAAGCGTTCCCTCGCAGTGGGACTGATCTCCGCGGCGGTCGGCTCGGTGGTCTACCGTTTGATCATCGCACTGGCGCTGAAAACGAACTTCTTTACGGCAGACGCCCTAAAGCTTCTGTCGGCGGTCATTGTCGGCATTACGCTGTCTGTGCCCGCCATACGCAAGGCGCTTTCGGAAGCCCGCACAAGAAGGGAGGCGCGTAAAAATGCTTGATGTGCAGCATATCACCAAAACCTTTTTAAAGGGCACGCCCAACGAGCACACCGCACTGTCTGACCTTTCTCTGCATTTGGACGATGGAGATTTTGTCACGGTCATCGGCTCAAACGGCGCGGGGAAATCCACACTGTTTAACGCGGTGGCAGGCACTTTTCTCTGCGACAGCGGCAAAATTTTACTGGATAATGAAAACATCACCTATCAAAAAGAGCATCTTCGCGCGAAAAACATCGGACGCATTTTTCAAGACCCGATGAAAGGCACCGCACCCGACCTTACCGTGGAAGAGAATATGTCGCTCGCTTACTCGAAGGCGACGCGCAACATTCTTTCCTCGGCGCACCGCAAAAAGGATATGGACTATTTCCGCGAAATACTCGAAAAACTCGATATGGGACTGGAAAACCGTATGCGCACCAAAATGGGGCAATTATCAGGCGGGCAGCGGCAAGCGGTGACGCTCTTGATGAGCACGATGGTCACACCGAAATTGTTGCTTTTGGACGAACACACCGCGGCGCTTGACCCCGTCACGGCGCAAAAGGTAATGGAAATTACCAAAGAGATTGTGAAAGAACACAACATCACCACGATGATGATTACCCACAATATCAACCAAGCGTTGCAAACAGGCAACCGCACGATTATGCTGGCAAGCGGTAAAATCGTATTGGATTTGCAAGGGGAGGCGCGCGAAAAAATGACCTTGCCCGAACTTTTGGAAGCCTATAAAGAAAAAGCGGGTAAAGTGCTCGACAACGACCGAATGTTGCTTTCGGAAGATTGACAAGGAAATACAAAACCAAGCAAAAGAACAGGCTGGAACAGCCTGTTTTTTTTGCTTTACGAACGGTAAAAAAGGTGTTATACTGAATACAATATAATGAGGAGATACATATATGAATTTTACACAAATCAATCAAAACGGGCTTTACGAAGGCTTTGCGCTGATTACCAAATCCGAGAAAAAGGTAACTGCCAAGGGAAAGGATTATTTAGACCTGACGCTTTCGGACAAGGACGATGAAATCTCCGCAAAATACTGGGATTACAATGAAGCCGTACAAGGGCAATTCCCTGCCGACACGCTGGTGAAGGTACGCGGTACCATTTCACAATACAACGGTGCCGACCAATTCCGCGTAGAACGAATTCGCAAGGCAACTGACGCGGACGGCGTCAACATGGCGGATTTCGTGCGCGCGGCTTCGTACAGCGGCGAATATATGTATGCACAGCTTTCGGAATGCGTAAACGGTTTTGCGGACGCGGATTTCAAAAAGCTCGTGTCCTATATGTTAGAGCAAAATAAGGAAAAGCTCCTGTACTGGCCGGCGGCGTATCGCCTGCACCACGCGCTGCGCGGCGGGCTTTTGATGCACACGCTGTCGATTGTGCGACTGTGCGAGGGTGTTTGCAAGGTATATCCGTTCGTTAACAAGGATTTGCTGTTGTCGGGCGCGATTTTGCATGACATCGCAAAGCTGTCGGAATTCGTGGTCGGCGACACAGGCATTGCCTCTGGCTATTCGGTCGAGGGCAATTTAATCGGGCATTTGGTGATGGGTGCGCGTATGGTGGACGAGGCGGCAAAAGCACTCGCAATTCCTGCGGAAAAGTCCATGCTGTTACAGCATATGGTGCTTTCGCACCACGGTGAACCGGATTTCGGCGCGGCGGTGCGCCCGCTGTTTTTGGAGGCGGAATTACTTTCGGAGCTCGACTTAATGGACGCGCGCGTTTATCAAATCCACGACGCCACCGCCCCTTTGCAGAAAGGCGCGTTTACAAACCGCATGTGGGCATTGGAGGACCGCAAGATGTATAACCACGGTCTTTGTGACCATGACCAACCGGTACAGCTCTAAAAATAAAATAAAATATAAATTCAGGGAGGTTGTTTGTATGCGAAATCATGAGGTTACGGCAAAACAAAGGCTTTTGAACGTGGACGGGTCTTTAAAAGAGCCGGGATTTTCACGGCAGCTCTACCAAATCTATGACCGTGGAGACATCAAAGCTCCGAAATTCCGTATTAAGGAATGGGACTACTATTTGGTGCTCTGTGACGATTACGCGCTGGCATTCACCGTATCCGACGACGGGTATATCGGTCTCCAATCGGTTTCCCTGCTAGAATTCGGTGCAAATCCATGGGAGCATACCGAGACCGTGCTGACGCCGTTCCCGATGGGCAAATTAAAAATGCCTTCGACGAGCGAAACCGGCAATGTGCTTTACCGCGACAAACGACTGTACCTCGCCTTTGAAAAGACGGCGGGCAAGCGGCATATCGTGTGTCAGTTTAAAAATTTCTACGAGGGCAAGACCTTTTCGTGCGACATCACCTTAGAACAGCCCGAAATGGACACGATGGTCATTGCAACCCCTTGGAAAGAGGATAAAAAAGCGTTCTACTACAACCAAAAAATCAACTGTATGCGTGCCAGCGGCTCGGCACAGTTTAACGGCAAGACCTATACCTTCAATCCGGAAACCGATTTCGGCACGCTCGACTGGGGCAGAGGGGTTTGGACCTATGACAACACCTGGAACTGGGGCTCAGGCAACGCGGTAGTGAACGGCAAGCCGTTCGGTTTCAACATCGGCTACGGCTTCGGCGACACCGCGGCGGCAAGTGAAAATATGCTGTTTTATGACGGCGTGGGGCACAAGTTGGACGATGTAACTTTCCACATTCCAGCCTCGTCTTACACTGACCCGTGGAAAATTTCTTCAAGCGACGGACGGTTCGAGATGGATTTTGTTCCGATTTTGGACCGCGCGGCGAAAATCGACGTCAAAGCGATTGTCACCGACCAACACCAGGTATTCGGCAAAATGACGGGTACGGCAATTCTGGACGACGGCACGGCACTGGAAATCAAAGATCTGATGTGCTTCTGCGAGCGCGTACACAACAAATACTAAAAGGACCTTTTAAAATGGACTGGACGGAAGTAAAAATCGAAATCCCGGCAGACTGCATTGACCGTGCGGCGGATATTGCCAATATGGTAGTCCCCTATGGGATTTATATTGAGGATTACCGCAATTTGGAAGCGGAAACTTGGGAAATCGCCAACATTGATTTGATTGACGAAGAACTTTTGCAAAAAGACCGCACAAAAGGCTATGTGCACATTTACATTTCCCCGGAGGAAAGCCCGCAAGAAGCGGTGGCATTTTTATCGGAACGCTTCACAGCGGCGGAAATTCCGCATAAAATTGATTTAAGTCTGTGCAAAAACGAGGACTGGGAAAATAACTGGAAAGAATTTTTCAAGCCGATGAACATCGGCAAAAAGTTACTGATTCAGCCCCTGTGGATTGATGAAATCGTTAACCCCGAACAGCGTGCGGTACTCACCATTGAACCGGGGCTTGCGTTCGGCACGGGCGGGCATCACACTACGCGGCTGTGCTTGGAAACACTGGAACGCTATGTAAAAGCAGGCGACGCTGTACTCGACACGGGCTGCGGCAGCGGAATTTTGGCAATTGCCGCCCTGCTTTTGGGCGCATGTAAAGCCGTTGGGGTTGACATTGATGAACTTGCTGTAAAAACCGCAATAGAGAATGGCAAGCAAAATGGCTTTACGGAGCCGCAATTCACCGTTTTACAGGGCAACCTTGCCGACAAGGTCACAGGCGCTTTCGACATAGTGGTTGCGAACATTGTCGCGGATATTATTATGCTGTTCGCAAAAGATGTTGGGCGGTTTTTAAAACCCGACGGCGTGTTTATCACCTCGGGTATTATCGACACACGCGAACAGGAGGTGCGCGCCGCACTCGAAGAAAACGGCTTTGCCGTGCTGGAGCGCAACGCGCAAAACGGTTGGGTTTGTTTTGTGTGTAAAACAGCATAAAACGAACCCGGTCAGTGAATAATTGGCAAATGTTTATATTTTGTTCATTGACATTTGCTCTCGTTATGGGTATAATATCCATATAATCTCAATTTAGGAGGATATTTTTATGAATATGAAAAAAGTATTTAAAGTGATTGCCATTATCGCCGCTGTCGCAGGGGCTGCGTTCGGCGCTTATGTTCTTGTTAAAAAGTATGTTGACAGCAAAAAGGTTGTCATCGGCAACGATGCGGAAAATTATGTTTCCTGCTCCTGCTGTGACGATACTTTCGTTTCCGAAACGGTTGCGTAAGGTGTTATAAAAAGCAAACGGGTTGCATCACGCAACCCGTTTTTTGTTTTCTTTATTCTCATTTGCTTTTCGGGCGGGCAACCAACGACACCACAAGTCCCGACAACATTGCGGCGGAAATCCCCGCACTGCCGGCAGAAAGTGGTCCTGTCAGAACGCCGAGCAAGCCGTCCTCGCGTATGGCGTCCTTTGTACCCTGTGCCAACAGATTCCCGAAACCCGTCAAGGGAACCGTTGCCCCACAGCCCGCAAAATCCGCAAGCGGTTGATAGACGCCCAACGCGCCCAGCACCACACCTGCAACCACAAACAAAACCAAAATGCGTGCCGGCGTAAGCTTTGTACAGTCCATTAACAGTTGTCCGACTGCACAAATCGCGCCGCCCACCAAAAATGCTTTCAAAAAAATCATAAGCGTTCCTCCCGTTACTACATTTTGCCGAAAAGTTTGTTTTATGCGCAAAAATGTGGTAAAATAATTTTGTAAATTTTTCTTGAGGTGATTTTCGTGAACAGTACCTTTGACTGCTATACACTCTACAACGGCGTGCAGGTGCCGTGCATTGCATTCGGCACTTGGAAAATGCCTGACGAGGTTGCCGCCGCCGCAGTTTCGTGTGCGCTCCAAAACGGCTACCGCCATATTGACACGGCAGGCGCTTACCAAAACGAAGTCGGCGTCGGCGAGGGCTTGCGCAAAAGCGGCATTGCCCGTGACGAGATTTTTTTGGTCAGTAAATTGCCCAACGCCGACCACGGCTACGAAAAAACGATTGCCGCATGCGAGCAATCGCTCCAAAAACTCGGTGTGGACTACTTAGACGCCTATTTAATTCACTGGCCCGTGCTGGTGGAAAATCAAGGTCGCGTTGCAGAAGACTTATGCGACACCTGGCGCGCGTTTGAGCGGCTGTATCAAGACGGCAAACTGCGCGCTTTGGGCACGAGCAATTTTTTAGAGGAGCACATTGACCTATTAAAAGCAAATTTCAAAAACTATCCGATGATAAACCAAGTACAGCTCCACCCGCAAAATCCGCAGGACGAAATGGTCGCCTACTGCAAGGAAAACCGCATTTTGCCCGAGGCGTGGAGTCCGCTCATTCAAGGACAGGCATTCAAACGCGAATTGCTCGTGGAAACCGCTGCAAAATACGGCGTGAGCGTGGCACAGTTGTGCGTGCGCTGGATTTTCCAAAAAGGCGTTGTGCCTGTGCCGAAATCTACCACGCCCGAACGCATCAAAAATAACGCGGATATTTTCGGGTTTACTATTTCCGATGCGGATATGGAGAATATCGCCACCTTGCGCCAATACGGTATGATTGGCGACCCGCCGAGCGTGCCGCGCACCCATCAGGTGGTTGGGTTTTAAAGACGAAATATCCTCGGGAGGGGTTTTATGCAAACCGTAAAAGTTGCTTTACTGCAAATTCTGCCCGAAAACACATTGGAAGAAAACCGAAAAAAAGGGATTGCATACTGCAAACAGGCAAAAAAGATGGGCGCGGACATCGCCCTCTTCCCTGAAATGTGGAGTTGTGGATATAAAATTCCCGAGAATTTAAATGATTTGCAAGCTCTCGCCGTACCCGCAGACGGGGATTTTATCTGTGCTTTCGGCAAATTGGCACAGGAACTTGAAATGGCAATCGGAATAACTTTTCTGGAACAATTTGCACCCCTGCCGCGGAATACATTTTGCCTGTTCGACCGTTTCGGCAACAAGAAATTGACCTACGCAAAGGTGCACACCTGTGATTTCGGCGATGAATGCAGACTTACGCACGGCGAGGATTTTTTTGTTGCCGAATTGGACACGGCGCAGGGCACGGTAAAAGTGGGCGCGATGATATGCTATGACCGCGAATTTCCCGAAAGCGCACGGATTTTGATGCTCAAAGGCGCAGAATTGATTTTGGTGCCGAACGCCTGCCCAATGGAAATCAACCGTATTTCCCAGTTGCGAGCGCGCGCATATGAAAATATGGTAGGCATTGCAACCTGTAACTATCCGGCGGGCAAGCCCGACTGTAACGGGCACTCCACGGCGTTTGACGGCATTGCCTATCGCCCCGACGAACCGTGTTCAAGAGATACGCTGATTACGGAGGCGGGAGAACGCGAAGGTATTTTCCTTGCAGACTTTCCGTTAGAGGAAATGCGTGCCTACCGCAAAACGGAGGTACACGGCAACGCCTACCGCCGCCCCGATAAATATCATATTTTAATCCGTGAAGAAAAAAACGAGCCTTTTCTGCGTGATGATTTCCGAAAGTGACGGTATACATATGGTACTTCGACAATACACGCCCGCGGACTGCGCCGAAATACTCCAACTGTTTTACGATACGGTGCACACGGTCAATGCCAAGGATTACACAAAAGAACAGTTAGACGCTTGGGCAACAAAAAATCCGGACGCGGCGCGTTGGAACGCCTCTTTGTCTGCAAATTACACGCTTGTCGTCGACGAAAGCGGAAAAATCGTCGGGTTCGGTGATATAGACAACAGCGGGTCTTTAGACCACCTGTTTGTACACAAGGATTTTCAGTGCCAAGGCATTGCCACTGCCCTTTGCGAGGCGCTGGAATGTGCGTATGGGGATACTTTGTCCGTCATATGCACGCAAGCCTCTGTGACGGCAAAGCCTTTTTTTGAACAGCGTGGCTATCGGGTCATGAACGCGCAAAAAGTCGAACGGCACGGCGTATTTTTAGAGAATTTTCTGATGAAAAAAATACGAAAATAGGCAATAAATCGGCACAGCACGCATTGCCATTGAAACGGAGAACATGATGAAACAGAAAAAAAGTTGGGATAAAAAGTGGTACACCGATGCATTTTTGCAGGAACTGAAAGCGACCGCGCGAGTGCGTATGGACGGCGATTTGCCGATTGTTGAAAAATATGCGCCTGACGCAGGCTCGGATATTGCCATTGACCCGCGTCTGCTCGGCGGACCGTTGGGCAAAAACGCAAAAATGATGGCATGTCTGCCGGAATGCGTGCTTGACCGCGTCAAAATGAAGCTCAATGACAAAAGCATTGCGTCGTTTCGCCAAAGCTGTGACCGTATTTCCAGCGCAGTGTGCGTGCGCGGTGGGATTGACATAGAAGACCGAACCGTTCCCGCCGCAGACGGCTACGCAATTCCGATTCGCATTTACCGAAGCGAGAACTGTGCACCGGGGTGCGGCTGTTTGTTGTTTTTCCACGGCGGCGCGTTCATCGGTGGCAGCATTCCGCCGTATGACGAGGGTTGGAAGGTCTTTGTGGAAAAGTTTTCTATGGTCGTGGTCAGCGTCGGCTACCGCCTGATGCCGGAAAACCCCTACCCCACCCCGCACGAGGACTGCTACCGCGTGTTGGAATGGGTATACGGCAATGCCGACACCTTGCAAATTGACAAAATGCATATTTTCGTCACCGGTGACAGCGCCGGCGGCAATTTGGCACAGTATTGTTCGACGCGCGCGAAGGGCACGGATATGGTGCGCGGGCAGATTTTGTTGTACGCCACGCTGAATATGTTTCGCATAGAGGATAAGTATTATAAGTTAGACGGTAAAAACTTTACATACGAGCCAAAACAAAAACGGCTGTCGCGCTGTATCACTAAACAGTTGGAAATGATGGTCAACGGCGTGCAGGATATGGGCGACGCCATCGGCTTTACCGCGCCTGACCCCTACTGTAATCCGTACAGTTTTGATGCCGCAGGCAATCCGCCCACATTCATTTCAGTCGGGGCGTTGGATTTTCTGAAAAATGACTGCATCGCTTGGGCGCACAAGCTGCAAGATGCAGGCGTGCCTGTAAAAGTGGTTGTGTATAACGGTATGGGGCACGGTTATTTAAACGCAATGGGTGTTTTCCCACAGGCAGAAGATGTGGTCGATGAAATGGGACAATTCATCAAAGATCACAGTTGACCTTCTAAAATTTGCATACAAAAAAAGCGGAACGAAGTGTTTTTCTTCGTTCCGCTTTTCTGTTTGAGCAGATGCTGTCAGTACAGCTCTTGTCCGTTCAAATATAAGTTGAGCAAAGAAGCATCAAATGCATCAACTGCCCCGTCTCCGTTCAAGTCGGCGGCGGCAAACTGTGCCTTGTCGGTGATTTCCGCCGCGCCGACTGTCGCCTTTGCCACTTTTTCATAATCCGTTGTGTTGACGGCATTGTCTACAACCACATCGCCGCGCCGTGCAACGGTGTAAGTTGTTGTTGTGCCGCCTTGCGTAACGGTCACCGTGCCGCCCGTTGTGGTGCCGCTGACAGAAACCGTACTGCCGTACGGTGCGGCAAACGCCGTGCTTAAGGATTGATTTTTACCGATAATCACTATTTGATTTGTCTTTTGTACCGCCGCGTCCGCATTATAATTCACTGCCATTGCAGAATAGGCGCTATCTGAAAGCGTCGGATACGGCAAAGCATATTCACCGCTTTGGAATCGTTCTCCCGTTGCGGTATGCGCATCGGCAAAGGTGGTGCTGTTGTTGCCAAAATAGCAATTGGTGCTGTTTGCGCCGACCAAAAAGTAATCATAATAAATCAAGCCTTGGTCATCCCAAGTCAAATCCACGGCATACCAATTGCCGTCCTCCATTTTAACATAGTTCCAAGCGTGCCCGACGCCGTTCGCGTTGCCGACCACGACAATACAGGGAATTCCCTCGCGGTCGCAAAGCATTTTAAACGCTTCGGCGTAGCCCTCGCAAACGGGCAGGAAAGGCTCTAAAAATACGCTTGTCGGCTCGTGTGCCGTACCGTTTACGTTTGCATTGTCATGATTCGGATCATACGTAACCTGTTTCGCAATCGTATCGTGAATGGATTTCACCTTTTCATAGCGCGTGTAGCCTTTGACCTCAAACGCATCAAATGCCGCCATCATACGGTTGTAATAGTCCGTCACCGCCGCTTTGTCGGCATACACGGCGGTATCATACGCCATCTTACAAATGGCTTTGGTCACCGTCAAGGTGTATGTACCGCCGCTCACACTGCAAGAATAGCCGTAGGAATAAGAAAATCCCCCCAGCCAAAACAGTTCCGGGTGGTCGTCCATCAAGGCGGAAATGCCGCCTTGCAAGGCGAGGATGAGTTCAGTTTGCGCTTCGGTTGTCAGGGAAGCCGATGTGTTTTGACAGGTGATAGGCGTTGTAAACGTGATTGCAACCCCGTTTTCTCTGTCTGCGCTGTCCAATCCTGCGTTTAACAGCGCATTATACACATCCTTTTGCCGTTCGGTTAAGTACATATAGAAAGTATACGGTGTGTCGGCATCACTCCCGAAAAAGCGATTTGCCGTGCCCGAATTGTCAACTGTATGGGGTGCTTCTGTGCGCGGGTCAAATTGCACCGCTTCAACATAGCCCCCATCCACCGTGATTTCCGTGGAAGTCTCGGCAACTGCGCCGACACAAAATGCACCATTGGACAGCAGCAATACAAATACAGTGAAAAAAGCGAAAATCTTTTTCATCGTTTATCTCTCCCTTGTGTGAGAATAAAAAACAAACGGCATTTACAGCACTGCTTTTTGCAACGCCGCAACGCCGTTTTTTTAATCATCGAATTTTTCTCTGCCGCATTATCGGTTCTGGAGCAGCGTGGACAACTCGTCCATAAACGCATTGATGTCACGAAAATGGCGATACACCGACGCAAAGCGGACATACGCCACCTCGTCAATATCCTTTAATTTATCCATAGCCAGCTCGCCGATATGTAAAGAGGTCACCTCGCGGTCAAGGGAGTTCTGCAAACTCGCCTCGATATCGTCCACCGCTTTTTCCAATGTATCCATCGCTACAGGGCGTTTTTCGCACGCGCGCATCATCCCGCGCAACAGCTTGTTGCGGTCAAACACTTCGCGGGATTTATCCTTTTTAATCACCAAAATCGGCACGCTTTCAATAATCTCATAGGTTGTAAAGCGTTTGTTGCATTGCAGGCACTCCCGGCGACGGCGAATTCGCTCGCCCTCGTCTGTTGGGCGCGAGTCGATAACCTTGCTTTCTTCGTAACCGCAAAACGGGCATTTCATACGAATCACTCCATATCTAACGCAATATCTTGTATATTTAATTGTATTATAGCAAACCTGCACCACAATGTAAAGCAGAAAAAACCTTTACAGCCATTTTTTTAACACGTCGCGCGCGGCGGCGATTTGCGCGGGCGTTTCATAGCCGTTTTCATACAGCTCAATAATATAATCTCCCGCATACCCTTTTTCTCGCATCACTTGAAAGAAACGCTGAAAATCAAACTGTGCATGTTCGCACAGCGGCACAACGCAGTCACGCGTCGGGGTATAGTCGCTGATATGCACATGGCGGATAGACTTTGCAAATTGTTCCACAAACACATATGGGTCAATCCCCGTGCGACGCGCCTGCTTAATATCGAGTACCATCGCAAAATCGTCCCCCAACGCCGCCTGCATGCGCGCCAAAAAATCCGGACTTTCCGAGCGGTAATGCACAACATTTTCCTGACAAAGCGTCAGTCCCTCGGCTTTGGCAAGATTTTGCAAAATGCCGAACCGTTCAAACACCTGCTCATCAGGAATGCTCCCCGGAATTTTCGCACCGTGCATCACCAAAAGCGTTGCCCCAAGCGTGTGCATACCGTCAAAATAGCGGCGAAACTCTTCTAAGCTCTCCGTAAAGCGGCGTTCATAAGAGCTGAAATAGTAATACGATTCCGTGAATGATGCGTAGGTATGAAAGCTTTTGACGCGCATCCCGTATTGCTTTTGTATATCCGCAAAGCGTTCGATAAAGTTTTTATCCAACTCATGCGGAGAATTGATGAAAATTTCAACACATTCCGCACCGAGTTTGCCTGTTTCCATGAGGGACAGCTCCGTTTCCAACGGATAAAAGCACGCGGTGGAAATCCCGATTGCCATAGAAATCACCTGTTTGCCAAAAATTGTGCGTTGCGGCAATAAAAATCGCCTGCTACTATTATTGTAATAGGGAGGTGCATAAAAATGCAAGCACTATTTACCGAGTTTCGTATTTTTTTGACCGATTTCTGCCCTGCAGCACGCAAATTTTTTCGTTTTGGAGTGCCGACTGCGTGTGGATTGTTCCTGTCCGCGTTTATCTGCCGTCTTTTGTTAGGCGTTCTCGGCAATTATGATAAAATGCTGCGTGTCTCTGCAGAACTTCTGCTGTGCGGCAAGGAATTATTCAGTGCCGTGCTGTTTTCGGTTTTGCTTTTACAGCTTTTGTATATGGCATATGTTTGGGATTACGGAACACCGGCGCAAAAATAAACCGCCCGGGCAAAGAAAGCCGCGGGCGGCGCAAAAGCGAATCTGCAAACGCGTTACTTTAGAAATTGCTTTTGCTGACCTTATCTTATGCGCAAACACAAAAAATATGCGTAAAATACCTTCTTTCCGAAAAAAAGATAAAAAAAGGCTTGCTTTTTTCTGATCACTGTGATAGAATACCAAAGCACTAAAAAAACTATCGCTTACGAACGGAGGTCGGAAAATGGGCGCTCTTGAAATTGTCCTCGGCATTTTGTTGATTTTGGCTTCGCTTGCCATTATCGTCATTGTTATGATGCAGAAAAGCCGTGAAGGCGGGCTTTCCGGTGCGATTGCAGGCGGCTCTGACACCTTCTTCGGGAAAAATAAAGGCAGAACGCTTGAAGCGCGTTTGGCAAAAATGACAAGATATCTTGCAATTGTGTTCTTTGTCCTTGCATTTGCCGCTACGCTGTTGATGCTGTTCTTTTAAACCACCTAAAAACGGCGGCTGAAAACGCCGCCGAAAAATACGATCCACTAGCTCAGTTGGCAGAGCACTTGACTTTTAATCAAGGTGTCCGGAGTTCGAATCTCCGGTGGATCACCAAAAAGAAACAGTCCGACACAGTCGGGCTGTTTTTTTCTATCATTCCGGAGATTCGAACGCCATCGTCCATCTTTTGCGTCAGCAAAAGGGACATATAATTTTTTATTTGCGAAGCAAATCGACAAGGCG
>JBJEPS010000037.1:0-18976 GCA_051881355.1 Candidatus Fimenecus sp. | reverse complement strand
CTCACGGGCTACACCGCATCCTACATAGCGACTGTCCTTTAGAGTACGACTCAAAACACTCGTCCTTTTTGATGTCCTGAATTGGATTATACCTCCGCAATCACTTCCACTTCAACCAAAACATCTTTCGGCAGTGCTGCTGCCGCTACGCAGGAGCGTGCGGGTTTCGAGGTGAAGTAGCTTGCATAAATGCCGTTAAAGGTGGCAAAATCCGACATATTTTTTAAGAAGCAGGTGGTTTTGATGACCTTGTCGAAGCTCGAGCCTGCCGCCTCTAAAAGCGCACCGATATTTTTGCAAACCTGCTCGGTTTGCCCCTCGATGGTTGTTGCTTCTACTTCGCTTGTCTCCGGATTAATTGCAATTTGACCGGAAGCATACAAAATACCGTTTGCGATTTTTGCCTGCGAATACGGACCGATTGCCGCGGGGGCTTTGTCGGTATGTACGGTTTCAATCATTTGGAATTCCTCCTAAATTCAATATGCTTTAATTTGATAGCCTTTGGAAATTAAGGCATTTTTAATTGCTTCAATATGTTCAAAGTTACGCGTTTCCAAGACCAGTCGCAAATAACAGCCATTAATGTCCGACCCCTCCGACGCGCGTTCATGGTGGACGGAAATGATGTTACCGCCCTCGTTTGCAATCGTGTCTGCAACGCCCTTCAATTGACCGGGCTTGTCGAGCAGCTCGATGGTGAGTGAGTAGGTTCTGCCGGATTTCAACAAGCCGCGTTTAATCACACGCGAAAGAATGGTCACATCAATATTGCCGCCGGAAACAAGACAGCATACCTTTTTGCCTTTGATGTCGATTTTATTGAACATCGCTGCTGCGACGGAAACCGCACCCGCGCCCTCGGCAATGAGCTTTTGCTGTTCAATCAAAGCGAGAATTGCCGCCGCAATTTCGTCTTCGGAAACCGTTACAATGCCGTCTACATATTTTTGGCACATCTCAAAGGTAATGTCGCCGGGTTCTTTGACGGCAATACCGTCTGCAATTGTGGAAACATCGTCCAATTTTTCAATTTTGCCGTCCGTAACGGATTTCAGCATGCTCGGTGCACCCGCCGCCTGCACGCCGTAGACTTTCACTTTCGGATTGAGAGCTTTTATAGCAAATGCAACACCCGAAATCAGCCCGCCGCCGCCGATGGGCACAATCACAACATCTACATCGGGGAGCTGCTCCAAAATCTCTAAACCGATTGTGCCTTGTCCTGCAATGACATCTTCATCATTAAACGGGTGAATAAAGGTGTACCCTTTTTCCTCTTTTAACTGCAAAGCGCGGTTGTAAGCATCATCATAAACGCCTTCCACAAGGCAAATGTCCGCACCGTATTTGCGAGTTGCCTCAACTTTGGAAATCGGCGCGCCGTCCGGCAGACAAATCAAGGATTTAATTCCGTTCTTTGTAGCGGCGAGCGCCACGCCCTGCGCGTGGTTGCCCGCTGAACAGGCGATAACGCCTTTGGCTTTTTCCTCATCGGACAGCTGCGAAATCTTATATGCCGCACCACGCACTTTAAAAGAGCCCGTGACCTGTAAATTTTCAGTTTTCAAATGCACTTCACAGTCAGGGTTGATTTTCGGTGCCATAATCATATCCGTGCGACGGATCACATCTTTTAATTGAAATGATGCGTGATACACCTTGTCAAGCGTCAGCATAGTTTTATCTCTTCTTTCAACCAATGTTTGCAAACCATTATATACCTCTTTTACCGCAAAATGCAACTATAAATCCGAGAAAGTCGCCAAAAATTTCAAAAGGATTAAATTTCAGTATTTTATTGCTTTATACTGAATTTTGTTTTATAATGCTCAGCGATTGATTTTTTTCGTCTTAAGGGTGAGAAGTATGACAAAAATGGAGAAGTTGATGCCGCTTTGGGGACCGTATTCCAAAAAATACAGTGGGATTTCTCGCATTACTGACCATGCAAGTGAAAAAGGTGTGCGATTTGATTTGGTAGTTAGCCCTGCCGTGTCAAACACCAATACCTGCCCACCGAATGTGACTATCCCCGTAGGGGTACATCCATGGACGGCAAAAGCAGATTATACGCACTACGCCTACCGCTGTGATTTAGAATGGAAAGATAAAATTTACGCGGATGTCTCCTTTACCAAACTGACCGAAGAGAGTATTTTGGTCCGCACATTGCTTGTAAATAACACAGCGCTGCCGCAAAACTGCCTTGTTAATTACTTTTCTGCGCTTGAATTCCCCTCAAAGTATACCACAACTGTGTCTTTGCCTGAAAAATGCATTTTTAAAAAGGCTTTGGACTATGTTACTTACGATTACCATACCCGCCGCCCGTGGGACGAGCAGGTGATGGATGCCTTGCACAAGGGTGAGTTTTTTGACGATGCGTTCACCGACCACCGCGGACTCGGTGACCGCGACAATAACCGCTATATTTTGCAAAAATTCCCGAAATTCGGGGAAGAATCGGGAGACAGCGTTTCTTATGTATTCGACGGTATCGCCGCATTTGACAACCCTGTTTTTACCGTTCGGTATCAAACAACAGATGAAAAAGACAGCACTTTTACGCTGAATGGAGAAACCGTAGTTTTTCCAGCAACACGAAACGGCTTGCAAACAATTCAAATTCCGCTGCCGCGCACAGATACAGATACTTTGCATGTGTCGCTTGTATCTCTCGGTACAGGTGGAACGGAATTAGACTTTTTGGCTATAACGGAGCAAGCAGACGTGGCAAAAATTTGTTGCAAATCGGAAAAACATCGTTTTGTACCGCTAATACAAACAGAACTCTTTTCGGACGGGGCGAAAGCTGTATACTCGTATGACGGCGTAGAAAAACCGTTTGTACTTCGTACCTTTACCCCATCTACACGGTTTCGAAATTTTCCCACGGGCTCGTTAGAGGATAGTCCCACTTCGCGTATTACACAGCCCGATGAGAGCTTTGGGGATATGCTTGAACAGTTCTCCGGTTCTTTTTCCGAGAAACACAGCGATGACGGATTTTATCACAACACGGTTGTGCATACTATATTTATCGAACCGGGCGAAACGAAGACGGAATACGCTGTGATTTCCTATGGCGAAACAGAATATCTGACTGTGTCCGATTATGAAACGCTTTACCGCAATGCCGTGCAGGGGTTGGAAAAACTTGTATATACCAAAGCAGGGGAAAAGTATGCGTTTTCTAATCAACTTTTGCGGTCGGCAATGTTCCAAAATACGGTGTACCCGCTGTACTTACACGGGGAGTATGTAGTACACCATACCCCCGGAAAGCGCTGGGATTCCTTCTACACATGGGATTCGGGCTTTATTGGCCTTGATATGGCGCTGTATGCGCCGAAAATTGCCGACGCAATTCTCGATATGTACTTCAGTACGGAAGACAATCCCGACTATGCTTTTTTACTTCACGGTTCTCCTGTGCCCGTGCATATATATCAATATTTTGAAATGCTCAACCATACCAATGACAAAACAGAATTGTACGGGTATTACGACCGTGCAAAGCTGTTTTATGACTTTTTAGCCGGAAAAATTAAAGGCTCCACGACCGCCAAATTTAAAAGCGGGCTGACCACAACCTTTGACTATTTCTATAATTGCAGCGGTATGGACGATTTACCGCCGCAAAAGGCAATGTATCAAGAAAATTTGCAGCGTGTTTGCGCACCCGCGATTTCTTCATCACAGGTTATTCGTACCGCGAAAATATTAAAAACAGTAGCCGAACACCTCGGGAAAGACGATGACGCGGCAATTTTTCAGACGGATATTGACCGCTTAACAGACGCTTTGCAAAGATGGTCATGGGACGAGCAGTGCGGCTATTTTTCCTATGTAGTGCACGACCGTGACGGCAATCCGCAAACACAGCTTCGTACAAACGACGGGGAAAATCTTAACAAAACGATGGACGGTATCTATCCACTGATGGCAGGGGCGGTATCCGAAGCACAAAAAGAGCGCATTCTTGGACATTTAAAAAGCGAAACCGAATTGTTCACCCCTGTCGGTATCAGCGCCGTGGACAGAACGGCGGGGTACTATCTCCCCAACGGCTATTGGAACGGGAATGTCTGGCTTTCACACCAATGGTTTGTGTGGAAAACGATGCTAGACCTCGGCGAAACCGATTTTGCTTATCAAATTGCGGAAACTGCCCTTAATGCGTGGAAACGCGAGGTGGAATACTCTTACTACACCTTTGAGATGTTTAGCATTGAAACAGGACGCGGTGGGTGGTTTCACAACTTCGGTGGCTTGTCCGCGCCAATTAACCTTTGGTCAGCAGCGTATTTTACGCCCGGTACTTACCAAAGCGGGTTTGACACATTTTGCGAAAATGCTGTATTCAACGATGAAAACACTGATTTTTGCGGGCACTTTACGAATTCCGGTGCGTATGATTCTGCCTTGCTTGTTGTGCTGGCGGAGAACGGCAAATACCGTGTAACCTTGAACGGTGCGCCAGCCGATTTTACGGCACGGTTTGATGGTATGCTCGAGATTCAATTACCGAAAGCCTGCAAAAATGCGGAAATCCGCATTCAGCTGGTGTAATCCTCGATGATTTTTTGAATTTCCGCGTCGCTTTCGGCACAAATGCCGGTTTTGATTTTTTCCTGTTCCTCTTGGGGCAGGGTATCTAAATATACATCAAAAATTTCCACGGGCATGGCAAAGCCTCTCTCGTACAGCGCGAGTCTGCCCTGATAGACGGAAAAGGTGTATTTCGGCACAGAGGCTTTCGTATTTTGCTGTGCAGTATCTTTTGTTTCTCCCGCAGAGAGAGAAAATACACCGACTGCGCCGACGAATATCAGCGTACAAACGACAACACCGATACATTTTAGCAATGTTTTTCGCATATGAACACTTCCTTTTGTGGGTATTTTGTGCAGAGAAAGATATTTTTATTAAATTTCGGTGAAAATTGGAAATTTTTAATGAAATGCGGACAAAAATATGTTACAATACTTATAAAATCTCTATTTGTGCATATTTTTAGTTCTTCGGAGGGCTTTTATGGCAACCAATCGAACGAAACCCAATACGCCCAAGCGCGGTGCAAAACGCAAACAAAAGCGAACCGGAACGACGGCTTTGCTTTGTTTAGTTTTAACTGCTTTGCTGACAATGCTGATTGTCGGTGTGTATTTTCTTGTGTTTATGGTTTCCTATGTGGGCGGCGAGCCGAAAGTGAACTTGGAGGAATACAAAGAAAATCAGGACCAAACGACTATCATTTACGCATATGATTCCAACAACGAGGTGCAGGAGCTTGCGCGTTTGCACGGTGAGCAAAACCGCGTGTGGGTGACATATCGTGAAAATCCTGATGAGAGCGTAATCCCGCAACACCTTGCCGATGCGTATATTGCACTGGAAGATAAGCGTTTTTATAAGCACAACGGCGTGGATTGGTTCAGAACTGCCTCTGCCATTATCAAGGATAAGGGCAACACAGGTGGGTCAACCATTACCCAACAGTTGATTAAGAACTTGACTGGTGAAAATAAACGCACCTTAAACCGTAAATTTTATGAAATTTTAATGGCTTTAAACCTTGAAAAGAATGTTTCCAAGGAAACTGTATTGGAAGCATATATGAATACGGTTTATATGAGCCACGGCTGTTACGGTGTGCAGACGGCGGCGGAAAAGTATTTCGGCAAAAACGTGGAGGACTTAAACCTTGCGGAATGCGCCTCTTTGGCGGCAATTACACAGGCGCCGTCCAAATATGACCCGCTTTTGCATCCGGAGGAAAACCGCAAGCGGCAAATGACCTGCCTTCTAAATATGCTGGAGCAAGGTAAAATTACGCAAGAGGAATATGATGAGGCTGTTGCTTACGAAATGGTGTTTACCAACAGCGAAAACTATGTCGAATCCGAAGACCTCGCGTCTAAAAAGGTGCAAACCGAAAACGCCATTTGGAGCTATTATGTGGATTACGTTATTCAAAGCGTACGTAATGATTTGATGGACCAATACGGCTACACTTCCTCCCAAGCCTCGTCTATGATTTATTCGGGCGGGTTGCGCATTTACTGTGCCGTGGATTTGGAAATCCAAGAGGCGATGGAGTCGGTTTATGTCAACCGTACCGGCTTCCCGAAATACAACAAAAATATTGACGACGCACAGTCTGCAATGACCATCATGGATTACAGCGGACGCATTGTCGGCATGGTTGGCGGCGCGGGGGAGAAGACCGAAAACCGCGGCTTAAACCGCGCGGCAAATTCCTACCGTCAGCCCGGTTCGTCGATTAAGCCGCTTACGGTTTATGCGCCCGCCATCAATGAAAAATATGTGACCTGGAGTACACGCGTCAAGAACTACGGTATTCCAAACTACTATACAAACGGGAAAAACGGCGGCTACGGTCCTGTGAACTACGGAGATGACCCCGGGTCACCCGATTCTATGGTGAATGTTCAAAAGGCAATTTGTAAGTCCTATAATACCGTGCCGGCACAAATTTTGCGGCAAATGGGCTACGAAACCAGCTTCAACTATGCGACGCAAAAATTCCGACTTTCAAAACTCGTTGACCCCACTGATAAAAATGCGTCTTCTCTTGCAGTCGGCGGTACTTATAAAGGCGTAACAACGCTCGAAATGGCAGCAGCATACGCGGCATTCGGCAACGGCGGCAAATATTTTGAGCCTTACTGCTATTATAAGGTAACCAACAGCAATGGTTCGAAGGTTTTATTGCAGCATACCGAAAGTGAGGGTGACCAAATTATTTCGCCGGATACGGCAGATATTATGAATGAGCTTTTGCAGACAGTTGTAACTGATGCAGCGGGACAGGCGACTGCTCGCAATTACGGGCTGAAAAATTCTGTTTTGTTCGCAAAAACCGGTACAACGACAGAGGACAAAGACCGCTGGTTTGTCGGTGGTACGCCGTACTATGTTGCGGCGGTTTGGTTCGGCTGTGATACGCCGAAGCAAATTTCCGAGTATGTAACGGGCAATCCCGCCGGCAGTATTTTCGATGAGGTTATGAACCGCGTGCATAAGGGATTGGAATCCAAGAGCTTCGAAAAGTTCTCTCCGATTGTGGAACAGCATGCATATTGTACGGAAACCGGACTGTTGGCAAGCGATTCTTGTCCGAATAAAGCGATGGGCTGGTATTCCAAAGAGAATTTGCCGGGCTACTGTGTGTCCTGCAACGGTGTAGTTGAGCCGGATACCGCGGGTACACCTGCAGAAACACCGGCAGAAAATCCGGCAGCACCGCCGGCAGAAACGACTGCACCCGTAACTGCACCGCCCGAAGAGGAAACCACGGCGGAAGCACCGCCGACGGAAAATACCCCCGCTGACTGAGGTGCGCAATGGCAGATTTATTGTTTAAAAATGCGCGGGTCGTTGACCCGTCACAGAAAATGAATTGCATATGTGATGTGCTGTGTAAAGACGGTTTGATTGCATTTATTGGGCAAAATATCGTCTGTGGCAGTGCCGATGAAATTGATGCTTCGGGGCTGATTTTAGCCCCGGGGCTTATTGACTTGCACACCCATTTGCGCGACCCCGGCTTTACGGAAAAAGAGGATATTTTAACAGGCTGTTCAGCGGCGGCGGCAGGCGGTGTAACCACGCTTTGTGCAATGCCGAATACCTGCCCTGCCTGTGACACGCCTGAAATTATTCGCTATGTTGCAAAAAAGGCAAAAAACGCGAAAGCGCGCGTCTTACCTGTTGCGGCAATCACAAAAGGATTAAAAGGTGAAGAATTGACCGATATGCCGGCTTTAAAAGAAGCCGGTGCTTGTGCGTTTTCCGATGACGGTGTGCCTGTGCATACTGCGGCGCAAATGCGGCAGGCATTAGCGTTTTCTGCAGAATTAAATGTCCCGATTTTTGCGCATACCGAAGACAGAAGTCTGTCTGCGGGCGGGATTGTAAACGACTGTGTACTTTGTGCAGATTTAGGTATAAAGGGAATTCCGAATTCCGCCGAAGATGTCGGTACCGCACGTGAAATTGCGCTTTTGATGTCAGCACCGCAAAATGCAAAGCTGCACATTTGTCATGTCAGCACGGCGGGGAGTGTTGCGCTCATTCGGGACGCCAAAGCGCGCGGACTGCACATTACTGCCGAAACCTGTCCGCACTATTTTATCTTTACCGATGCAAAACTGCAGGAAAAAGATGCGGATTACCGTATGAACCCGCCTCTGCGTTCGGAAGAGGACCGCAAAGCGGTTTTACACGGTATTTTAGACGGTACTTTAGATGTAATTGCAACCGACCACGCACCGCATACTGCGGCAGAAAAGGCAGACTTTTTCAAAGCACCGAACGGCGTTATCGGTATGGAAACCTCATTTGCAGCCAGTTATACTGCTCTTGTGAAATCTGGCGTTTTGTCGGTTTCGGATTTAATTGATAAAATGTCTGTTCGACCTGCCCAAATTCTCGGAATCGACGGCGGTACACTGCGTGTCGGCACACGCGCGGATTTGATTTTGATTGATGAGAATGCAGTTTGGACGGTGGATACAACAAAGCTACACGGAAAATCCAAAAACTGTGTATTTAAAAACTGCAAATTACAGTCCAAAATTAAAATGACCGTTTCGGCGGGCAAAATTGTGTATAATGACGGAATAAAGGAGAACTGAATATGGGTTTTGACAGACTCTGTGCGGCAATACTCGAAAAAAACAATCCTACGGTGGCAGGGCTTGACCCGAAACTGGATTTTGTTCCCGGCTTTATCAAGGAAGCGTCTTTTCAAAAATACGGCAATACCTTGGAAGGTGCGGCAGATGCGTTGTTGACGTTTAATAAAGGTCTGATTGACGCATTATATGACGTTGTACCGGCTGTGAAACCGCAGTGTGCGTATTATGAAATGTACGGTTGGCAAGGCGTGCGTGCACTGTATGAAACCATACAGTATGCGAAAGAAAAAGGTTTGTTCGTCATTACCGATGGGAAGCGCAACGATATTGGTACAACTATGGAAGCGTATGCGGCGGCACATCTCGGCAAAATTTCCGTAAACAGTGCGGAGCTTTCACCGTTTGATGCTGACGCCTTAACTGTAAACGGTTACCTCGGCACAGATGGAATTGCACCGCTTTTGAATATTTGTAAAGAACAGGACAAAGGCATTTTCGTGCTTGTCAAAACCTCTAATAAATCCTCAGGTGAGTTGCAGGATCAATGTATAGGCGACAAAACGATTTACCGCACGATGGGGGATATGTGTGAGCATTGGGGTGCAGATTCACACGGGCAATACGGGTATTCTGCGGTCGGTGCTGTTGTTGGTGCAACGTACCCTGCACAGCTTGCGGAATTGCGTGCGGCGCTTCCGCATACTTTCTTTTTGGTGCCCGGTTACGGTGCGCAGGGCGGCGGTGCAGAAGATGTGGCGCCTGCGTTTGATGAAAACGGCTTGGGTGCCGTCATCAATTCGTCGCGCGGGATTATGTGTGCATATAAAAAAGGCGAGTATACGGAAGAGCGGTATGCCGAAGCTGCGCGTGCCGAAGCTATTCGTATGCGTGATGCGCTGTTATCTGTCAGAAAATAAACGAAAGGGCTATCCTTATGGCACAACATACAAAAAAAGCGTATTTGCTTTTGGAAGACGGAACCGTTTTTGAGGGATTTTCCATGGGAAAGGTAGGGACAGTTGTCGGTGAAGTGGTTTTTAACACCTGCACCGCTTCTTATGAAGAACTGCTTTCCGACCCGACCTATTACGGGCAAATCGTGGCACAAACCTATCCTTTGGTCGGCAACCGCGGGGTTGTCGATGACGGTCGCGAGTCCGAAATTATGTCGAACGGCTATATTGTGCGTGAATGGTGCGATGCGCCAGAGGGCGGCGTGTCTCTGCATGAATATCTTTCGCGCCGTGGGATTGTCGGTATTTACGGGATTGATACAAGGCGTTTGACGCGCGCACTGCGCGATAAAGGGTATATGAAAGGTGCAATTGCCGAATCATTAGATGATACAACTGCTTTGCTTCGAGAAATTCGCGCCTATACCATTTCGGGTGCGGTAGAGGCTGTTACCATTCAAAGTCCCGAGACCGTATCCTCGCCACAGGCGAAATACCGTGTTGCTGTGTTGGACTATGGCTTTCCGCGTGCAACCTTGGAAGCCTTAACATCGCGTGGGTGCGATTTGGAACTATTGCCTGCGAACTTCACGGCAGAACAGGTAAAATCGCTTTCACCGGACGGTATTTTTCTTTCAGACGGTCCCGGCGACCCCGATGATACTCCTGTTTTCATTCAGAATATTCAAGAAATGACCAAGCTCCGTCTGCCGATTTTTGCGATTGGCTTGGGACATCAAATGTTGGCGTTGTCTGTTGGGGCTGAGATTGAAAAAATGGCACAGGGACATCGCGGCTCTAATCAGCCCGTTTTGCTTTGCGGTACAGAAAAGTTTATGGTAACAGACCAAAATCATGGGTATGCCGTGAAAGCAGAAACCGTTCCGTCGAACATTGCTGAAATTTGTATGACCAATCTGAATGACGGTTCAATTGAAGGACTCTTTTATAAAGCGTTTCCTGCGGTTTCCGTGCAGTTTACACCGAACGGTGACCGTGACAGCAGCACATCATGGATTTTTGACCGTTTTGTGGAAATGCTCGGGGAGGCGACGAAATGAAAAAGGCTTACAGAAAAATCTTGGTGATTGGTGCAGGTCCTGTGGTGATTGGACAGTCCGGCGAATATGATTACGCCGGTACACAGATGTTAAATGTTCTAAAGCAGGAAGGCGTACAGACTGTGGTTGTGAACTCTAACCCTACCACGGTTATGACGGACCGCGGACTGGCAGACGCAGTGTATATTGAACCGTTACACGGAGAAACTATCAAAAAAATAATCGAACTGGAACAGCCTGATGCCATTCTTGCGACGGCGGGCGGTAAAACCGGCTTAGAGATTTGCTTGGAGCTTTCACAAAACGGATATTTGGAAGAACGTAGTACGGTTTTGCTCGGTGCACAGCCTGAAGTCATCAAAAGCGTTCGAAATGCGCAGGCACTGCAAACGATGCTGACGCAAGCAGGTGAGCCGTTTTTGCCTTCAGCGATTGTCAGTACGCAAGCTGAGGCACTTGACTTTGCAAACGAGGTTGGGTATCCCGTTTCCTGTAAGGCGGCATTCTCGCCGGAGGGCGGCGCTTTTGTGCGCTGCAATACCGCCGAAGAACTGACTTCTTGCTTTTCTGCCTGTGCACAGAAATCATTGGTCGGGCAAACTATGCTTGAGAAGTGTGTAGAAGGCTATAAAGAAATTGTTTTTTGCTGTGTGCGCGATGCCGCAGATAACTGTGTCAGCATTTGCAGTACGGAGAATATTGATGCGGTCGGTGTGCACGACGGTGACAGCATTGTCGTATTACCGGCACAAACTTTAACCGACGCGCAAACCGCAAAATTACGTCGAACAGCAAGAAAGCTGGCTAGGCATTTACGAATTGAGGGCGTTTGTATGGTGCGCTTTGCCGTTCACCCCGAAACAGGCGCGTATATTGTTCTGGGTGTGGAGCCGCAGTTGAATCGAACAACTGCATTGATTTCTAAAGCTACAGGGTATCCGATTGCCGCTGTGTGCGCCAAAATTGCACTCGGCTATAAGCTTTATGAAATCCGCAATGAAATTACCGGTGTGACGACGGCGGCGAACGAGCCGGCGATTGACTATTGTGCTGTCAAAGTGCCGAAGTGGTCTTTTGAGCATTTCGGGGAGCAATCTGCGCGTACCCTTGGCGAAATTATGCAGGCGACCGGTGAGGCTTTTGCAGTCGGTACAAGCTTTGAACTGGCATTTTTGAAAGCCGTTCGTTCTATGAATCCGAAAACCGAATTTGTAGCGCTGCCAAAGCTACGTTTGGTAACAGACGAAGAACTTTCCGATTTACTGCTTTCTCGGGATAATGAGCGTATTTTTGCCGTGTATGAAGCTATTAAACGCGGCGTTTCTTTGGAGAAAATTCAAGAAATCACCAAGATAGATATGTATTATCTTTTAAAGTTCAAAAATATTGCTGATACAGAGCTTTCTTTGCGTGCAGGATACACAAAAGAAACTTATGTATATGCCAAATCTATTGGCTTTTTGGACAGTGCAATTCAAAAATTCTGTGATATGGAAGATTTACCGGATAAGCGATATTCTTCCTATAATACTGTGGATACTTGCGCGGCGGAATTCGATGTGCAAAAGCCCTATTTCTACTCTGCATGGGACGAGGATAATGAAGCGGCAATGTATTTGGACGCACATCCAAGCGGGAAAACCAAAATTTTAGTTGTCGGCGCAGGTCCGACATCTATCGGTTTGGGCGCAGACCGTGACTATGCCGCGTATCAAGCGTTGCGCACGCTAAAGGATTTCGGATATGAAACCGTAATGCTGAATAACAATCCGGCGGCTAATACGACGGACTTCACGGCGGCAGACAAATTATATGTTGACCCGATTACCGAGGAAGATGTGGTAAATGTTGCCGCAACGGAGAGACCGGACGGCGCAATTTTGGTGTTTGGCGGTGGGGAAGCATTGCGTAAATCCGAAGCTTTGGAGAAGCTCGGTGTGACCGTGTATGGTGCGGATGCCGCAATACACAAAAAACTCAAAAACAAAATAGAATTTTTCGATATTTTAGACCGCCTGAATATTCGCCATACCGGCTCACGCCGCGTATTTATCGGCAAAGGTGTGGAGGTAGATGTACTGACGGACGGAGAAGAGTTCTTAATTCCCGGCATTTACGAGCATATTGAAAAAGCACAGGTGCACGCGGGCGACTCGATTTCCGTATACCCGACGGTTTCTCTGCCGGACTCTATCAAAGACGAGGTCGTCGAGTTCACCGGCAGACTGGTGCGGGAATTAAAGATAAAAGGTCTCTTAAACATTCAATTTGTGGTGTATGACAATGCAGTGTATATGACCTCGGCAAGTGCAGTGGCAACGCGGAATATTCCGTTTATGAGTAAAGCAACGGCATTGCCGATTGTGGAGTTTGCCGTGCGGTTAATGCTCGGTGAAAGCTTGCGGGACATCGGCATCGGTACGGGGCTGTACAAAGAGCCTGCAAAATACTTTGTTCGCGTACCCGTGTTTAGCTTTGAAGCGCTTGCCGGTGCAGATATACAGCTTGGCAACGAGATGAAATCCACAGGTGAGGTAATGGGCGTTGCTGATACCTTTGACGAAGCACTGTTAAAAGGTTTTATCGCGTCGGGTATGCGTATCAAACGTACAGGAGGCGTGCTGATTTCCGTTGCTGATACTGATAAGCCGGCTTGTGTGCCGCTTGCAGACGCCTTTTTGCAGCAGGAGTTCAAAATTTATGCGACCTCGAATACGGCAAAGCTTTTAAACGCCAATCATGTGGCGACAAATGCCGTACGGAAAATCCATGAGGGCGAGCCGAATACGCTGACGCTTATATTAAAAAATCGGCTGTCCTATTTGGTTTCAACTGCCCAAAACGGTCCGAAAATCAACGAGGACGATGTGCGTATTCGCAGAACGGCGCTGTTGAGGCGGATTCCGGTTTTGCCGTCGGTAGAATCGGCATCTGCATTAGCACAGTGCTTAGCAAAAAATGATGCCGTAGAGGAAATTTGTGTACAAAAACTTTAAAAAGGAGTTTTTTATGGTTCAGGCATATTTTAAAATCCGGTCGGTTGAAAAACTAAATGCAACGACATATAGCTTTGTCATCGACTGCCCTGCCTTGGCAAAGGAAAGTTGGTGCGGGCGTTTCGTCAACATTCAATGCGGTGAGAAAACCTTACGCCGCCCGATTTCGATTTCCGAAATTGATACGGCAAATGGCACAATTACCATAGTGTTTGAAGTGCGTGGTGAGGGAACGGCGTGGTTGGCAACCAAAAAAGCAGGCGAGGAACTCAATATTTTAGGTCCCTTAGGCAACGGCTTTTTCCCTGATAAGGACAAACCCGCCATCTTTATCGGCGGCGGTATCGGTTGCCCCCCTATGCTCGGGGCGGCACAGGATTACGGCGAGAATGCGGAGGCAATTTTGGGCTTTCGCTCCGAAGAACAGTTGATTTTATTGGATAAATTTGAGCAGTGCTGTAAAAGTGTTGCAGTCACTACCAATGACGGCTCCTACGGTACCAAAGGCTTTGTGACCGATATTTTAAAGGATAAATTAGAGAAAAATCCTGACTGCATCGTGTACGCTTGCGGACCGATGCCGATGCTCAAAGGCGTTGCGGCAATGTGTGCGGAATACAATGTGCAGTGCTATGTCTCCTTGGAACAGCGTATGGGTTGCGGGATAGGTGCGTGCTTGGCGTGCGCTTGCAAAACGCATGAAAAAGACGGCGAGCATATGCGCCATGTATGCAAAAACGGTCCTGTGTTTGATGCGAAGGAGGTGGATTTTAATGGCTGATTTGCGTGTGAACATTGCCGGGGTAGAATTTAAAAATCCTGTGATTACTGCCAGCGGCACTTTCGGTTTTGGGCAGGAATATGCGCGTCTTTACGATATTTCCCGTTTGGGTGGCATTTCTTGCAAAGGCACAACCTTATACGAGCGGTCCGGAAATCCCGCGCCGCGTATTGCCGAAACCCCTTCGGGAGTCTTAAACAGTGTCGGTTTGCAAAATCCCGGTGTGGACGCGTTTATCCGCGAAGATTTGCCTTTTTTGAAAAAACAAAACACAGTGATTATCGCCAATATTGCGGGCAGTCAGGTAGAGGATTATGTCGAGACCGTGCGCCGCTTGCAAGGGACAGGCGTAGATATGATTGAACTCAATATCTCTTGCCCGAATGTCAAAGAGGGCGGTGTTTCGTTCGGCACAAGTGCCAAAAGCGTCGAAAATATTACAAAACAGGTGAAAGCTGTTGCCGAACAGCCGTTGATGATTAAGCTGACGCCGAATGTGACAGATATTACCGAGATTGCCGCGGCGGCAGAAGCAGGAGGGGCAGATGCCGTATCCTTAATCAACACCTTAACAGGTATGAAAATTGATATAAACACCCGCCGTCCTATTCTAAAAAACAATACAGGCGGTATGTCGGGCGCGGCAGTATTTCCCGTAGCGCTCCGTATGGTGTGGCAGGTTGCGAACCGCGTGAAAATCCCTGTGGTCGGTTTGGGTGGAATTACCAAATGGCAGGACGCCGTGGAAATGTTGCTGGCAGGTGCAACTGCGGTGCAAATCGGTACAGCGAATTTCACCGATGCCTATACGCCGTTAAAAGTTATCGCAGGTATTAACGAGTATTTGGACGCACACGGTGAAAAATCTGTGTCCGATATTGTCGGCAAGGTACAGGTATGGTAATTTTAGCAATTGACTACGGCGATGTGCGCACGGGTGTTGCCGTATGCGACAAATTCGAAATGTTGGCGTCACCGGTTACCGTGATTCACGAAACGGATTCTGCAAAATTAGCGGAAAATATTGCAGGACTTGCTGTTGAAAAGCGCGCGGAACTTCTTGTGTTGGGATTGCCAAAAAATATGGACGGCTCTGAGGGCTTTCGTGCCGAGAGTTGCCGCAATTTTGCGGTGCTTTTGCAGGAAAAAACCGATTTACCGTTGGATTTTCAGGACGAACGGTTAACGACCGTTTCGGCACACAATGCACTTAACTTGACAGATACGCGTGGTAAAAAACGAAAAGAAATTGTCGATGCAGTTTCTGCAGTTATAATTTTAGAGGATTATCTCCGTAAAAGGAAAAATTAGTTGCGCCCACAAAGCGACAAAATTTCAGCCCCGATACCGTTATAATTACGGTATCGGGGTTTTCCTGTGGGAGGTGTCGCGTTGGTAATCTATGCAGATGTCCTGATCGTCATTAACCTATTAGTGAATTATTTTTTATTATTGATTACAAAACGGCTTTTGCGCGTTACAGTGCGGCGTATCCGTATTTTATGCGGTGCGGTTTTGGGCGGATTGTATTCACTCATTATTTTTGCCCCGGAAATGCCGCTTGCAGTAATGATTCTCTTCCATTTGACAGCCGTCGGTATTATTGTTGCCGCGGCAATTCCCGTTCATTCGCTAAAAGCATATCTGAAAGCCTATGCAGCTTTTTTTGCGGTAAACTTTGGTTTTGGCGGTGCAATGCTTGCTGTGTGGCTGATGTTTCGCCCAAACGGTATGGTGTACCAAAACGGTGCAGTTTATTTTGATATCAGTATTCAAGTTTTACTGGGCAGTACGGTATTTTGCTATATCCTGTTTTCGATTATATTCTTCTTATTAAAGCGTAAAGCACCTGATAATCGTTTGTATACCGTTGTTTTGCAAAACAAAGAAAAATCGATACATACCAAGGCGTTGCTGGATACAGGGAATTCGCTTTCCGACGGCTTTTCCGATACGCCGGTTCTTGTGACAACTGAACATATTTTAAACAAATTGACGTCTGCCGAAGAAAAAGCCTTTTTACGTGGTGACACACCGCAAATGCAGGATACAGCATTTCGGCTGATTCCTTATGCAACCGTACACGGCAGCGGCGTGTTGCGAGGTATTGTGATTGATTGTGTGCTGTTGCCGAAAGAAGGCATATCGGTTAAAAAGCCGGTGCTTGTTCTGAGTGTAGAGCCTTTGGGCACAACCGAATACGAAGTTATACTTTGTAATCATTTTTTTGAAAGAGGAGAGAAAAGCCGTGCGTTTCAAACTACAAAAAATTCTGTTAAAAATTAAAGGCTGGTTTTGTAAGGGTACTCTACACTACATTAACGGTGCACAGTCCTTACCGGAGCCGTTAAGCAAGGAAGAAGAGGAAGCACTACTTGCTCGCCTTGCAAACGGTGAATGTGCGGTACGAGAGGATTTAATTGTACATAATTTGCGGTTGGTCGTCTATATTGCCAAAAAATTCGAAAGCTCCGGTGTGAATATTGAAGATTTAATTTCAATCGGCACAATCGGATTAATCAAAGCGGTTAACACCTTTCGCCCGGAAAAAAATATTAAGCTTGCCACATATGCTTCGCGTTGTATTGAAAATGAAATATTAATGTTTTTACGAAAAACAGGTGCGCACAAGGCAGATGTTTCGATTGATGAGCCTTTAAATGTGGACTGGGACGGTAACGAGCTGTTGTTATCGGACATTTTGGGCAGTGCCGCAGATGAAATTCATGAAGGTGTTGAATATGACGATGAAAAACGAATTTTGCTGAACAGTATCCAAATGCTGCCACAGCGCGAGCGTACCATTATGTGCCTGCGATTCGGTATCGGCGGGGGAAGGGAGTATACCCAAAAAGAGGTTGCAGAGCTTTTAGGGATTTCGCAAAGTTATATTTCTCGTCTGGAAAAAAGAATCCTTGAACGATTGCGCAAAGAAATGGAAAAAGCCGTGTGAGTTCACTTGTAATAAAAAGATTGTAGATTCTTTAACAAAAAGACTATGCATTTTGCAGATTTTGTGATACAATATCTTTTGTAGTTTTATGAAAGTTGTGCGTGATATTTTTGGTTTTTTCCAGCCTGACTTTTTTGTACATTTTCCTGCCGCTTTGTTTGGTTTTCTATTTTTTGACAAATCATATAAAAGTACGCAACGGTGTGCTTTTGCTGTTTTCTCTCCTGTTTTATGCGTGGGGAGAACCGAAGTATATCCTTTTGATGCTTGCCACAACAGCGTTGGATTTTTTTGCAGGGCTCTTAATTGAAAAACACAGGGGCACAAAAAAAGCAAAACTGTTTTTAACCTTGGCGGTGGTTTTAACGCTCTCCTCGCTTGGCGTATTTAAGTATTTTGACTTTTTTGCAGAGAGTGCCAACAACCTGATACATATTCACATTCCGCTTTTGGGGCTTTCCCTGCCGATTGGTATTTCATTTTATACGTTTCAGGCACTGACCTATGTTGTTGATGTTTATCGCGAAAAAGCACCTGTTCAGCCGTATTTTTACAAGCTGCTTTTATATGTTTCCATGTTTCCGCAGCTGATAGCAGGTCCAATTGTTCGATACAATGATGTTTGCAAGCAGCTTGAAACGCGCACCTGCACCTTTCAAAAAGCGGCAAACGGAATATTGCGCTTTTGTGTCGGACTTTTGAAAAAAGTTTTACTTGCTAATTACGCAGGTGAATTGACAGAAAAACTCCTCGGTGGGGACTTATCCACTTTGACTGCACTTGGTGCGTGGATAGGTATTGTAGCGTATACGGTGCAGATTTATTTTGATTTTTCGGGCTACTCCGATATGGCAATCGGCTTAGGCGAGGTGTTTGGATTTGATTTTCCCGAAAACTTCCGTTATCCATATGCTGCACGCAGTATCAACGACTTTTGGCGCAGATGGCATATGACTTTGAGTAGCTTCTTTCGGGATTATGTTTACATACCTCTCGGCGGCAACCGCAGGCATTGGGCAGTCAATATGTTGCTCGTTTGGCTTTTGACGGGTCTTTGGCACGGTGCAAGCTGGAATTTTGTTCTGTGGGGGCTTTACTATTTCGTATTCCTGATGCTTGAAAAGCTTTATCTTGGAAATCGCCTTGCAGCGCTTCCGAAAGTGGTACAGCACATCTATACGGTGTTGGTTGTTTTGGTTGGTTGGGTGTTTTTCTACTTTGAGGATTTGTCTGCAATTAAAGTGTTTTTCATTTCAGCTTTCGGTGGGCACGGCTTCTCCAATCTCACGCAAAGCACGGTTTCCGTGAACTATATTGTGGTTTTGCTTGTCGGTGCAGTGTTTTCATTCCCGGTACTGCCGTATTTGAAAACGTTTGCACGCCGCTTGGCAGACAAAAAAATCGGCAGGCTTGTCGTGAACATAGCTTGTCTGCTGTTTGCAGTCGGTTCGCTGATTGTTTCTACTGCCGCTTTGGTGGGGACAAGCTACAATCCGTTTTTGTATTTCCGTTTTTAAAGGATTATTGTGATGGTATATTTAGAGAAACTGAAGAAAAGCAACC
>JBJEPS010000036.1:0-19263 GCA_051881355.1 Candidatus Fimenecus sp. | reverse complement strand
AGCAGAGGACTGAAAATCCTCGTGTCATTGGTTCGATTCCGATCGGAGGCACCATAAATGCGGATGTAGCTCATCCGGTAGAGCGCCACCTTGCCAAGGTGGAGGTAGCGAGTTCGAGCCTCGTCATCCGCTCCAAAGGACGCTTAAAAACAGTTTTAAGCGTCCTTTTTTTCACCAATGACACCATAAAAAATACGGCGACATAGCCAAGTGGTAAGGCATGGGTCTGCAAAACCTTGATCCCCGGTTCAAATCCGGGTGTCGCCTCCAAACAGAAAAGACACGCAAAAGCGTGTCTTTTTTTGTTCCCGCCTTCGGCGTAAAAATACGATATACAAAGATGAAATTTTATTTAGCGGCATAGGGGGGCGGTGAGATTCCCCTGTTAGGGAAATGTCGCGTAGCGACAAAGGGGGAATGGCGTAGCCGTAACCTCGACGCCCCGTAATAAATCAAATCAAAATCGACGGGCGGACGAGATCGTCCGCCCCCTACGATTGGATATATTTTACGCCTTATCCGGTGACTCGCCTGATGCAGCGACACAGCCGGCACACCCGCCGGGGCAGCCTGCGGCTTTTCCCTCTTCGGTGTCACGATAATACTGCGTGTGCGTGTCGCGGTGCTTGGTCGAAGTCCAAATACGCTCCGCCTCGGGCGCCCAAGCCGTGGCAAAATCCGTGCATTTATTGCAAAGGGCGTCTACGTCCTCTGCATGTAATAAATCCGAGGAATGTGCGCCGCTTTCCTTGACCATTTTTCGTAAGTATTCGGGGTTTTCGAGCATCGGGCAGGGGCGCAGGTGGTTGTCGTTAAACGGCTGGTTGTGATAATACTGCATAAACAGTGGGGACTGCAGTGCCTCTTTTAACGTGTGCGTGCGGATATTCGTGTCGGAATAGTGAATGAATACGCACGGCTCAATGTCGCCTGCGGAATTGATATGGAAATAGTTCCTGCCGCCGGCAATGCACCCGCCGACATACTCTGCGTCGTTTTGGAAGTCCATTACGAAAATGGATTTTCCCGTTTTGGAATTGCGGACTTTCCGAAGCCATTTATACATAAATTCGCGCTGTTCGGGGGTGGGAATCAATTCCTTGTCCGCATCGTGCCCGACAGGCATATAGTTAAAGCAAAGAGCATATTTTGCGCCCTTTTCGATAATCATATCCATAAATGCGTCGCTTGTGACGGTTTCCAAATTTTTGCGCGTGTAGCACACCGAAACGCCGAACAGGCACTTATTTTTTTGCAGCAAATCCATCGCCGCCAACGTTTTTTGGTACGCGCCGTCGCCGCGCCGCCAGTCGTTGGATTCTTCCGTGCCCTCTAAGCTTAAAGCCAGCCCGATGTTGCCGACCTCGTTCATCTCGTCACAGAATTTCTGGTCTACGAGCGTGGCGTTGGTGTAAATGACAAACGCGCAGTCCGTATTGTTGCGCGCCAGGGTGATGATATCGTCCTTGCGAATGAGCGGCTCGCCGCCCGTGAGCATATAGAAATGGGTGCCCATTTCCTTGCCCTGTGACACGATGGACTGCATTTCTTCGTTCGTAAGACTTTGCTTGTAGCCGTACTCCGCCGCCCAGCAGCCCTTGCACTTTAAGTTGCAAGCGCTTGTCGGGTCAAACAAAATGATGAACGGCACGTTGCAGTGCAGCTCCTCGCGCAGTGCACGCACGGTTTTGGTGCCGTACAGCCCTGCGTCTACGCCCAAAGACATCAGCATCTGTTTGACCACATTCGGGTGCACGTCGCGCAAAATCGACAGGGCGAATTGCGTCCAAACATTGTCGGGGTCCTTTGCCGCGGCTTTGAATTTTTCGAAATTCTCTTTCGGGAACAGCCCGCCGAAAATCCCGCCGACGCGGTCGGCAAGCTTTACGAGGTTTTCCTGCGGATTTTTATAAATATATCTCAGCGTTTGGTCCAAGGCGACTTCAATCGCCGCACGCTGTACCTTATAGGACTTTGCCATATCACAGTTCCTCTTTTCTTTTTGTCGCACATTATGATACCACGAGTTAAACTTTTTGTAAACATTTGCCTTGTGAATTTTATGGGAATGATATTTAGACAGTTTTCTTAAAAAATGCCCCAAAACAGACGGATTATACAGATTTTGATGAAAATGGCAGGCGTGAGACCGTTGACGGAAGGGATAGGACCGTTCCCGAAAATAACAAATACAAATTTTTATTTCGTGCGCAGGGGCAGATTGCAAAAATATAAATTTAATGTGAAAATATGGAATTTTTAAAATAGTTATGGTAAACTATACATCTATAGTACACTTTTTCCGATAAAAGGAGTTGTTTTTATGTCGGTGCAGCCCGAAATGCTTGAAATCGGCGATAAAATCCGTCTGTTGCGCGTGCGGACAGGCCCTGCAAAAACCACCTGTGTTTCGGTGGATTTGTTGATGCCGCTCGGCGTGCATACGGCGGAATATACGGTGCTCGCGTCGTACTTGACGCACTGCACGGAAAAATTCCCGTCGCTCAATTTATTGAATGAACGCTTAGAGCTGTTGTACGGGGCAGAGCTGTCCTGTAACACCTCCAAAGTCGGCGAGGGATTTCGCATGAGCTTTCAGGCGACTTGCTTAAATGATCGTTACGCGCTCGACGGCGAGTCCGTCAGTGCGGCGGTACTCTCGTTGCTGCTCGACCTGCTGTTGTGTCCGTATTTGGAAAACGGCACATTTTCTGCCGAGCGTACAGCAACGGAAATCCGCCTTTGCGTGGCAGATTTGGAAAGCGAACGGAACGATAAACGCGCCTATGCGTTGCGGCGTATGGTGGAAACCATGTGCAAAGAAGAATTGTACGGCATTCGCACCGACGATATTTTAAAGGATATGCGGGGGCTCACACCCAACGATTTGCTTGCCGCGTGGAAGCAGTTGCTCCGAGAAGCGCATATTTCCGTGTGTGCGGCAGGCGATATTGCCTTTGACGCGCTTGAACAGAGCTTAAAGGCGCGCTTTGCCGAAATTCCGCGGCAGCCGCAGGCTATCGAAACCGTTTTCGTGGAAAGCTGCGAGGATGTTACCGAAGAAACCGAATATATGGATTTAAACCAAAGCAAGCTCGTTTTGGGCTTCCGCAGCGGTATGACCTCGCTCGACGATAATTATTACGCCGAGCGCGTGATGACCGATGTATTCGGCGGCGGACCGTATTCTCGGCTGTTTACGCAGGTGCGCGAAAAGCTGTCGCTTTGTTATTATTGCTCCGCGCGGCTCGACCGCCGCAAGGGGATTATCGCGGTGCAAAGCGGCATTGAAAGCGAAAACAAACAAGCGGCGCTTGACGAAATTCTTCGGCAGCTTCAAGTGATGCAAAACGGCGAATTTACCGACGACGCTCTGCAAGCGTCGAAAGCGGCGATTGCAGATGTGTTTCGCAGTGTGGACGATACCCCCGAAACCGCGCTTGCGTATTACAGCCAGTTTATAAACGAACCGTTGTGTACCCCGACAGAGTATATCGCGGGGATTGAAAGTGTCACGCGCGAGGAGGTCATTGCGGCGGCGAAGCGCATGACCTTGGACACGGTATATTTCCTTTGCAGTAAGGAGGAGGCGTAAGGTATGGCACAAGTGAAGATGCGCAAGGTCGAAAGCGCACGCTTGCAGGAATTTTATTATGATATTGACCACCCGTCGGGATTGAAAATTTTGGTATATCCGAAAGAAAACTACGCCTCTGCCTATGCAATGTTCGGTACGCAGTACGGTTCTTTGGATACGGATTTCCGTTTGGCGGGCGAAAAAGAATTCACAAGCGTGCCCGAGGGCATTGCCCATTTTTTGGAACACAAATTATTTGAAAGCGAGGATTTGGACGCATTCGAGCGCTATGCCAAAACGGGCGCCAACGCCAACGCCTACACCTCGTTTGACAAAACCTGCTATCTGTTCTCGTGCACCGACAATTTGACAGATTCGCTGGAAATTCTGCTGGATTTCGTCACGCACCCGTATTTTACCGAGGCGACCGTGCAGAAAGAACAGGGCATCATCGGGCAGGAAATCCAAATGTGCCGCGACGAAGCGGGTTGGGAGTCGCTGTTTTTGCTGCTGCGCGCGATGTATCACAACTGCCCCGTGCGCATTGATATTGCGGGAACGGTGCAGTCTATCGCGGAAATTACTGCCGAACTGCTTTACAAATGCTACAATACCTTTTATAATCTATCCAATATGGTGCTTTGCGTGGCGGGAAACGTCACCCCCGCACAAGTGCTCACGGTTGCCGACCGCGTATTAAAGCCCGCCGAACCTGTCGAAATCGAACGGAAATTCCACGACGAGCCGCGTGCGGTCAAAAAGGCATATGACGAGGAAACGCTTGCCGTTGCCGCGCCGATTTTCAGTCTCGGCTTTAAAGAGGCGGTGGACACGCCCGAACGCTCGTTAAAAGAAGTGATTATCAGCAACCTGCTGTTAGACGCGATTTGTGGGAAGACCACGCCGTTTTACAATGCGCTGTTAGACAGCGGGCTTATCAACACCTCGTTTGACTGGGAGTATTTTTACGGCTACGGCTATGCGGCGACGATTTTCACCGGCGAAACCCCTGACGCGCGCGCCGTGGAGCAAAAATTGGTTGCGCGCATTGCCGCTTTGCAAGAAAGCGGTATTTCCGAAGCGGATTTCGAGCGGATTCGCAAAAAGCATTACGGCAGAACCGTGATGCAGTTTAACGATATAGAGTCGATTGCCAACAATATGGTGGCGTCGTACTTCCGCAAGGAGAGCGTTTTTGACGACGCCGAAATTCTGCAAAGCCTGACGCTGGACGAGGTCAATGCCCGTCTGCGCACGGCAATTGATGTAAACTGCCGTTCCTTAACGGTGATTAAAGGAGAATAAGCCTATGCGGTTTTTAACAGACTACACGGCGGTTCGCTTTACGGGAATCGACCATGTTTTTAATGTGTATTCCACCTTTTGCGAATTCACATTGTTCGGCAAGGAATTCAGCATCAAATTTTACGGCGTGATTATTGCGTTCGGCTTTTTGCTGGCGGTGCTGTTCGGCGGCAGAATGGCGTACAAATGGAAGCTGGATTTGAACAAAATGCTCGATATTCTTTTGTTCGGCACCATCGGCGGTATTTTGGGCGCACGGCTTTACTATGTCGCGTTTGAGTGGGACTATTACAGCGCCCATCTTGCGGAAATTCCGCAGATTTGGCACGGCGGACTCGCCATTTACGGGGGGCTGATCGGCGGGATTATCGGCGCGTACTTTACCTGCCGCCACAATGGGCTGAATTTCTTAAAGCTCCTTGATTTAGCGGGCATGAGCTTTTTAATCGGACAGGGCATCGGTCGCTGGGGCAACTACACAAACCAAGAGGCGTTCGGTACCAACACCGACGGCTTTTTAGGCATGAGCAGCGCCAAAGTCACCGACTACATTAACGCCCATCAAAGCGAATTTTTGGCAAAAGGCATTACAATGGACGCGTCCGCGCCCGTGCACCCGACGTTTTTATATGAATCTGTTTGGTGTATTTTGAGCTTTTTTATTTTATATCTCATTTGCAAGAAAGCATACAAATTCAGCGGACAGCTGATTTTGTGCTATGGGATTCTTTACGGGGCGGAGCGCGCCGTGGTGGAGGGACTGCGTACCGACAGCCTCTACATAGGCTCGACGACCTTGCGCGTATCACAGCTTCTGTCTTTGGCACTGGCTGTTGTTTGTCTTGCGATTTTACTTGTAAAACTGGTGCAGCTCAAGAAAAATCCCGTACCGTTTACCCCGGTGGAGGAGCTGCCGCCGGAGTTGGACTACGAGTTGGATACGGAAAAGGAAGAACAACTGGAAAAACGGAAAAATGTGAAGAAAGCGCAGACTGCAAAAAACAAGATGCAGGAAAGACAACAAAAGGAGGCGCGCAAAAATGGCAACCATTCTTGACGGCAAAGCGGTTTCCGCCGCCGTAAAGCAGGAAGTGAAAACAGAAGTCGAAGCCTTAAAGCAAAAAGGCGTTTCCGTAGGTCTTGCGGTGATTATCGTTGGGGACAACCCCGCCTCGCGCACCTATGTGAACAATAAAAAGAAAGCGTGTGCCGAAGCAGGCATTGTATCCGAGGAATACGCCCTGCCCGAAAGCACTACGCAGGCGGAATTGTTGGATTTGATTGACACGCTCAACAAAAAGGACAGCATTCACGGCATTCTTTGCCAGCTGCCGCTGCCGAAGCATTTAGATGAAAAGGCGGTTATCGCCGCGATAAACCCCCAAAAAGATGTGGACGCATTCCACGCGATTAACGTCGGGCACATTATGATTGGGGATTACAGCTTTCTCCCCTGCACGCCGGCAGGGATTATGGAAATCTTCAAATATTATAATATCTCTGTGGCGGGCAAGGAATGTGTGGTCATCGGGCGCAGCAACATTGTCGGCAAGCCCATGGCGATGCTTTTGTTACAGCAAAACGGTACGGTGACTATTTGTCATTCCAAAACCGTCAATCTTGCTTCTGTCACATCGCGCGCCGATATTTTGGTTGCCGCGGTAGGCATTCCGAAATTCGTCACCGCCGATATGGTGAAAGACGGTGCGGTGGTCATTGACGTCGGTATGGACCGCGATGAAAACGGCAAGCTGTGCGGCGATGTGGATTTTGATGCTGTCGCACCGAAAGCGTCGTATATTACGCCTGTTCCCGGCGGCGTGGGGCCGATGACGATTGCCACGCTTCTCAAAAACACCGTCACCGCCGCACGCAAGGCGAGCGAAAAGTAAATGTAAATTTGGATTTGTATTTGTAGGGGGCGACGACTCGGCGCCCCGTTGTAGGGGCGGGTTCCACGCCGCCCGTAAAATTTTTGTCATTCTGAGCCGTTAGGCGAAGAATCTCGTTGCGTGCAAGGTTTACTTTTTGCTATTGGTGATCCTTCGCTTCGCTCAGGATGACAAATTACCCCTACAAACCCCAATTTGTGCAAAGCATGCAAATGTGCGGCAATGCACGCCGCAAAACAGCAGAAATCCCGAAACTCCCATGGAGCGTGATACATATGAAAAAAGCAAACTTACCCCTTTCCGAAAGCTTTCAAATCGGCACGGTGGACAAGCGCATCTACGGTTCGTTTATCGAGCATCTCGGGCGTGCGGTCTACGGCGGCATTTACGAGCCCGGGCACCCGACTGCGGACGCGGACGGCATGCGGCAGGACGTGCTGGACGAAGTGCGCAAGCTGAATGTGCCGATTGTGCGCTATCCGGGCGGCAATTTTGTTTCCGGCTACCGCTGGGAGGACGGCGTCGGTCCCGTCGAGGAACGCCCGAAGCGCTTGGAGCTTGCCTGGGGCGTGACGGAGCCGAACACCTTCGGCACCAACGAATTCCTGAACTGGTGCAAAAAAGCGAACACCGAATGTATGATGGCGGTGAATTTGGGTTTGCGCGGCGCGGAGGAAGCGCGCGCACTTGTGGAATACTGTAATCACCCGCGCGGCTCGTATTACAGCGATTTGCGCCGCAAGCACGGTGTGGAAAATCCGCATAACATCAAGCTGTGGTGCTTGGGCAATGAAATGGACGGTGACTGGCAAATCGGGCACAAAACCGCCTATGAATACGGCAGAGCCGCGGCGGAGGCGGCAAAGGTCATGCGCTGGGTAGACCCATCGATTGAACTGGTGCTTTGCGGCAGTTCCAACAGTCACACCAAAACCTTTGGGGATTGGGAGGCACAGACGCTTGATTTGGCATATGACAAGGTAAATTATGTATCGCTTCACCAGTATTTTGACAACAAAACCGACGATACCGCGAGCTTCCTTGCAAAATCGATGGAAATGGACAGTTTTATTCATACCGTGGTGTCGGTCTGCGACTACATTAAAGGCAAAAAGCACTCGAAGCATACGGTCAACTTGTCCTTCGATGAGTGGAATGTTTGGTATCACTCCTTTGACGCGGATAAAAAAATCGAACGCTGGTGCCAAGCACCCCATCAGTTAGAGGATATTTATAATTTTGAGGACGCGCTGTTGGTGGGCTTAATGCTCATTACCCTTTTGCGCCACGCCGACCGCGTGAAGGTTGCATGTCTGGCACAGCTTGTCAATGTGATTGCACCGATTATGACCGAAAACGGCGGCGGGGTGTTTGAGCAGACGATTTTTTATCCGTTTATGCATATGTCGAACTACGGGCGCGGTACGGCGCTCGTGTCGCAAATTCGCTGTGATAAGCATGACACCAAGGAATTTACCGATGTGCCCGATTTGGACGGCGTGGCGGTGCTTTCCGAGGACAAAACGGAGCTGACGGTGTTTGCGGTCAACCGCGATTTTGAAGCGGACTACGCGCTGACGCTCGAGTTGCCCGATATGGAAGACTTTGAACCGTTTGCACATATCGAAATGGCGGGATTCGGCTTGAAAGACGCAAACTCGATTGTTTCTGCTCCCGTTAAGCCCTCAAATGCGGCAAATCTCCCGGAAAAAGACGGCAGAACGGTTACGGCAAAGCTGCGTCCGCTTTCGTGGAATGTAATTCGCTTGAAAAAAATTTAAAAGTATGCTACAATACTTTATCAACAGTTTTCGGCACATTTTTAAACAGCGGAAAGGATTGATTTTATGGCGGCAAAATGCCCGAACTGCGGCGCAAAATTGCATTGGTATGATTTCCGTGCGGAGTGTAAGCACTGCGGCGCAAATATCCCGAACTATAACTGGGAGGCAAGGCTGGAGGAGGACGCTGATGTTGCAGAGCGTTCTTTTGCACGGTTGCATTATCGCACCGGCAACTTTAAAAGTGCTATGTTCGGCTCTCCCTTACGTATTGTGCGTTTGGTCTGTACCCTGCTGCCGCTTGTGGCGCTGGTCGTGCCGCTTTTGAACGCGACTTTTGCGTTCCCGTTCCGTGAGGGCACGGAGTCTATCTCTTTTTTAACCTTTGTATTGAATTACTTGCTGAAATTCGACATCGGTTCGGTTCTCGCTCTGATGAACGGCGAAGTGCTGGGCGGCGCGGTTACTGCGTTGCTCCTTAGCGTTTTGATGGCGCTGATTGCCGTGGTCGCGGGCGTGCTCAATTTCTTCGTGGTGCTCATTGGGGCAATCAACTTGAATTGGCTTCTCGATGTGATTTTGAATGTCATAAGCCTTGTTACGTGGGGGCTTTCCGCGCTGTTTTTGTCGCAGTTTACCGCACAGTGTGCAGACCTCTCCTTGGGGCTGTTTTCGGGGAGCGTTTCGCCGTTTTATTTGGTCGGTATCGGGCTGTTTTTACTGGATTTGGTTGTGGATTTCATTGTCGGTCTTTCTTTGCGTAAGCAAAAGAAAACCCAGCCCACCATCGACGAAGCGGTCGAAATTGAGTTGAAGGAATTGCGCGAGGGTGCAACCGCGTAAATAACAGCGTTCCGAATCGGACTTTAGTTTAATATGTATGCGTGCCGCCGCAGACGTCGGGTTTTCCGACCTCTGCGGCGGCTTTTGCAATGTAAATTTGGATTTGTATTTGTAGGGGGCGACGACTCGGCGCCCCGTTGTTGAGCAGGTTTCCACGCCGCCCGTTTCCGCCCCCTCTGAGAGGGGCCGGCAAATGCATAGCATTTGTCTGGGGGAGAGCTTTTTTTCGTTTCTCTCCCTCCGTCTTTTGCCTACGGCAAAAGCCACCTCCCTCATAGAGGGGGGGGAAGGTTATGATTTTAATTTAAAGAAAAGCAACGATACAAAACCTACGATTCCAATATCGGCATGGGGTCAATAACTTTGCCGTCTTGACGCATTTCAAAATGCAAATGCTCTGCGTCCGCTGACTCTATGGGCACCGCGCCCAAATTGCCGATACGGTCATTGATTTTCACTTTGTCGCCGACCGCGACGGTACTGCCTTTGCCGAGTCCGCAGTAGCGCGCCACAAGCCCGTCGCCATGGTCGATTTCTACCACCGTGCCCCACAAAACATCGTCATAGACTGCCTTGACAATACCGTTGTTCACTGCACGCACTTGGTCCCCGACCGTGCCGAGGAAGTCTACGCCGTTATGCACACGCCAGTCTCCCATCGTTTTGGACTGCACCATATCCCCGTTTGAAAACGCCTTATCCACACCGCACTCCAGCGGCAGCGAAAAATGCTCGGCACGCGTAATGCCGTCCTCCTGCGCCATAACTGCCTGTTCATCGGTCGGCGCTTGCGTCGGCGCGACAGTTGCTGCCGGAGCGGTGGTTTCTGCTGTGCTCTGGGTATACGGTGCCAAATCCGATGTATCCAATACGGCGCTCGGTGCATCGGTTTGCGTTTGTTCCGCTTCTTTCGGCGTTAAGCGGAATGCGGTGGCATTTTTGGCGGCGGCAAACACTGCACACAGGCACAGGACCAGCCCCACATACAGAAACGCCGTGCGTTTTCCGAACTTTTTCAACCCTTTTGCGGTTTTGTTGCGTTCAGACATCTTCTGACACCTCCGTTGAGACAGTGTGCCCGCTTTGGCGGGAAAATATACACTACTTTCAAAAAAGTGTAAAAAATCCGCTTGCGCCGCACGTCTTTTTCTTGACAGAATTTCCGAAAAGATATAAAATATCTAAGATAGTGTACTATAATGCGATCATAGTATACTGTCCGCTTGATTTTATTGTTCTTATTCCATAAAATTAAAAAATCTTTCAAAAGGAGGTGCTATGCTTTTTGAATCCGATACTTATAGCAGTCATCGCAGCGGTGGCGGCGGCAGTGGTATTCGGCGTGCTCGGGTTTGTGCTGGGCGGCGCGCATCGTAAAAAGGTTGCCGAAGCGGCAATCGGCTCTGCAACAGAAGAAGCAGCGCGTATTGTGAACCAGGCAGTGCAAACCGCCGAAAGCAAACGGAAAGAAACCGTGCTGGAAGCAAAAGATGAAGCCCACAGGCTCATCACCGAAGCCGAA
Organism: Candidatus Fimenecus sp.; assembly: GCA_051881355.1. GTDB lineage: Bacteria > Bacillota > Clostridia > Oscillospirales > Acutalibacteraceae > Fimenecus. The sequence continues at coordinate 8,343 of JBJEPS010000036.1, read as the reverse complement.
AAAGAAACCAAGGAACGCCGTGCCGAAGTACAGCGTCAGGAAAGACGGCTGATTCAAAAAGAGGAATCGCTCGACAAAAAGGTCGAGGCGATGGAGAAAAAAGAAGAAGCTTTGAGCCAAAAGCTCAAAGAAGCTGACGAAAAGCTCGCAGAAGTTGAGCAAATCAAAAAAAGCCAGTTCGATATGCTTGAAAAAATTTCGGGCTTTACAAAGGAACAGGCAAAGTCCTTGCTGTTAAGCAGCTTAGATGAGGAGCTGACACACGACAAGGCAGTCCGTATTATGGACTTTGAGCAGCGCACCAAGGATGAGGCGGACACGCTCGCGCGTGAGATTATTTCGACCGCCATTCAGCGTTGCGCGGCAGACCATGCGTCTGAAGCGACCGTTTCGGTGGTCGCGTTGCCCAACGACGAAATGAAAGGCAGAATCATCGGTCGTGAGGGCAGAAATATCCGTACCTTGGAAACCATTACGGGTGTCGATTTGATTATCGATGATACGCCCGAGGCGATTACCGTGTCGAGCTTTGAGCCGGTACGCCGCGAAGTGGCGCGTTTAACGATTGAAAAGCTCATATCCGACGGGCGTATTCACCCCGCCCGCATTGAGGAAATGTATGAAAAATCCCGCCGCGAGGTCGAGCAGACCATTCGCCAAACCGGTGAGCGCGCGGTGATTGACGCCGGCGTCAACGGCGTGCATCCCGAACTCGTGAAATTGCTCGGCAAGCTGAAATACAGAACCAGCTATGGGCAGAATGTGCTCAACCACTCGTTGGAGGTTTCGTATCTTGCAGGTCTTATGGCGGCAGAACTCGGCGCAGACGTGAAAACCGCGAAGCGCGCGGGGCTTCTCCATGACATCGGCAAAGCGCTTGACCGCGAATATGACGGCACGCACATCGAGCTGGGTGTGGAATACGCCAAAAAATATCATGAAAATGACCAAGTGGTGCACGCCATTCAGGCGCACCACGGCGATGTGGAAGCGAAAACCATTGTGGCTTGCCTTGTGCAGGCGGCAGACGCGATTTCTGCGGCGCGCCCCGGCGCACGCCGTGAAAATGTGCAGAATTACATTAAACGCCTTGAAAAGCTGGAGGAGATCGCAACTTCTTTTGACGGCGTTGAAAAGTCCTTTGCCATTCAGGCAGGACGCGAGATTCGCATTATGGTGAATCCCGATGTCGTATCCGACGACCATATGACCATTGTCGCCCGCGATATCGTGAAAAAAATCGAGGACGAGTTGGAATATCCCGGGCAAATCAAGGTGCACATTATCCGTGAGAACCGGGCAATCGAATACGCAAAATAAGTGCTCAGTTTGCCGCTCCGATTCTGCCGGATACAGAGTCGGGGCGGTTTTGCATCGTTGGTTTACTTTGGATTAAAATCATAACTTTTTCCCCTCCCTCATAGAGGGAGGTCGGAGGAAGAGAAACGGAAAAAAGCTCTCCCTCAGACAAATGCTATGCATTTGCCAGCCCCCCCTGAGAGGGGGCGGAAACGGGCGGGCGTGGAAACCTGCTCTACAACGGGGCGCCGAGTCGTCGCCCCTTACAAATACAAATCCCAATTTATATATAAAATAGGTATATAATATGATTTTATTTTGTATCGGCGATGTGGTATCGGCGGTCGGCGTGGAAAAGCTGACGCGTACCCTGCCGCGCTTTAAAAAAGAACACAACGTAGATGTCACGATTGTCAACGGGGAAAACGCCGCAGTCGGCAATGGGCTTTTGCCTGCGAGCGCCGAAGCGCTGTTCGCCGCCGGGGCGGACTGCATTACGGGCGGCAATCACACCTTTCGCCGCCGTGAGCTCTACGACTATTTAGACACGTCCCCCTATTGTCTGCGCCCCGCGAATTACAAGGACGACGCACCCGGCAAAGGCTTTTGTGTGATAGATAAGGGCTTTGTACGCGTGGGCGTGGTCAATATTTTGGGTACGGTCTTTATGGAGCCTTTGGAAAACCCCTTCGACTGCGCTGACCGTGTTTTGGCAATGCTTAAAGACGAGGCGGATTTTACGGTGGTGGATTTTCACGCCGAGGCGACCGCCGAAAAACGCGCGTTCGGGTTTTATCTCGACGGCAGAGTAGCGGCGGTAGTCGGCACGCACACCCATGTGCAGACGGCAGACGAGCAGATTTTGCCGTACGGCACGGCGTACATCACCGACCTCGGTATGACAGGTCCCGTGCAGTCGGTTTTGGGCGTGACGCCCGCGCTCGCGATTGAAAAAATGCGCACCAATTTGCCCGTGCGCTTTCAAAATCCCGACGGTGAATGCCGCATGCAGGGCTTGCTTGTTGAAATCGACAAAAAAACGGGCAAGGCTTTGCACGTCGAACGCGTTTCCCTTTGATATTTTGCATTGTTTTGACACACCCTATGAAAGGACGGTGAACGGAATGCGGCGAAAAGCGCTTGGTGGTTTGGCGCTGCTGTTGACCTTTGTACTGCTGTTTTGCAGCTGTACGGGCGGCGGCGAGCCGACGGAGAACGAGGAAAATCTCTCGAATGCGGGAAACGAAACGGTGCAGCCGCTGTCGGTTTCTTTGCCGTATTATGAGAGCGATTCGCTCAATCCGTATTTTGCCGTCAGCACGGAAAACCGTGCGCTCGCGTCGCTGTTTTGTATGCCGCTTTACCGCGTGAATGCGGACTATTCGGCGAAAGCTGTGCTGGCAGAAACGATTGACGGCGGCGGCACTTCATATACTGTCACGTTGAAAAATGCCGTATTTTCAAGCGGTAAATCGGTGACTGCAGCAGATGTGGTCTATTCCTTCAATCTTGCCAAAAACAGTGCATGGTACGGGACAAGACTTGCGAATGTGCAGTCTGCAACGGCGCAAGGCAACACGGTTGTGTTTGTACTGACTTCGCCCGAGCCGTATTTTGAAAATTTGCTGACCTTTCCCGTGGTGCAGAACGGCACAGCGGACTCTGCCGACGCGGTGCCCGTTGGGTCAGGCGCGTTTATATTGTCCGCGGACGGCACGGTGACGGAAAATCCGCACGGCAGCCGCGGCGCGGTACAGACTGTACAGCTTGTGCATATCAAAGATGCAAACAATCTCGGCAATGCGCTGGAAATCGGCAATATTGACTTTGTATTTGACGATTTTGCGGACGGAAACTATACGCGCATTGTCGCGCAAAATACCTTTGTCACGATGAACAATCTGGTGTATCTCGGGATCAACTGTACGGTGGGTGCGCTGACCTCAGCGGCGGTGCGCACGGCGATATATTACGCGGCAGACAAGGACAATGTTGCCGCCTCGGCTTATCGCGGCTGCGCCGAAAGCGCCGCGTTACCGTTCCACCCCGCATTTTGCAAAGCGCAGGGATTATCTGACGGGCAGACGGCGGCGGACACAGCGCGTGCCTCGGAAATTCTCGGCAAAATCGGCTATAACCGCTATGATAAAAACGGACACTTAACCAACGGGCAAAACACCTTGGAAATGACGATTTTAGTCAACGGCACAAACGGCTTCCGCCTTTCGGCGGCATATGCTTTGGCGGAAAATCTCAATGCAGCGGGTTTTTCGGTCACGGTGGAAAATGTGACGGACGAGGTTTACAGCGCACGTATCGCATCGGGTGCGTTTACCCTGTATATCGGAGAGGTCAAGCTCAGTGAAAATTTAAGTCTTGCCCCGTTCTTCGGCGGCGCGGCGTCTGCGGGGGCAGATACCGCCTTGCCTGTCCATGCTGTCTACACCGCCTTTGCGGCGGGTGAGCTTTCCCTTCCGGAATTTGCAAACGCCTTTTTGGACGATATGCCCTTTGTGCCGCTTTGCTACCGCGCGGGGCTTGCAGCATACAGCCGCGGCATAACCCCGGATTTTTCTTCGGCTGCATACGAGATTTACGGCGATATTACCCTGTGGACAGCCGCATAAAAGGCAAAATGTTTGCAAAAATGTTCAAATACTGTTCAAAAATCTGTCAAAATGTTTTGTAAAAATGATTGACGGCGCTTTTGGTTCGTTGTATAATAATATACCAATGCTGATGCCGGCAAATCCATTTATAAAGGAGCGTTTCCCGTGATTAAAATCGAAAACCATTTGGGGAATATCGAAATTAACGACAATTATTTCTCCGATTTAATCGGGCACACCGTGACCTCCTGCTTCGGTGTCGCCGGTATGGCAAACAGCGGTGCTACGCAAGGGCTTCGCGCATTTTTCTTCCGTGGCAGGAATTATCTGGATCAAGGTGTGCAGGTGAAATCCGCCGGTATGGATTTGCTGATTGATTTGCATATTTTCGTCACCTACGGTGTCAATATTTCCGCGATTGCGGACAGCATCGTCAACAAGGTGCGCTATACCGTCGAGCAAGCGACGGGGCTTACCGTCAACAAAGTTAATGTGTTTGTGGACGGTATGAAGGAATAAGGAGTCAGTTTGAGAATGATACTTACAGGTGAAAGCTTAAAAAACGCCTTTATTTCGGGCGCTAACAATATTCAAAACCACCGCAAAGACGTCGACGCGCTCAATGTGTTTCCCGTGCCGGACGGCGACACGGGCACGAATATGTCCATGACCATCGGCGCGGCGGTGCGGGAATTGCAGGTTTTGGGCGAAGCAGATGTCGCGACAGTTTCCAAAAAAGCGGCGGCGGCACTTTTGCGCGGCGCACGCGGTAACTCGGGCGTCATTTTGTCCCTGATTTTTCGCGGGCTTTCAAAAGGCTTAAAGGGCTTGGAAACCGCCGACGGCGTGCAGTTTGCGGCAGCGCTCGACCTTGGGCGCGAGGCGGCGTACAAAGCCGTGATGAAGCCGACCGAGGGTACGATTTTAACCGTGGTACGTTTGGCTTCGGCAGAGGCGGTCGCTGCAAAGGAGTCCGATTGTAAAAAGGTGTTGGAGATTGTCTGCAATGCGGCACAAGACGCACTCCTGAAAACGCCCGAAATGCTTCCGGTTTTAAAAGAGGCGGGCGTAGTAGATGCCGGTGGGCAGGGCTTTCTTTATATTTTGGAAGGCATGAAAAGCTACCTGTTGGACGGCGTGATGATTGAAAATCAGGACGAAGCAGCCCTCGGTGCGAAGTCCGACGCGGCGACAGAAAAGCCGCAAGTGCAATTCGGCTACCGTTGTGCGTTTACTGTGCACAAAACGAAAGATGCAAAAGCCACAACGCCAAAGCTCAAGGCGTATTTGGAGTCTGTCGGTGGGGCGCTTTCGGTGACGGAGGACGGCGATTTCATCAAGGTGCAGATTTGCTCGGACGCGCCCGGCAATGTGTTGCAAAGCGCGTTGGACTGCGGGTATTTAACCGATATACAAATTGAAAATATCCGCGAAGTCAAAACGGCACAGCCCTCTGCGGCGGAAGATACAAATGCAGAGCAGTCGGCAGAGTCCGACGAAGCGGCGCAAACGGACGCACCGCTTACGCGCGTTGAACCCGAAAAGGAATACGGCTTTGTGGCTGTAGCGGCAGGCGACGGTGTGACCCAATTGTTTCAAGAACTGGGTGCGGACATTGTGGTGTCGGGCGGGCAGACGATGAACCCGAGCACCGACGACATTCTGCATGCGGTCGAGGCGACGCCGGCGCGGCATGTGTTTGTGCTGCCGAACAACAAAAATATTATTATGGCGGCAGAGCAGACCGTCAACCTTGCCGACCGCGGCGTGAGCGTGCTGAGCACCAAAACCATTCCGCAGGGTATTACGGCGATGCTTACCTTTGACCCGTCGGTAAGTCCCGAGGAAAATCATCTGCAAATGATGAAGGCTGCCGAGGGTGTGCACACCGCACAGGTCACCTTTGCCGCGCGCGACAGCGAAATGAGCGGCGAGCGCATTAAGAAAGGGCAAATCCTCGGAATGGAGGACGGCAAAATCACCTTGGTGGACAACGATTTGGTCGATGTCGCCTACCGCGTGACACGCCGTCTTGTGAAAAAACACAACGGCTCGATTATCACGATTTTATACGGTGCGGAAACCGAAGAAGCCATTGCCAATGCACTTTGCGAGCGTTTGCAGGGGCGGTTCCCGAATGCGGAAATCAATGTGATTAACGGCGGACAGCCGGTGTATTACTTTATCGTATCGGTCGAATAAATCCCGCAATAAAGAGGATTGGTTATGCAACTGAAATCCGATATCAAATATGTAAAGGGTGTCGGACCGACGCGTGCCGAAGCGTTTTATAAGCTCTCGGTGCAGTCGGTCGGCGCCCTTTTGCGCTATTATCCGCGTGCGTATGAGGATTGGAGTCAAATCGTGCCCATACAGGAGCTGCAGGCGGGCGAAAACTGCTGTATTCGCGCCACGGTTTGCCACACACCGACGAAAATCCGTATCCCCGGCGGCATGCTGCTGTTTAAAACCACTGTTACCGACGGTGCGGGACTTTTAAATTTAACCTTTTTCAACAATAAATACATACAAAATCAATTAAAAGAGGGCGAGGAGTACCTCTTTTTCGGCAAGCCTGCGCAAAATCGTTACGGCGCGTTGGAAATGGCGTCGCCGCTGTTCCAAAAGCCGCAAAGCGCGCACCGTATTCGCCCGATTTACCCCGCCACGGCACAACTCAACTCCAAAACGATAGAACGCTGTGTACAAAATGCGCTCGATGCGCTGGAAACGGAAATTCCCGACTTTTTGCCGCAGGAAATCCGTGAGAAAAACGGGCTTTGCTCCTTAGAAACTGCCATTCGGCACATTCATTTTCCACCGAACGAGGCGGCGCTTGTTACGGCGCGTAAACGGTTGATTTTTGAAGAATTATTCCTGTTACAGCTCGGGCTTTTGCAAATGAAAAGCCGCACGCAAACGCTTTCGACCGACTGCGTGTTGCAAACCGATTACACAGCAGAATTTACCGCCCGTTTGCCGTTTTCGTTCACGGGGGCGCAAAGCCGTGCGGTGCAAGAGGCGATGCGCGATTTGCAGTCGGGCGAGCCGATGAACCGCCTGTTACAAGGCGATGTCGGTTCAGGCAAAACGGCGGTCGCGGCGGCGCTAATCTATTCTGCGGCGAAAAACGGCTTGCAGTCGGCAATGATGGCGCCGACCGAGGTGCTTGCCGAACAGCATTACCGCACATTTCAAAAATTTTTTGCGGGGACAGGCTTAGAGGTTGTTTTGCTGACGGGGTCAGTCTCCGCCGCCGAAAAACGCGCCGTTAAGACAAAGCTTGCAAGCGGTGAAGCCGTGCTTGCCGTGGGCACGCACGCGCTCATTCAAGAAGATGTCGATTTTGCGCGGCTCGGGCTTTGCATTACCGATGAACAGCACCGTTTCGGCGTTGCCCAGCGTGCAAGTCTTGCGGCAAAGGGCGACAATCCGCATATTTTGGTTATGTCCGCCACGCCCATTCCGCGCACCTTGGGGCTGATTTTATACGGCGATCTGAATGTTTCGGTGCTCGACGAACTGCCGCCCGGACGGCAGACCGTGGACACCTACCGTGTGGGGACTTCCTACCGCCCGCGCATTTATAAATTCATTGAAAAGCACATTGAACAGGGCTTGCAGGCGTATATCGTCTGCCCGCTGGTCGAAGAGGGCGAGTTGGATTTAGCTCCTGCCGAGGAATACTGTAAGCAATTGCAAAACGGTGTGTTTCACCACCGCCGCGTGGGGCTTTTGCACGGCAAAATGAAGCCAAAAGAAAAAGATAAAATTATGCGCGCGTTTTCCGCGGGCGAAATTGATATTCTGGTATCCACCGTGGTGGTCGAGGTCGGCGTAGATGTACCGAACGCCGCCGTGATGGTGATTGAAAACGCCGAACGGTTCGGGCTGTCACAGTTGCACCAACTGCGCGGCAGAGTCGGGCGCGGCACGGCAAAAAGCACCTGCATTTTGGTGTCGGACGCGCAAAACGACGAGGCAAAGGCGCGGTTTGACATTTTGTGCGAAACCAATGACGGCTTTAAAATTGCCGACGCGGATTTGAAACTGCGCGGACCGGGTGATTTCTTCGGTACGCGCCAGCACGGGTTGCCGGCGTTGCGGCTTGCGGACATTCTGCGCGATACACAACTGTTAATGACCGTACAGCACGAAGCGGTGGAATTTTTAAAAACAGATGCGGCACTCGAAAAGCCCGAACACGCCGCCATAAAACGGCAGTTGGACAAAATGTTTGCCGCCACCCAATCGTAATTTAACTTTGGGGAGTAATCCTTACAAATCCTCTCGAATGGTCGCGCCTGCGCGACGGCAAATCGTTAATTTACTTTGCAGATTATCTTTACAAATTCTCTCGATTGGGAATTTATACAAATATGGATTTGTATTTGTAGGGGGCGACGACTCGGCGCCCCATTGTAGGGGCGGGTTT
>JBJEPS010000035.1:0-19540 GCA_051881355.1 Candidatus Fimenecus sp. | reverse complement strand
CGCAAAAATCTAGATTTTACGGACTTTTACTTATCAAGGGGCTTCATTGTGGGGAAGAAAAGGACATCGCGGATAGCGGGAGAGTCGGTCAAGAGCATCACCATACGGTCAATGCCGAAGCCGATACCGCCTGTGGGGGGCATACCAAGCTCCAAAGCATACAGAAAATCCTCATCGGTGGTGTTTGCTTCCTCATCGCCCTGTGCCAAGCGTGTTTCTTGTGCCTTAAAGCGCTCGCGCTGGTCTACGGGATCATTCAGCTCCGAATACGCATTCGCCATTTCCCAACCGTTCATAAAGAACTCGAAACGTTCCACATAGTCGGGGGTTTCAGGTTTCTTTTTGGTTAAGGGGGAAATTTCAATCGGGTGGTCCATCACAAATGTGGGCTGTAACAAGTGCTCTTCCACGAATTCTTCAAAGAACAAATTGAGTATATCACCCTTTTGGTGGCGTTCCTCATATTCGATATGGTGCTCTTTGGCAACAGCACGCGCTTCTTCCAGTGTATGAATTTCATTGAAATCCACACCCGCATACTTTTTCACCGCGTCGAGCATTGTGATGCGTTCAAAGGGCTTGCCCAAATCCATTTCAATCCCGTTATAGGTGATTTTGGTGGTCCCCAAAACCTCTTGTGCAACAAAACGATACAGGTTTTCGGTCAAATCCATCATACCGTGATAGTCTGTATACGCCTGATACAACTCCATCAATGTAAACTCAGGATTGTGGCGAGTGTCAACACCCTCATTACGGAATACTCTGCCGATTTCGTAGACGCGCTCCATACCGCCGACAATCAGGCGCTTTAAATACAGTTCCAAAGAAATACGCAGCTTAACATCTAAATTCAACGCATTGAAATGGGTTTCAAACGGTCTTGCCGATGCACCGCCCGCATTGGTCACAAGCATCGGTGTTTCGACCTCCATAAAGCCTTGCCCGTCCAAATATTTCCGAATGGCACTGATAATTTTGGAACGCTTAATAAAGGTGTCTTTAACCTCTTGATTCATAATCAAATCCACATAGCGTTGCCGATAACGCATATCGGTATTGGTGATGCCGTGGAATTTTTCAGGCAGGACTTGCAGACTCTTAGACAGCAAGGTAATTTCAGAAGCGTGAATGGAAATTTCCCCTGTTTTGGTCTGGAAAACCTCACCCTCAATGCCGATAATATCGCCGATGTCATACTTTTTGAACGCTTTGTACGGTTCTTCGCCGATACTGTCGCGCGCAACATAGGACTGGATATTCCCCTGCAAATCCTGAATGTTGCAGAAAGACGCCTTGCCCATCACGCGTTTGGACATCATACGCCCCGCCACGCGAACGGTTTTGCCCGCAAGGGTCTCAAAATTTTCTTTGACCTCAGCGCTGTGGTGTGTGACATCGTATTTCGTTAAAATAAACGGATCTGCACCCGCTTCCTGCATTGCCAGTAACTTTTCCAAGCGAATGCGGTGCTGTTCGCTTAAATCCTGCTGCGGTGCATTGTTTTGCATCGTATCCTGTGCCATAAATTCACATCCTGTATCGAAAGAATACGGGCGAGAAAACCCGCCCGACGGTTTTATAAAGTTTATTTATCAATCGCGACGATTTTAAAATTCAAGGTGCCGATCGGGGCTTCCACAACTACCTTATCGCCAACCTTATGCCCAAGGAGCGCTTTGCCCACGGGGGATTCATCGGAAATTTTGCCCTCGTCGGGATTTGCCTGTGCGAAGCCGACGATTTTATACGAAAATTTCTGTTTTTTGCTGTTGGTGATGGTCACTTTTGAACCGATATGCACAACCTCCGTGCCGAGGGTATCCTCGTCAAACACTTTGGCATTTTTAATCATATTTTCGATTTCGTTGATGCGCGCCTCGAGTTTAGCCTGGTCGCTCATCGCCTCATCATACTCGGCGTTTTCGGAAAGGTCGCCAAAGCTTCTGGCTACCTTAATTTTTTCAGCAGCTTCTTTTCTGCCGACGGTTTTTAAGGTTTCCAGCTCCTGTTCAAGCTCTTTTAAGCCCTCGGCGGTCAACAAGGTTTCCTGTAACATTTCTGTATGTGCTCCTTTCGGTTTTTTACATTTACACGAATAAATATTATAAAAGAAATATGCCGTTCTGTCAATACATTCCTGCGGTTTTTGTTGCCTGTACGGATACGAATTTTTCATATTGCAAATCTCGCAATTCCAGCACATTGCAGCACTCATACAGTGCCGATGCAAAGAGAAGCGGGTCTGTGCCCGCCGGACGGCGCGTTTCATATTCAGACGGCAAAGTAACCCCCTCGCCCGCAAGCACGGTTTTGCCGCCGCGAAATACCGTGAGCGTTCCGATTTTACCGTCCGTCGTTGTTGAAAAAGGCGAAAGCAAAATATCACAGCCTTTTAAAGCATCGAGTGTATCGCACAGAATCACGGAAAGCCCGTTTGATGCCATAATTTCGGATTGTACGATTTCATAATTTGCCTTATCTTCGCAAAAAATACGCATGGATTTCACAAACGGCACAAAATCGAATACGGCAGTTTGCAAAATACCGTTGGGGTCAACAATACCGAAAGTACAGTTCAGGAACTGTGCGCGATTTTTCTGTAAAAAGGTGCGGGCAGTATTTAAAAACAGCGTTGTCGGGAAAACGCGCGGCGCATACAGCTGAAGCGGTACGGGTAGCTCCTGTTGAATATCGCCGCAAAGCAAAAGCCTTTGTGCCGCCGCTCCGACGGAGAACGGCAAAAAAGACAAATCCGCATAACCGGTTTTGTCAGCAGGAACTATCACTCGATAAAAAAACGCACCGCCGCGTACCGCCACTTTTTCAACGGACGGCTGTGGCTTTTTGGTAAACCAGCGGCGAAAAAAAGGCAGAGATACATTCGGCTTTATTTCTAATATACAAAACAAAAAATCACCTCACATACCACTGTATGCAAGGTGATTTCGTTTTCTTACACTTATTCGCCGGTTGTTTCACCCGTCAGCATGGAATATGCCTTTTGATATTGGTCATCTTCCGAAAGTGAAAGCAAAGGAAGCTTGACACGCTTTTCGCTGCTCAAAGAAACTTCGGCATCCGGCGTTAAGCCGACCTTATTGTAAGATTCGCTGATATAAGGGTTTACGACTGCCGTTGTCAGCAAAATCGCGCCGCCGTCACTTAAAGCAAACGCTTCCTGCATGGTGCCGTTGCCGGCGGTTTTTTCGCCGACCAATTGCGCCTTACCGTAGTCGCGCAAATCACAGGCGAACAGTTCCGCAGGACCTGCAGTTTCAGAGTTGACAAGCACAATCATCGGCATAGAGACGCTCTCTGCGTCCGCCGTAAAGGTTTGACGGACAGAGCCGTCCTTGGCTATTGCAGTCGCTAAAGCGCCCGTCCCCTCGCTTGCCACAGGCACCAATACATCTAAAGTGCTCGCCGCGTGCGTAATTAAGCCGTTATACGTACCGCGCAAATCAAAAACGAAGCTCGTTGCGCCTTGTTTCACCAGAGAATTGACCGCTGATTTCAACTGTGAAGCCGTAGTGGCGTAAAAATCGGTAATCTTAATATACCCGACGCCGCCGTTTAGGCTATAATACACGCTTTGCGCTGAATATCCCTTCACAACGCTGACGGTTTTGCTTTCCTCCCCGCGTGTAAAGGTTACGGTTACGGTTGAAAGACGGTCACCCGTCAATTTTTTCATCAGTTCCGTGTAATTATAAACCGTAACGGCTTCTTCATCGATATGCGTGATTTTGTCGCCCTTTTGTAAGCCGCTGATTGCTGCCGGAGAGTTTTCGGAAACCTCGGCAACATAAATCGACATATCGGCGGAATTATAAAACGCTATCACGCCGATACCGATTTTTTTGCCGTCCATTTCGTCCTTGTAGGTGCTGTAATCGGCGGCGGACAAATAGCGGCTGTATTTGTCGCCTAAGCCCTCGGCGTAACCGCCGGAAAGCTCGGCATTCAACAGGCTGTCGTTAATTTCGCCGTAATAGTTATTACGGACGATATCATCAAGCTCCGAAACAGACGAATACAGCTTTGAGCGGCTGGGTAAATCCTTAATAATCGAATTATAGGTACGCATCGTCAGGGACATCGTAATCGCGATGGTTGCCGCAACGGAAACGAACAGCACCGCGAGCGCCAGCCCCAAAGAAATCTTTTTGTTCATAGGTTACAATACCTCTCGTTCCGATTTTTTACGGTAACCATGGTGCGGGGTTAACGCGGGTACCGTTTACCCAAACCTCAAAGTGCAGATGTGCGCCCGCGTGCGGATTGGACGCAGTCGGCTTGGGGCTGACATTGCCGGTATTGCCGACATAAGCAATCACCTGCCCCTGTTTTACCGTTTGCCCTTTAGAAACCAACATTTTACTGCAATGCGCGTAGCGCGTATACACACCGTTTCCGTGGTTGATATAGACATTATAGCCCCAGCTGTAATGCATTTCAGCCGAGTACACAACGCCGTCCGCCGCGGCGCGGATCTCCTTGCCGTAAGTATTGCCCGTTGCACCCGCTGTAACAAAGTCAATACCCTTATGCCCGGGATAACCGTTCCAGCCCGCCGAAATAATGACATTCGGGTACTGTAAGGGGCAAATCATACCTTTTGAGGAAACAGGATAATTAGACGACCCACCGTTGCTGATGGTACCACTGCCGTTTTCCATACCCGCGGACTGCTGACGGTCGTATTCCTCTTTGTCACGTTCAATTTGTGCAATTTCATTTTGATATTCTGCACTGTTTTCATCCAACTGATAAATATAGCTGTTTAAATTGGCGACCTTTTGCTCCAAAACCGACTGTTTGGAAGCAATCGCATTTAACGCCGTTTTTTCTTCCGCACGGGCGGCGGCAATCGAGTCACGCTCGCCTTGCACGGCAGACTGTTTTTCCACAACCACCTGTCGGTCGGCATCCAGTTTTTCTTTTGTCGCATTCAAATCGTCAATATCCGCCTGCAAATCGGCAACCAACGCCGTGTCATGGTCGGAAATGCGCTTGACCAATTCCAATCGCGTTAAAAAGGATTCAAAATCCGTTGCACTCAACAGAATTTCAAGGGTAGAAGTCTCCCCTGCCATATAGGCGGCGCGCAAACGCTCACTTAACAAATCATATGTACCGCTGATTTGCTCTTCCAATTCCGCCTGTTTTGTCTCGGCAGCGAGGATTTCCGCCTGTAAACTGTCAATCTCGCGTTGATATTGTTCGATAATCGCATCTTTTTCCGCAATTTGGCTATTGAGCTGTGCAATTTTGTCATTATAGACATCCATCTGCTCCTGCAGCAGGTCAATTTGTTCTTTCAATTCCGACACGCTTTGCTCGGAAGCGGCTTTCTTATCATTTGCCGCCGCGATTTTATCCTCCAGCGCGTCAATCTCCGCTTGAAAATCCCGTTCCGCACTGACAGGGAAAGCGGCTGTGGAAATACAGACAGCGCAAATCACAAGCATACTGACAGCGCGCTGTAAAAACCGTTTACTCATTGCTGACCACGCTCCCTTGTTCTTTCAAGTATTTATTCATAGAAATCATACTGCCGAAGCCGCCCGTAAAGACACCGATAGCTAAGAATACACCCAAAATCCGTAAAGCATATTGTGTGAAGGAGACCATGGAGAAGCCAAGGCTGAACAGCAAATCGGAGAACGAAGCCACGGCAAGTTCATACAGTCCCCACAAAACGCCGAGAGATAGGATACTTGCAATGATACCGATAAGCACACCCTCCACCAAAAACGGCCAACGTATAAACCAGTTGGTTGCACCGACGGCTTTCATAATATTGATTTCAAGCTTTCGGCTGAACATCGTAATACGAATGGTATTGGCAATAATAAACAGCGCAACCAAAAACAGCATCACAACAAGACCGACACTAACCACGGTAACCGCCTTTCGAATGGAAAGCAATTTGCTTGCCAAATCGCTGTTTTCCCGTACGGAATCCACATTCGGTAAAGCCTTAATTTGCTCCACGGTTGCGGCAAACTGTGATAAATCTGTCAGCGTGACTTTATAAGCGTCCGGCAATGGGCTTTCCGTAAAGCCTTCAAAAATGGCGCTGTCGCCGCCCATATCTTCAATCTGTTTTCGGAAAGCGTCATCTTTCGGGACGAATTCACAGGTTTCAACATTCTCCATTCTTTGCAGTTCTACGCCAACATTGGTGGTGGCAAGGTCATCACTGTCATCTGTTATATACACCATCACAACATTTTGCGCTTCGACCTTGTCCAGCACGGCGTTGATGTTAAAAAACGCCATTGCACCGACACCGATAATCACCAAACACGCGAGCAATACCGTGACCGAAGCCAAGGTCATTAAACGGTTCACCCAAATATTGCGGAACCCCTCACGGGTTAAATACTTTAAGCTCGAGCCCTTCATTGCGCATCACCTCCGTTTTGCACCTCGGAAAGATACGCGGCATAGTCAATATCGTCCTCCGCCAAATCCGCATCGTCCAAGCCGTAATTCTGCATAAAATCCTCTAAATCCTTGTCAACATTCGGCTGGAAATAGAACGCTGACTGACGGCTCTCCTCAACCTTTGTATCGGAAAGCACTTCCGCCTTGATCGGAGATACCTCGAGCATCTCTACAGTCGGCTGCGGCGCGGAAACAGGCACGGTGACCTGCTCGGTCGGATAGTTTTTCTCAATCGATGCGTAATCGTCAGGCAATTTATCCGTATCACTGGTGTCGGAAATCACACTGCCTTCCTCAATGGTAATGACGCGATGGTGGAAATGGCGCACCAAATTGTGCTCGTGCGTGACCATCACCACGGTTGTGCCGTTTGCATTGATGTGATTTAACAAATCTACAATTTCATAGGACATTTCAGGGTCGATATTTCCTGTCGGCTCATCGGCAATCAAAATGCCTGCATTGTTGACGAGCGCACGCGCCAACGCGACACGCTGTTGCTCACCACCCGAAAGCTGGGTCGGCAGCTGGCGCGCTTTGGAAGTCAGCCCCACCAAGCTCAAAATATAGGGCACACGCTTGCGGATTTCCTTTTCCTTTGCGCCGATCACGCGCATGGCAAAGGCTACATTGTCGAACACCGTCATGGTCGGAATCAAGCGAAAATCCTGAAACACAATGCCCATTGTCCGGCGAAGCATCGGAATATCCTTTTTCTTCATCGTGTTCAAATTAAACCCGTTAATCTGCACCGTACCGCTGTTGGCAACCTGTTCACGCATAATCAGCTTTAAAAAAGTACTTTTCCCCGCACCCGAAGAACCGACGATAAACACAAACTCGCCGTCCTCGATGCGGATACTGACATTACGAAGCGCCTCAGTGCCGTTGTCATATGTTTTGGAAACATTTTTGAATTCAATCACTGTTTGCTACCTTCCTTGTCTTTCCATCCATCACACAATCTATCAAAAACTGCTCACTTTTACGAAAAAATCGGCGGTAAAAATTCGCGCACGCGAAAATCTACCGCCTAACATTATAGCATAAAATTGTCGATTTTGTAACCGTTTTATACGTGTTTACGAGAATTCTGTACTTTACACAAAAACGAACGCATCAACTGTGCAAGTTTCACAGAAAAAACGCAATATTTTGTGAACAAATTGCAAACGCACGGCACAAATTGTATGTTTTAATACTTCACGGGGTTGGAGTCGAGGTATTTTTTGACCATTAAAGCCACTTTGAACACAATTGCGTCGTCAAATTCACGTAAATCCAAGCCGGTGAGCTTTTTGATTTTTTCCAATCTGTAGACCAACGTATTCCTGTGCACAAACAGTTTTCTGGAGGTCTCGGAAACATTCAGGTTGTTTTCAAAGAACTTTTGAATGGTAAAGAGCGTTTCCTGGTCCAAAGAATCAATCGACCCGCGTTTGAAAACTTCCTTTAAGAACATTTCGCAAAGCGTTGTCGGCAACTGATAAATCAAACGCGCAATACCGAGGTTGTCATAGCTGACAATCGTTTTCTCGGTATCAAACACCTTGCCGACCTCTAACGCGACCTGTGCCTCACGGAACGAACGCGCCAAATCTTTAATGCCCTCCACCGTCGTGCCGATACCGACCAAAACATGAGAATAGAACTCCGCACCGAGGCTGTCGGAAATGGAGCGTGCCAGCTTTTCAAGGTCTTTGGTATCAATATTGGGTTTCACTTCTTTAATCAGCGCAATATCGGTTTCATTCAGATTGATGACAAAATCCTTATTTTTATCGGGGAACAAATTCTGAATGACATCAAACACGGATATGTCCACATGTTCGGTAATCCGAATCAAAATGACAACGCGGCTGACATCGTTATTAAACCGAAGTTCACGCGCTTTCAAATAAATATCGCCGGGCAGAATATTATCCAAAATAATGTTTTTTATAAAATTGCCGCGGTCATATTTCTCGTCATAATACTGCTTGATACCGGCAAGCGACACCGACATAATCGCAGTATATTTTCGGGCGAGGTCATCCTCCCCCTCTACAAACACAGCGTATTCCGGATGCATATGCGACCCGAATGCCTTATAGGCAAAGCCGCCTACCGTCAACGGCTCCGTACTCTGAAATACCGCATTCACTTCAGGAGAAAGCACCTCACCGATTCTGCCGAGTTCGCTGCAGGAAATGATGGTGCCGGATTCGTCAATTACGCCGATGGTTCTGTCCACCGCATCCGTCATTTGATGAACGATTGCCTGAAAGAGTCTGTTGGACATAGGCTCATCCCTCCGATAGTAGTTTTATACAATATGACAATTCATTTACTATGTATTTTACACAATGTTTTTGATTTTTGCAAGGGATTTTTTTGATATTTTCAAAATTTTGTTTGCATTTTGCCCAAAAAATAAAATCTTTTTTGGGCATTCAGTAGATTCCATCGTGTTTTTTCGCTGAAATTTTGCCGAAAAAATTTCGGCAAAATGACGGACAAAGCCTTATTCTGCGTTACAGACCGCGCATACACTGTACCCCTCGTTTAAGAGCTCTTCTAAAGTTTTATCGGTAACGACTTGCTTATTGGTTTCCTGCATAGATTCGGCATAACGACAGGTTGGCGAATGAATTTTCTTGGAGCTTGTATTTAAAACGAAGGTTTGACCGTTTCCAACCGTTTCATTCGCGGTCTGTACAGCCGTTGTCACAGCAGAGTACGTCGGTATCTGCGTTTCCGATGCTTCCTGCGTCTCGACTTCTTCATACCATACAATTGTCGGCGTCACGGCGGTCGCCGAACGCAAAAGCTCGTTTGCCGTACGGTACAGACGAAAGGCATTCCAAAAGGAAAAGGCGCTGAGCACCAAAAGCAAAATGCACAAGAGCCAAAGCAGCGTATCCGCATTGCGGATGCGGCGCGTACACGATTTATTTTCACGCACAGGCTTCATTTTGCACACCCCTTACAGTGTCCGCAAAGCGTATAGCCGTTTTGCTCATATGCGGGCAATTCATCCCGACTGATTTCTGCGCGGTTTTCTTCTTTGATATTTTGCGCATACGAACAGTCGGGGCTGTGGATTTTCTTCGTATTGGTGTTCACAATCAGGATTTGACTGATTTCCGTATTCTTTTCCGTCGTGACCAGGGTAGTCTCTTGCATCGCCTTGGTCGTGTTCACCTGCTTTGCGGCGGTAGCCTTTACCGTAGCCGATTCGGTATTCTGCATTTGGGTGACAACCGGCTCCGTTTCTAAAACGGACGGGACGGCGGTTGTCTGCGGTGTCTGCGTTGTCTGTACTGTAATTACAGCCGTTTGCTCCGACTGTCGGACAGTTACAGATACAGCGGCAAGTTCAGTCAATACATTTTTGGTCTGCAACTGCAAGCCAAAAGAAGCAACCAAAAACAAACAAGACAAAAATAATGTGACAACAACAGGCAGTTTTCGGTTCGGTTTGTACTCCATTGTTGTCACATCCTTCGACAGTTTATGACAATATCATACACGATTTTTTTGCGTTTGTCACAAATTGTGCCGAATTCTCACATATTTTTTTGTATACTATTCAGATTTATAACCGTTGCACCCGCAAGTTCCGCCTCCTGTAAGCTGTGTGTCACAAATAAAATCGGTCGTTTTTCGGCTTCTTGCATGAGCAATGCAATCATTTTACGGCAAAGCTCTGCATCCAACCCCTTAAACGGTTCATCTAATAGCAAAACAGAACTTTGGTGCGCCAACGCACGTGCCAACGCTACCCTTCTTTGCATTCCGCCGGACAGCGCCGTCGGCAATGTATGCAATTCTTGTTCCAAGCCAACCTTGCGCAAAATGTCAGCTGCAGTTTGTGTATCGCTTACCAAAGCAATATTTTCAAGCGCAGATGCCCACGGCAGCAAACGGTTTTCCTGAAACAAAAAGGTATAGGTTTCGGGTATCCCTGATATTTTACCGCTGTCCGGGCGTTCCAAGCCGCACAGCAACCGCAGAAGCGTGGTTTTACCGCAGCCGGACGGTCCCATTAACGCGGTAATCCCCTGTAAAGAAAGCGTATGGGAAAAATCCGAAAACACCTGTTTCCCGTCAAACGATTTGGAGACTTTGTCTAACGTCACCGTCATTTTACCGTGCCCCCTTTCGAAGCACTGCTGATTTTCCCGACGACGTATACAATCAGTTTTTCAAGCAGCATACTCAACAGAATGACGACAACCGTCCAGGCAAACAGGTCCACAGTTTCAAGATACACTTTGGCATTGTACAGCTGCGAACCGATGGAATTGCGCGGTGTACTGATGACCTCTGCGGCAATGCCTGCTTTCCAAGCAAATCCGATTGCAGTGGTCAGCGCGGTCAAAAGCGACGGCATCACACTCGGAATATAAATTTTTTGCACAATTTGCCATTTGGAAAACCCGTAGACATGTGCCATTTCCAGTAAATCGCGGTCTGTCTCCCGAATGCCGCCTGCAAGATTTGCCCACACCATCGGCATAACCATCAAAAAGGAAATAAATACGGGTACGCTTGATTTTTCCATCCACACAAGGGCTAAAATGATAAACGACACCACGGGGGTGCTCTTAATCACAGTCAACATCGGTCGGAAGAACGTATACAGCCAATCGGAAAGCGACGTACCCACTGCCAGCAGAATGCCTGCCGTCGCGCCGAGCAAATACCCTTCGGTAATGCCCAAAAGCGTTGCACCGGTTTTCAGCCAAAAATCTGCCGTACCGAGCAGTTCGACAAGGCGTTTCCCGACTGCCGAGGGCGAAGCGAACAAAACATCTGTGCCAATCAACCGATATAGAATTTGCCATAAACACAGCCACACGGATACCGAAACCAGTATCCGTGCCGCTTTTTTATATTTACTGTTTTGCTTTTTTTTACACACCATACCAGAAATCATCTGCAGGCAGCTTGCCGCCGACGGACTGCGGATTTGCCGCCAGTAAAACATTTAAGTTTTCCGTAGCAATTTTCTGCATATCCGCACCGGCAACAAAGGTGATGCTGCAACGAGGAATTGCCTGCTTTGCCACAGCCGCTTTCGGAATAATTCCATACGTTTCACAAAGCGCCGCCGTGTCGTCCAAATTGGTTTCGGTATATTCCACGGAAGCCTTATATTCAGCTAAAAACGCATCAATCGCGGCTTTATTTTGTTCCACAAACTCTTTTTTGGCAACAATGCAGCCCATTGCCAAAGAAACCCCCGAAGCACTTTCAAATGCCGCGGAAACATCCAAAACATTTTTAAGTTCTTGATTTTGCATCAGCGCTGAGGTGACATTCGGTTCGGGAAGCATATAAATCGTTTGGTCATCTGTGCCCGCCGCCGCGGCAAGCGTCGCCACTTCGGCGTGCTCGGATTTGAATTCCACGGTGACTTTATCGGTCAGCCCGTTTTTCTCAAGCAAATAATTGAGCACATACTCAGGTGTTGCACCCTGCCCTGCGGTCACAATGGTTTTCCCTTCCAACGCAGAGATATCGGCAAGCTCCTGCGTAGAAAGCAAATAGAGTGTGCCGAGCGTGTTAATCGCCAAAATCTGCACGCCGCCGTTGAGCTTGTTATAAAGCACGGAAGCCATATTCAGCGGAACTGCCGCAATATCGTAATTGTCCCCCGCCATACCGTTTAAAACTTCGGTCGGATCGGTGCACAAAGTCACGGTATACTCGTTGGTTGTGAGCCCTGCATCATCATCTGCCCACAGTTTTGCCGTACCGATACCGGTCGGTCCTTTTAAGGTTGCCAAACGGACAACCGCTTTTGTGTCGGTTGTTGTGTTCTCATTTGCCCCGCATGCGGCGAGCGACAGCACCATCAGCACTGCCAGCACCAGTGAAATTACTTTTTTCATCGTTCTTCTCCTTACAGTAAAGTTATTTTTTTGTCGCCGTACGAAAGTTTTCCGCTTGCGGAAAGCTGCTCCAGCGCGCGGTAAATCCCCGCACGGCTGACATTGATTTGCCTTGCCAATTCCGTCACGCATACGCGCTCTATCACGCCGTCGGAATTGCTGACACTTTTTAAATAGTGCAACAGCTTTTCCTCGCCGTTCGGGGCGGTATACGCTTCGATTTTTTCATTGAGAAAATAGATCCGTTTTGAAAGATACCCGATATAGTTTTTGGCGAATGTCGGATTGTTTTCAATCAAGCGGTCAATACCATCCTTTTGCAGAAAAACAACTTTACACGCCGTTTTTGCAACCACAGTATTCACAAAACGCTCCGCCGCATTATAAAGCGTAACCGCACCGAATAAACCGCCCGCTTTCAGCACGCTGACGGTCAAATAATCCTTTTCTACACGTGCCTCTCCCTGTAACAGTACACCGATACACTTTTCCGTACTGGCAGGTGAATACAATACGGTATCCTTTGGAAAGGAAACAACCCTTGCATGGTCTGCCAGCAGTTGTTCCAGCGAGAAAAAGTCCGCCGCGGAGAATATATCGGTCTGTGATAAGACGTATAAACAGAGCTTCTTTTCTGCTTCGGTCAAAACAGCGCCCTCCAAACTGTCTCATTTGATACATTATCGGAAGTATAGCAGTTTTTCGTCTGCCCGTCAATCCCTTTTTCGGCAGTTTTCCCTGTATTTATCAAAATAAGCTAAAAAATAACAGTTTATTCACAAAGAACGGGTTGTTTTTTTACAAACAGTTTGTTAAAATAGTATCGAACTTGCGAAAGAGATTCGCAAAAGAAAAAGGAGTGTATCAAAATGGCAAACAGATTTGTACTCAATGAAACTTCTTATCACGGTAAGGGCGCAATTCAGAGCATTGCCGACGAAGCGATTGCTCGCGGCTTTAAAAAGGCATTTGTTTGCTCCGACCCTGACCTTATCCAGTTCGGCGTAACCAAAAAGGTAACCGATGTTTTGGACGCAAAAAATTTGGCGTATCAGATTTATTCCGATATTAAACCAAATCCGACCATTGAAAACTGCCAACACGGCGTTGATGAATTCAAGGCATCGGGCGCGGATTACTTAATCGCCATCGGCGGCGGCAGCTCGATGGACACCGCAAAAGCTATCGGTATTGTTGTGGCAAATCCTGAATTTTATGACATCAGAAGTCTGGAAGGCGTGGCACCGACCAAAAACAAATGCGTGCCGATTATCGCCGTTCCCACCACAGCAGGTACTGCGGCGGAAGTCACCATTAACTATGTTATCACCGACGCCGAGAAAAACCGTAAAATGGTTTGCGTAGATGTACACGACATTCCCGTGGTTGCCGTTGTTGACCCCGATATGATGTCCAGTATGCCCAAAGGCTTGACCGCCGCAACCGGTATGGATGCACTCACCCACGCGATTGAAGGCTACATCACTGCCGGCGCTTGGGAACTTTCCGATATGTTCCACTTGAAAGCCATTGAAATCATTTCCCAAAATCTGCGCGGTGCTGTCGCCAACACGCCCGAAGGCAGAGAAGGTATGGCGCTCGGTCAGTACATCGCCGGTATGGGCTTCTCGAATGTGGGACTTGGTATTGTACACTCGATGGCGCACCCGCTCGGCGCACTGTATGACACCCCGCACGGTGTGGCAAACGCGATTATTCTGCCGACCGTTATGGAATATAATGCACCCGCAACCGGTGAAAAATATAGAGATATTGCAAAGGCAATGGGCGTAGAGGGCGTTGACGCTATGTCGCTGGAAGACGCACGCAAAGCCGCAATCGACGCTGTAAAACAGCTCTCCAAAGATGTCGGCATTCCCGCAGACCTCAAGGAAATCGTCAAGAGAGAAGACCTGGATTTCTTGGCACAGTCCGCATATGACGACGCTTGCCGTCCGGGCAACCCCAGAGAAACCAGCGTTGCCGAAATCAAAGCGCTGTACGAGTCGCTTCTGTAAGCCGAATATCTGCAACCGTATAACATAACAACCACCGCCCGCAATGTAAACTGCATTGCGGGCGGTGTTCTGTGTTTACGGGTTGTATTATACAGATTGATAAAACAAGCCGTGGCGTGTGCAATACCAAACCAAAGTGCCGTACGCGAAAAACGGCATGTGCGTTTGCAAATCCCATTCGGGGTATTGCTTACGGATAACAACGGTGTCTCCGTTTAAAAATGCGACAAATGAAATATAATGTGATTTCTGCATTTCGTGCGCAGAAGAAATACAGTATTCGTTTTCGATGATTTCCACGGTCAATTTTTCGTGCATTTCTGCCTTTTGCGGCTTTAAGGCGTTTAACTTTTTGCCGCAACAGCACGGTGCCGCTTCCCCGACCGAGAAAAGTAAATTGCCGCAAATCGGACAAACATAAAAATGCAGATTGCGCATATTGCCGATAACGGGTTGATTGGGTTCCAATTCCCCTGCGAGCAGCTTTTCCAAATCCACTTGAAATACCGCGGACAAATCCGCAAGCAACGAAACATCAGGCGCGCCTTTACCGCGTTCCCATTTGGAAACAGTTTTGTCGCTGATTTGCAATTTTTCCGCAAGCTGTGCTTGGGTAAGATGCTGTTCTTTGCGCAAGGTGCAAATCAAATTGCCGATTTTTTGACTGTCCATGCAAACTCTCTCCTTTCTGCCCACAGTATACCGCAAAGCAAAGCATTGTACAATCGACGGTTCGTAGAGTTTTACATCTTTGTATTTTCCTGCGCACCTTGCGGGGTGCGGAAAAATATGGTAAACTGAAAAAAACATTCTGTTTACAGTGAGGGAATGAAAATGGAAGCATCTGCAATCAGCCTTGCCGCACAGCCCGATTTGGAACTATGGTACAAACAACCTGCACCCGATTCGGACACCGGTTGGGAACGATACGGGTTGCCGCTCGGGAACGGGTATCTCGGCGCGGTAGTATTCGGCGGTGTCGAAAAAGAGCGCATACAAATCACGGAAAACAGCCTGTGCAATCCGTTTCGCCCGGGGCTCAATAATTTTGCCGAAACCTACATTTCTTTTCCGCACAAAGCAGTTCAAAACTATCGTCGCAGTCTCTCTTTAGACACGGCGACTGCAGAAGTTGCATACACGGAAGACGGCGTAAAATACCGCCGTACTTATTTTGCGAGTTACCCCGACAAAGTATTGGTAATGCACTTTACAGCGGACAAAGCAAAGTGCATTTCCTTTACGCTTGCACCCGAAATCCCCTACTGTGGGGATTACTGCAACGAGCCGGGCGACGGTATGGGCAAGCACGGGGAAGTAACGGTATCGAAAAACGATGTGATTGTCTCGGGAGTTATGGAATACTACGGTATACGCTTTTGCGGAATTTACCGTGTTCTGACGAAGGGCGGTACAGTTTCGCCGCTCGCAAACGGGATACAGGTACATAATGCTGACAGCGCCACGGTGCTTTTGGCGGTTGGTACAAATTATCATATGACCGAAGAGGTGTTTTTAAAGCCCACAAGTGAAAAACTCGATCAAAATGAAAATCCGTATGATAAAGTGTTGAATATGGTCAACCGTGCTGCAGAAAAGCATTTTGAGGTTTTACTGCAAAATCATCTTGCAGATTATCAATCGCTGTTTTGTCGCTTGCACCTTGACCTAAATACAAAAAAGCCTAAAATGCCGACCGATGTGCTGTTAAAGCGGTATCAGTGCGGCATAAAAAACCGCTATTTGGAAACGCTGTATTTTCAATTCGGCAGATATTTGATGATTGCGTCCTCACGTAAGGGCTGTTTACCACCCAATTTACAAGGCATTTGGAATGTACACAAAAACGCGCCATGGAGCGCGGGGTATTGGCACAATATCAATCAACAAATGAACTATTGGCCTGTATTCAGCGCCAATCTTGCGGAGCTGTTCGAGTCCTACTGTGATTTTAACGAAGCCTTCCGCAAAGCCGCCGAGCGCAATGCGGACGAATACCTTGAACAAGCGAATAATCCCCTGCGCGCGCCCTCGGGTACGGGCGAAAACGGCTGGACGCTTGCCACGGGGGTTTGGCCGTACGATTTGGAGCGCGTCGGCGGATTCGGGCACTCCGGACCGGGCACGGGCGCGTTTACGGCAATTCTGTTTTGGGAATATTACGCTTTCACGCAAGACCGCGAAATTTTGGAAAAGCACACCTACCCCGCCCTTTCGGGTATGGCAAAATTTCTCTCCAAAGTATTAATTGAACAAGATGGGAAGTTTCTTGCATCACCGTCCGCCTCGCCCGAACAGGAAAAGGGCAAAAAATACTACCAAACCGTCGGCTGTGCTTTTGACCAGCAGTTGATTTACGAAAATGCCAAGGACACCTTACAGGCGGCGGAACTTCTCGGCATTGATGAACCTATCATACACACTTTGCGGGAACAAATTGACAAATTAGACCCCGTGCAAATCGGCGCATCGGGGCAAATCAAGGAATACCGTGAGGAAAACCGTTACGGGGAAATCGGCGAATGGCATCACCGCCATATTTCACAGTTGGTGGGGCTGTACCCCGGTACGCTGATTACTTCACAAACCCCCGAAACGATGGCGGCGGCAAAGAAAACATTAAAACTGCGCGGTGACCGTTCCACAGGCTGGGCAATGGCACACCGCTTAAACGCTTGGGCGCGTGTGGGCGACGGCGCACACACATACAAACTCTATAAAATGCTTTTGAAAAAAGGCACAATGCCCAATCTTTGGGACGCACATCCGCCGTTTCAAATCGATGGCAATTTCGGCGGTACGGCAGGTGTTTGCGAAATGCTGTTGCAAAGCCATGAGGGATTTTTGCGCCCCCTCCCCGCCCTGCCGAATGCTTGGAAAAACGGTGTGGTCAGCGGGCTCTGCGCCCGCGGCGGGTTCACGGTAGATATGGCGTGGCAAAACTGCCGTTTGCAATGCATAACCGTTACAGCAAAGGTAGATACGCTTTGCAAAATTGTTTTGCCCGCACACAGCACACCGCATTTGGAGTGTGACGGGAAAGCGATTGATTTTAAAATTGAGGAAAATGGGGTTATTACTTTTCCGACTGCGGCGGAGAAACGGTATTTTATCGAAATTTAATGCAGATGGAAAATTCAATTTTTTATGCATATTTGTAAAAAAATATTGGTAGGGCGGGGGCTTGCCTCCGCCGTAGAGTTTGCTGTTATTAAAGCAGACATGGGAAGCCCGCCGATAAGGCAAAAACATGTTTTTATAAGGAGATATGGATTTGGGGTTACTGGATTTATTACAAAAACTGCCGACGGAAAGCGAACTCAAAGGCAGTTTCGGCGAATGGTTAACAAAACATTATTCAAAAATTATGACCGACGCTTTGATACTACACGATGTTTTAATCGATGGTATAGACGGACACACCTCTCAAATCGATTTGGTTATGGTCGGAGCAAAAGGTGTATATGTTGTTGAAGTCAAATCTTTTAACGGCAAGGTTTACGGGGACGGCAAAAAGAAAACTTGGTATTACTATACCGGCGGAAAAAAATATGATATTTACAGTCCGCTACTGCAAAATAAAAAGCATATCCAATATTTAAAAAGCTTTTTAGCTGATTTCGGTGACATTCCGTTTTTCTCGGTCGTTTTGTTAATCGGCGCTGACTTTAAAGTCAACAATATCAACCGTAATCCCGAAAATATTGACACAGTTGTCTGCAACAGCTTGCCAGCACTGACAGATGCCATTCAACTGCTTGCAAAAGACAAGCCCACGATACTCGACGAAACAAAAAAGCAACAAGTATTTGACTTTATTCAAAACAACCAGCATATCGGCAAAGATGCCCGCGTTACGCATAAACAAAATGTGCAAAATTATAAAGAAGATTTAGAAATGTATAAAGAGCAAAAAATGTGCCCGTACTGCAAAATCCCTCTAGTCTTGCGACAAGGCAAATACGGCGAATTTTACGGTTGCAGCAATTATCCAAAGTGTAAATATACTCTAAAAAGATAAGTTTTTACCGTCTTTGGCGGTAAAACAGTTAAGCCAGAAGTATACTATACAGATAAATCCATACTGCGTTTATGTTTACATATTTAAAATGTCCCCTGTTTTTTGATATTGCTTTAGCCAAGAGGGAGAGTTAATATGTTAAAAGTCACCTGTATCGTTGGAAGTGCGAGAACAAACGGTAGCACAGCATACTTAATTGATACACTCATTAAAGGATTAGGAAATAACGGTGTGGATGTCAGGAAATATTGCATCGGTGAATTGCAAATTCGATATTGCAAAGGTTGCAAAAAATGCTACTCTGACGGAATTTGCATACAAGACTACGATGTGAACGCTGTAGTAATGGAAATTCTTTCTTCAGACTATGTTGTAATCGCCGCACCCTCTTATTGGGCAGATGTACCGGGACAATTAAAAACTTTTTTTGATCGGAATACGCCGTACGGCGACACCAATCCAAACAGAGTATATAAAGCAAACAAACCAATAAAAGGTATTGCTATTGCTGTGCGTGCAGGTTTACACGAAGCTGAAAATATGCTTCTTTTAGATTCCATTACACATTATTACGGGCATTTAGGTATTGAAACAGTAAAGAGAATTTCCGTTTGTCAAACGGATACGCTTCAAGATTTGCTAGAAAAGCACCAAGGAAAAATCAGTGAAATATTGCAAGTTGGCAAGCAAATAGCAAATGGAAAAATATAAGGGGGTTTGTTTTTCTAATTCTTTCCATCATATTACCGCATTTTCAATTTTTTTACGGAATTCCCGAAAAAATCTTGACAAGCAAGGTGTTTGATTATATAATATCAAAGCAACTTCGAGATGGGCCATTAGCTCAGTTGGTTAGAGCATCCGGCTCATAACCGGACGGTCCGGGGTTCGAGTCCCTGATGGCCCACCATTTTCGGTCAACTTTGCTGTTGCATATTTCTTTGACACAACATAGGGGTATAGCTCAGTTGGTAGAGCAGCGGTCTCCAAAACCGCGTGCCGAGGGTTCAAGTCCTTCTGCCCCTGCCAAAAAGAAAAAGAGTCGTTTTACGGCTCTTTTTTCTTTTTCGTTTGTGCAAATGGTTTTGAAAACGAGGCACGCGGAGCGTGTCGGGCAACGCTTGCGACCGCCGCCGGTGGCGGATAAAGGGAGCAAGGGTTGGCGT
>JBJEPS010000034.1:0-4571 GCA_051881355.1 Candidatus Fimenecus sp. | reverse complement strand
TGACTTCCAAGGTTTGGATTGAGCACTACGGCTATGAAAACTGCAAAAAATCGGTGGAGGACTCTTTGCGAAAGCTGAAAACCGATTATATTGATTTAATGCTTTTGCATCAGCCTTTCAGCGATTATTACGGCGCGTGGCGGGCGCTGGAAGAACTGTACGAGGCGGGCAAAATCCGCGCCATCGGTATTTCTAACTTCTACCCCGACCGTATGGTGGATATTGCGTCCTTTGCGCGTATTCGCCCGATGGTCAATCAAATCGAAATTCACCCGCACAATCAGCAAATCGCCGCCAAAGAATGGAACAAAAAATACGGCTTGCAAATAGAGGCGTGGGCACCTTTCGGCGAGGGCAGAGGCGGTATGTTTGACTTGCCCGAACTCAAAGCCATCGGCGAAAAATACGGCAAAACGGCGGCGCAGGTTATTTTGCGCTGGCATTTGCAAAGCGGCGTTGTCGTGATTCCGAAATCCACGCACAAAGAGAGAATGGAAGAAAACTTCCAAGTGTTTGATTTCACCCTTTCCGAAGAGGATATGCAAGCCATTGCCGCGCTCGACGAAAATACAAGCGCGTTTTTCTCGCACCAAGACCCCGCTATGGTCGAGTGGTTTGTGCAAATGGTAGAGGAGCGCAAGCAAAGAACCTAAAAACAATATAAGGAGTGTATTTATGTTAGGAGAATTCACCTATTGCAATCCCACAAAACTGTATTTCGGGAAAACCGCTTTAAACGGCTTAAACGAGGAACTGCCGAAATACGGCGACATCGTACTGCTTTGCTACGGCGGTGGTTCTATCAAGAAAAACGGCATTTATGACAAGGTTGTTGCCATTTTAAAAGCGAACGGCAAAACGATTATCGAGGACGCAGGCGTTATGCCTAACCCGACAGCGGAAAAACTGTTCGAGGGCTGTGCGCTGGCACGCGAAAACCGCGTGGATTTGATTTTGGCGGTGGGCGGCGGCAGTGTGTGCGACTATGCAAAAGCCGTTTCCGTTTCCGCTAACTGCAACGAAAATCCGTGGGATAAATATTATTTGCGTATGGAAGACCCGGACAACGAAATTATCCCCGTCGGCTGTGTGCTGACAATGGTGGGCACAGGTAGTGAAATGAACGGCGGCTCAGTGATTACCAACCACGCACAAAAATTAAAAATCGGGCATGTGTTCGGGGAAAATGTGTTCCCCAAATTCTCGGTGCTCAACCCCGAATTCACCCTTACCTTGCCGAAATATCAAATGGTATCGGGGATTTTCGATATTATGTCGCACATTTTGGAGCAGTATTTTTCGGGCGAAGATGATAATACTTCGGACTATATTATGGAAGGACTTTTGCAGTCGCTTATCTATTCCTCGAAAATTGCCGTGGAAAATCCCAACGATTACGAGGCACGCAGTAATATTATGTGGATTGCCACTTGGGCGCTCAACACCCTTGTTGCGAAAGGCAAGGTAACCGATTGGATGGTGCATATGATTGGGCAGTCGGTCGGCGCATACACAGACGCCACGCACGGTATGACGCTTGCGGCGGTTTCCATTCCCTATTACAAGCACATTTTGCCTTACGGATTGCAAAAATTCAAACGGTATGCCGTCAATGTTTGGGGTATCAATCCCGACGGCAAGAGCGATGAGGAAACAGCACTCCAAGGGCTTGACGCCATGGAAAGTTATATGCGCGCGTTAGGTCTTACAATGAATATCACCGAATTCGGTGTGACAGAAGATATGCTGGACGGCATTGCAGACGGCTCGTTTATTATGGAGGGCGGCTACAAGGTGCTCGATCATGACGAAATCGTAGAAATCTTGAAAGAAAGTATGAGGGCTGAAAAATGAAAAAAGTATTGATAATCTCATCAAGTCCGCGAAAGGGCGGCAATTCCGACCTGCTTTGCGACCGTTTTCAAGCGGGCGCAGAGCGCGCGGGTCACACTGTTGAGAAAATCTTTTTGAAGGATTACAAAATCGGCTACTGCCGCGGGTGCGGCGTGTGCAACACCACCCACAAATGCGTGCAGGCGGACGATATGGCGGCACTGCTTGACAAGATGGTACAGGCAGATGTGATTGTGCTCTCTACACCCGTGTATTTTTACTCCATGGGCGGACAGTTAAAAACCTTTATTGACCGCACCGTTCCCCGTTACACGGAAATTGCAAATAAAGATTTTTACTACATAATGACTGCCGCCGATACGGACAAAGAAAGTCTTACCCGCACAATAGAAGGCTTGCGTGGCTTTACCTTGGATTGCTTGCCCGGTGCTAACGAAGCGGGCATCATTTACGGCACAGGCGCGTGGCAAATCGGAGAAATCAAGGCAACGAAAGCCTACACCGAAGCCTATGCAATGGGCGAGCGTGTGTAGTTTTACAACCGTAAACAATTTATGAATTCCGCAGGAAAAAATTGCAATACGCCGAAAATCGGGTGTATAATACGATACAGAAAAGAAAATCCATGCAAAAGAGGAATTTGCGATGAACAAAAAAGAATGTATTGTATCCGCGGTGGCTTCCATTGCGCTGGGCGTTCTGTTTATTGTGCTGAAAAATGATGTTATCAGCGTGGCGCTGACCGTTTTCGGTGTGCTGTTGCTTTGCGCGGCAGTGTTCGATTTCGTACACAGGTTTGTCAGCATGGGAATTGTGAAAGCGGTACTCGGCGTGTGTGTGCTCGTGTTCGGCTGGGTGTTTGTAAATCTGGCGCTGTATATCCTTGCCGCCGCCATTATCATTATGGGCTTGTTGCAAATCGTCAATACCTATCGCGCAATGCTTGTGGGCTTTACCTTCGGTGAAAAGTGCCTGCTGTATTTAAAACCCGTTGGCACCGTGATTGCCGGCGCGTGCTTGCTGTTTAACCAAGGCGGCACAGTTGCGTGGGTGTTTATTGCAACGGGCGTTCTGCTTGTCGCTGTGGGGATTTTGGAAATTGTGGACGCCGTGCGGCAAAAGGCATAAGGAAAATACAGGAAAAGGCTTGACTTTCAGAACTTCGTTTGGTATAATCATAAACCGCTGTAAAATAATTTTTTCGGTTTTACAGCTCCTTCCCACGGGAAATGTCCGTGGGCGAAAGTCCATAAGGAGGTGCAAAAAGGAATGTCCAAGTATGAAGCAGTGTTGGTTCTCTCCGTGAAAAACGGCGACGAAGCAACCCAAAGCCTGCAGGAAAAATTCAAGGCTTTGATTGAAGCAAACGGCACTCTGGAAAGCGTTGATGAGTGGGGCAAAAGAAAGCTCGCTTACGAAATCAACGACGAAGCTGAGGGGCACTATGTAATCTTCAATTTTGACAGCGAACCCGCTTTCCCGGCGGAGTTTGAGCGCGTAGCCGGCATTACCGACGGCGTACTGCGTACACTCGTTGTGAAAAACTGAGGCGGAGGGTTAGACTATGCTCAACTGTGCAATTATTATGGGCAGATTGACTGCCGACCCCGAGCTTCGCACGACAGGCAACGGCACTTCGGTGACGTCGTTTTCCGTCGCGGTGGATCGTGCTTATGCGCGCCAGGGCGAGGAAAGACAGACGGATTTCATCAATGTAGTTGCTTGGCGGCAAACCGCGGAATTCGTGACACGGTATTTCCGCAAAGGTTCTATGATTGCTGTACAGGGCTCGATTCAGACCCGCAATTATGAGGACAAAAACGGCAACAAGCGCACAGCGGTTGAAATTGTCGCGAACAATGTTTCGTTCTGCGGCAGTAAATCGGAAACCGGTACAGCCGGTGCCGCCCCCGCAGCGCGTCCCGCGCCCGCATACCAGGGCGGTAACGCCGACGGCTTCTCGGTGCTTCCGACCAGCGACGACGACGCGTTCCCCTTCGGCGGCAGTGACGATGACGACGGCTTGCCGTTTTAAGTTTTGTTAGATTTTTAAGGAGGATTACAAATGGCTTACGATAAACCGCAAGGCGGCCGTCCGCAGAACCGCAAACGCAAAAAAGTTTGCTCTTTCTGTGTGGAAAAGGTCGACAAGATTGATTACAAAGATGCAGCAAAGCTGCGCCGCTATACCTCTGAACGCGCAAAGATTTTACCCCGCCGCGTAACCGGCACTTGCGCCTATCATCAGAGAGAGCTTACCACGGCAATCAAACGCGCGCGTGCAATCGCGATTTTGCCGTACACGGCAGACTGATATTTCTGCGGCTTAAAAAGTGCAGAATTCGGCTTGCCCGAATGTAACGAAATAGAAAAGGGCGGCTTTTAAAGCCGCCTTTTTTTCTAAAGTTGCATATTTTTACATACAAAAATGAAATTTTGCATAAAACCTGCATAATTTACACTCTGATATGTATAATTATTCCGACAAACTCCACAAATATGCAGATTTTATGAATAAATATGCAAATAATACTTGATTTTATACGAAAACCGTGTATAATTTCCTTGTAATCAAAAGAACATACAAATCGGAGGGTTTTCCATGGATAAGAAAAACATTAAAAAGGTTGTTTTGGCATATTCAGGCGGGCTTGATACTTCTATCATCATCCCGTGGCTGAAAGAGAATTATAACAACTGTGAGGTTATCGCCGTTT
>JBJEPS010000033.1:0-4574 GCA_051881355.1 Candidatus Fimenecus sp. | reverse complement strand
TGCGGCATTTTGCCGCGAATTGATAAAATAAAAGCCAAACCATTTTGCAGCGGAGGCAGACAGCACCCTACGCAGTAAAAAGGATTTTATGCGTAGGGGCAGGTTTCCATGCCCGCCCGCGGACAGGTGGGAACGCCTGTCCCTACGCGATATCCGCCGCTTTTTCGCGAAATAGATATATTTTTTCGCAAGACAAGGCGTAGAGGCGACGCTGTATGCAGATACAGCGAGCCGCACGCCGCCGCTTTCTGTAAACACAAATTCCCATTCGAGCGGATTTGTAAAGTTTACCTGCAAAGTAAATTTACGATTTGCTCCGCATCACACGCGGCGGAAAAAGAAACTATTTCGCCGCGAGTTCTGCGCGGGCAAGCTTAATATTTTCCACAAACCGCTTGCCGGTCTCGGTGATTTTCTTATAATCGCCTGTTTTTGCGCCGGCGGTCAGCGACGAGCCTGCACCGACAGCAACCGCGCCCGCCTTAATCCACTCGCCGACATTGTCCGCATCGACGCCGCCGGTGGGCATCATTTTTGCATAGGGAATCGGTCCTTTAATATCCTTGATAATCTTCGGTCCAAAGAGGTCGGCAGGAAATACCTTCAAAATATCCGCGCCGTTTTCCATCGCCAAAAGTCCCTCGCGCACGCTCATAATACCGGGCATCATCGGGACACGGTAACGGTTGCACAGATGCAAAGTGTCCAAATCGAGCGCCGGGCTGACAATGTACTCTGCGCCGGAAAGCATTGCAATACGTGCGGTGGTCGCATCAAGCACCGTGCCCGCGCCGAGAATAATCTGGTCGGGGGTATAGCGCTTTGCAAGCTCTTCAATCACCTTGTCCGCATGCGGCACGGTAAAGGTCAACTCAATGGCTGCCACACCGCCCTCAATGCACGCATCGGTAATGCGGATCGCCTTGTCCACAGACTCCGCACGCACAACCGCGACAATGCCGCAGTCCTGAATTCGGGTAATGATTTTTTCTTTGTCCATACTGACATCTCCAAAATAAAATACTTTTTTAAAAAACTTACAAAAAATCCTCTTCCGCTCTCTCCCCGAGGGAGCATATTTGGTTTTTGAAAAGAATTTTTACCGTTGCACGCGTGCCCCTGCGCCGTTTACGATATTTTCGACCTCTTTAAGAGAAGCCATAGACGTGTCACCGGGGGTGGTCATTGCCAGCGCGCCGTGCGCCACACCGTAATTGACTGCCTTTTGCGGGTCATCGGTGGTCATCAGCCCGTAAATCAGACCCGAAGCAAACGAGTCACCGCCGCCGACGCGGTCGAGAATTTCAAGTCCCGGAAGCGACAGCCCGTTATACACCTTACCGTCTGCATAACAAATCGCCGACCAGTCGTTAACCGTCGCGGTTTTGACGGTGCGGAGCGTGGTCGCAATCACCTTAAAGTTCGGATAGACCTTCACGACCTCGCCGAGCATTTTGTAGTAGCCCTCAATATTGAGCGATTTCAAATTCGCATCATTGCCCTCGACCTCAAAGCCTAAGCATGCGGTGAAATCTTCTTCGTTGCCGATCATTACATCAATATATTTTGCAATTTCGCGGTTAACCGCCTGTGCCTTTTCCTTGCCGCCGATGTCCTTCCACAACGAGGGACGGTAGTTTAAGTCGTAGGACACAATCGTGCCGTATTTTTTCGCCGCTTTGACCGCATCGATGGCAACCTGTGCCGTGGTTTCGGAAAGCGCCGCAAAAATGCCGCCTGTGTGGAGCCAACGCACGCCTAAGGTGCCGAAAATATAGTCCCAATCTATATCGCCGGACTTGAGTTGTGCAATCGCGGTATTGCCGCGGTCGGAAACGCTGAGCGCCCCGCGAATTCCGTAGCCGCGTTCCACAAAGTTCAACCCGTTGCGCACACTTCTGCCGATGCCGTCATAGGGCACCCATTTAATGAGCGAGGTATCCACGCCGCCCTGCAAAATGAAATCCTCCACCAGTCTGCCGACCTCGTTGTCGGCAAACGCGGTGACGATCGCCGTTTTAAGTCCGAAGCAACGGCGCAGACCACGCGCTACATTGTATTCGCCGCCGCCTTCCCAAGCGCGGAAATTACGGGCACATTTAATGCGCCCTTCGCCGGGGTCAAGGCGCAGCATCACTTCGCCCAAAGAAATCATATCATAGGTATAGGTACCTGGTGCTTTTAATTGTAAATCCATGTTTTGTTCACTCCGTTTTTTAAGCCGTGACCTTGTTGGCAATGAGGATTGCCGCTTCGGTCAATACCAGCAAAACGATGCCGATAACCAGCGCGCGTTTTGCCTTTTTTTCGTATACGGGATTCTGCTGCGAGTTCCCCTCCAGCACGGTAATATCCTGTGCTTCGGTTACTGTCGGTTCCCTGTTTTCGAGACTCGTGTTTGCCTTCCGACGCAGTACAAAGCACCGAATACAGCAAAGGACTGCCGCAAGCAGCAGAAATGCCGCAATTAAAAACCAAACCATCTCGCAAAATCCTCTCTAAACAGTTTGTCCGAATTATACACCGGAATACGCGTTAAACCCACCATCTACGATAATTGTCGTACCGGTGATAAAGCTCGAATACGCCTCGTCGCACAGGAACAGCAAAGAACCCTCTAATTCCCGTGATTCACCAAAGCGCTTCATCGGCGTTGCGGCAAGAATTTTGCCGGTACGCGCGGTTGGGGTCCCGTCCTCGTTCCAAAGGAGCGTTTTATTCTGATTGGTCGAGAAGAAGCCCGGTGCAATTGCGTTCACACGAATGCCGACTTCGGCAAAATGTACCGCCATGAACTCCGTAAAGTTCTTGACCGCCGCTTTCGCCGCCGAATACGCGGGAATCTTAGTCAGCGGACGGTAGGCATTCATCGAAGTCACCATCACGATGCAAGCGTTTTCCTTTTGCGCCATATCACGGGCAAAAACCTGCGTCGGAATCAGCGTACCCAAGAAGTTCAGATTAAACACAAACGAAATGCCCTGCGGGTCCAAATCGAAAAAGGTTTTGATGTTTTCGTCTTTTTCGACCAAATCGACCGCTTCCAAGGTCTCTTTGGTGGTTGTGCCTTTCGGATTGTTGCCGCCGGCACCGTTTAACAGAATGTCACAAGTGCCTAATTTCTCGTTAATAACCGCTCGCGCTTGTTCCATGCTTTCGGGTTCGAGCACATTACAGCCCACGGCAATCGCCGTGCCGCCCTCAGCGGTGATTTCATCGGCAACCTTTTGTGCCGCCGCTTCGTTCAAATCCAAAACGGCAACCTTAACTCCTTGGCGTGCCAAAGTCTTTGCGAAATCTCCGCAAAGCACCCCGCCGCCGCCGGTCACTACGGCAACTCTGCCTTTTAAGTTCTCATGTGTCATCTTATTTCCCTGCTTTCTGTTTTTCTGCGGCTTCCCAAAGCCCGTTGATATATGTCGCGCCGAGCGCGCGGTCGAAAAGCCCGTAACCGGGACGTGCCACCTCGCCCCAAATCATTCTGCCGTGGTCGGGGCGGATATAGCCGTCAAACCCGACATCCTGCAAGGCTTTCACAATCTCGTACATGTCAAGAGAGCCCGCCGCGCTTTCGTGCGCGGTTTCGTTGAAGTGTCTGCCCTCCACATTGACATTGCGCAGATGCGCAAAGTAGATGCGGTCGCCGACTTCGCGAATCATTGCCGGCAAATCGTTATGGAGATTCGCGCCCAAAGAGCCGGTGCAGAAGGTCAAGCCGTTATACTTGCTCGGCACAGCCGCAAGCAATTTTTTCAGTGCTTCCAAATCGGTGATAATGCGCGGCAGACCGAAAATGCTCCATGGCGGGTCGTCCGGGTGGATTGCCATTTTGACATCGCATTCCTCGCAAACGGGCATAATCTGCTCTAAGAAATAAATCAGATTGTTCCACAAATCTTCCTCGGTCACATTTTTGTATTTTTCAAACAATTCCTTGATTTCGGGCATACGCTCGGTTTCCCAACCGGGCATGGCATAGCCGTTGGAATTGTCGTCGATGTCTTTAAACATCTGCTCAGGCGTTTTGCCCTCAATTTGAACCCCGTCGTAAGACAAGCAGGTCGCGCCGTCACACATGGACATGGCGAGATCGGTGCGTGTCCAGTCAAACACGGGCATGAAATTATAACAAATCACTTTCACACCCGCTTTTGCGAGATTGCGGATGCAGATTTTATAATTTTCAATATATTTGTCGCGCGTCGGCAGTCCGATTTTAATATCCTCATGGACATTGACGCTTTCGATGCATTCCATCGTAAGCCCCGCGGCTTCGATTTCGGCTTTCATTTTTAAAATGTCCTCCATCGGCCACACTTCGCCCGCCGGCAGATAGTGCAGTGCAGGCACAACGCCCGTCACACCGGGAATTTGACGAATCTGCTCTAAGGTTACCGTATCCTTTTCACTGCCGAACCAACGGAAAGTCATCTGCATAAATTTACCATCACCTTTCATCAGGAAATCAAACATTTCCCCATTTTTGTTTATTGTAACACTTCATTTTTGATTTATCAACTGGCAATCCGCGAAAAAACACGGAATAAAACAAATTTTTTGTATGCAAAATTTGG
>JBJEPS010000032.1:0-4623 GCA_051881355.1 Candidatus Fimenecus sp. | reverse complement strand
GCGTTCATTAAAAGTGTTGAGCAGTAAAGACCTACAATTGTTTTTGCAAAGTCGGATGTAAAGCTGTACTGTGTAATCCAGGTTGTGATGTTGGAAAGCCCGCGAATACCGCAAAAAGTGTTAAACAGTGTGATAATCCAAAAATATTTGTTTTTTGAAAGGAGCTTCATACCCTCTAAGAAGCTGACCTTCGCAACATATTTTTGGTTCACAACAACTCTTTCTTCAACGCCTTTCATTAAAACGCTTACAAGCAAAATACCGCCGATACCGCAAATGGGGAATATAATACGGTACATCTCAACAGCATTCCAACCGCCCTTAGCGGCAAATACAGTACCTGCAAGGATGGGGAGAATAATGTTAACAATAGAACTGGGAATACCTGATACCAAGCCCTTTAAGGAACCGATGTTTGCGCGTTCCTGTGCAACGCTTGAAATCGTCTGCTCAATACCGGAAAGACATTGGTTAAGAAGCGTAATAAAAAACTGACCGATTTGAACGAGTAGAAATGCAAGTACAATACCTAAGTTAAAGTCGATCGTGGAGGCTTCGTTCATACCAACAATGGGTATGGCGGGGAGAGGCATACTGAAAAGATTTATTTCTATCCAAGATGCAGGTATAAAGGGGACGATGGTAAAGCTTACCGCCGCGCCCACAGCCGACCAAATTAAAAAGGGCTTAAATTTACCGCTTTTACCGTTGGAGTTGTCAATCATCATGGAAAGAATGGGGGAACGGATAATTGCAATCACCGCCGCCGCAATGCTGAATATCCAAGCAAGTCCCGTTGAGAGCTTGAAATAGGAAATCATCAAATGCACGCTTGTTGCAAGCGTTGTATAGAGCGTCAGAACATACAAGAAGTTCGAACCGCCTAAACCTAATGCAAAGGTTGCAAATTCCTTGTAGGAAACCTGATACCCCTCAGGCGGCTTATTCCAGTGCATTTTAAACTTAGTCAGAGCCTCTTTCCCTTTTGTCACCAAAGACTGTTTTTCATTTCCCGTTTCCAAATTGTAAAACCTCCTTGTCGGTTTAAATAACTTTGTTTATGACTTTGTAAGCAGCGCCGCGCCCAATAAATTGCTGTCTGCGCCGAATTGTGTGCGCAAAAGTTTAGGCATTCTGCCGCTTGTGTCTTGTGTAAACAGAACTTGTAAATGAAACTGTATTTTTTCAAAAATATATGAACTGTTTGCAATCCCGCCGCCGATTGCAATGCATTCGGGGTCATATGCCAAATACGCATACCAGCATTTTAAAGCGACCGTTTTGGCATATTTTTCAAGAAGCGCCGTGGCTTTTTTGTCCCCTGACAAGGCTTTTTCTTCAAGCAACAGCATATTCCCACGCTTGGCGGACGAGTCGTATTCTTTTGTCAGTTGAATACTGTTTGCCGCCTTGTCAAATACATAAGTATCGTCGTCAAAGACTTCAGGCATCATAAACATCGCGCCTGCTTGCCGTGTCGCGCCTGTAAGTAGCTTGCCGTCAAGGAATATCGCACAGCCGAGCGATGATCCGAGCACAAATAAAACCGCAGTTTGTTTGTCTTTGAGCACGCCGTATTTTGCTTCGGCAAGCAGTGCACAGCGTGCGTCGTTTTCAATTAAAACAGGGCATTGGTATTTTTTCGATAAGGTTTTGACCAGCGGATTTTCCACAATGCAGTTTATGGTTGAACAGCCGACGGGATCGCCGTTCGGTTTCCAAAATCCGACGCAGGAAATGCCGATGCGGTCAGCGGACTTACAAATCACGCGGTCAATATTCCCCAATAATTCCGAAAAATCGTCGGTTGTTTCCCATTTACCTTTTTTGACAATTTCACCGTTTTCAATGTGGGCATATTTTGTGTATGTGCCGCCGATGTCCAGTGCAAAAATCATTTTAATCACCTAATATACGCTTTGATGGTTGCAAGGCGTGTGCCCTTGCTTTTTTCGGTCGGTCGAATGATAAAATCCCCAACGTTTGCGGGGACAATAAAGGTTTCCGCGTAGTGCACCGTGTAGGGCGCAAAGGCGTCTGTCGGACTTACAACTTCCGCTTCCTCGCCCTCTACCAAATTCAGAACGCAAACACTGCCGTTCGCCTTGTGCAATGTGTCATTCGTAAACCAATGCCGCACGGTTTCAATCGGTTCAAACTCGTGCAAACCTGTTTTTTCCGAGGTGTAGGTTTCGGTTTCTTCCAAAGGCACAATTTGATTGATAAGATTTCTTTGTACCCATTCGGTGTCGCGGTTGTACTGAATAACCTGACTGCCGTGCTGTATGTTAATCGGACGCGGTTTGCCGTCTAACCCCAAGCGCCCCCAATCCCACAGTTTAAATGTGAAAATATAGGGCGTGGCAGAGATTTCCAACACCATCGTATTTGCGCCGGAACAATGGAGCGTTCCGGCAGGGATTAAAAAGTGGTCATGCTTTTTGGCGGGCCATTTGTTGACAAAGCGCTCTACGTCGATTTCACCCGTTTCCTGCGCTTCGTTTAATACGCCGATGAATTTTGACGGCTCTGTACCTGTTTTTGCACCTAAATATACACAGCTGTCCTCGCCGCAGTCCAAAATATAATAGCTCTCGTCCTGCGTATAGTGCATGTTAAAGGTTTTCTGTATGTAGTCGGTGGTCGGGTGCACCTGTAACGATAAGTTTCCGCCGCCCATCGTGTCCAAAAAGTCAAAGCGGATAGGGAATTCGTTGCCGTAGCGTGCCTGTACCCGTTCGCCGAGCAATTCTTTTCCCTTGTGCAAAACAATATCCATCGCAGGCATTTCAACCTTTACGCTGTCAAAGTCGTACAGTACGCTGTTTTCTTCGGGTACGCAATCAAAGCACCATGCAAAATTCGTTTGGGTTTTGTCGAGGTCGCAGACCCCTTTCATCCATTGCCCACCCCAAACGCCGGGGTCAAAATAGGGGACAACACGGAAAGGCGTTTGTACGGCGGATTCCAAAGCCTTGTCATAATCGGCACGGGAGACCATTTTGGGGCACGCCAAATCATTTGTATCAACATAATACTGAAATTTTTCGTGCTGTACCATTTTGTGTTTGTCCGCAAGTCGCCATTCTACGAAATACCCGCGCTTGAATTTGGTCAACGGGTCCATATCAAAGTTGTCGCAGTTCCAGTTCGGCGCACCCTTGCGAAAGCGCAGTTGACTTTCCCACCGCGCGACAGAGCAATGCACAGTGAGCCCTTTGTTCCATACAAGCATTGCCCCCACACCGATTAGGAGCACTTTGCCGTTGCTGTTTGCAATGTCTCGGCGCATTTCCTCGATTTTTTCATGGATAAAATATTCTTCCAAACGGTCGGTGGTCATTACGCCGAAAATGCGGTCATCAGTTAAATTTTTCTGCATTTTGGCGGTCAGCTCGTTCCCACAGTACGCGCAGGTGTCGCTGTAAAAGATTTGGTCAAACAAATCACCGATGCCGTGTACAAGACTTTTGATGTCCACCACCGGATAGCAGTCCAGCACCGTTACGCGTTCATCGCTTTCGGCAAACACGCGTTTCATTTCCGCAAATCCCGAAAATGCCTTGCCGGAGACTTTTATACAAGGGGATTTTTCATAATTTCGATAGTTTGTATGCATATCATTCATTTCGAAGCTCCATATTGTATTCATACCGTTTGCTGTCATATTTGCAAATCGAATATTCCAGCAGTTTGTCCTGTGCAAACGCTTTTCGTTTCATCACTAAAACCACATCGCCCGCCGAAAGCCCGAGCATATCGCGCGTTTTTTTGTCCGCGCGTTCTGCCGTAATGGTTTGCTGTACGGTATCAATGTGTATGCCGTATTCCGTTTCAAGCTTGTCATACAGCGAGGCATAGTATTGCGTACTGTCATAGGGAAGTCCCAGATTCTCAGGTAAGTAGGTAGTGAAAAAACCGACAGGCACATCGTTGATACACCGCACCCGCTCCAAAACGGCAAAATAGGTGGATTTGCTTTGCCCAAACAGCTCAGCAACATATCCCGAAACCTGCCGCCGTTCCATATGGGCATAGCTGGTACTCGGAATGATACCTTTTTGCGCCATTTCCTCGCTGAATCCGCGGATTTTCAACAGCGGCTCTTTAATGCGCTCAGCGGTTACGACTGTGCCTTTGCCCTTGATTCGCTTAATTTTCCCTAAATCCTGGAGTCTCGCCAATGCACCGCGTACGGTAATGCGGCTGACCGCATAAATATCGCACAGTTGATATTCATTGGGTAAAACATCTCCGACAGCATATTTGCCTGACGCAATATCGGATTCGATTTTACGGCTGATTTCCAGCCACAGAGGAATGGATTTATCCATATTCTTCACCTGCACTGCTATTTCTGCCAACGGCGTTTTGCGGTAACTGCCAAGGCGGAATCCTGTCTATCCAAAAAAGTATCCGTGTGGTTGACTGTCATTTTGTTGCTTTCCAAATGCGTGCCCTGTGTGTCTACCGCTTTTACGGTATAGAAGTATTGCTCCCCGAATCGGACAGCGTAATCGCGGTAAGAGGTGACATATGCGTCTGTTGTTTTCCCAATCAGTTTGCCGTTGCGGTAGATTTCGTAATGACTTACGGGGAATATGCTTTGAACAGGCGTCCAAT
>JBJEPS010000031.1:0-20606 GCA_051881355.1 Candidatus Fimenecus sp. | reverse complement strand
CTGTTTTTGGCGCGCAGTCTTGCCGCACGCGCAAAGGATTTAGAAATCCAAGAACTCGTCTTTATGGACAATGCTCCCGAAAAACTGCGCATTTACGGCACGCTTGCCAAAGAAACCGCCAAGCGCATTTGCCCGTCTTTGCAGTTTTCGCTGACTATGGACAGCCGCGAAGCGCTCAAAGACGCGGATTATGTGATTACGACCATTCGCCCGGGCGGCGACGATATGCGCGTGCGCGATGAACGCATTGCCCTTGATTTGGGGCTTTTGGGGCAGGAAACCACAGGCGCGGCGGGCTTTTCGTTTGCGATGCGCTCGGTGTCGGCATTGCAAGATTACTGCGAACAGGTAAAACGCTTCGCAAAGCCGAACTGCAAAGTGTTTAATTTCACAAACCCCGCGGGCGTGGTCAGCCAAACCCTTCGGGATATGGGGTATGATTTTACATACGGGATTTGCGACGCGCCGTCAGGCATGCTTCGCTCATTTGAAAAACTGTACGGTTCGCCCGAGGGCAGTGCCGCAGGCGAAGTTTACGGGTTAAATCACCTCTCCTATTTTTCATCGGTTACCCTAAACGGGAAAGACATTACGCAAGACCTGATCAATAACCCCACAGCCTATCAAGAAACCGATATGCGGTATTTTGAGCCGTCGCTCTTAAAAGCGCGCGGGTCGATTTTAAATGAATATTTATATTATTTTTACTACCGCGAGCAGGCGATTGCGAACATTTTAAACGCGCCGCAGACGCGCGGCGAGCAAATTGCCGACATCAACCGCCGTATGACCACGGCGTTGCGGGATTTGGATATAGAAAAAGACTTTGACAAGGCGCTTGCGGTGTTCGAGAAACATTACGGCGAGCGCGAAAACAACTATATGGCGGCGGAAACGGGCGTGCGTCGCAGTACGCCGTGGAAATTCGATATTTTCGGCAAGGATGACGGCGGCTATGCAGGGGTTGCCCTGCGGTTTATCGAGCTTGCCGAGCGAGAGGAATGCGGCTCGATGATTTTATGCGTGCCGAACTCCGGCGCGATAGATGGTCTTTTAGACACCGATGTGGTAGAAATCACCTGTGATATACAAAACGGAGAGGCAGTGCCGCACCGTTTTAGCAAGGTTGATGAACAAAATTTGGAGCTTATTCGCCGTGTAAAAAATTACGAGCGACTCTCGAGCCTTGCCATCCGTGAAAAAAGCGTTTCGACGGCGGTGGACGCGCTGACGCTCCATCCGCTGGTCAACAGTTATTCGCTCGCAAAACAGTTGGTTTCGGCATATATCGAACATAACAAAGACTACACGGAGGGTTGGAAATGAGCGAGTTTGTTGCAGGCGCAGGAGCAACCAATGTCGATTTGCTGTATAAGGGCTTTCCGCGGTTGCCGAAACTCGGCGAAGAAATCTATTGCGATGATTTTTCGTTACAGCTCGGCGGCGGCGTTCCCGCTACACTCATCAATTTGGGGCGTTTGGGGATTGAAGCGCGTATTGCGACAGAACTCGGCGACGATATGTTCTCGCGTTTTGCCCAAGAGAAATTTCAGGAAAACGGCGTAAACCCTGTCAATTTGTATACAGGCGATAAAATTCCCTTAAACATTACTTCGGCAATTATTTTGCCGGAGGACCGTACTTTTTTCACCTACGGCAAAGGGAGTATCGAACCAAGCGACGAAGCATTGGAGACCTTTTATCAAACGGCAACGGGCGCGAAGGTCGTTTTGATGCAACCGGGCGGGTTTTTGCCCGTTTACGAGCAACTCAAAGCCGAGGGGAGCATCATGGTGCTCGACACGGGTTGGGACGAAAATTTATCGTTTGACGCGTACGGCAAATATTTAAAAATTGCCGACTATTACACCCCAAACCGCAAAGAGGCACTGCAAATCACAGGCGAGCCGACGCCCGAACGCGCCGCAGAACGGCTGCACACCTATTTTGACAAGGTGGTTGTAAAAGTTGATAAGGACGGCTGTATCGGCAGTGAAAACGGGCAGCAATTTTTTGTGAAAAGTGTTGCGGCGTTTCAAAATGTCGACTCGACGGGCGCGGGTGACGCATTTTTGGCGGGCTTTATTTACGGTCTTGTGCACGACGCGCCGTTTTCCACCTGTATTGCATACGGCAACATTACAGGCGGCAAGGCAGTCACGGCGGTCGGCGCGCTTTCCGCCTATGTGACGGCGGAGGAATTGCACACGCTGTATCAGGCTTATTTTGCATAGCGCACAACATAATATCGTATTTCCCCCTGTTTGTGCGCGCATTTTCTGCGTGCCGCCCCTCCGCTTTGCACACAGCAAACTGAAACAACCCCCTGTCCGCTTCCTTGTGCGAACAGGGGGTTGCTTGTTATAATTTAGTTTGTCTGTGTCTTTGCTTCGGATTCGGCGGACGGCGTATCCGTCGGTTCCTGTTGCTTCTCAAAAAATCCATCCGCCATCATTTGCATTACGATTTGCGCAATTTTCGGGTCAAACTGTTTCCCCTGCCCTGTCTGAATTTCGGACAGGATATAGTCTTGCGTATGCGGTGCGCTGTATCCGCGCGCACTTGCCATCGCGTCATACGCATCTGCCATACCGATAATACGTCCCTCTAAACTGATATTGTTACCCCGCAAGCCACGTGGATATCCACTGCCGTCATACCACTCGTGGTGGTCGCAAATCCCACGGCGGATATTGGGGATTGCCGTAATATCCTTCACAATATCCGCGCCGATCGCGGCATGCGTTTTAATGATTTCATATTCCTCTTTGGTCAGTTTCCCGGGCTTTTTGAGAATTTCATCGGGAATTCCGATTTTGCCGATATCGTGCAGCAGTGCAGAATA
The DNA here is from genome assembly GCA_051881355.1 of Candidatus Fimenecus sp. Classification (GTDB taxonomy): domain Bacteria; phylum Bacillota; class Clostridia; order Oscillospirales; family Acutalibacteraceae; genus Fimenecus. Next base: position 17,761 of record JBJEPS010000031.1, on the reverse strand, counting down.
GTAAATGTCCGACACTTTTAGGGGCTTGAGCCCATAGCGACGCGCAATTTCCGCTGCATATTTCGCCACGCGGTCGGAATGCCCTCGCGTATAGGGGTCTTTGGCGTCTACCGCATTGGCAATTGCGGAAATCGATTGGTGCGTAATATCGCGATAGCGCTTTTGTCGTCGCTTTAAAACAGCAGTATGCATTCCGGAAATAATCAGAGAACCGATACCGATAAGCAACAGGGTAACGGCAATGACTGCCATGTAAATAATTGCGCGGTCACTACGCCCGATTTCATTGTTAATCAGCGCAGATACAGACATCAAAGACGGCACACTGCAATATACGGTCTTCAAATGTCATTCCCCCTCTTGTCACGTCCGTTTCCGTAATGCTTGACGATGTATAACACTGCAATGTTACTATACCACAAAACGAAAACACAGACAACTTTAAAAATTGCTAAATTTCTTTATAAGAAATTGGCAAAATCACCAAGACCGCCGTCTTCCGCCAAAAAATCCCCTTTCCGCATAACGCTTGAAAGGGGATTTTTCTATGCATTCAGGGATTCTCAGTAAACAAAATCGCTATAGCTATCACTAATCACCATCGTTGCCGCACCGACAACCTGCACGGCGTTGGTTCTGACGGTAAATTTCCCGTACATCGTATAGGCAATATCCATCGATTCCAGGCGTCCGGTCAAGGGATTCAACTGAACCGTCACCTGTATACCGGTGTATTTCGCGTCCAAGTCCGTCAATTTCAGAGGATTGGATGTAACTTCCGTAATAGAAACCGCGTTCTGAATCTGCTGTGCCACTTCATGCTGTACCAAATAGTCATTGGTCAGACGAGTCAACCCGCAATCCGCGCGTCTGTTCGGATTGTCCACATTCTTGATTTGGAACACATAGTAGCCTTCCAACGGTCTCGCCTCAAGAATTGCAATATCTTCCGCAGTCAGCTGGGTGGGCATTAAGCCGTAATTGACACATTTTGCGTCCAAATTATCAGATGCTTCTACTGCCTCTTCGACGGTCTGCCCTTTGGCAACCGAGAAAGTCGTTGTCGGAATCAGCTCACCGGTCTCTTCATCCAAATGCATACCGGCAAATTCGCCGACAACACTGTCTAAAGAAAGCCCGGCAACCGCCAAAATCTGGTTGACGGTTTCTGTCTGCGCACCGATGCTGACATTGCCGCCGTCAGCGTAATTCGCCGTATGGGTCACCGTATATCCAACGTCTGCCTGCGTTGCATTGTTCAGCGCTTCCACCAACAAATTGCGTGCAGCTTCATCGCCTCTGTCCACGGATTCGTCGAAGTCATATTCGACGGCTTCATGCGCAATGGACGGTTTGCCGCTGATTGCCGCTTCCAACTGGTCAATTAATGTCAACAAGGAGTCTTTTGCCGTTTGGATACCGCCGGCAATAGTAATGCCCAAGCCGTCTAAATTCAAATTGCCTGCAAGACTGCTCAAATCCAAACCGCTGAGGAGTCCCATCAGGGTATCTAAAATACTGCTTTCCTCTTCAGAGGTGGACGGTGCTGCCGTCGAGGTCTCATCCTCATCATCAGTAGCTGCCGGAGCGGTCGGCTCGGCATCTTGCTTTTGCACAATCGTTTTGGTTTGCGCACGGACCACATTCGGGTACACCTCAACAACCGTCGGGTCACCACTGGATGCCATGCCGTAAATACCGGCTGTCAGCACAACCGCAAGCAGGATTGCACAGAAACGAACCCAACCGCGCTGGCGTTTGCTTTTCTTTGCCTGAAGCTCTTCCAGCGTGAGTTCGACTTTTGGTTTTTTAGCCATCATGCTCTTCCTTTCCTAACAAAGTATGCACATTTTGTGCGTATATCGGTGTGCTGCTTAATACACAAAGTTGCTGTAAGTTGCTTCGGTGTGCATAGCGCCTGTGCCTTTTACGCTGACCACTGCAACCTTCAAGCCGAGCTCCGTCACATCTGCATCGTAAGAATAGGTCATTTCCGTCAGCTTGCCGTCGGTGATGACAACCTTGACATTGATGTTGCTGTATACGCCTACCAAGCTTGTAACCGTAACCGCGCTACCGACCTGGTCTTGAATTTCTTGGGAAACTTCTTCTTGAATGACGATATCGTCTGTCAAGCGGTTCAATGCCGTAGAGCCGTCTTTCTTCGGCGTGTTGGCATCTGCCAGTTTAAAGGTATATGTACCGTCACTTACCGTCAAATCTTTCAGGTCAGAGGCTTTCAGGGAGGTTGCTTTCAGCTTGTAGCTTTCGCCGTGATAGCCGATGCACTCCGCTGCGTCCTTACCCTTTTCGATTTTCGCTTCTTTGGTGCCGATGCCGATAAAGCCGCCGACAACCGAGTCCACATTTGCGTTTTCATCTACGCCCTGGATAACCTTATTCAGAACATCCGTCGCACTGCCGACGTCTACGGGCTTGGTGTATTCACTGGTTCTCGTCCAGTCATAACCAGCCACTGCCGCCGCTGCGGTTGCCGCGTTAATCGCCTTTGCCGCTTCTTCCGCTTCGTCGGAAGCCGGTGCTGCTGTGTCTGCACTGCTGTCTGCGCTGCCGCTTGCACCGTCGTCCCAACTTTGTGCGCTGCCCGCATTTACGCTGGCTGCATACTGCGAAGCAAGCTCTGCCTGCTGCGCCGCCGCTTCTTCATTGGCGTCGCTTGCCTTTTTCACTGCGAAAGAGGTGGACGCGCCTACCAAAACCAGCGCCAAAACGATTGCCCAAAAACGGGTCCAGCCGTTGGAGCGTCTGATTTTTTTCTCTGCAATTTCTTCAGGGGTCAATACTTCTTTTGCCATGTTACTGTCTCCCTCTCATCCAATCAATACACGAAGTTGCTGTAAGTTGCTTCGGTGTGCATAGCGCCTGTGCCTTTTACGCTGACCACTGCAACCTTCAAGCCGAGCTCCGTCACATCTGCATCGTAAGAATAGGTCATTTCCGTCAGCTTGCCGTCGGTGATGACAACCTTGACATTGATGTTGCTGTATACGCCTACCAAGCTTGTAACCGTAACCGCGCTACCGACCTGGTCTTGAATTTCTTGGGAAACTTCTTCTTGAATGACGATATCGTCTGTCAAGCGGTTCAATGCCGTAGAGCCGTCTTTCTTCGGCGTGTTGGCATCTGCCAGTTTAAAGGTATATGTACCGTCACTTACCGTCAAATCTTTCAGGTCAGAGGCTTTCAGGGAGGTTGCTTTCAGCTTGTAGCTTTCGCCGTGATAGCCGATGCACTCCGCTGCGTCCTTACCCTTTTCGATTTTCGCTTCTTTGGTGCCGATGCCGATAAAGCCGCCGACAACCGAGTCCACATTTGCGTTTTCATCTACGCCCTGGATAACCTTATTCAGAACATCCGTCGCACTGCCGACGTCTACGGGCTTGGTGTATTCACTGGTTCTCGTCCAGTCATAACCAGCCACTGCCGCCGCTGCGGTTGCCGCGTTAATCGCCTTTGCCGCTTCTTCCGCTTCGTCGGAAGCCGGTGCTGCTGCGTCTGCACTGCTGTCTGCGCTGCCGCCGGTGCTGCTTGAAGCGCCCCCGTTTACAACGAGTGCGCCGGCGTCAACCTGCACACCTTGATAAACCGTTCTGCCCTTGCCGAACGCAACATATGTAACCGAGTACACAAAAACAACTGCCAAAAACAGTGCCGCTGCTTTCAAAAAGGTTTCGCCGAAGATTTTTCTTTTTTCTTTTTTACGCTCTGCGCGTGCAAGCCGCTCTTCAGGCGTGAGCATTGAATCTTTTTTTGCCATTCTGAATGAATCCCCTTTCTTACAATAACAGATTAGCATTCCATACTAATCGATACTATTACAATTTACAATAAAATCTCCGAAATGTCAATAAACAATCCGAATTTTGTGACGGATTTATTGAAAAAAACCGTTTTGCATGCTGTTTTTTTACAAAAAAAGGAATAATACGGGATTTATTCCGTATTATTCCGAAGTTTCAACGCAATCACTGTAATATCATCGCTCCGCGGCGCGGCGGTTTGTTTTTTCGCCGTTTCGGCAAGCTGCTTGGCTATCTCTGCACAGTCGTTTTGAAGCTTGATACTGCCGACCGCCTTTTTGAAGGGTTGTTCGGCATAATCAAACGCCCCGTCGGATGCCATAACCACCAAATCCCCCGGCAAAAGCTTTCCCGTACAGCAGCCGAAGCGCACCTCGCGCAGAATTCCCACAGGCAGTGCTGCACGCTTAATTTCCATACATTTATCCTTGCGGCGTAACAGCGATTTTGCCGCCCCCGCTTTGTAAAAGCCCGCTTCGCTGGTATACAAATCAACATGCAGAATATCAAGCGTTGCGAGAGACTCCGCGTCCGATTTGAGCATCAGGGATGCATTGACCATTTTCAGTGCGCTGTGCACATCGATGCCCGCCTTTAAAAGCGTGGCGGTCATTTGCACGGCAAGCGTGCTGTCCAATGCGGCGCGCGTGCCCTGTCCCATTCCGTCGCTCAGAATGACAAAATAGCCGCCGCGCCCGTCATAAAAGCTCTCGTAACTGTCCCCGCTGTGCGTTTCGCGGTCTGCAGTGATTTTTGCCGCCGCCGCTTCCACGCGAAATGCCGTCCGTTCGCAAAAGACTGCCTGTACCCCCGCCGCACCGTTTTGCACCACGGGTAGTTCCAGCCGCCTGCCTGTAACCGTTTCCAGCGTCTCGCGCAAATCCGCCTGCGGTGGGAGCTCCGTCGCCTGCGGAAATATCAGCTCCAGTCGCAATGTGCCGCCTGCCGTATATGCGCAAGTCACGCTTTGCACCGGGGTACCGAACGTGTTTTTTAAGGCTTCCCCGGCACGGTCTGCCGCAGCTTCGTCAAAGCTTAAATCTTCGGACATTTCTGTCGACAGCGCCTCCAGCATATCAATTACGCCGTCAAAGCGCTCGGCGTTCGCCTGTCGTAATTCCCGTATTTTCGCCTGTGCCGCGCTATGCTCCGCATCGCGCACGGAGAATCGCTGTAAGCTGTCCGTCAGCGCCGTCAGACGAATACAGCGTGCCTGCATTGAAGCGGGAATATTTTCGGCACACAGCGGCTTGGATTCCCGTAACGGCGCATCCATTTGTGCGAATGCCTGCAAGGTGTCACGCCGATGCTGTTCCCAACAATACGTATACCTGCCGCAGTTGTCGCAGACTGCTTCTTTGGCGCGGGCAAACCGTGCCTGCGACTGCACGGGTACGGCAGTATCCAACAGCTTTGATGCTTTTTGCACGGTTTGCGACAGTGTTTCGACTGCCGCCGTTGCATCTCCAAGACGCGTAAGGAATGCTTGCCGTTGGGGATTCGGCGTATGTGCGCTTTGGCGCCGTGCCGTCAATTGATACGCCTTTTGCCGCCATTTTTTCGGCGTGCACAAAAAAAGAACTGCGCCGACAACCGCCTCAACAAACAAATATACGGCAGATATATCCGCACCCGTAAACAACAAAACAGCCCCGAAAGCCGCCAAAGCAAATCCTACACCGAACCCGCGCTTGCTGTGTGCAAAAATGCCTGCCGCGAAGCCCGCCGCGGCAAAGCCCGCCGCCCCGGCGCCGACGGATGCGTCCAGCAAAAATGCACCTGCCGCAGCAAGCCCTGCAATTGCGCCGCCCGCTTCGCAGTACAATCGCGAAATCACAAACAAAATATACACCGCCGCAATGCGCGCGGGAGAAATATGCAAAATCGCAATATCCGAAACGGAAGCCAGCAGCAAAAACACGGTGATGCATACCCCGGGTAAGGTTTGCAAGGTCGGCTTGTCCGACGAAAGCAAGCCGTGCACAGCGTCGAGCGCCTGCGCAAAAAAATAAGTCAGCACGAAAGACAGCGCCGTCTCGCCCAAAAGCATTGCCGCTGAAGAGAGCGCAAAACCGTCCGCCGCAAGCACGGCTGTGCCTGTCAACAAAATCACCGCTGCCGCAATACACGACGGCAGCAGCCGTATGCGGCGCACGCGCTCAAATTCGCACATTAACCGCGACAGCACAGCAACCGAAATCAGCGCCGCAACATTGCGCAATGCCGAAACGCTGTCCAGTGTTAAAAGATACCCTGCCGCTGCGCCCGTACCCACTGCAAAAATATAGCGCGTGGGCACTGCCGCCAAAAAGCAAACCCCAAACGGAGAAATCCCCGCGGTCAGTTGTAAGGAGGAAAGCAACAGTCCGCCGAGGAAGGAGAGCATCTGCCGCAGTACGCGGCGCACCCCTTCGGGCAAAAAGGCTTGTCCGTCCGTATTCGCCTCCGCATATGTCTTTTCTGCGGTTTCAAAAGATGTCAAAGTAATCCCCTCGCCTGTCGCCGGAAATTAAAAGCCTGTCCCGAAAACAATATCGGAGGGCTTCTCAAGGCAACTTTCATTATAGCGAAGACACGGTGCGGCTTCTGTCAGATTCTGCTGTTGAAAAAACCGATTTTCCGTTTGTTTCGTTGTAAAAACGCCAAAGATGCGCGAAAGAAAACGCTCCGCAGAAAAAACTGCGGAGCGCGCTTCTTATCCTTGCTTATTGCTGTACGTCAAACGGTGCTTCGGGAATCACAATTGCGCAGATGATATACAGCACAATTCCCGGAAACCCTGCGGAAAATACGGACAGTGCCGCATAAAGAATGCGAATCAATGTAGCGTCCACATCCAAATACTCGGCAAGTCCGCCGAGCACCCCGCACAGCATTTTGTCGGTTTTGCTTCTGTACAATTTCTTTTTCATTGTAAAAACTCCTTTTATATATAGTATATGTGCCTTCTTTGTATTTTGCGTATTCAGTCGTCCAAGTCCGTGCCCGCGCTGATTTCCAAATTGCCCAAGTCCACGGAAATGTCGTATTGTGCGCCCAGAGCGCCGTCGGCGGCAAGACGCCGGAGCTCTCCTTGGCAGGTTGTGCCGTTTCGGCTGACAGCACGCAACAGCTCGCTCGGAATGTCCGCTTCAATTTCTGCTTCGCCTGTCTGCACAGTGTACTGCAAGGTGAACGGTGCGGTTTCGGGGATTTCTATATCCACATCGCCGCAGGCGCAGTTTACACGCAGTGTTTCGGCAACCGTAACGGTTTTCTTCAGGTCAATATCCCCTGTTTTCACGCATAAATCCGCCGTTTTGAGCGTGCAGTTTTTCAAATCTAAATCACCGGTGAAAACGGTTACGCTTAAATTGTCGACTGTAATATCCCGTATCTCCACCTCGCCGAGTTTTGTTTCGACTGTCAAAGCGGCAAGTGCCTGCGGCACATACACCGTCAGGACCGCCGCTACCCCGTCCAAATCCGATGCGGCAGACAGTTGGATTTCATTGTCGTTCAAGATGGAAAGCGTATATTTCGGGGAGGGATTTACACGGTCGGAATACTGCTCGAGCGCCACCTCGACCTTATCGCCCGTCCCGCGCAAAATGCGAATATTGCCGCACTGTGCTGTGATGTTCAGAGTATCCCCCGCCGCAAGCGCGGTGCTCTCGCTGCAGAACAGCTTGGCGCGGTCGTCGGTATCGACCAATTCATCGGTATATAAAATGACGTCATTCCAGTCCGAAATCGTATCGGTCCAATCGTCAAGCACGCCGCCGTCGCGGAAAAATGCGTGCAAGCCCTGTGAGCCGAGCGCCACGCCGAAGCAAACCGTGCTGATAAAGGAAAGGAACAAAACCACCGCAGTGGCAAGGATTGCTTTTTTCATCGTCATTCCCTCCTTAAAAATCCGCACGGCGGTAACAAAGCTTTAAGAACCAAGTCGTCACCAAAAGCCCAAGCACACCTGCGGCACACAGCATTACTGCAACCGAAATCAGCAAGCCGACCATCGTCCCACTCGGCACGACTGCCGCCAAAAATACGGTGGCAATCAAAATGAAAATCGGCGACAGCACCAAAAGGGCGCTTGCGGGATAAATCCCGATTGCCAAAAATACGGCGATGAAAAATACGATTGCCCAAGGCAGATTGATGCGCCGCACCGGTTGCGCAGCCGTTCCATACGGTGGCTGCGGTGTATTTTTCGGCGGCGTCTGCGCAGTCGGCTGTGCCGCGCTTTGCGGTTGTGCGCCCGGCGCCGTTCGCAGATACTGTAAGGCGCAGGTATAAGGATTCCCAAGCTCTGCGCAAATCTGCTCCTCAGACTTGCCGCGCTCGGCACCCGCCTGAAAATGCTCTTCGAAATCTGCAAGTATATCATCGCGTTCTGCCGGTGTCAGCGACGCCAGATGATTGTATAGTTCCTGTAAAAATTCGTTCTTTGTCATTTTGCATCACCTCCGAGAATTGTGGATACGCTTTCGGTGAATTCACGCCATTCACGCTCCAAATGTGCCTGCATATCGGCGCCTTTTTGCGTCAGACGGTAATACTTACGCGCGGGACCCGAAGAGGATTCCTTTAAATATACTTCAAAATACCCCTCTGCGCGCAGACGCTTTAAGAGCGGATACACAGAGCCCTCGGAAATATCAATCTCCCTGCCCACGCAGTCCGCAAGCTCATAGCCGTATTTGTCGCCCTGCTTTAAAAGGGACAAAACACAAAGCTCCAAAACGCCTTTTTTGAATTGTGTGTTCACGGCGCTGCTCCTTTCTGCTCAGATTGCCGCCCGAACGCCGCCTTTCTTTCAGGGTGCACAAAGGCACGGTTGCTTTCGGGGGTTTAATACAGTATAGCACATACTACCTTGTAATGCAATATACTTTATAATATTTAATATTTTCTTAAGAATTATATGCTTTTATAAATTCTGTTATAAATTTTTGTTTCTATTTGTACGAAAGGGCGGGGAGAAGTCCCCGCCCTTTTGTACTATTCCTTTTGAATATCGCCCGTTAAAAATGCACCCTCGACACTCTGCCCGCGAAATCACCGACAATCCAATCCCCATCTGCGTTTGCGGCTTTGCCGAAAATCGGCGCGCCGACCGCGACGGTCTGCAATACTGCACCGTCCGAAGCGGAAATCCGATACAAATTGCCGTCCGATGCGCCGAACACCAATGTGTCTCCGTCCAAAACGAATGTGCTTTCCACGGTCTGCGCCTTGCCGACATACGGCGCCGTCCCCACCAGCGCGTTCCCGACAGGCGTTTCCCACAAAATTTCGTGTGTTGTCAAATCAAACGCCAAAACGCCTTTGTTTGCCGTGGCGATATACGCCGTGTTGCCGTTTACCACGGGCTGTGCACTCGACGAAAAATTATAATTTTCCAATGCGGTTTTGCTGATGATTTCTCCTGTGTTGCTGTCCACCAGCATAATCGCGCCGCTGTCGGCGACCAACAGGGTATTTTCATCGACTGCGACGGGGGTAGAAGTGCGGAAACGAATATCTCCGTCCTTATTTTCCCAAATCTGCTTGCCCGTAGCGGTATCCAACGCCACAAGCGCGTCCCAATGGGAGCTGACAATCAGCTTGTTGCCCGTGACAATAAATTCTGCAGGCGACGCTTCGCCTTTATTGCGGATATTTTCCCAAAGTATACTGCCCGTATCTGCTTGCAACGCCGTTACGCCTGCCGCACCGCCGGCAAACACCTTACCGTCTGCCACGCACAGTGCAGAGCTTGCGGCGAGTGCATTGCCGAGATTGACCTGTACCGTCCACTGAAGTGTTCCGGTCTCCGCCGAAAGGCAATATACATTGCCTGCCGCGTCCTGCGCATACAACCGGTCGCCCGACAGTACCACATTATTTTTAACGGAATTTTCGGTTTTGTACTGCCAAATTACGCTGCCGTTCGCCGAAGACAGGCAATAGATGCCACACGCGCGCGGCACATCGTCTTGCACGGTTGCGGTATAGACCTTTCCGTCTTGATACACCGTGTCACAGAACAAAATGTTCTCGCCCAAGGCGGTGGACCACACGGCATTCTGCGGGGCAGCGGCGGTTTCCTTCGAAAAATCGTAATAGTACATTTTTGTTGTAACCGTACCGTCCGCATCTATCAGAATCTGCCGCGTGCCGCTCGCCGACGAGTCAATCCCGCCGCAATCGGGTCGTGGGGCGCTGATATTCAGCACACCGTTGTTTTCCTCGACATAATTATAATGATAATGCCCGAACACCCATGCAATCAGATTGTATGCTTTTAAGTCGAGGGATTGCCCGTTGCATTTCAAAATGTACGTCTCCGATGGGCTTTGCGTATGGTTGAACATGACGATTTTCATATTCGGGTCCGTGTTTTCCAAGTCGTTTTTAAGCCACAGCAAACAATCCCGTTTGCTGTACCGCGACGATTTATCCGCCCCGCGACCGAACGGGGTAACAATATAATGCACATTGCCGATCTCAAACGAGTACCAAGTCGGACCGTACAAGCTTTCAAACAACTCTTCCCCATAGTTGCCGTCCACATAATCGTGATTGCCGATGCAATAGTACACGGGAAGTCCCATCGTTTCGGTATTCATATCTTGAATGTGACGTTTTAATCCCGCCTCATAACAAATATCGCCCGTGTGAATTAAAAATGCGGCGTCTTGTGATGCGGCAACGGTTTTGATATGCTCCAACCATTCGCCCGTACCGCCTTCTCCGATTTCGGTGTCGGAAATCTGCAAAAAGCTATGCGCCGCCCCTGCGGGAATGGTAGATTTTGCAAGCGTAAAATCATAGCTTTCCGTATTTTTATTCGTGCGGATATAATAGGTCTCCGCCGTATACCCTGCGGGCACGGTAACGGTGATAAAGTTCGTTTTACGCCAACCCTTTACAGTAAAACAGCCGTTTTCATCGGTTTGCACCACATGCCTTCCGTCGGACACGCGCACACCGGCAACAGGCGCGCCGCTTTCGGCTTCAATGACCTTCCCCGTATACGGTCCGCCCGTGCGGAACACAACCGCCAGCACAACTGCCGCAATAAGCACGATTGCCAAAACAAAAATCAGAATTACCATATGCTTTTTCGACATTTTTCTCCTCCGCAAAACTTCCCCGCCAAACGAGGAAGGAATTTTCTGTCCGCCGCACCGCCTTACAGCGTCGCTTTATACCGCCGAATGGCGAGCCCCAGCGGATAGATAACATCTAACTGATGGAAAAGCGAGCCATCTGCCATCGGACAAATCGTAATCCCCTCGGACTCCACAATATGCGGACCTGCCGCACGCGCCATCACGGCACGCACCGCGCCGTTTTCGGGATTAATAGAATAGATATGCTTGGTTTTCCAGCTATCGTGACAGGATATGTAGATAAGCCCGTTCCACATTTCACCGCCCTGTGTTTTTTCTACGGTGAAATCAATCGGAATATGCCGAATAAACGATAAGTCGTCGATATGAAATTCATTGATATGGTCACAATGGTCAAAATAGCCCGTATACAGCAGGCGCTTTTCTTTGTCCGCGGCGCACCACGGCAAATTGCCGTTTGGCTGGATTTCTCCGCCGAGAATGCGGTACTGCCCCGTAAATTCGAGCGTTTCGGCATCAAATACGCCAAGGCACGGGTGCGCGCGGTCTTTGTCCTCAATCGCAACATAGATTTTGCCTTCAAAATAGGTACAGCCGCCGTAATGGTTAAAGCCCTGTTCGGCAAGTATTTGCGGCAGATATCCACCTTTTTTCAGCACAATTTCGCCCGTTTGCATATCGATTTTGGTAAGTCCTTGGTAGTTGAGCGGCACAAATGTGCCCGTACAGTAATAATACCGTCCGTCATTGGTGATGCCCTGCGCCGAAGCAAAACAGTCCGTCCCCGTATAATAGCGGCTGCCGACCAACGCGCCGTTGCCGTACAAAGGGGTGCCGCCTTGATCCACGATTTTTAAAAGTTGTTTTCCGAGTTGCATTGTTTTCCACCTCTCATAAATTGATACGTTCAGTATAGCAAATCACGAAGCAACTTGCAATCCCCCACGCATAAAGCAAAATTTCAGCGCAGGACAAAGAAAACCACCGTAAAAAGAGGGACAGTCCCCTTTTTACGGTGGCAACGTGAAAAATCATTCTGCTTTCGGTTCTTCCTGCGTTACGGCGATGCCGAGGTCGGAAAGCTGGAGCGCGTCCACCTGCGCGGGGCACTCGGTCATCGGCTCAGAGGCGTTTTGCACCTTCGGATAGGCGACAACGTCGCGCAAGGAATCGGTGCGAAGCATCTGCATACACAAGCGGTCCAGCCCGATGCCCATACCGCCGTGCGGCGGCGCACCGTAGCGGAACGCGTCTAACAAATAGCCGAATTTCTCCTGCGCTTCTTCCTTTGTAAGCCCCAACAAGTCAAAAATACGGCTTTGCAATTCGGGATTTGTAATGCGGATAGAACCGCTGGAAAGCTCAATGCCGTTGAGCACCAAGTCGTAGGCTTTTGCGCGCACCTTGGCTTTGTCGGTTTCGAGGTAGTCAAGACACTCGTCCATCGGCGCGGTAAAGGGGTGGTGCATCGCAACATATTCGCCCAAATCCGCGTCCCAATCGAAAAACGGGAACTCGGTAATCCAAAGCAGATTAAATTTATCTTTCGGAATGATATCCAATTTCTCGGCAACAGTCTGCCGCAATGCGCCGAGAACGGAAAGCACCAAGCTTTCCTTCGCATCGGCGACAATCAGTACCACATCGCCCGTTTCCGCATTTGCGATGTCAAAAATCGCCTGCAACTGTGCTTCAGTCATAAATTTTGCGAACGAGCAAGCCGTGCCGTCGGAATTTAAGCGTGCCCACGCAAGCCCTTTTGCGCCGATACCTTTCACAAACTCGGTCAATTTATCGATTTCCTTACGAGTGAGCACACCCGCCGCATTCTTCGCGGTGATGCACCGTACCGTACCGCCGTTTTCGATGGCACTTTTGAACACGACAAATTCCGTGTCACGCACCGCGTCGGTCAAATCGGTGATTTCCATTGCATAGCGGGTATCGGGCTTGTCCGAGCCGTAGCGGTTCATCGCCTCTTGGTAGGTTAGGCGCGGCAGGGGCGTTTCAATCTCCACGCCGATTGCCTCTTTAAACACGCGTTTCATATAGCCTTCACCGATTGCGAGCACATCTTCCATATCGACAAACGACATTTCAAGGTCGATTTGCGTAAATTCGGGCTGACGGTCGGCGCGCAAGTCCTCATCGCGGAAGCAGCGCGCAATTTGCATATAGCGGTCAAAGCCTGCCACCATCGACAGTTGTTTATATAACTGCGGCGACTGCGGCAACGCATAAAAACTGCCTTTGTGAATACGCGACGGCACTAAGAAATCACGTGCGCCCTCGGGGGTGGAACGAATAAGCATCGGCGTTTCAATTTCGATAAAGCCGTTTTCATCAAAATAATCGCGTGTGATTTTGGCGATTTTGTGGCGCATTAAAATATTCTTTTGCAAATCGGGGCGCCGCAAGTCAAGATAGCGGTATTTCAGCCTTGTCAGTTCCCCCGTTTGCGAATTTTCGACAATTTCAAACGGCGGGGTTTCGCTTTTCGAGAGCAGGCGCAAATCCGTAACTTCCAACTCCACATCGCCCGTCGGCAAATCGGGATTTTTCGCCGCGCGCTCGCGCACCACGCCTTTTGCGGCAATCACATATTCCGAACGAAGTGAAAACGCCTTATCAAAAATTGCGCGGTCGGTGCTTTCGGTAAATGCCAACTGCAAAATGCCGCTTCGGTCGCGCAAATCCACGAAAATCAGCGCACCGAGGTCACGTTGCTTTTGCACCCAACCGCAAACAACGGCTTCTTTGCCGATATCCGCGGCGGTAAATTCGCCGCAATACTGCGTGCGTTTTAATCCGTTTAAAGTATCCATCAGTTTGTGCCTCCCAAAATTTCGGCAAGCTGTGCTTCATCGATACCGAGCGACTCAAAGCCCGACATTGCGTCTTTTATCACGATAGATTGAAATGTGTCGGTAAAATCGTCCAAAGCAATTTCGGTCTCTGTGCCGTCCTTCATATTTTTGAGCTTCGCTTTACGTGTTTCCAATTCGTCATCGCCCAAAACCACCGTATACAGCGCGCCCAGCTTGTCGGCGTATTTCATTTGCGCCTTCAAGCCCCGCCCGACGGTATCGAACTGTGCGGAAAGCCCTTCATTGCGAAGGTCGAGCGCCAGCCGTGCCGCTTCGAGATTGGCTTTTTCGCCCATACTTGCAAAATAAAGGTCACAGCCCTTGCGTTCGGGGAACGGGGTGTTTTGCGCCTCCATCAAAAGGAGCAGCCGTTCAATCCCCATACCGAAGCCACAGGCGGGCAACGGCTTGCCGCCGAGCTCCTCCAACAGCCCGTCATACCGTCCGCCGCCGCATACCGTGCCCTGTGCGCCGATTTCATTGGACACAAATTCAAATACCGTGCGGGTGTAATAGTCAAGTCCGCGCACGATTTCGGGGTTGACGGTGAAGTCAATCTGCATGGTATTCAAATACTGCTGTACCGCGTCGAAGTGCGCACGGCAATCGTCGCAAAGATAATCCAAAATCTTTGGTGCACCCGCCGCAATTTCGGAGCAAACGGGACTTTTGCAGTCTAAAATACGCATCGGGTTGCGGTCGAGTCTGCCTTTACAGGTTTCGCAAAGCTCGGACTTATAATTTTCAAAATACGCTTTCAGCGCCTTTTGATATGCCGCGCGGCAGGTGGGACAGCCGATAGAATTGATTTCGAGCGTTAAATTTTTGACGCCGAGGAAATTGAATACTTCGTTCGCCAGGGCGATAATCTCTGCGTCCTGTGCAGGGGTCCCCGCACCGAAGGCTTCGACACCGAACTGGTGGAATTCGCGAAGCCGCCCTGCCTGGGGCTTTTCGTAGCGGTAGCACGAGGTCAAATAATAAATTTTCTGCGGAAGCGCCTCGTTAAACAGCCCGTTTTCTAAGAACGCGCGCGCCGCGCCTGCCGTGCCCTCGGGGCGCAAAGTAATCGAACGCCCGCCCTTATCTTCAAAGGTATACATTTCCTTTTGCACTACGTCGGTCGTTTCGCCGACGGAGCGCTGAAAAAGCTCAGTATGCTCAAACACAGGGGTGCGCATTTCGTAAAATCCGAAGTTTTCCGCAATTTCGCGCACAGCGCTTTCCACATACTGCGTTTTATAGCTTTCTTTCGGGAGCAAATCAAGCGTCCCTTTGATTGCATTGGTAATTAAAGCCATTCCTTATCACCTATAATAGAACTTTTCCCCCTCCCGAAACAGAGGGGGAAAGTGAAATTTGTTTGTTTTTGTTTATTTGGGATTGACAATATCGCGCCAATCCAGGTCGCCGCGTTCCAGCGAGTGAATAATCGCCTCCGCAGTGGCAATATTGGTTGCCACGGGGATATTGTGCACATCACACAACCGCAGAAGATTGGTTTCCTTCGGCTCGTGGGGCTTAGGATTTAACGGGTCACGGAAAATCAGCAAAAGGTCGATTTCATTGCAGGCAATGCGTGCGCCGATTTGCTGGTCACCGCCCTGCGAACCGCTTAAAAAGCGGGTAATGTGCAAGCCTGTTGCCTCGGCGACCATTTTCCCGGTTGTGCCGGTCGCACAAAGGTTATGGCGTGAAAGAATTCCGCAATACGCGATACAGAACTGGGTAAGCAATTCTTTTTTTGAGTCATGTGCCATCAAGGCAATATTCATACATTCTCCTCGCTTTCATTGTGTCGTTGCCGCTGCAGCGGGTTGCAAAAATTTCCAAAACTGTTAATAGTATAACAAACAGCGGGGAAAATTTCAATCTTTTTTTCAAAAGTGCACAGATTTTAACTTTTTCTCCCGAAACGGCACGCTTTCGCCGAGGAGCCTGCGCGCAATCCGATCAAACGCGTCTTTGGCGGGCTGCGAAGGCGCTTCTCCGCACGAGAGCACACGCAGATACATATCCTCCGGCACGGCGCCCAAAAGCCGCAATTCGGTTAAATCCACCATTTCGTCCGCCGAAAGCACCGCGCCGCAGCGCACATCGCCGATTGTGTAACGGTTTAACAGCAACCGTAGGTTTTCATCGGTGCGTGTCGCCCGCAGCACGTCCGCCGTCGCTGCCGCCGCACGCGCCGAGACCGCGTCGGGCGTGGCAACCAAAACGCCTGTATCCGCCACTGCGCCGAGCACACCCAAAAGGTCGAAAAGCCCGGCACCTGCATCCAAAAAGCAAAAATCAAAGCTATCTGAAAGCGTTTCGAGCATCTCCGAAAACGCCGCCGTTGGCACGGGCATTTCAAGACGGTTCGGCGCCGTCAGCAAAGAAATCCCCGTTTTCGGGTCGGTTAAAAGCGCATCGGCTTTTGTGCAATTTCCCTCCAATAAATCCAGCCACGAATACACCGCGCCCGCGCCCAATCCCGTCAGTAAGTCAAGCGCGCGTATGCCGATGTCACAATCCACCAGCAATACACGTTTTTGATGTTCTGCAAGTGCACGGGCAAGGCAGACTGCCAAGGTGGACTTCCCGACGCCGCCTTTGCCGGACGCAAATAAAACTTTCTCCATTTCCGCCGTCCTCCGCAGATTAGTTCAATACGGTATTATAGCCCTGCTGTGCCGTATAATTTTCCGATGTATTAAAATACGCTCTGTAAATATCTGCAACCAAAACCGCCGTTGCAGAACCGCTGTTCAGGTTTTCAATCGCTACGGCAACTGCAATTTCAGGGTCGTCATACGGTGCAAACGAAATCATAAAACCGTTTAAGCCCTCCACAATCGAGCCGTTCACTTTGGCTTTGGATTCCGCAGTACCGGTCTTTGCCGCCACCTGCACAGGTAAATCCTGAAACGCCGAAAGGCGCGAACCAAGACGCAGCATGCCCTCTTTGACAATGCGAATGTTATTCGCGGAAATCCCGGTTTCATTTAAAACCGTACCGCTGTTTTCAAGCAACGTTTCTTTATAGTCCGCCGTTTTCACGCTTTTGACAAAATGCGCCTGATAGCGCGTACCGCCGTTGGCAATGGTCGCCGCGTATCCCGCAAGCTGAATCGGGGTAAACAGGTTGTCGGACTGTCCGATTGCCGCCTGCACCGTATCGCCGGGGTACCATGTGCCGCCGTGTGCCTCGCGGTATGCCACACTTGCAAGCACCCCCGTGGACTCCGGAATTTCGACGCCGGTTTTCTGCCCGAGTCCGAAGCGCGTGCAGTAATCGTTCATCTTGTTAATGCCGAGCAGTCTGCCCGTCTCATAAAAGTAGATATTGCAGGACTGGTTTAACGCTTCCTTCACATCAATACTGCCGTGATAACCCAAGCATTTGAAGGTGGTGTCAGCAAACTGTGTATAGGTATGCGTACAACGGAATTTGGTGCTTTCCGTAATAATGCCTTCCTCTAAGCCTGCCAAAGCAATCGCCGGCTTTATCGTCGACCCGGGCTCATAGGTGGAAAGAAGCGCCCGGTTCCACAGCGGGGAGGACTTGTCCGCCGCCAAGGTATTGTAATCCTCGTAATAGGTGGCGAGATTATAGCTCGGGTAGGTTGCGCACGCAAGCACCGCGCCGTTTTTCACGTCAATCACCACCGCAGACCCGACCGCCGGAATGGACTCCTTGTCGCGGTAATTCTGAATAAAGGACGCAAGCGCGTCCTGCACCTGCTTTTGGAATGCGGAATCAATCGTCAAAATTACGGCGTTGCCGTCCACGGGTGCAGTCGTGATTTCCGAGGTTTTATTCCCCTCGGCGTCGGTGGTGGTTGTCATCACGCCGTTTGTACCGCGCAGATAGTCCTCCATCGCGCTTTCGATGCCGAATTTGCCGATAGTGTCGTCCATCGCATACGCACGCAGAGAGAGCGTCTGCCGCGCTTCGGTTGAAAGCGTTTCATCGGCAGATGCCGTATCG
>JBJEPS010000030.1:0-4771 GCA_051881355.1 Candidatus Fimenecus sp. | reverse complement strand
CTTGTATGGCCGGGCGACGAATACAGCACCTTTGAAGCGTTTAAATTACAGGTTATCGCAGGTCAGCAAATCGGTCTTTCGGGGATTTCATGGTGGAACACGGATATCGGCGGATTTTCAACGCTGAAACCGAAATCACCCACATTCAGGGATTTGTTAGTCCGTTGGTTCCAGTACGGCACATTCAGTCCCGTTATGCGGCTCCACGGCGACCGTTGCCCCGAATATACGCCGAAAAAGAAAGACGGCACAGAGCTGTTCTTTGCGGCACAACCCAATGAGATTTGGAGCTTCGGCAAACGGATAGAAAAAATTATGATAAAATATATTGAAATTCGCAAGGCGCTGCTCCCCTATACAAAACAGTTGTTTAAGGAGGCGCACGAACAGGGCGACCCCCTTATCCGCACGCTGTTTTATGAGTTCCCCGAAGACGAAAAGTGCCAAGATGTTTGCGACGAATATTTCTACGGCGGCGATATGCTGGTTGCACCGATTTTCAAAAGATTTGCACGCAAACGAGAGGTCTATTTGCCCAAAGGCGCAAAATGGCAAAGTGCAATCAACGGTAAAATGTACGAGGGCGGTCAGACCGTCACCGTAAAAGCGAAACTTGACCAAATTCCCGTATTTTTGCGTGACGGCAGGCAGTATGAATCGGTTTGCCGCATCGGCAAAAAATAACCGCGGACGAAAACGCCCGCGGCTGTAAAATAATAAAATGTCATCGCTTACTGCGCCGTCACATCGGCGCAGTTTTCTGTTTGCAAATACTTTTTTGTGCGGAAACGATTCCCCTGTATCAAAATCCCGTCGGTAGACTTTGCTTTGATACAAGCACCTGCATACTTCCCGAAAGTATTGCCGAGAATTTTGATATTTTTATGCACCGCGCCCGCGTGACGGCGGTTTTCGGGAAGAATTAAAATCGGTGTTCCACCACTGTAATCAAAGGTATTTTGCTGTATGGTCACATCGCGGCACATACCGCTTTCATACCAGCTTTTTGCATCGTCCGACAGCAAAATCCCACTCATGGTGGTGCTGACAAAATGATTCTTTTCAACATTTACCTTGCCGCGGGTGGTAATCAGCAAGCCGCGGGTGATAATACGCGTCATCGTGTTGTTTTTAAATTCCAAATCGGGGCACGCGCTGACATCTTCCACCACCGCGCCGATACCTGCTTTTTCTACATCTTGCACCTGCAAGCGGATTTCATATTCATCAAGCAATTCGGACTGTTCAATCACGGTTTGTCCTGCTTCCAAAAGCGTGTCAGGGTCGATGAACGCGACTGTATCGCCGACGCGCAACGGGTTAAAGCCGTGCGACTGCGGATGCATAAAGCGTACGGTCAGGATATTCCCCTCTTTTTTCGAGATTTTAAAGTGTACACCGTGCACATTTAAGCAGTCATCACCCGCACCGTCAAAATAGCTGTCCGTGACGCGCACCTTACCGCGGCACATACAAATCTGCATAAAATCGGCAACGGAAGCCAGTTTGCGCGCACTCCCTTGTTCAGGGGCAAATTCCACGCGGTCTACGGTGATATTTTCGCAATCCTGTGCGACGAGTGCAAGCGAATAATTAAACCGCTGTTTGATATTTTGCAGCGTGATATTTTCCGTGCGGTTTACAAAAATCCCTGCAAACTGGCGGCGGACATCATACACATAAAAGCAATCTCCCGTTTGAAAGCGCGAGGTGTTCAAAAAATGGGCGCGCACCTGACCGTCCCCCAAATCCTCGATTTTTCGCACGCCGAACAGCGGATGATGTACGCGCTTGACCTTGTCGGGCGTCGCTTTGCGGATAAGCCCAATCCACCAAGCATTTACGGCATTTTTATCAGCGCGGACGCAATAATCTTTTCCGTAAAAATACAGTTTCCCGTTATCCACCGTGTACTGCGTGTCGCGGTCCAGGACAAAATCAATGTGAAACAGTCCTTTTCTTGTCACCTGCAATTCGTGCATATCGGGGTGACTGTGGCGGATTTCCATATTTTTGAGCGTGATATTTTTGCAGTTTTCCACGGCAATGTTCGTCACTTTTCCGTCGATGACAAATACCGCACCGCCGCCGTCCACGGTAAGGTCGGAAATCCCCTCTAAATAAAACGGCACGGCATTTTTGTGCGGAATTTCGCCGTTTTCAAATTCCGCATCGCCGACGGTGTTCGTGATATACAACATTTTTTGCGCACATTTTGCACTGTCTATGTAATAGGTGCCTGCGTCGAACAACACAGTCTTTTCTTCATCGGTCGCTTTCACATGCACAAACAGGTTTCTCAGATTTTCGGTAATCTCCGTATTCGGCACAATGCCAAAATCTGCCGCGAGTATCGTTTGCATAAGCTTCCTCCCATGTTGCTTTCAGTTTTTGGGGTATATGAATAGAAAACATATTTTGAGAGTTCTGTCAATGCTAATTTTATGGATAACAAACAAATGTCAAAATACATTTGTTCTTTCTTCACTGTAATATTTATTTAATAACGTAACCAATTATATCAAACAGTTGTAATTACTCGTTCCACAAACAATTGATTGAAATTATTGTTGTAGGCATTCCGATAATTTGAACGTCAAACTTCAGACTTGTTTCCACTTTTGTTGAGGCATTATGAATTCTAAAACTGAACTGCCATCCGTTATCCATATACAACTCAACTGTATTTGTACTATTCGGTTTTAAATCTAAACTGATAATCCTTGTCGGTAAACAGGAAACCGGAATACTGATTTTGGCTTTACATTTCTTGCTAGGTTTATTCAAAGTCCCTCTTAAATTATATGTTTGAATTTGAGTAAGTTTTTTATTGTCTATGCTAATAACCTTATAAAAATCAAATTCTCCTAATAAGTATTCAACCATTTTCTTAGGTATATCTGTATGACTTTTATTGCTTTTAGCTATTTCGTTTACAAACGCTTTTAGTAAGGGAATATACACAACGTTTTCTTTGTCTGATAGCTCACTCCACTGCAAACCGTTCTGTTTTTGCTGTTTTAAGAAATCAAATACAGGGTTTACAGCGTTCCAATATTCTTCAGAGCATTCAACTCCGAACCATTTTTGCCCGAAATCAATTGTTGGAGACAAACGGCTATGCTTAACGGCAAAATGATTATGTTTAATGCTTAAACCAATCTCCCATTTAATATTTCGTCTAATAATCAAGATATCTCTAACATCGCCGGATTCGCCCTCACTGTCTTTTTGAATTTTTAAATCCAATTGATCGCTACCGTCTTCAAGGATTAACGGTTCCATATCAAAAATTGTAATCACTGCGGCTTTTGCACTTTGCTTCAAAGTATCTTGGAAAGCAGTCTCTAAACTATTCCAAGCGTTTTTCGCTACTTGATAGCTTGAATTTTCTTCGATTTCTACTTGTCTATATTTGCTTATTTCTTCTTTTAATGTAAGCAAACAAATATACTCATATGCTCTACCTTGGTTATTACTTGCGTTGCTCATATTGCTCCTTTTCCCACTCCAAAAATGTTTCTTTTATTGAACAGGCTATTACATAAGCCAAATTTACCGGCACGGCATTTCCAATCATCTTGTAACCATAATCGACATCTGTATATATAAATTTGAAATCATCAGGAAAGCCCTGAAGCCTTGCACATTCTCGAACGGTTAGTCTTCTATACAGATTCTCATACCCTGGAACAAATACTCTTGTATTTTTTTCAATAAATTTCATTTTTGGCGCTTGAGGGTGAAGCTGACATTGTCTTCCACTTGCTTGAACTGTAAAGGCCTGTTCGTTCCAACTTCTAACTCTGTTTCTACTCATGAAAATAGTAGAATACGCGCCTATATAGTATTCATGATTTGGAATTTCCAGTTCTCCGTTAGTTTTATTTTTGGGTAATGCCGGTACGGCAGTGTTCACTAAATCGCCAATTGCATCTCGCAAGGTTGACTTTTGGCTTTTTCTAGGCGTAGTAGGTTCAGGAAATTTAAAATCGATATTTAAATCTTTCCTAAAACCTATATAAAAAACTCGTTTTCTATCTTGCGGAACACCGTAATCAGCGGCATTCACAAGATTGATTGAAACATTATAACCGCAATTTTCAAATTGAGAAAGAATATTTTTAACAGCTTCCGAATGTCGATTCGCAAGCATTCCTGACACATTTTCAGCAAGAAAGAATTTCGGATGTTTTTCTCTCAACACCCTAATATAATCAAAAAATAACTGCCCTCTTGCATCGTTAATCCCTCGTAAGGCACCGGCTTCACTCCAACTTTGACAAGGCGGACCACCAATAATTCCATCCACTTCATTTGGGAACACGGATTCCTTGATAGTTCTTATGTCTCCTTTTATCAAAGGTGCTGTATGGTTTGCTTCATATGTAGCCCAAATGCCTTTGTCAAATTCATTGGCCATTACGATAGTATATCCAGCTTTTTCAAAGCCAAGATCTAAACCACCTGCGCCGGAAAATAAACTAATTAAATTCATCTTTGTTCCTTTACAGTATTTTATAGTGAAGTTATTATACCATAATATTCTCAAATTTACGACAACTATTTTAAAAATTCTATTGTTAAATCTATAACTGATATCGTTTCCGCTTCTTTATATACAGACCTTCTCAGGTTCGAATCCTATTGCTTTACTAAAATAAAAAAAGAGCATCCTGTGATGCTCTTTCTTTTTGGCAGCGGTAAAAGGATTCGAACCTCTACATACGGAGTCAGAGTCCGCTGTGCTACCATTACACAATACCGCTAT
>JBJEPS010000029.1:0-21084 GCA_051881355.1 Candidatus Fimenecus sp. | reverse complement strand
TGGCGATCCTTCGCTTCGCTCAGGATGACAAATTACCCCTACAAATCCAAATTTGCCATTCTGCACCGGCAGGCGCAGAATGGCAAATTAAACTATGCTATATAAATCACGCTTTATTCAATACATTTTCTGCAACCGTTTATTGCGAACGGCTGTGCAAAGCTCCAAAGCGGTAAAGACTATTATCCCAACCGTCAGTGCCGCTTTGAGCAAATACAAAATACGAATCGCTTTTGCACCTGTTTGCAAAATGTGCAAATCCCGAAACAATATATCCATATGCTGCTGTCACCCCTTTATGCGTCGCCGGCGGTAATGAGCACTGCGTGTGCCACCGACGGAATACTTTCCCCTTGTAAGGATGACGTAAGCGACATCAGCGCGCCTGTTGCGGTCAAAAGTACCTTTTTCAGTTCGCCTTGTTCCATGCGGGTTAAGATATGCGCATTTAAAACCGACGCCGCGCACCCACACCCTGAGCCGCCTGCGTGCACATCTTGTTTCTCACGGTCATAAATCAGCAGCCCGCAGTCGTTGTGCACAGAACGAATGTCGATTTGATGGTCTTTTTCCAAGAGCTCGGCAAGCAGTGCCGTTCCCACCGTGCCCAAATCGCCCGTCAAAATCAAATCATAATCTGTGGGCTTTGAGTTGGTATCCTCCAAAAAAGCCGCAATGGTATCTGCTGCTGCGGGCGCCATCGCCGCGCCCATATTGTTGGCGTCTTTCACGCCTAAGTCCACGATTTTACCGAACGTAACCGCCGCAATACGGGGAAGGGTTTTTCCCGGATTTTTCGGCGGCTGATTGGTGAGTACTGTTGCGCCTGCCGCGGTTGCGGTTCGCTGGGCTGTGGGCGGGCGCTGTCCGCCATATTCCAAGGGTTGGCGAAACTGTCGCTCGGCAGAGGCGAAATGTGATGAGGTCGCCGCGACCGCTAAATTTGCCGCACCGCTGTCTACCAGTACGCTTGCAAGCCCTAAGGAGAGCGCCATGGTTGAGCATGCACCGTACAATCCCAAAAAAGGGATACCTAAATCACGTACACCGAATGCACTGCCGATGCACTGCGCCAATAAGTCGCCCGACAAAATGAAATCCGCATCCGCAGGCGTTTTGCCTGCTTTTTCGAGTGCACATACAATTGCTTCGCGCTGCATGGCGCTTTCCGCCTGCTCAAACGACGCCTTCCCGACGGTATCGTCTTGGTGTACGCGGTCAAATTCTTTCCCGAGCGGTCCCTCGCCCTCGGTTTGCCCGACCACGGCGGCATGTCCGATGACAGTCGGTTTATTTTCCAATAGCACGGTACGCGTGCCAATTCGTTTCGGCATGGTTTTTCCTCCTCAATACAGCCCAAACAGATACACAATCAGTCCGTAGACAGATGCGGCGGCACAACCGTATACAATTACGGGTCCTGCAATCGTGAACAGCTTTGCGCCTGTGCCGAGAATGTGCCCCTCTGCACGGAATTCCATTGCGGGAGAGACAACAGAGTTTGCAAAGCCCGTAATCGGGACAATCGTACCCGCACCTGCGTGCTTGGCGATTTTATCGAATACGCCGATGCCCGTGAGCAGTGCCGTCAGCAAGACAAGCGTGACGGAGACGGCTGTTTTTGCACCGTCCTCGCTTGCACCATAATAGGTATACAAGGCATATAAAGCTTGTCCGAGCGTGCAAATCGCGCCGCCGAATAAAAATGCCTTGACGGTATCCTTGAGCTTCGGCGAAGGCGGGGACGCCTTTTCGGTCATTTTGGTATATTCCTGCTTTCCGGTAGCCATAGTAAAACTCCTTTATCCTTTTTTTCGGTTATAGCGTTGCCGAAAAACACGTAAAAATTCACAAATTATACATTGAATTGCATTCCCAATTGCGGTATGATTTGGAAAGAAGTATAAGGCGGTGTTGGTATGCATTTGATTGAAGTCAAAGATATTTACAAAATCTATAATCCCGGGGAAAACGAGGTGCGCGCGCTCGACGGCGTAACGCTTTCGATTGACCGCGGCGATTTTGTGGCGATTATCGGGCAGTCCGGCTCGGGCAAATCTACGCTGATGAATATGCTTGGGCTTTTAGATGTACCCACAAGCGGGGAGTATTATTTGGATGGCGAAAACGTCTCCCACATGACTGATGATCAGCTTTCCGAAATCCGTAACAAGCAAATCGGGTTTATTTTCCAAGGCTTTAACTTGATTTCAAGCTTAACTGCACAGGGCAATGTCGAGTTGCCGCTGGCGTACCGCGGTATGCCTGTCGAAGAACGGCATAAGCTGTCTTTGGAGGCGCTGGAACGCGTCGGGCTCGGACACAGACTCACGCATCTGCCGAAAGAGATGTCCGGGGGACAGCAGCAGCGTGTGGCAATCGCGCGTGCCGTCGCTGCCAGACCGCCGATTATCCTTGCCGACGAGCCGACTGGCAACCTTGACAGCCGATCGGGGCGTGACGTGATGAAAATTTTGCACGAATTAAACGAAGAGGGCAGAACAGTCATTTTGATTACGCACGACAACGGGATTGCCCAGGAGGCAAAGCGTGTCGTTCGTATTCAGGACGGGAAGGTTGTGGAGGATTATCGTAACGAGCCGCTTGCCGAAAAGTAAAAATTTTCATAAACTTATTGTTTTTTGAAGTTGTATAGTGTATAATACTTTTACTTGTGAAATTAGGAGGTGGCTGTGATGTTAGACCCGAACAAAACCATTCAGTTCTCGATTAAAGACGAACATGAGGAAGAAATGCGGCAGACCATTCTCACGGTATACAACGCGCTTCGGGAAAAGGGCTATAACCCTATCAGTCAGATTGTCGGGTATATTTTATCCGAAGACCCGACGTATATTACCACGCATAACAACGCCCGCAGCCTGATCCGTCGGTTGGATAGAGATGAGCTTTTGCAGGTGCTGGTGAAAAACTATTTGCGCCTGGATGAAAACGAAAAGTAAGGAGACACTATGGCTGAAAAAGAAAAAAATGATTTTTTAATGTATAAGGGCAAACCGCTTGTGCGAAACGGCGATACCATTTATTACGGGAATATGTCGGATGACTATGTCATTATGATGCGGATTGCTTCCAAAAAAGAGTTTGAGGGTTACGATTTGGCGTCGAAAGTGACCGTGCAGCTGCTAAGCACCGACCCCGACGCGAGCGCAAAAGAACGCATTGTCAAAACCAGCGAGAAAAAAGGTTTATTTGCCGCTATGGATATTGCTGAGATTTGGCTGGACAGAGCCTTGCGCGGGTAATGCGTAGATCTTTAAAGACGATACTTCGGTATCGTCTTTTTTTGTAAGAAAAATCCGTAAATATGACGATTTTATTAAATTCCCTCGCCTCGAATTGACAGCAATCGACTTTGGTTGTATAATCAACTGCGGCAAAGATAAAGAGTATATTTCAAATTGCGGTACAGACGTATTGTATTGGGGTGTAAAATGAAACGAGAACGTGCAAATTCCGAGGAAAAAGAAATTCTTTTGGAAAGAAAACTCGATAAAAAAGTAGATAAAAAATATCAAAAAGAGCAAAAAAAGGCGGAAAAACGCAAAAACAGCAAATTCCGCAAC
This sequence comes from Candidatus Fimenecus sp., assembly GCA_051881355.1. Classification (GTDB taxonomy): domain Bacteria; phylum Bacillota; class Clostridia; order Oscillospirales; family Acutalibacteraceae; genus Fimenecus. Next base: position 17,497 of record JBJEPS010000029.1, on the reverse strand, counting down.
AGCAAGTTCGGCAAACAGTGGTTTGCGCTTGCCAAGTGGAAACGCGTCACGGTATATGTCATTTTAGCCGTGCTGCTGGTGCTTTTGATTGTATTTTTGACGGTTTACGGGATTTACAACAATTTCCGCATGGGCGTAGACGAAAAAGACCTGGGGATTTCTTCCGAAATCTCCGATAAATACGGCGATACCGACATTTTCAATGTAGCGCTGTTCGGGGTGGATACGCGAGACGAAGACTCCTTCTCCGGCAGAAGTGATTCTATTATTATTGTCAGCATTGACCGAAAAAATAATGTTGTGAAGCTGTCCTCTATTCTGCGTGACAGTTATGTGGCGATTGAGGGGCATAAAAATCAAAAAATTGCGCATGCGTATGCGTTCGGCGGTGCACAGCTTGCCGTAAAAACCATCAATCAGAATTTTGCAATGAATATCACGGATTACGCCACCCTCAATTTCTATAAGCTGGCTGAGGCGATTGATATTCTCGGCGGGATTGATATTGAAGTGACCGAAGCGGAGCGCGTGCATCTCAACGATATCGGAGACGACGATAATCCTGATTTTCACTATTTGGACGAGTCGGGCATGGTACATTTGACCGGTGAGCAGGCGGTTGTGTATGCACGGCTTCGTCAAATTGATTCAGATGTAGCACGCTCCAACCGTCAGAAAAAGGTGATCGAGGCACTTTTGGTGCAGGCGCGCAAGGTCAGTCCCTCTAAATACAGCGAAATGCTCAAAACGATGATGTCGCTGTGCGAAACTTCTTTATCCTTCTCCGAAATTATGTCGTTTGCACCGATGCTCAAGGAGGATTTGACCATTGAGATGATCAATGTGCCGGGGGATGCGGATAATCCTATCGGCGGGATTTATGACGGCGCGTGGGTGTGGCGATTTGATTTAGCCGCCGCAACCGAACGGCTGCACTTGTTTATATACGGCGAAGTTCCGGAAACCACTACGAAGAAAAGCTCGTCTTGGGGCAGCAACTCGAGTAAAACTGAGAAAACCACTGCCACAACGGCTACGCAACCGATTTCAAGTACAACAACAACAGAAAAACCCGTTGATATGACGGAGGAGACCTCTGAAACGGAAACACTGTCGGAGACGACGACAATGTCGCAAACGACCGAATCCACAACCGCGCCGCCGGAAACCACAGAGCCTGTGGCAACCGCGCCGCCGGATACAACCGGCGGTGACGCGGCAGCATAATATGCAAAAAGCCTGCTTTCAAGCAGGCTTTTTTACGGTAGATTTTCTGTTTGGTTTATGATACAATATCAAGTAAGAAGTTCGGAAAGGAGTATTTTCATGGCAAAAAAAGCGATTTCGGTTTTGTTGTGCTGCGTGTTGCTGCTGCTCTCTTTTTCGGGCTGCTTCGGTAGAACAAAAACAGGCAAAAGCTTCTCCATGCCCATAACGGACGAACCGCAAAGCTTAGACCCGCAAATTGCCGACTCCAACGCCGAACGGCTGGTGGCATCGAATTGCTATGAGGGATTGGTCCGTGTCGGGGAAAACGGTGAAATTTTAAACGGCGTAGCCGAAAGCTACACGGTTTCCGACGATGGACTTACCTACACCTTTTTTCTACGGCACGACGCACAGTGGGCACTGTATTCCGCGCAGAAAATCGTGCTGGCGGAAAAGTACGGGGAAAATTTCAAAGAAACCTTCGATAAAACCGTGTATGCTGAGGATTTTGTTTTTGCTTTACAGCGTGCGGTCGACCCGCAGACGGGGTCGGCAGACGCCTATTTGTTTTCCGCCATTGAAAATGCACAAAGTATTCTGACAGGGCAAGCGCCGAAAGAAAGTCTCGGTGTGCAGGCGCTTGACGCGTTTACCCTGCAAATCCGTTTGGCGCGTGCCGATGAAAATCTGTTGTACGCTTTAACCGCGCCAGGCGCGAGCCCCTGTGATCGGGAATTTTTTGAACTGACGGCGGGACGGTACGGCTTAGAGGTCGGGTATACCCTGTCAAACGGACCGCTGCATGTTTCAAAATGGCTGGTCAAGACCTCCATTAAAATGATTAAAAATGACGATTATCACGGGGAAACAACGGTTTCTCCCGCATCGCTTACGCTGTATTATAATGAGGACAGTGCCGCCATTCCTGAAAAGATAGTCGCCGGTACGTATGACGCGGCATTTTTGACCAAAGCGCAGTTTGACGCTTTAGAGGACACGGATGATTTAATCGTACAATATTTGGAAAGCACGACCTATTCTTTCTTATTTAATCAAAAAAACACCGTACTTTCCAATGAAAATGTGCGAAAGGCACTGTGCCTTTCCGTCGATTTTGAAAAGTTGTCGCTTTTAGGGGAAGGTATCGAGCGTGCCGCTGGGCTTGTGCCGCCGTACTGCACAGTCGGCACACAGAGTTATCGCGAAAGTGCCGAGGCAGCGCTTTCCGAATACGACCCTGCGGCGGCAAGCGCTTACTTTGGTGAGGGGCTTTTGGAACTTGGTTCGTCCGGTGTGGAGCTGGAAGTGCTTTGCGCAGAGGAATATGCGGATTTCGTTCGTTCGGTGATTCAAGGCTGGCAGAAAACGCTGGGAGTAAAGTTTGTTGCGACGGTGAAATCGGTCACGCTTTCCGCACTGCTCGCGGCAGTGACAGACGGGAATTATGACATTGTATTCTACCCCCTGACGGCGGAATCCGTTCGAACGGCGTCTTACTTAGAAATGTTCGGCGCGTCCGGCGCATTTGCGTTTGCCTCGCAGGAATATGCAGATCTATTATGGCAGGTGCGCGAAAGCGCTGGCAGCTTTGCCGCACTTACTGCGGCGTGTAGCAAGGCAGAGAATTATTTGTTGCAGCACGCGGTTTTACTTCCGGTCTTTTATCAAAGCAACTGTTTTGTAACTTCTAAAGATACAAAGGGTATTTATTTCTATGCATCAAAAGACTATGTCTACTTCATCAACGCCACAAAAAAATAAGAAGGCGCGGTTGCGGCGTACCGTTGTGCTTTCAGTCTCTTGGGCGCTTGTCGCGGTATGTGCGGCGGTCATTTTTGCGTTGTCCAATGAAACGGCAACACAGTCCTCAAGCAAAAGCGACGGTGTGATTGCTATGCTGTTTGCGCGATTCGGAATTGCGGTCACCTCGCATTTTGTACGCAAGCTCGCGCACGCGTTGGAATATTTCGGATTGGCTATCCTTTTATACAACGCCTATGGGCAGTCCTTTCGTGCGGTGCAGCCGACATTGACTGTTTTGACGACGATGCTGTATGCCGCGAGTGACGAACTCCACCAGTATTTCATTGCGGGACGTGCGTGTCAGCTGCGAGATGTCTTGGTGGATACTCTCGGCGCAGTGGCAGGCGTGGCGTTGTGCACGGGAATATATTGGTTGATACATTATATCTTCAAGAAGAAAGGAACATAATATGGCTGTATTAAAAGCATTTCGGGCGTACCGCCCGGCAGTTGGGTTTGCGGACAAAGTAGCCGCCTTACCGTACGACGTTATGAATTCTGATGAGGCACGCAAAACGGCGTTCGGCAATCCGTATTCATTTTTGCATGTGGATAAGGCGGAAATTGACCTGCCGAAAACCGTCGATATTTACGATGAAAAGGTTTATCTGAAAGCGAAGGAGAATCTGGGAAAGCTGATTTCTGCCGATGTGTTACAGCAGGACGAAATCCCTTGCCTGTATATTTATATGCAGACTTGGCAAGGCCGTACGCAAACGGGGCTTGTCGGCTGTACGGCGGTGGACGACTATCAGAATGCGGTCATTAAAAAGCACGAATTTACCCGTGCCGACAAGGAGCAGGACCGTATTCGCCATGTCGATACGCTTGACGCGAACACGGGACCGATTTTCCTCACCTATCGCGGGGAAGCGGAGATTACCGCCGTGCTGGAAAATTGGAAGGATACGCATGCGCCGATATATGATTTTACTGCAAACGAAGTGCGCCAAACCGTTTGGGTGGTTGATGATTGTGCGGTAATTGAAAATTTGGTGTCGCAATTCGGCAAAGTGCCGTCTTTATATATTGCCGATGGGCATCATCGTGCGGCGTCAGCGGTCAAGGTCGCTGAAAAACGGCGTGCCGAACACCCGAATTACGACGGTACAGAGGAATTCAATTTCTTTTTATCCGTGCTGTTCCCTGCAGAAGAATTGCGGATTTTAGATTATAACCGTTTGATGCTTGATTTAAACGGTTTTACAGCGGAAGCTTTGCTTACGCGCTTGCGGCAGGCAGATTTTACGGTGGAAAAAGCGGCGCAGTCTCCGTTTAAACCGACTGAAAAGCACACCTTCGGGTTATATCTTCAAGGGGCATGGTATGCGCTCAAGGTCAATCCCGAAAGCGTAGAGGAGCGGGACCCCGTGCGGCGGTTAGATGTTTCGATTTTGCAGGAACGCGTGATTGCGCCGATTTTTGGTATTGATGACCCGCGCACCGACAAGCGTATTGATTTTGTGGGTGGCATCCGCGGACTTGCAGAGCTGGAACACCGTGTTGACAGCGGCGAAGCAAAAGCGGCGTTTGCCATGTTCCCAACTTCTCCTGCGGAACTAATGGCGATTGCCGACGCGGGACTGGTAATGCCACCGAAATCAACTTGGTTTGAGCCGAAGCTGTTAAGCGGACTTTTTATACATTTTCTTTCCCAATGATAAGAAACAGAAAACAGTTCTTTGTTTTATGCACAGATTGCACAAGAAAAAGATTTCTTTTTTAACAAATTCCCTCTTGCGAGCCGGCTGAAGTTGTGATACTATAGTAAATAGACAACGGGAATAATTTGTACTCTTTCAGCGAACAATTGCAGAATCTCGGAGGGGATTTTATGCGAAAGCGTGAACAGGAAATCGGCACACGCAATTTAGTTGGCGCAAAAGTGGAACGCTTGCGGCGGGAGGCAGGTATGCGGCAAAAGGAACTGCTTGCGCAGCTGCAGGTACGCGGCATTTCCATCAACGCCTCTGCCTTGTCTAAGCTTGAGGGGCAGGTTCGGAATGTAACAGATTATGAGCTGGTCGCCATTGCCGATGTGTTTGGCATTTCGGTGGACGAACTGCTCACGGATTGATGCTGCGGCAGCAGTTGTTTCTCTGTACTTTGGCGGGGAAACAACTGCTGTTTTCTTGTGTAACGACAAAAATTTTTTTCTTTACATCGGTGGGGGAATCTGTTAGAATAAGATTGTAAATCTTACCGTGAAAGGGCGGCTGCGCGTGTTCCTCCCCGATTTAAGGGGGCTTTCAATGTCTGTTGCTCTTGTGATGTATGTCGGGCGGGAATCGGTCGGAATACTGTTTTTGTCAGAGGGTGATTGTGATGATGAAAAATCCTGAACTTGCCAAGCAAATGCGTTTGCTTCGGAAAACCAATAACTATACGCAGCAGCAAATCGCAGATATTCTGAAAATAGACCGTACCACGTATACGGCATATGAGCTTTGCAAAAATACGCCGGATATCATGCTTTTGGATACCTTTGCCAAGATTTTTTCGGTCAGCATTGATTATATTCTCAATATCGATACGCAGCACCCTGAAAAGCTCTGCGACAATGCAGACGGCTATCAAACTGCGCGCGCTGAGTCGTTGGTCTCCGAACTGACACGTGACGAACGTGAACTTTTGGCAGGCTATCGTATTTTGGATGAAAAGGGCAAGAGAAAGGTTCGCCGTACCGTGGAAAGCTGCAGTCCTTTTCAGGACAAATAAATTTATCGAAAGCGATGGTATGTTTCACCCGCAGTGTATGTCACTGCGGGTGTTTTGCTGTGTATTTTTATAAAGGACAAACCTTTGTCTGCTTGGATTTTGTACGTTTTTTCGTAACCGCGGAATTGACAGAATACGGTAAACGCAGTACAATAGGAACTGTAAAAAAGTTAGGGTTGTTAAACAAAGTTAGTTATATCAAACACTGTGAGAAGGTATCGTATGATTATTCCGCTGACCAAACTGAAAATCGGGCAGAAAAGCAAGGTGGTTTCTTTAAGCAGCACGGGCGCTGTACGCCGCCATATTATTGATATGGGGATTACGCCGGGGGCTGTGGTGATTATGCGCAAGGCAGCACCGATGGGCGACCCGTTGGAAATCAATGTGCGTGGCTATGAATTAAGCCTGCGCAAGACAGAAGCCCAGGAAATTATGGTGGAAACGGAGGATTGAGCGTATGGGGTACCGTTATGCATTGGCAGGCAATCCCAACTGCGGCAAAACCACGCTGTTTAATGCCGTGACCGGCTCCAATCAATATGTCGGCAATTGGCCGGGTGTGACCGTAGAGAAAAAAGAGGGCAAAATCACCCACGACAATATGGACGCATCTATTGTCGATTTGCCGGGGATTTATTCCCTCTCTCCGTATTCTATGGAAGAAATCGTCACGCGAAATTATATTATTGATGAAAAACCCGACTTGATTGTCAATATCGTGGACGCCACCAATTTGGAGCGCAATCTGTATTTGAGTATGCAGCTTGCAGAGCTCGGTAAACCAATGGTCATCGCGTTAAATATGATTGATATGGTCGAGAAAAACGGCGACAGCATTGATGTGGAAATGCTGTCCGCGATGCTCGGCATCAAAATCGTGCCGATTTCCGCCGCAAAGGGGACGGGTATCCATAAACTTCTGCATGCCGCGAATCACGAGGCTATGCATGGCTGTGACACGGCGGGAAAGCATATGGATAAGCACTGCAATATGTGCGCGCCGCCCGATATTTACACGGGGCTTGTGCGCAAAGCCGTGCTTCGCATTGAAGAATTGATTGCTGCGGACTGTGAACAAAAGGATTTGCCGCTTCGCTGGTCAGCGGTTAAGCTGATTGAGGGCGACGAGCCGACCTTGAAAACCCTAAATTTGAACGATACCAAGCTGTCTTGTGTGGAATCGATTGTTTCCGAATTGGAAACGAAAAATATTGACCGCGAAATGGTCATTGCCGACCAAAAATATAAATTTATTTGCTCGGTGACCGAAAAATGCGTAAAACGCGCACATGAGGCGGGGCATTTGACATTGTCTGATAAAATCGACCGCGTCGTGACCAATAAATATTTGGCAATTCCGCTGTTTTTCGGCTTAATGTTGCTGATTTTCTACATTACTTTCGGGGCATTGGGCGCAAATCTTACCGACCTTGTAGACGGGTTGATTAACGAAACCTTTGCTTCATGGGTGCGCGGGCTGTTGGTGCATGCCGGCGCGTCCGATTGGGCGGTCGGGCTTGTGTGCGACGGCGTCATCGGCGGTGTAGGCGCGGTGCTTTCGTTTTTTCCGCAAATTTTGCTGTTGTTTTTCTTCCTCTCCATTTTGGAGGACAGCGGCTATATGTCGCGTGCGGCATTTATTATGGACCGCGCGCTCCATTCCATCGGGCTTTCGGGCAAATCCTTTGTGCCGATGATTATGGGCTTCGGCTGTTCCGTGCCCGCGATTATGGCGACGCGTACTTTGGAAAACGAAAAAGACCGCCGTATTACGATGATGCTCATTCCCTTTATGTCGTGCAGTGCGAAAATGCCTGTGTATTCGATGTTCATTTTGGCGTTTTTTCCGTCACATCGCGGGTTAGTCGTCGGCAGTCTCTATTTGCTCGGTATGGTGGTTGCGATTTTGTCGGCATTTATTTTACAAAAAACCGTTCTAAAAGGTGGGCACGCGCCGTTCGTGATGGAGTTGCCGCCGTATCGCTTGCCTACAGTCAAAACGCTGGGACTGCATTTGTATGATAAAATCAAAGACTTTATGACGAAGGCAGGGACGGTATTGCTCGGCGCAAGTATCGTCATTTGGTTTTGCCAGTATTTCAGTTTCAGCTTACAGCATGTAGAAAATTCCGAGGAGAGCATTCTCGGTACTATCGGCAGCTTTATTGCGCCGATATTTGCGCCGTTGGGCTTTGGAGATTGGAAATCCTCGGTTTCCATGCTTTCGGGACTGATTGCACGCGAATCGATCGTCAGTACCATGGGTATTTTGCATGGTGCGGGCGACAGCGGCGCGATTTCCGAGGTCATCGCCGCGGCATATACACCGGCTTCGGCGTATTCGTTTATGGTATTCAGCCTGTTGTTTATTCCGTGTATGGCGGCGGTGGCAACCCTGCGCCGCGAAATGAACTCCCGCAAATGGACGGCAATCGCGCTCAGCTTTCAGGCGGTTGTCGCGTGGGTGGTGACATTCATAGTATATAATATCTGCAAGGTGATTTTATAAGGAGATATGGCTTATGTCTTTGGCGGATATTATCATTTTGACGTTGGCTTTGGCGGCAGTTGTGTCGCTGATTGTTGTAAAGGTCAAAAACTTCACAAGAAAAGACGGCGGTTGTTGCGGCTGTGACGGCTGTGCGGGCTGTAACGGCTGTCAAGACCGAAATTGTGCGCAATGTGCGGTAAAGGATACGAAGGAAGATGGAACAGAACCGAAAGATGACCGCTTCGGCTGAGGATTATTTGGAAGCGATATTTATTCTATCCCAAAAAGCGGGGAGCGTCCCCGTGCGCGTGACGGATTTGGCATCCTTTTTGGCGGTGTCAAAGCCCAGCGTGACGCACGCAGTCAGCGTGCTCAAAGAAAAAGGGCTTTTGGAGCATGAGGCATACGGTGGTATTTTGCTTACCCCCGCGGGGGAATCGTGTGCGGCGAATGTTTTGCGGCGGCACAGAATGATTCAGCGATTTTTGGTGCATACCCTTGGGGTGTCCGAAGCAAATGCTGAAACGGACGCCTGCCGTATGGAACATATTTTAAGTGCGGAAACCGTGGAAAAAATGTATACCTATTTAGAAAAGCAGACCTTGCAAGCGGGGGAAACGGTATGAAACGGGTGGCAGTAATCGGCGGCGGCGCTTCGGGCTATGCCGCGGCAATTACAATTGCACGCAAGTCAAACGACTTTACAGTAACAATTTATGAAAAACTGCAAAAGCCCTTAAAAAAGCTGTTGGCAACCGGCAACGGACGGTGCAATCTGACCAATGTCCAGGTGACGCCGGCGGATTATTTTGGCGACCGTGATTTTGCCGCCGCGGCACTTTCCCGCTTTTCCCCGCAGGAAAATATCGCGTTTTTCCGCGAAATGGGGCTGCTTTGCAAAACCGAAGCCATGGGACGCGTATACCCTGTGTCGGGGCAGGCTTCGTCTGTGCGCGAAAGCCTTTGCGCCGAAGCGGAAAAATGCGGCGTGCAAATCATAAATGACTGTGCCGTTACCAAAATCGTGCCGCAAAACGGCAGTTTTTTGCTGAACGGCGAAATAACTTGCGATATTGTGTTGATTTGCGCCGGAGGTTGTGCCGCGCCGAAACACGGTACCGACGGCGATGCGTACAAATTACTTGCCGCGTTGGGGCACACAATTATACCGCCTGCGCCTGCGCTCACGGCACTTGAATGTCGGGATTTCCCGAAATCATTAAAGGGCGTTCGCCAAGTATGCGATGTAACCTTACTGCAAGACCAAAAACCGATATATGCTATCACAGGCGAGGTACAGTTTACCGAATATGGGCTTTCGGGGATTCCAATTATGCAACTGTCGAGACTCGTTTCCACCGCGCCAAATGAGAAATTTTCTGTAAAGCTAAATTGCTTGTCAGGGATGACGGCGACAGATATAGCCGAATTTTTACAAACAGCGGCGACGAAAAACCCGAAAAAATCGGCAGAAACGCTCTCCCAAGGCATTTTGCCGCAGGCACTCGGCAATGCGTTGCTTTGGCGGTGCGGAATTCGTAAGGACGAGCCTTGCGCGGCACTCGAAAAATCCCGCTTAACGCGGTTTTCAGAAGAAATCACCGCGTTTACCGTTCCCATAACCGGTGTGCGCGGCTTTGATTTTGCGCAGGTGACGGCAGGCGGTGCGGACTGCCGCGAATTTGATTGTGAGACGATGCAATCCAAACGCATGAAAAGTGTATATGCTTGCGGCGAAGCGCTCAATGTGGACGGCGGCTGCGGCGGCTATAATCTGCAATGGGCGTGGAGCTCAGGTCGTGCGGCAGGCGAGGCTGTGGTAAAGGAGTTTTCAAGTGATACGCATTCATGAAATCAAACTTCCGTTAGAGGAAGATGAAGAAAAACTGCCGTCCTTGGCGGCAAAAGCGCTGAAAATTCCTACGGCAGAAATCAAAAGTCTTTCCATCTTTCGAAAATCCTTGGATTGCCGCAAAAAGAATGACATTAAATTCATTTATGCGGTAGATGTAGAATTGACCGGCGACGAGGAAAAAGTGTTACGGAAAGTACACAACCCCAAAATCGCCAAGGCGGAACAGTATGCATATACCTTGCCCGAAAACCGCCGCAAAACTGATTTGCGTCCCGTGGTGGTGGGGTTCGGTCCTGCGGGTATGTTCGCCGCGCTTATGCTTGCGCGCGCAGGACTTTGCCCGTTGGTGCTTGAACGCGGTGAATGTGTGGAACAGCGGCAGGAAAGCGTCAAAGCTTTTTGGCAAACCCGAAAACTCAATCCCGATTCCAATGTGCAGTTCGGTGAGGGCGGTGCAGGGACATTTTCCGACGGGAAATTAAATACGGGCACAAAGGATTTTCGCCAGCGTGAGGTGTTGCGCCAATTCGTATTGCACGGCGCGCCCGAGGAAATTTTATACAGCGCAAAGCCGCATATCGGTACGGACAAGCTGTGTGCGGTGGTGCGTAATATCCGCGAGGAAATTCTGCGCCTCGGCGGCGAAATCCATTTTGAAACAAAACTGCAAGATTTGATTGTCTATAACGGTGCTTTGCAGGGTGTAACCTATACGGATAAATCGGGGAGAGAAACCGATTTTGAAACCGATGCAGTTATTCTTGCAATCGGACATTCGGCACGCGATACGGTCGAAATGTTGTACCGCAAAGGGCTTACCATTACACAAAAGGCGTTTTCGGTCGGTGCGCGGATTGAACACAAACAGGAAATGATTAACCGTTCGCAGTACGGTACGCTTTGGAATCACCCGAAATTAAAGGCGGCAGATTATAAACTTGCCTGCCACCCGCCGGGCGGGCGCGGAGCATATACTTTCTGTATGTGCCCCGGCGGCACGGTTGTCTGCTGTCCGAGTGAGGAAGGCACGGTTGTTACCAACGGTATGAGCGAATTTGCCCGTGACGGCGAAAATGCCAATTCTGCGTTGCTTGTCGGCGTGGAGCCCGAGCAGTTTCCGAGTGACCACCCGCTGGCGGGACTCCACTATCAGCTGGAGATTGAGAAAAAGGCGTTTGCTTTGGGCGGCGGGGATTATACCGCCCCTGCGACTTTGGTGGGGGATTTCTTAAAAGGAAAAGCCTCGCACGCGCTCGGTGCGGTGCGCCCGACCTGTCCCACAGGCGTTTCGCTTTGCAATTTGCGTGAGATTTTGCCGGGGCGTGTGGCAGACACAATGGCAGAGGCGCTCGTCAAAATGGATACGATGCTTGCGGGCTTCGCTTTTCCCGAAGCGGTGCTGACAGGACCTGAAACGCGCTCTTCTTCGCCTGTGCGCATTGTCCGTGACGAGTTTTTCCAAACCAAGGTGAACGGCGTGTTTCCCTGCGGCGAGGGCGCAGGGTACGCGGGCGGCATTATTTCTGCTGCCGTGGACGGTATGAAGTGCGCCGAAGCGGTATTAAAAGACGAACATTAAAACAACACCCCCTACAAGCATACGCTTTTTTGCTTGCAGGGGGATTGCTTTGTCTTAATGATTTACAGTAACGTTTTCCGCTGTTCTTCGGGAGCGGCAGGGTGTAAATACGACGGGGCAATATCAAAAATTGTTTTACAGCCGCAAAGACCGTCCTTTTGCATGCGGTATGCCGCACGCGCAAAAGCAACCAGTACGCTTGAAGTGAAGCCGGGGTTGGAGTCCAACTGTAATTTGTATTCTACTACATGCTTTTGCTCGCCGTGCAGTCCTGTTACGCCTGTGCGGAATACCACGCCGCCGTGGGGAATCCCCGCGTGGTCACGGTCTAATTCTTCTTGACTGATGAAATGCACAGTGGTGTCATAATCGGCAAAGTAGTTGGGCATGGTTTTAATCGCTGTTTCAATTGCTCGAAAATCCGCGCCGTCCTCTGCTACCACAAAGCACTCTCTTGTGTGTTTTTCGCGTGTTGTAAGGTCGGGATTTTCACCGTTTCGCACGCTTTGGAGCGCACTTTCCACGGGAATGGTGTATTGCTTGCCGTCCTTTACGCCGGGAATGCGGCGAATGGCGTCGGAATGCCCTTGGCTGACGCCTTTGCCCCAAAAGGTGTAATCCTTGCCGTTCGGCAAAATAGCTTGTCCGTACAAGCGGTTTAAGGAGAACAAACCCGGGTCCCAACCGACGGAAATCACGCTGATTTTGTTCGCCGCGCGGCTGACGGTGTCAACCTGTGCGAAGTGCTCGGGAATTTTTGCGTGGGTATCAAAGCTGTCCACCACATTAAAATATGCCGCCATTTCCGCGGTTTGCGTAGGCAGATCGTTTGCACTGCCACCGCACAAAATCATTACGTCAATGTCATTTTGCATAGCTTTCGCATCGTCCCAACGGTAAACGGGTGCACCCGTTGCGGTCTTTACGCTTTCGGGTGCGCGGCGCGTGAAAATGCCGACAAGCTCCATATCCTCTGCGCTGTTGAGGGCGCTTTCCACACCGCGCCCTAAGTTGCCGTAGCCGGCAATACCGATTCTAACCATAGCTTTCTCTCCTGATACGATTTATAAACAAGAACAAATTATAGTCGAATTTTTTTGTAAATACAAGTCTGATACTTAAGCTTTTTGCACTTTTTTGTCTGACTTTTCCGCTGCGGGAACACGGTTCCCCGAGAGTGCCGCAAAGAATTTCGGATGCAGCAGATACCGGCACGCCAAGGTGAAAAACAGAGCCGCAACGTATACAAGCACAGCGCCGAGCAATCGCAATAAAACGATTTGATACGGAGCAAAGACATATTGCGCCAGCCGCGGCATCAAAAATTCGTCAATTTCGCGAATCAGGATTTGCTGGTGCGTGGCAAAAATGAAAAAGGAAATTTGTAAGGGGAACGGCGGATTGATTTTGAACAGGCTGCTGCTTGTGGCAAACCAAAATAAAATCGGTTGCAATCGCAAAATCAGCCATGGACCGGCGCCTGTAGTGCCGAAACGGAATAGAAAAAGCAAACTGGCAATATACAGTACCGCACAAGCGATACCCACCGTTCGCTTCGGATATTGCTCCTCCAAAATAAAGCGGCTGATATGCATGCCGGCAAAAGCGCCGAGAAAATAGGTGGGCAAATACCGAATAAACCGTTCCAGCCACCAAAAGTAGGTGAGCGCCGAAAGCCGTGGGAACAAATTTAATTCGGAAACACAGAAGGCAAACACAAATATTCCTACCCATAGAATGACAGATACCTTCGGGTGCTTTTTCAGTTGAATCACCAGTGGCGCGGGAATTAAAAGTAAAAGCAAGGCAGCAATATACCAAAGCGGACCGTCAAACGGCCGTACTGTAAACTTTTTCAAAAGGTCTGCGGCAGACGCAAACGGGACGGCGCGGTTTTTCAAATACAAATAGAGCATAACAATGCAGTTCCACAAAAGATACGGAATACCCAGTGAATAAAGACGCTTTTTGATTTTTTTCAGGATTGCATGGCAGTCTGTAGCACCGAGATACAGTAAAAAGCCCGACATCATAAAGAAAAAACCGAGTGCCGCAGACCCTAAAGATTCACAGAAAGTGTTAAAAAAAGCCAACAGCTTGCCGCCAAAGCCCTCGCCACACGGCAAATTGCTAAATGAACGGTAATGATAGATCACAATTGCCAGCGTCATTATAAAATTGCTGACAGTAATTTTGTTGCGCATTTCCTTTTTCATAAGATATTGCTTCCCCTTCGAAAAAGCCGATTGACAATAGTCTGATTACTATTATAGTCAAAAAGGGAAATAAAATCAAGAACTATACAAAAACCGACAAACGGCAAAAAGGCGTTTGTCGGTTTTACAAGAAGGAAAGTGTTAAGACAATAAATTTGCAAGCGTGATGCTGTCAAAATAGTTGTTCACAAGTGCGTCAAATTCTTTCCACATCGGTAAGGTTTTGCAGTAAGATGCCCGTTCGCAAGCATCTGCATCGCATTTCAAACAGGCGACGGGGGCTAAATCCCCCTCGGTCAACCGCAGAACTTCACCGACGCGAATGCTTTCTGCGTCCCGTTTTAAGCGGTAGCCGCCGCCCTTGCCGTGCAAGCCCTCAACAAAGTCCCCTTTGGAAAGCAACGGCATAATCTGCTCTAAATATTTTAAGGAAAGCGATTGCCGTGCGGCAACATCTTTCATCGGCACATAGCCGTCCGATTTGTGCTCCGCCAAATCCAGCAGAACGCGCAACGCATATCTGCCGCGTGTGGAAACCATCATGTCACATCACCTGAATGTCCGTTTATTCGTCAAATTGGAACAGCGGGGTGGAGAAGTAGCGGTCACCGCCGTCGGGCAGTAATACCACAATCGTTTTGCCTGCGTTTTCGGGGCGCTTTGCAATTTCAAACGCCGCCGAAGCCGCCGCACCCGAGGAAATGCCGACCAAAACGCCCTCACGCTTGCCGATAGCCTTTGCGGTTTCAAATGCCGCTTCGTTGGTGACGGGGAACACCTCATCGTAAATCTCCGTATCCAACACCGCCGGCACAAAGCCTGCGCCGATACCTTGGATTTTGTGCGCGCCTGCCGTTCCTTTCGACAAAACAGGAGAGTCTGCAGGCTCAACGGCAACGATTTTTACATTCGGATTTTTCTCTTTCAAATATTTGCCGACGCCCGTGACGGTGCCGCCTGTGCCGACGCCTGCGACGAAAATATCCACCTTGCCGTCGGTATCCGCATAGATTTCAGGACCTGTGGCAGAATAGTGCGCCGCGGGATTGGCAGGATTGTCAAACTGCCCGGGGATAAAACTGTTCGGGATTTCCTCAGCCAACTCCTTTGCCTTGGCAATCGCGCCTTTCATGCCCTTTGCACCCTCGGTAAGCACCAAATCCGCACCGTATGCACGCATAATATTGCGGCGTTCAACGGACATTGTTTCGGGCATGACAATAATAATTTTGTACCCGCGTGCGGCGGCAACCGCCGTAAGCCCGATGCCGGTGTTGCCCGAGGTTGGTTCAATAATCACGCTGTCCGGGGTGAGAATGCCTCTTGCCTCGGCGTCGTCGAGCATTGCTTTGGCAACGCGGTCTTTCACAGACCCCGAGGGGTTTAAATATTCCAATTTGCCGAGGACTTTGGCTTTTAAGCCGAGTTCTTCCTCGGAATGTGTCAACTCCAAAAGGGGCGTTTTACCGATGAGTGTATCCGCAGATGCATAGATGTTAGACATACAAAGTTCCTCCCTTATAAAGCCGCAACAGCGTCAAATCCGCGCTGTAAATCTGCAAGAATGTCGTCAATATGCTCTGTACCGATGGACAGGCGAATGGTATTTTGATAAATCCCTTGGTCAGCGAGTTCCTCGTCGTTTAACTGACTGTGCGTGGTGGTTGCGGGGTGAATGACCAAACTTTTCACATCGGCAACATTCGCAAGCAGTGAGAAAATCTGTAAATTGTCAATAAAGGTATGCGCCTCTTTCACACCACCCTTGATTTCAAAGGTGAAAATCGACGCGCCGCCGTTCGGGAAATATTTTTCGTACAGCGCGTGGTCGGGGTGGTCGGGGAGAGAGGGGTGGTTGACGCGCGCAACCAACGGATGATTCGTCAAATATTCGACAACCTTTTTCGTGTTCTCTGCATGGCGTTCCAAGCGAAGAGAAAGTGTCTCCGTCCCTTGCAACAGCAAAAATGCCGCGAAAGGCGAAATCGTCGCGCCCGTGTCACGCAGTAATACCGCGCGGATATAGGTGACGAATGCCGCCGGGCCTGCCGCTTCGGTGAATACCGCGCCGTGGTAAGCAGGGTTGGGCGCGGCGATTGCCGGATAATTCCCCGATGATGCCCAATCAAACTTGCCCGAGTCCACAATCACACCGCCGAGCGTGGTGCCGTGCCCGCCGATGAATTTGGTCGCGGAGTGTACTACAATGTCTGCGCCGTGTTCAATCGGACGAATGAGATACGGCGTGCCGAAGGTGTTGTCGACCACAAGCGGTAAGCCGTGCTTGTGTGCCAAGGCGGCAAGCGCGTCAATATTGGGAATGTCGCTGTTCGGATTACCGAGTGTTTCAATGTAAATCGCGCGGGTGTTGTCTTGAATGGCGCTTTCTACCGCCGCAAGGTCGTGTGCATCTACAAACGAAGCGGTGATGCCGAAATTCGGAAGTGTGTGCGCCAACAGGTTGTAGCTGCCGCCGTAAATTGTTTTTTGCGCGACGATGTGACCGCCGTTCTGCGCGAGCGCTTCAATGGTGTAGGAGATTGCCGCCGCACCCGAAGCGAGCGCCAAAGCGGCAACGCCACCCTCCAAAGCGGCAATGCGTTTTTCGAACACATCTTGCGTGGAGTTGGTTAAGCGACCGTAAATGTTGCCGGCGTCACGCAGACCGAAGCGGTCTGCCGCGTGCGCGCAGTTATGGAAAACATAAGAGGTGGTTGCGTAAATCGGCACTGCACGGGAATCGGTGACAGGGTCGGCTTCTTCTTGACCGACATGGAGTTGTAAGGTTTCAAAACGATAGTCTGACATAATGCATTTTCCTTTCGAATTATATTGTGTAAGGTTTTCTGTTTATGATTGTGTGTTGTGTAAAAACAGGTATTTCTCACCATACACATTCGCCCGAAACGGAAATTCTGCCGAAGCAGGCTTTCAAAATGATGCTGCACCCCCGTGCACCTCCTTGCTGTATATTTTTTAGATTTTGTGTTTTTCAAAACCTACCTACTAAGTAGGTTGGTAGAATTATACCGCGTAAATCTGCACTTGTCAATGCTTTTTTTGGATTTTTTCAAAATTTTGTAAACTTGGGAAAATTGGACAAAGGTGGGCTATACATTCGAAATTTTCAACAAATGAAAAATGCAGACCGTGCAAAATGTAAACTAACGAAAGAATTAATGAAAAATCAATGCAAAACAAAAAATAAATGCAAAAGTTACAAAAAAACAGCGGCGGGAATATGCCGCCGCTGAAAATTAAAGCGTATTTTATTCCCACTCCACCGTTCCGGGGGGTTTGGAGGTGATGTCATAGACGACGCGGTTGACATGGTCCACTTCATTGGTAATGCGGTTTGACACCTTTGCGAGCAAATCGTAGGGGATTTGCGCCCAGTCCGCCGTCATAAAGTTGTCCGTGGTGACAGCGCGCAGAGCAATCAGGTGGTCATAGGTGCGGTGGTCGCCCATTACGCCCACGGTTTTCACATCGGGCAAAACGGCGAAGAATTGGCTTAAATGCTGATCATAGCCTGTCTTTGCCATTTCGTCGCGGAAAATCGCGTCTGCCTCCTGCAAAATCTTGACCTTTTCGGCGGTGATTTCACCGATAATGCGCACGCC